>CAYVQC010000022.1:0-60307 GCA_964453995.1 uncultured Bacteroidales bacterium | reverse complement strand
CGGACGTTCCGTTCACTTGTTTTGCTACGGGATTTTCGCAAGGCCGATGGGCGCAATCTACAATCTAAAGACGGAAAACGGAGCAAGGAACTTCCAACTTCCAAAGGAACTGGAAACTTCCGGGTAGAAATACCCCGGATTTTCAGCCGATGTGACCCCCGCCCTTTGGGCGCCCCCCTACAGGCAGGGGGGCTGCAGGCAGTGCTGGTTTGGCGGTTTGGTGCGTTGATGAGACAGCATTTATTTGCACTCTTGACCACGAAATGTCCCCGCACTGCCCCGGCTCCTTCGTCCTTCCCTTAGGGAAAGCTTAAAGGGGTGAGGAAAGACACAACCATCCTGTCGTTCTATTCCCAAAAATTGTATTTTTGCTTCACCGGCGATTTTTTATCACGCCACAAAAACATATTCGAAACCTTTAAAAACCAAGCCCATGTCGATCATCAAAAACATTCTTTTTATGGCAGTCATACTTACACTTGCCGCCTGCGGCGATGATGCACAGCAGCAGAAAAACACTTCCCACGACGGTGAGATTACTGAGCAAACCATCAGCCAGACCATCGATTCGCTGATTACCGAACACGGCAATGCACGCCAGGCCTACATCCAGAAAGGGGTGGAACAGGCTGCTGCCCTGTGGACGGAACAGGACGGTGACCAGGAAGCATTCCGCCAGTTCTGCCTTACCCATTTTGTAAACGACCCTGCAGAACGCGAAAAACTCTTTGAAGGGCTTTCCCGGAGTTTTGAAGCCATTTGGGGCCACAACAACCAGATCAACGTTGAGCTCAACAAACCCCTCCACCTGGACTGGGGTCCCCTGCAACCCGTTGACCTTATCTTTGCCGGTTATTCCCCCATGGCCCATTTTTACGATGATTTCTTCAAAAACAAGATCGCTTTCATCACCATCCTGAACTTCCCCTTCTGGTCGCTGGAAGAAAAAGCCGGCATGGCCGACTCCTGGACCCGTCGTGAGTGGGCCTACGCCCGCATGGGAGACGTGTTCATCTCGCGCGTACCCGCGTCGGTAGGCCAGCAGATATCCAAAATATCCACAGAAAGTGACAGCTATATTTCAGGATACTACATCCCGATGGACCAGCTGCGCAATGACGAAGGAGAACAGCTCTTCCCCGATGGGATGAGCCTGATCACCCACTGGGGGCTGCGCGATGAGATCAAATCCAACTATGGCGCCGACAATGGCCTACCAAAACAGGAGATGATCTACCAGGTGATGCAGCGTATCATCCACCAGGATATCCCTCAAACGGTGATCAACAATTCCGAAGTCCAGTGGAATCCTTTTGAAAATACTGTTATGCAAAATGGCGAATTGCAAAGCACCGAGCGTGAACCCGACACCCGCTACCAGCAACTGATAAACAACTTCCAGGCACTGAAAGCTTCAGACCCCTACAATCCCAACTACCCCACCTACATCCGGCGCGCCTTTGATGAAGGTCTTGAAATGTCGATGCAGGAAGTGGAAGAACTCTTTACCGGGCTGGTGAGCTCACCCCTGGCCAAAGAGGTGGGCGCGCTGATCAGCAACAGGCTGGGCCGCGAACTCAGACCCTTCGATATTTGGTACGATGGCTTTAAGGCCCGCAGCTCCATTTCCCAGGAATACCTCGATGCCCTCACCCGCCGGCTCTATCCTGATGCGGAAGCCATGGAGCGGGATCTGCCCAAAATACTGGTGAAGCTGGGCTACAGCAAGGATCGTGCAACATACATTGCCGATAAAGTAACCGTGGAAGGATCACGCGGAGCAGGTCATGCCTGGCCGGCACAGATGCGCTCGCAAAAGTCGCGCCTGCGCACCCGCATCGGGGAAGACGGCATGGACTACAAAGGCTACAACATTGCCATCCATGAATTTGGCCACAATGTAGAACAGACCATCACCCTTTACGATGTAGACCACTACATGCTCAGCGGCGTGCCCAACACCGCCTTTACCGAAGCACTGGCATTTATTTACCAGACACGCGACCTGCAGTTGCTGGACATCAACACCAACGAACCCAATGTAGAATACCTTAACACCCTGGACAAATTCTGGGGCAGCTACGAGATCATGGGCGTATCGCTGGTAGATATGGCAGTGTGGAAATGGCTGTACGACAACCCCGATGCTACAGCAGAGCAACTCAGGGAAGAAACCATCCGCATCGCTAAAGAGGTATGGAATAAATACTATGCACCTGTTTTTGGCACCGAAGATGAACCAATCCTGGCCATATACTCCCATATGATCAGCTATCCTTTGTATTTGTCAGCCTATCCGCTGGGCCGTTTGATCGAGTTCCAGATAGAGCAGCACATAAAAGGGGAAAACCTTGCTGCCGAAACCGATCGTATGTTTACCGTGGGAAAGCTTGTCCCCCAGGAATGGATGCGCAATGCCGTTGGTGGGCCCATCTCGACTGAGCCATTGCTCAGGTCGGTAGAAGAAGCGTTGGAGAAACTACAGTAATTAAAGCAAGGGAAAAACAAGCAGGAAGCCAAAGACCTGAACTACAGGGACTGAGGCAAGCCTGGTAAAAGAAGTGGTTGGATGAACGTAATGTCATCTGACCACTTTTTTTTATGCCAACCCTTCAATTATTTCCTCCACTACCCTGGGATAATGCTCATATTCCAGCTCATGCACTTTCTTTGCCAGGCTATCTGGAGTATCTTCCGGCATTACCGGGCACTGGGCCTGGAAGATGATATCACCTTCGTCATACTGTTCATTTACAAAATGAATGGTGATGCCCGAGCGAGGCTCACCCGCGTCGATCACGGCATGGTGCACATGCTCCCCATACATGCCCTTGCCGCCATAGGCGGGGAGCAAGGCAGGATGGATATTGACAATGCGCCTGGGGTAATGTTGTATGAGCCATGCCGGCAGCAACAGCATATAGCCTGCAAGGACGATAAAATCTATGCCATAAGAGGTCAACAGTTCCATTACCTTTTCTTCCGACCGGCGAAAGTCCCTGTCCATCACCACAGAGGGGATATTGTGCCGGCGGGCCCGCTCAAGCACATAAGCTGCGGGATTGTTGCTTACAATGAGCGAAACCTTCACCCGGGGATGGTTGCTGAAATAACGGATCATATTTTCGGCATTGGTGCCGCTGCCGGATGCAAATATTGCCAGCTTTACTTTTTTCATGGATTACCGGGTTTTGCGGTAAAGGGTGGTTCGTATTCTGTCGAAACTGTAAGGGATAGATGATTCATTCCACAGGAAAAGATTGACATATCCCGGTTCTGTGCCTTTAAGGTGATCTTCCAAAACGATCCTAACCCTGAAATCGTCTCGTTCCAGGGGGATTCCGAAATTCTGCCATTGCAGCACACTGTCGGCTTCGTTGCGCAGCTCAAAAACGATGAACACCTCTTCCAGGGCAACCTGGGGGTGGCTCAGGCGCACATCAATATAATGGCTGTTGCCATCTACCGGCAGATCCCGGATGATATCCCGGTATTCATCCCTGATCCTTGTGCCGGCGAAGGCCGTATCGGTAAGCACATCAAACCCGAAATAGTCAAAGAAGACAGAATCGGGCATCAGGTGCGTCACGGCCCTGTCGTTTACACTGCTGAAGGCGTCCAGCATAGCCTGCAGCTGGTCCCGGGTTTTCTCATCAGACCGGGGCATTGGGGTGGTGCCCTCATCCACTTTATACAACTGCTTTTCAGCATCAAGGAAAAAACCATTGTAAAGGATCTCCGACACCGCTCCATCCCTACCCATGAAAGGGATGGCCGTGGCCGGGGAGTGCTGATCCGGGCAAAGCGTATTGCCCAGGGAAGTGGTAAAAGGTGGCGGCAGAAAACCATCGTATGCAGCAAGCATCCCCACCACAGACCCATACAGGTCGTGATGGCTGGCAGGCTGGGAGATGATACCGGGTTGTTCCACCAGGGAAGAATGGATCAACAGGGGCACATGGTAGGCCCCCAGGGGATTTTCCGGGGCAAGACCAGCCATGGGAGCATTGCCCGTAATAATATAAATGGTATTGTTTTCGCCCTGCTGATGATCTGTGGATGCAAAAAAGTCCTTCAATACATCATCGGTAAACATCATGGCGGTAAGTTGCTGTTGGTTTTCCCTGAGCCATGTCTTTTGATCTTCCTGTTCTACCTGTTGCAGCAGATTTTCAAACCTTTGGGTGTACAATGGGGGATTTTCCAGGGCAAAGGGAGGACGCATGCTCCCGGTTTGCAACACGGTAAACTGTGGTGCTTCAGCAGGTTGTTTCAATTTACGGCCATACAACTGAAAAAGATCGGCATCGTTGTATCCCCAGAAATAATTATCCTCGCCCACCAGCACCCTGTTGTAGCCTGCCGGAAAATCACCGGCATCCACCACCACATCCACATTATTAAACTCCAGAAATTTATCCACTGCCATTTCCCAGGTCCACTGTCCTGTATAGTAGCCCGTGTGATACCCATTGTGTGCCAGCACATTAAAAAGCGAAAAATGATAGGGTAGCAGGGTAAGTTGAGTAAAGCCATCGGACCCATAGGGCAGGCCACCGGCGATGGAAGGCAGGGCATTCTGTCTTTGGCGGGAGCTGGCCATAAAATTTTCAAAATCCAGGCTTTCCCCTTTCAGCTGTTGCAGAAACGGCATAAAGCTGACGCCATGAATGGGCTCAAGGAAACCAGCGGCAAGCCCCTCTACAACAATAACGGTAATATTGGGCAACGTTCCTTCCGCAGCAATGGGTAAAGAATCGTTTACGGGTATGAGGCAGGATGCCGGTTGGTATGTGCGCATGAGCGGGAAGTCTTCTGCCAGGGGAAATTCAGCCTCCGCCCATTGAGTTTGGTAAAGCGCTGTTCCCGTAAGAGGGGGCTCCTGCGAAGCACGGCTCTGGGCATAACAACCGAAAGCAGAATGGACAAAATAAAAGGGCTTATTGACCCTGTAATGGTTCAGGTTTAAAAAGCCGGTATTCAGACCCAGCTCAACCACCAGGGGAAGAGATACAATATGGATTACCAGCAAGGTCTTGCCCAGCCATGGCGGAAATGAAACGGCAGATTTCCTGACCCGGTTATACAATACAAGCACCCAAACCAAAATAACTACGAAAGGAAAAACAAGGGAAAGCACATGTATATCAGTTACTGCATGTATCCATGCCGCTGGCAGGGAACAGTTGAAATAAGCCACATTGGCAAGCTCATCATTTTGCAGGTACCATGCCTGCACCGGTGCAAGAAGCATGAAAAAACCTGCCACCAGTACCATCACCACAACATCGGCTATCCCTGAGTTGTACCAGGCGATGATCTTCCAGGGAAAATACAGTATCAGCAAAACAACATTCATCACCAGTAGATCACCGACAAAGCCGTTAAGGATGTGAGTGGCAGAACCAGGCTCCTGTGCATAAAAACCTTCCCACACCCGCATGATAAAAAGAACACCATAGGATAAGAAAACCAGGAAGGAATATGGGGCATAATCTCTGAAAAATTTACCAATGAATTTCATAAACGGGTCTATTGCCTTTTCTTAGTAACTATACCTTAGGGGACACCTGGGTTGCCTGCCAGCATCCCTTGTCTTCCAGGGATGATGGCACCCGGGAGCCGGTAATGCTGCGTGCAGCAGTTGCTCCGCCCTGCTGTGGGGTGGCATCCTTCAACAGGTTGGGCGCCTGGTGACCTCCAAAAGTTCAAAATTATGGAAAAAACCAGTACCATAGATCAGGACTTCAGTTTTTGTTTCCTGAGCAGGATCATGTTGTGAGAGGATGGAAAATGAGTGTTTTTGACAAAAAACATGAAATGGACCTTAAAAGACCCCGTTATAATCAAACGTTTGATGGAAAGATTACACATTGTTTTTCTGCACTTTACAACCTTTTTCTCAGTGCCGCCACATGCTCAAAACTAAAGCTGTATGTGGCTGCAAGGAGTAGCAAATCAGTGTATTAGAGAGCATTAGCAAATTTTACGCAAAAAAAAGTTGGTTATACGGATTTTTGTTTTTTTCTTTGCAGTCTGTTTAACAAAAAAAGGAGAAAATATGTCTGACATTTCAACAAGAGTTAAAGCTATCATTGTTGATAAGCTTGGCGTAGACGAGAAAGAAGTAACCCCCGAAGCAAGTTTTACTAACGATTTGGGTGCAGATTCTCTTGATACAGTAGAGCTTATCATGGAGTTTGAGAAGGAATTTAACATTGCCATTCCTGATGACCAGGCTGAGAAGATCAGTACTGTAGGTGATGCGATTGCTTACATTGAAAACAACAATAAGTAGAACCTAAGCAGTTTTAAATGAAACTCAGAAGAGTCGTCGTAACAGGACTAGGCGCTCTTACACCCATAGGCAGTACCGTTCCGGAATTCTGGAACGGTTTGCTTAATGGTGTAAGTGGTGCAGGCCCTATCACCCGTTTTGATTGTTCGAAATTCAAGACTCAGTTTGCCTGCGAAGTAAAAGGCTATGATGCCTCTAACTACTTCGACCGAAAAGAAGCAAGGAAATATGATCTCTTTGCTCAATACGCCATGGTAGTAGCGCAGGAAGCCATTAAGGATGCAGGAATGGACACCTTCAGGTACGATCCTGACAGGGTGGGAGTAATCTGGGGCAGTGGTATTGGCGGGCTGGATACTTTTTTAAAAGAAGTAGTGGACTATGCCAAGGGTGATGGAACACCCCGGTTCAGTCCATTTTTCATTCCCAAAATGATTGCTGACATTGCTGCAGGCCATATTTCCATAAAATATGGTTTCCGCGGGCCCAACTTTACCACCACTTCTGCATGTGCTTCTGCTGCCAATGCATTGGTTGATTCCCTCAACTATATCCGCCTGGGCAAAGCCGATATTTTCATCAGCGGAGGTAGTGAAGCTGCGGTAAACGAAGCAGGGATAGGAGGTTTCAATGCACTCACGGCTATTTCTCAAAGAAATGATGATCCCGCAACCGCATCGCGTCCTTTCGATAAAGACCGCGACGGTTTTGTACTGGGAGAAGGCGGAGGCGCCCTTGTTTTTGAGGAGCTTGAACATGCCCTGAAAAGAGGAGCAAAAATCTATGCTGAAGTAATTGGTGGCGGCCTTTCGGCCGATGCCCATCATATGACCGCTCCCGACCCGGGTGGGCTGGGCGCAAAAAATGTGATGAAGTATACCCTCGAAGATGCCGGCATCTCTCCCCACGAAGTAGACCACATCAATACACACGGTACATCTACTCCCCTGGGCGACATTGCAGAACCCAAGGCTATTGTAGAACTTTTCGGTGATCATGCTTTCAAAATCAGCATCAATTCCACCAAATCCATGACCGGCCACCTTTTGGGTGCAGCTGGTGCTGCAGAAGCCATTGCTACTGTTCTGGCCGTTAAAAATGATATTGTTCCCCCAACGATCAACCATTTTACCGACGATCCGGAAATCCCTCAACTGGACTTTACTTTCCATAATGCAAAAAAGAGGACAGTTAACATTGCCCTTAGCAACACATTTGGATTTGGAGGTCACAATGCCTGCATTGCATTCAAAAAATATACAGAATAACTTCTGAATATTTTGTTCTCATTCAGCTCTTTATTCAACAGAAATAAAAGTGGTGCAGATCAACTCTCACCAGCTATTAAAAATATTTTCGGGTTCAAACCCCGGAATATCTCACTTTACAAACTCGCTTTCCGCCATAAGTCTATAGCACAACCGGAAAGCAATGGATTCAGGCACAGCAACGAAAGATTGGAATATCTTGGCGATGCTGTGCTTGGTTCTTGTGTAGCCGACTTTCTTTTTAAAAAATTCCCCTACAAAGACGAAGGTTTCCTTACCGAGATCCGCTCGCGCATCGTGAGCCGCCAAAGCCTTAACTCCCTCTCCCGGAAGCTTGGCATCGACAAGCTTGTACAAACCAGCCGGGAAAATCAAACTGTGGGTACATCCATCCTCGGAGATGCTTTTGAAGCGTTTATTGGCGCATTGTACCTGGACAAAGGCTACCGTTTTACCTATAAGGTCATCGTTTATAAGATCATCCAGAATCACCTGGACCTGGACAACATTGTTGCCAGGGAAGTAAACTTTAAAAGCAGGCTCATTGAATGGGCCCAGAAGGAAAAGAGAGAAATTGAATTTGAATTGGCAGAGGAAACAGAAACCGGTAAAAAGATGAAAACCTATACGGTAAACCTTCTCATCGACAAGAAAATAGTTTCCAATGGTACCGACTATTCCATCAAGAAGGCAGAACAGGCTGCCGCAGCCAAGGCATGGGAGGCCATTGAGGAAGAAAACAAAACTGACGGGGAAGAGGATAGTGGCTCATTGCTATAACCTTCTCCGTTCCCTGCATTTCCCCTAAATATCTTTTACAAGGCGGTTTTCGGGCAATCCCGAGAGGGTGGAACTGAAACTCTTTAACGTATGCTTCAGTTCATCAAGCTCTGGTGTATCGCGGGCAATGATCACATCCATACCCCTGTGGTCAAGCCGTTCCAGTATCCCTCTGATGGTTACTTTATTGATATCTGATGCGGGTTGGTATGCAGCTTCCTTATGGTGATCTGAACTGGTTTCACTCACCAGTTTCACCTCCAGCAGATCATCAAGCACCTCCCTTACAATTTTTATGGGCATTTCGAGCTCAAGACAGATCTGGGGCGGCGTAAGTGCCGGTTCACCCCTGGCAAACCTCTTGGCCAAAAGGTTGTAGATGTACAGGGAAAGGATCTTTTTATTGAAGGGGCTGATATTTTTTACCTCGTGCTCAAACTCATAATGTTCCACATTCTGGTTGGCATAAGAGATCTCTGCACCAAAGAGTACAATCAGCCAGCTCACCCTGATCCATAGCAACAACAGGGGCAATGCGGCAAAACTACCATAAATGGCATTGTAGCGCGACACCCCTACCTGGAAGTAAATGTACCCCCACTGGGTAAGGATAAAAATGGTTCCGGCAATCATTGCCCCTAACAGTGCTGATCCAAATTTTACATTGGTGTTGGGCATTACCATATAAAGAAGGGTGAAAACAACCCAAATGAGCACCAAAGGGGTCAGGCTAACCAGGAATGTTAAAGCAGGACTGAGAAACTGAAAAAAAACGAGATCGCCGGAAATATCCGTTACCGTAGTGGTGAAAAATACCGTGGCCGTGCTGGAAAGGATCAGGAAAAGCGGAGCTACAAAGATCATAGCAAAATAATCACTCATTTTGCGCGACCAGGGCCTGGATTGTTTGATCTGCCAGATGCCGTTGAACGACTCTTCCACATAGATCATTACAATAATTATCGTATACAACAGGATCAACAACCCCACCCCGGCTACTATGCCTCCCTGGGTGGTTTCCAGCATGGAATAGGCAAAATCCATGATCCAGGTAAAGACCTCCTCACGCCCCACAAACACTTCACGCAATTGGGTTTCCAGGAAAGACTCAAGGCCAAAACCCTTGGCAATACCAAATCCCATGGCTACCACCGGCACTATGGCAAGCAAGGTATAATAAGTAAGGGCTGATGCTCTTACATGCAACTCATCCTCCGTGAATCCACGAAAGGCAAGGATAAAAACGCGCAGTTGTTTTATTATAAACGACTTATGCGGGGGTAAATCCTTGAGGGGGATTTTCCAAACATCCCTTTCCAGGAAATTGATTCCCTGCCTGATTTTAGAAAGCAGTTGTTGCTTTCTGCTCATAGATCTTCTTTTTTTCTGCTGTTTTTCCATGTGAATATTCACCAATTTACAGGGCCTGCTGAAAAACACTATACGCTTATATTATCAACTCCTCTCCTTGTGTTTATTGTCTGGCAAAAGCAAGTCCTGATTATTTATACGCAGGAAAGGGTTGTGGGGTTCACCTGCGACAAAACTAAGCACAATATGTCCTTTACACATCCGTTTTTTTGCTTACTTTTGGCCATCATCCTCATTTTCACAATCCAGAAAAACACATTATGCTCACCGGAAATTACAAACTGCTGCACCAAAGGCTGCTGGAGAAGATCCCACCGGCAAGGCTGTTTTCCGATCCTATGAAAACATTAGCCTGGGGCACCGATGCCAGCTTTTACCGCCTGATCCCCAGGCTGGTGGTGATCGCCCACAGCGAAGCTGAGATTTGCTTCATTCTGCAAAACACCTATGAATTAAAGATTCCCGTAACTTTTCGTGCTGCCGGGACAAGCCTATCGGGGCAGGCCATCAGCGATTCGGTACTGATCGTAGCTGCTGATAACTGGAAGAACCACCAGGTGCTGGATGAAGGGAAAAGGATTAGACTGCAACCCGGCATCATCGGCAGCAGGGCCAACATCATACTGGCACCCTGGAAACGAAAGATAGGCCCCGATCCGGCTTCTATCAATGCGGCCATGATTGGCGGCATTGCCGCCAACAATGCCAGTGGAATGTGTTGCGGCACCGCCGAAAACTCCTACAACACCCTGGACAGCCTGCGCCTTATTATGGCCGACGGCACTGCGCTGGACACCAGCTCGGCCCAAAGCCGGCAGGCTTTTGCAGAAAAATTCCCCCGGATCATTTCCCGCCTCACAGATCTGCAGGAAAGAATCAAGGCCGATACACCCCTGGCAGAAAGAATCAGACGCAAATACAAAATGAAGAATACCACAGGGTACAGCCTCAATGCGCTGGTGGACTTTACTGATCCTTTCGATATCATCAACCATCTGATGATCGGCTCGGAAGGTACGCTGGCCTTCCTTTCGGAGGTAACTTATAATACCGTGCATGAACACCCTTTTAAGGCCAGTGCGCTGATCATCTTTCCTGACATTGCCAATGCCTGTTTGGCTACCACGGTGCTTAAAAAGGAACCTGTTGTGGCAGTAGAGATCATCGACAGGGCAGGACTGCGATCGGTGGAAAACAACAAAGGGATGCCCTCCTACCTTAAAGAATTACCTGGCGATGCCGCCGCATTGCTGATCGAAACCCGTGCCGACAACCCGCAAGAGCTGAACACCAATATTGACAGGATCAAACTGGGGTTGTTGGGTATTCCCACGGTGTTGCCCATAAAATTTACGGATATCCCCGAAGAGTATACCCGGCTGTGGAACATCCGCAAGGGCCTGTTCCCTTCGGTAGGTGCCATGCGCGAAACAGGAACCACCATCATCATCGAGGATGTGGCCTTCCCCCTGGAAACACTGGCACCGGCAACCCTTGAGCTACAGCAGCTTTTCAAAAAATACGGATACAGCGAAGCGGTAATCTTTGGCCATGCCCTGGAAGGAAACCTGCACTTTGTTTTCAGCCCCGACTTTAACAACCAGCAGGAAATTGACCGCTATGCAGCTTTCATGGACGACCTGGTGGCCATGATGGTAGATAAATATGACGGTTCACTGAAGGCCGAGCACGGCACCGGACGCAACATGGCACCCTTTGTTGAAAAGGAATGGGGAAGCCAGGCCATGGCACTGATGAAAGAGATCAAGGAGATCTTTGACCCGCAATATCTCATCAATCCGGGCGTAATCCTCAACCCCTCTCCTACTGCCCACCTGGAACACCTCAAGCCTCTTGCACCTGTGGATGAGGTAGTGGATAAATGTATTGAGTGTGGTTTTTGCGAATCCATATGTGTCTCAAACGATCTTACCCTGAGCCCCCGGCAACGCATTGTTGTTTTGCGCGAAATGGCAAGGCTGAGGCAAACCGGTCACCAGCCCCATATGCTTGCCGCACTGGAAAATAGCTTTGCTTATGAAGGAGATGAAACCTGTGCCACAGATGGACTTTGTGCCATCAACTGCCCGGTAAAAATTGATACAGGAGCCATGATCAAACTGATTCGTGCAAAACAGGCAGGTCCCTGGCAAAGGAAAGTAGCATCAACGATGGCACACAACACTGCTTATGTAGTAAAGATGGCTTCCCTGGGAATGCACACGGCACATGGCATTCACCGCCTGGTGGGCACAAGGGCATTACGAGGGTTAAATGCTGGAATGCAGGTATTGCTGGGCAACCGCTTCCCTCGGTGGAATGAATATTTTCCGCAAGGGGGAAAAAAGATAAAACCGCTCCCGGTGGATCAGGCAAACCCGTTGAAGGTAGTTTACTTCCCCTCTTGCATCAACAGGGCCATGGGCGTGTCTGATGACTATGCCGAAAAGATACCGCTCACCGACAAGATACCCGCCCTGTTGCATAAAGCCGGTTACGAAGTAATCTTTCCCGAAAATCTGAAGCAGCTGTGCTGCGGAATGGCTTATTCCAGCAAGGGATATACGGCACAGGGAAAGGAAAAATCGGATGAACTGGAGCAGGCGTTACGGGAGGCTTCTGAAAACGGTAAATATCCGATACTATGCGACATGAGCCCATGCCTGTATACCATGAAAAACAATATGGAACCTGGCCTGAAGCTGTATGAACCGGTGGCATTTATCCTTGAATATCTGCAGGACAGACTGGTGTTTACCCCCGTGGAGGAGGAAGTGGCTGTTTTTGCTGTTTGCAGTGCAAAAAAGATGGAGCTTGAACCATCGCTGGTTAAGCTGGCCTCGCTCTGCTCAACCAACGTAAAGGTGGTAGATGCCAATTGTTGTGGCTTTGCCGGCGACAGGGGCTTTACCTATCCCGAACTGAATGCCCATGGTTTGCGTCATCTCAAAGAACAAACCCAAAGCATTTCCAGCGGCTATTCCACAAGCCGTACCTGCGAAATCGGATTGAGCAACCACAGTGGAAAGTCATTTACATCCATCGTTTACCTGGTAGACAGGGTTACAAAGAGGAAGAACGCCTGATGGTGGCTGCTTTGCAGGATATGATGAATACCTTGCAATGTGCCGTACCAGCTAAGCCGATACTTCCGTTGCAGGGTTTTCTCAGCTTGCTTTCTATGTCCGGTATTTTCCGGAGCATGCTCAGCTGCCTGTTTTCCAGGCAGATTGTGTATGGTGTATTACCAGAGGGCTTCAACCAGGAGGTGCAGTAAAAGGAATTGCCTTTGAGTCGCCGGATTTTAACCCACGGTCATTTCCCCTCTTAATGAGGTTTGCAGATATTTTTTCACCCGATCGTTGGGGTAATTGTTGCCCAGCAGATACATAAGCTTGGTCACGGCTGCTTCAAGTGTAATGTCGTATCCGCTTATCACACCGATTCTCTGCAGATTCACGCTGGTTTCGTATTTTCCCATCTTAACACTCCCGCCCCTGCACTGTGTAACATTGTAAACGATCAGGCCCCGTTTTATGGCAGCTTCAAGCTCTTCCAGAAACCACGGGAAGGTAGGGGCATTGCCTGAGCCGAAGGTTTCCAGCACCAGGGCTTTCATCCCTTTGATATTGAGAATGGATGACACGATTTCACGGGTGATACCCGGGAAAAGGGGAAGTACAGCAACCTTGGGATCCATGCTGGTAAAAATGCGAAATTCCTGCCCTATGGGTTCATGTATGGCGCCAAAGTTATACTTGATCTCCACACCTGCCTGGGCAAGTACAGGATAATTCACTGAACGGAAAGCCTCGAAATGCTCGGCATTAAACTTATGGGTGCGGTTTCCACGGTACAACTGGTATTCAAAATAGATACACACTTCCGGCACCACGGCCTTTCCATCTTTTTTGGCAGCGGCGATCTCAAGAGAAGTAATGAAATTCTCCTTACCATCGGTACGGATCATCCCGATAGGCAGCTGAGAACCGGTGAGGATTACGGGTTTGGAGAGATTTTCCAGCATAAAGCTCAAAGCAGAGGCTGTATAAGCCATGGTATCGGAACCATGAAGGATTACAAAACCATCGTAATTCTCATAGTTTTCTTCGATGATGCGGGCCAGCCTTACCCAAACTTCGGGATGCATGTTGGAAGAGTCGATGATGGGGTCGAATGAAATACTTTCAATATGAAATCCGAACTTCCTGATCTCGGGGATCTGCTCGGTAAGATGATCAAAATCAAAAGGATTGAGGGCTCCGCTTTCTGAGTCCTGCACCATACCTATGGTACCACCGGTATAGATTACCAGTATATTGTTTTTTTTCGTCATAACAGTTTTATTTACTCCGGCAGTACCCGGAATCAATTGTCTTTTCTTCCCTCACCTGAGGTTGAACAGCTCCATGGCAGCAGCAGTGGTTTGCCTGGCAACTTCTTCCGGAGTAAGGTTTTTCAATGCGGCAATTTTTTCAGCTACCAGGGGAAGATAACCAGGCTCGTTGCGTTTGCCACGGTGAGGTACCGGAGGCAGGTAGGGAGCGTCCGTTTCCAGGATGAGATATTGCAGGGGAATATCCTGTACCACTTTTGCCATGTCGCTCTTTTTATAGGTAACCACTCCGCCAATACCCAGCAGAAAACCATTGTCAATGAACCAACGTGCATCGGCCTCATTCCCGGGGAAGCAGTGCATTACACCACGCAATCCTCTTCCACGGTAGTCGTGTATCACATTTTTGATTTCGTTTACCGAATTGCGTGAATGAATCACCACCGGAAGTTTTTTATCAATAGCCCATTCAATCTGTACCCTGAAAGCCTCTTCCTGAAGGTCAACCCAGGTTTTATCCCAATAAAGATCGATGCCTGTTTCTCCCACAGCAACAAAATTGCCATCTTGCAGCAGTGAGTACATTTTTTCCAGCACCTGTTCATAACCAGGCTTTACAGAAGTAGGATGCAGGCCCATCATGGGAAGGCAGTGCCGGGGAAATTGCTGGTGGAGAGCCATCATGGGAAGGATGGTTTCCTCATCAACATTGGGCAGCAACATGTAGGAAACGCCTGCATCAACAGCTCTTTGTACTGCGAGAGATCGGTCAGGATCAAACTGTTCAAGATACAGATGGGTATGGGTATCGATGAAAAACGCCATAATTTTATTTAAACTTTTTCCCTACCTCTTTCAGCATGATATCCGACATACGCTTCAGATCGTAGGTGTTCTTCAGGCCCCAGTCGCGGCGTGCCACGCTGTCGTCGATACTCTTGGGCCAGGAATCGGCAATTTGCTGGCGAAAATCGGGTGCATAGGAGATCTCAAAGTCTGGAATATGCTTTTTGATCTCGGCCGCTATTTCTTTGGGGCTGAAACTAATCCCGGCTACATTGTAGCTTGATCGCACAGAAATTTTCTCCTGCGGAGCTTCCATAACCTCGATGGTTGCCTTGATGGCATCTTCCATAAACTGCATGGGCAGATAGGTGTTCTCTGCCAGGAAACATTCATATTTTTTATTGCGAATCGCTTCATAGAAAACTTCTACAGCATAATCGGTAGTGCCGCCGCCGGCTTCTGTTTTGTAACTGATAAGGCCGGGATAACGCAAACTGCGGCTGTCAACATTATATTTCTGGTAATAGTATTCCAGCCATCTTTCGCCAGCCAGCTTGCTGATACCATAAACGGTGTTTGGCTCCATTACGGTAAACTGAGGTGTTTCGACCCTGGGTGTGGTAGGTCCAAAAACGGCAATAGAGCTGGGCCAGAAAACTTTTGCCAGGCCGAGTTCGCGCGAGAGCTCCAGCACGTTGAGCAAACTTTCCATATTGATATGCCAGCTTGCCAGGGGCTTCTTTTCGGCATTGCCCGAGAGGATCGCTGCCAAATGATAAATCTGGGTGATCTTGTTTCGGCTTACCGTGCCAAACAGGCGGTGGGTATCCAGCACATCGAGGATCTCAAAAGGACCCCCTTCGGTAATCTCCTTATCGGCAGGTTTGATATCGGTGGCTACCACGTTGGAATCTCCGTATATTTTTCTAAGTTCGAGGGTAAGCTCGGAGCCGATCTGACCGGCACAACCTATTACGAGAATTTTTTCCATGTCTTGATAAATGTTTAGTTTTAAAGGTGGGGCAAAGTTAGAAAACTTTTCTTCAATCCCCTGATATCCCCTACCCTTTCAAGGCAATTATTCCGCCCTGAATTGTCAATTTTTTATTTTTATCCTTGGGCAAAAACCCATACTTTTGCTCTTTGCCCAAGGGCATGCACAAGAGCATAACTACACAGGAAAAGCATGGAAAATTTTATTGTATCGGCACGCAAATACCGCCCGGCCACCTTTGATATGGTTGTGGGGCAGGCATCTATTACCAATACGCTGAAGAATGCCATAAAAAACAATCACCTTGCACAGGCATTTCTCTTTTGTGGCCCCAGGGGGGTAGGAAAAACTACCTGCGCCCGGATCATGGCCAAAACCATCAACTGTGAAAACCTCACTGAAAACATTGAAGCATGTAATCATTGTAAATCGTGCGTTTCCTTCAACGAGTCCAATTCTTTTAATGTGCATGAGCTCGATGCTGCCTCCAACAATTCAGTGGATGATATTCGCAACCTGGTAGACCAGGTACGTATACCCCCTCATATTGGCAAATACAAGGTATATGTGATCGATGAGGTTCACATGCTTTCCACACAGGCTTTCAATGCTTTCCTGAAAACACTGGAAGAGCCCCCTTCCTATGCCAAGTTCATTCTGGCTACCACCGAGAAACATAAGATCATCCCTACCATTCTTTCGCGTTGCCAGATTTTCGATTTTGCCCGCATTACCATTGATGACATTGCACGGCAGCTGGAGTTTGTAGCCAGAAATGAGAAGGTAGAGACAGAATACGATGCCCTGCATATTATAGCGCAAAAGGCCGATGGTGCCATGCGCGATGCCCTGTCAATCTTTGACCAGATCGTAAGTTTTGCCGGTAACCATGTTACCTACAAAGCAGTGGTAGAAAACCTCAACGTGCTGGACTACGACTACTTTTTTGCCATGACGGATCACATCCTCTCGGGAAACAATACCGAAATACTCCTTCTTTTCAATTCCATCATTGACAAAGGATTTGAAGGGGCGCACTTTATTGGGGGTTTTTCTTCTCACCTGCGAAACCTGCTCATGTGCAAAGAGCCACAAACAATTAAACTGATGGATGTGGGAGAAAGCATAAGAAAGAAATACCTTGAGCAAGCCTCACAATGCAATCCGGCTTTTTTATTACGGGCACTTGACATGAGCAACAAGTGTGATATTTCCTACCGCAATGCCAACAACCGCAGGTTGCATGTAGAGCTTACCCTGCTGCAAATAGCAGCATTGCTTCACAACCACGAAAGCTTGCCACAGACCCCGGCGGCACCAGCCCTGAAAACAACACCAGCGGCGGCATCTCAACCCGCAGGAAACCCAGGTGGTGCAGCTCCCGCAGCCAGGCCCGCATCCTCTTACTCAACGCAAAATGCCAGCACCACAGCAGCTGCTGAACCCAAAAGCCCGTCGCAACCTCAGCAGGCAAAAGCTGTTTCATCATCGCCACCACCGGCAACAACTCCCTCGTCCGCACCCCGTTCTCTCAGCATCAAGATCAACAAATCCAGTGCTGAGGACGAAAAAAAAAAAGATACACTGACAACACCTGAAGAGGAAGAACAAAGACCTGAGGATTCCTTTACAGAAAGCGATCTTATGGAGGTATGGAACAAACTCAAGGAAAATTACCGTCATACCAGTGCAAGCATTTTTACTGCACTCAACACGCATCCACCCATAATCATTGATGATTTTACCATAGAAATAGGGGTAGATAACCTTGTACAACAGGATAACATTTTCGAGCAGAAGCCTCAAATCCTGAGCTTTTTAAGAAAAAACCTCAACAACTATGCGTTGAATTTTACCATTAAAACCAGAGAAGCCATAAAAACACAAAAAGCCTACCTTCCTACTGAGAAATTCCAGAAAATGCTGGAAAAAAACCCAGCCCTCGACAAGCTCAGAACCGACCTGGACCTGGACCTAATCTACTAGATACCGGCACAATACAAACAATGCATGGTCCATTAAAAATGATAAACATTCGTTTTGGCTCTTTGTTACTTTAGGGATTAACAATAAGAATTAAAAAAAATAAGACCAACAGCTACGAAGCAGTGTAATTTTCAAAGAAAAATTCAGACTTATTATCCGTCCGGAAAATCTGGGCAGATAAACCATACAACTGAATCAATTATTACTATAGAATCTGAATCATTAACTTAAACAAGGACAAAAATGAAACAACATCTTAAGGCATTCTTTACCCTGGCTTTGTTGTTGACAGGATTAGTATCCTTCAGCAACACACCCAAAATAGAATTTACAGAGTTTACCCTCGACAACGGGCTACATGTAATTCTGCATGAAGACAATACTACCCCCAATGTAGTAGTCAACATCATGTATCATGTAGGTTCCAAGAACGAACATTATGAACGGACCGGGTTTGCACATTTTTTTGAGCATTTGATGTTTGAGGGATCCGAAAACATTGACCGTCATGAGTTTTCAGAGATTGTTGAGAAATCAGGGGGAACCCTTAACGCTTATACCAGCTTTGATGTAACCAATTATTATATCCTGCTCCCTTCCAACCAGCTCGAACTGGGCTTGTGGATGGAAAGCGAGAGGATGCTTCATCCTGTAATTGACTCCATTGGTATTGCCACTCAAAAAGATGTGGTAACCGAGGAAATGAAACAAACCCGCGACAACCGTCCTTACGGAAGATTGCTGATTGAGTCCATTTCAAGGGCTTTTTCCAGCCACCCCTACCGTTGGGATGTTTTGGGAAAGGATGAGCATATTCGCAATGCCACCGATGAAGACATCAAGGACTTTCACGATATGTTCTATGTTCCCGACAATGCTGTTCTGGTGATTACAGGCGATATTGATAAAGATGAAACCCGCAGCTTGGTTGAAAAGTATTTTGGAGATATCCCAAGAGGCAATGGCGATTTCCGTCGCCCGGCCATAGATGCTGAGCCACCCAAAACAGCTGAAGTACGCGACACGGTATATGATGAAATACAGATCCCTGCTGTAGTAATGGCCTATCGTATTCCTGCACAAGGCACCCGTGATTATTATGCTGTTGAAATGCTTGGTACACTCATGTCGCAAGGCCAGAGTAGCAGGCTGTATCGTCGCCTGGTTGACCAGGAGGAAAAAGCACTGCAGGTAATATCTTTCCCCCTTGGACTGGAACACCCCGGTATCAACCTCACCTTTGCCCTTTCCAACATGGGTGTTGACCCTGCAGAAATTGAAGCGATCATCAATGAAGAGTTTGACAAAGTGAGAAATGAGCTGATCTCAGAGGAAGAGATGCAAAAACTCAAAAACCAGGCAGAGAACAGCTTTGTAAACTCCAACACAACCATAGCCAGCAGGGCAAACAACCTTGCCAACTATTACACCATTTTTGGTGAAGCTGATCTGATCAACACAGAAATAGAGAAATATATGCAGGTGACAAGGGAAGATATTATGCGCGTTGCCAATGAATATTTCAAAGAGAATAACCGGGTAGTTCTTTATTGGTTGCCCAAAGCCGAAAGTTAACAGCTCTCTTACCCCGTTGAACTAATTTTATAATAAAAATAAAAGAGGGGCTGATTTTCGCAAAAAGAGCCAAAGCAGAAACAGCGGAAAAGATGCCCCCGAAAAAAGAAATACATTATGAAAAAAGCATTTTCAATACTGATGATCAGCCTGCTTGTTGTATTTACGGCAAGCGCACAGTTAGACAGAAGCCAGCGTCCGGAACCCGGGCCCGCGCCGGAAATTCAGATGGGCGAGTTCGAAAGCTTTACCATGGACAATGGAATGACCGTAATCGTGGTAGAAAATCGCAAGGTACCCGTTGTATCTTTCCAGCTCACCCTCGATATTGACCCTTTCCTGGAAAAAGAATCCAAAGGATATGTAGAGTTTGCCGGAGCACTGATGCGCGAAGGAACTACCAACCGCACCAAGGAAGAAATTGATGAAGCTATTGACTTCCTGGGAGCTAACCTCTCTACTTCTTCTACCGGCATGTTTGCCTCTTCACTCACAAGGCATAAGGAAAGCCTGCTGGAGATCATGTCTGATGTGCTGCTCAACCCCACATTCCCCGACGAGGAGCTGCAAAAAAGAATTACCCAGACCAAATCAGCATTGCAAACCATTAAAACCGATGGCAATGCTATTGCACGCAATGTTGCCACTACCCAAACTTACGGGCCCGGGCACCCCTACGGAGAAGTAATAACTGAAGAAACCCTGGATAATATCACGGTAGATCTGCTTCAATGGTACTACAATACCTACTGGAAACCCAATGTTGCATATATGGTAATTGTTGGCGACATTGACAAAGCCGAAGCCCAGCGCGTTATGGAAGAATATTTTGGCACCTGGGAAAGTGGTGAGGTACCCACCCATACTTATGCCACTCCTACTCCTCCCGAGGGAAGAAGAGTAGCTTTTGCCGAAAGAACCGGAGCCCTTCAGTCGGTAGTGCAGTTTACCTACCCCGTTGAGCTTCCTGTAGGCCACGAAGACGTTATAAAAGTGAGCGTAATGAACAGCATCCTTGGTGGTGGAGTATTTTCCGGCAGGCTCATGCAAAACCTGCGCGAAGATAAAGGATACACCTACGGAGCACGCTCCAATGTTTCTACCGACCCCATCATAAGCCGTTTTGTTGCTTCAACAGAAGTGCGCAACAGCGTTACCGACAGTACTGTTGTGGAAATTCTCTATGAAATGAACAAGCTCAGGGATGAGCCCATCAGCGAAGAAGATCTTACCCTGGTAAAAAACTTCATGACCGGGCAATTTGCCAGGTCGCTGGAAAGCCCCCGTACCATTGCCAACTTTGCACGCAACATAAAAAGGTACAACCTGCCTGAAGATTATTATGCCACTTACCTGGAAAGACTCAATGCCGTTACCATAGCAGATGTGCAGGAAATGGCGCAGAAATACCTGAAACCCGAAAATGCCATTGTAGTGGTAGCGGGTAATATGGATGAGGTACCCCAAACCCTTGCACGTTTTGCTGCCTCGGGAGAAGTAGAATTCTTCGATGCTTTTGGAAGACCATACGTGGCTCCTGAGCTGGAAGAAGTTCCTGACGGAGTAACCCTGGAAACCGTTCTGGCCAAATACTACGAGGCTATTGGTGGTAAAGAAGCTTTCAAATTGGTTGATGACATGACCCAGGTAATAGAATTCCCAATGATGGGACAAACCTTTACTGTGAAGCAGTACCAGAAAGCGCCCGATAAACTCAGGGTAGAAACCCTCATGGGAGAATCTGTAATGCAAACCCAGATCTTCACCGGCGAAAAAGCGGTGATGACAGGTATGATGGGTAACCAGGAGTTTACCGAAGGACCACAGTTTGAAGCTATGAAAATGCAGGCCATCATGAATATGGAAATGAACTATGCTGATTATGGCATTGAAAAAAACCTGGAAGGTATAGCAACCCTTGATGATACAAAAGCTTACCGTGTGGAAGTAATTACTTCGACAGGAGAAAAATCACGCGAGTTTTACGATCTGGAAACCGGATTGAAGATCAGGACGGATTCTGATGCCGGCACCGGCAACATAAAAGACTATATGTCCGTGGACCTGGAGGTTACCGGCGAAGAACCTTCTTTCTTTGGTCGCCTTTTCGGAAAGAAAGCACCGGTAACAACCTATACCCTGAAGTTCCCCTCCAAAATTGAACAGCAGGTACAGGGCCAGATGCTTGACATGACAGTAAAAGAGATTAAAATCAACACAGGCATTGAAGATTCTAAGTTTCAGGTCAACTGATCCTATCGAACCACTTTATTTACAGAAAAAGCTACCTCCCCCACGAGGTAGCTTTTTTTGTTTTATCACTGGTTTTGAACAAATTGCAACCTTCATAAAAAACATACGTATACACCATTTAAAACCAAAACCTGTTTTGTATGAAGCGTCTTTTTATTTCTATCCTGACAAGTGTTGTCATATCAGGATTTATTTGGGGAAAAGAATCCCCGGAAGAACAAAAAAATACGGATCAGATCCGGTGGCTTCCTTTTCAATGGCAAAGCCAGAATGATTACTTTGAACAAACCACCAACGAGGTAATGCTCCTTAACCTGCACATTGGGGGAATACCGGAGGTGCAAACCTTTATCTTTAACCTCTCTACCCCCTTTAGCTTTGTATATGAGCACGGGTATGAAAGCATGGTTTACCGCAACCCTGATTTTGCCACCCGTGTGGAAACCGTACAAAGAGTAAGTACCATGAAAGACCGGATTTTGCGCGATCTGGATATTACCATAAACCGCAATCTTCTTGGCCAGGATCACATGCGCATCATAGCCCTGGATCGGCAAACACAAAATGACCAGATTAAGGGAGAGATGGGATTTGGTATATTCCACCGCTACAAGAAGATCCTATTGGTGGATAATACCCAGGCCCGTTTTACAAACCTTGACGAATTGCCCGGAGAAATTGAAAGTAAGGCCACATTTGTACCCATGAGAGTAGAGGCCGGCTATATCGTTCTGCCCTTAACGATCGCCAACCGGGAGATAGATATGATCTTCGACGGAAGCTCCAGACCAGCACTGCTAACTTTTCACAACCGCACTTTCCGGCAGGTTATTTCTTCTGAACCCGCTGCAGAAAAACTAAAACATATAAATATGAACGGTGAGTATTCTGAAGTTGAAGGGTATTTGCCTAAAGCAGAAGTGTTCTTCCAGGGTCTTCCGCTTAAAAATCACAATATATACAACGTTTCAGAAAAAATACCGGGAAGTATCCGCGGCCAGATCTCACAGGCATTCTTTAGCGATTATATTATGATATTTGATTACCGCAATGAACGCTTCGGGCTTTATAAACCCTGAAAGCGCCACTGAGCATCAGGACAACGGTTCTCCTTCTGCCCTGCTTTTTATCTCTCCTTCATGCAGCCGGGTGGTAAGCCGGTCACCTGCTTTAATCTCCGATGCCTGCCTGACGGCTTTGCCATTGAGCATAGTGATGGAGTAACCTCTTTTGAGAACATTTGCCGGGTCGAGCAAATCAATCCTGGCCTTCAAATGGATAATGGTGCTGTTTTGTTTTCCCAGGTTATTATCAATGGCAAACTTTAGTTTTAAAAACGTTTTATCAAGTGAGCAGTGCTGAGATGTAATAACCCCTGGCACGACAGCAGAAATCTTCATGGCCATAATATCAGGCATTGCAGCATGGCGCTTAACAACAGCCCGTGCACTGTATAGCAACGAAGTAGAGTATTTCTGGAGCATCTTTTTTTCTTCTGACAGGTAATAGGATGGCAAACGGTATATATACTGCACAAGATGACCAAGAACCTGGCGGTTAACATTTAAAATATTTGCTGTTCGGGCCTGTAATACTGCGGCAGCTTTATCGATGCGTTGCTGGTAGTTTTTAAACCTGTCGACAACAAAATAAGCCACATCTGTAGGAGTGATCTTGTTGGCCCATGCAACCATTTCGGAAATAGTTTCATTGGTAGCATGCCCTATGCCGGTAATCACGGGCAGAGGGAATGTGGCAATTTCGCGGGCGAGATGATAATCATCATAACAACTTAATCCTATATCGCCACCGCCACCTCTTATGATCGCTACCATATCGAATTGCTCACGAAGCTTTCTTATTAGTCTGAGTTGAGCCAAAATACCTTCTACAGCTTTTTCACCCTGCAGAACAGAAGGAAAAAGATAATGCCACCAGGCATAGCCTGTTGCATGTTTTCTGAGGATGTTGATGAAATCGCTGTAGCCTTTGCTGGTTTCCACGGAAATAATGGCCAGGCGCTTGGGCAGCAGAGGCATAACAAGCGTTTTATTAAGATTAAAAATCCCTTCTTTTTTCAGTTTATCAATATTTGCGGCTTTTATCATGGCCATCTCACCCAGTGTGAAAGCCGGTTCAATTTCCCATATTTGAAGTGAAAGCCCATAAACAGGGTGGTATGCCAAAGAGGCCTTGAAAAGAATAGACATTCCCTCTCTTAGCTTTTCTCCAGCCACTTTTTCAAATAATCGGTTGATTTGATTATAATCAGCGGCCCAAATAGTGGCACGCATTTGCGCCTGAATCACATTGCCGGTTTTCTCAACAAGCTCAGGGTAGCAATGTCCGCTACGGGGATAGTAATTAAGTTTTGCGATTTCGGCCCTGATCCAGTAAGTGGAAGTATATGTGCGCTCAATCACAGACCTGAGGCTTTTACCAAGTTCGTAGAGGGAGTAAATTTTCCGGATATCATCCATGTGGCAACAGAAAATTTGAAATAAACAACATCAGGCTAAATTCCCAGCCTCTCTATCAGTTTCTTAAAATCGTCGGAGCGCACGGGTTTAGTAATATATTCATCCATACCCTGCGCCATAAATTTCTCCCGGTCTCCAGCCAATGCATTGGCGCTAAGTCCTACTACAGGGGGAAGGGAAGAATACTTTTCCCTGA
This sequence comes from uncultured Bacteroidales bacterium, assembly GCA_964453995.1. Taxonomy (GTDB): domain Bacteria; phylum Bacteroidota; class Bacteroidia; order Bacteroidales; family UBA7960; genus SKVR01. The sequence continues at coordinate 35,984 of CAYVQC010000022.1, read as the reverse complement.
GCTTACGCATGGCAGTAATTCCATCCATAACCGGCATCTGGATATCCATCAGTACAAGGTCAAAGACATTCTCCCGGAAAACTTCAATAGCTTCAAGCCCGTTACCAGCCAAGGTTATGTGATGCCCCATAGAAGTTAGAATCAAAGAAATTACCTTTTGATTGACCAGTTTATCTTCAGCCAGGAGAATCTTCAATCCCCTTGTATTATTTTTTCCGGAGGTTTGTTTTTCTTTTTTCTGTATATATTTATCCTGATCTACCACCCTTGCCTTAAAGGTAAACCAAAAGCTGCTTCCCCCTTCCCTGTTGCTATCTACACCGATTTCACCACCCAACAACAAGGCAAGTTCCTTACAAATAGACAAGCCCAACCCGGAACCTTCAATGAGGGTATCATCATTTTTATGAATCTGCGAAAATGGTTTGAAGAGGTTTTTTCTAAGGGAGTCAGCAATTCCCGGCCCCTGATCGTGTACGATTACTTTCAACACGGGTTGTAACTCATTATCCCTGGAGGCAACGGTTATTTCCAGGGTAATTACGCCGGGATTGGCATACTTAACGGCATTGGAAACAAAATTATTGATCACCTGGAAGATACGGTGGCGGTCAGCACTGATATATTGGGGCAGATTGCCGGGTTTTGATTTTCGAAAAGTAAATTTTCCCCGGTTGATGGAGTTGAATAGTTTTTCGGTTTTTGAAAATAGTTCATCCAGGGGGAAAACAAACGGGTGCAGACTTATGCCGCCTGATTCAAGGCGTGAATAATCCAGCACTTCATTGATGATATTACGGAGGTTTTCAGAGGAGAATTTAAGGGTATCCAGGAAATCTTTTTGCTTATCATCCAGGGATGTATTATCCAGCAATTCAATAATGCCGTCAATGGCAGTGAGAGGAGTTCTTATCTCGTGGCTCATTTGTGCCAGGAAGTTTTGTTTAAATCTTGCACTTTCGTTGGCTATGAGGATTTCCTGCTTGAGTCTTTCATTGTTTTTCGATTCAGTAACATCTCTTACAATCCCAATGATGGTATTTTGCCGCGGATGGTATTCTGCCATAAGGTGAATATGCCTTAATTGGTTGTCGTCAGGCCTTTTGATCTGTAACATTACATCATAAGGCTTGCCCATTACAAGATGTTCCTGCATAATATTCTCCATTACCGACTGATGCTTTGGCACGATACACTCCCTGATTGTTGCCAGAGGTACTTCGCTATCACTGAGTCCAAAGATTTTGCGGGCCTGTTCTGACAGTTTCACGAACGACAGGTCCACATCAACTTCCCAGCTGCCAATGGAAGCAATTTTTTGTGCCCGTTGCAACTGGTATTGGCTGTGGTGCAACTGTTCCAGGGTTTGTTCTTTTTGTATAAGGATCTTTTTTCTGCGAAAGAGTTCACCCAACTGCATTCCTACGGCATTTACCAGCTGAACTGCTTGCTGATCGTCTGTGCCTGGATTCCTCATAAAAAACATCAATACACAAACCACATCGTCCTGGTCCATAACAGGGATGCCAACCCCGGTATTGATATCGCAGTGTGCCGCCTGTTCCTTGCGAAGGAAATTCTTTTCCCGCTGTAGGTTTTCCACCCAGACTACTTTTTTATGCTGCCATACCATACCGGGAATACCCATGCCCGGGGTATACGCCAGTTTTTTGTTATTCTGAACAAACTGATCCAGTGAATGATCTGAGATAAAGGAAGCACCTGAAAATACCATTTCAGTGCCATTTTCTGAAGGCAGCCAGGCTTCGCCAATCTCCCAGTTTGCCTGGCGGCAGATCATTTCAATGGTATCCCTGAGGACTTCTTCCAGCGATTCAGACTGCCCGATCTTGCGGGCTACAGAATAAAGTATCTGCAAGCGGTCGCGCTCTTTTTGGGTGTCGAGTTGACTTTCTCTTGCCTGGGTAACGTCCTGCACCGTAGAAACCATAATGTTTTGTTCTGGCAGGGGGATATTTACTGCTGAAATAAATTTCTTTTCGCCACTGCTGGTTGTAATATTGACGTTGGACCAATGCATCTTTTGTGGGTCTCCACTGTCTATGTTATCCAGGATCCGTTGCTTCATTGTTTGCCTGTAACTTTCATCGGGGTATACACACTGGAAGAAGTTTTCGATATCGTTGAGCTGTTGCGCAGGCCAACCGTATATTTCGGTGAATTTCTTATTCATATAGCTGGCTTCTCCGCTGTCAATGCTGTTTACTGCCACCCCAATGGGAAGATTATCCAATACAGTTTGTATAAATGTTTTTTGCCTGATCAGCTCATTGCGGGCATGAACACTTTCTGTAACATCTCTTGCAACACCAATGATCTCTTTTACCTGGCCTTCCGGATCAAGAATTGCTGTGTCGAGCCATGCCAGCCATCTCCAACCTTTCCGGGTCAAAGCTCTTTGCTCAATGCTAATGTGATAAGGGGGGTTATAAAGACTTTTCATGGCCAATTCTGTTTTTTCCCGATCGTCGGGATGTACCAGGGGCATAAAAGTACTCCCCAGCAATTCATCTGCTGTTTTTCCAAATAGCTGGCAATAAGAGGGACTTACAAAAAGAAAACGGCCTTCCTTGTCGACCTTAACCACAAGGTCCGTTTGGTTATCAACCAGGAGCCGGTAGCGTTCTTCGCTTTCCCGCAGTGATTTTTCCATGCTTTTGCGCTCGGTAATATCACGCCAGGTAACATGCACCAGCCGTTCACTTTTAAGGGTGATCAGAGTGAGCATGATTTCAACCATTACTGCAGAGCCATCAAATCGTAAATGCTCCCACTCAAAGCGGCAGTTGCCTGTGCTCATTACCAATGCCAGAAGTTTTTGGGCTTTTTCTTCTGACAACACTCCATCAGGCTGATACTCCGGCGAAAAATCCCAGGGTGTTTTGCCCAGGAACTGGCTTTTATTTGTCAACCCCAGAAACCGCAATGTTGCCGGATTGCAATCTGTAAACCGCTGGTTTTTCAGCAGCGAAATAGGATCGGCGGATTGAAGGAACAGGCTTTTAAAGGCTTCTTCGCTTTCGCGGATGTTTATTTCGGCCTTCCGTCTTTCTTCAAGAAGCTCTTCAAGCATCTTATTGGCTGACTGCAACATTCCGCTTCTAAACTTTAGCTCACGGTTTTGTTTCAATAATCTGTTTCCCAGGAAAAAAACCAAAACACCCAAAAAAAGAAATAGTGCTATGGAAATGAGGAATACAATGTTCGAATAAAAAGGTTCCTCGATGGTGGCCAATCCAAAAATCCAGGGAGAACCTGCATGCAGCGTTTGGCAATCGCTTTTTTTGCGGTTTTTCGTATTACTCTTCCATGCCTGCAGAGGTGTTGGTCCTTCCAGAAAGGAAGTAGTACCTGCTGTTTCTTCAGGAAAAAAGATTCCAGCAGCAACCAGGGAATAGTAAAACTTTTTCGCTTTGCGGATGAAGGAAGCCATAATAAAAAACGCTTTGGGGCCAGGAAATAAATTCGGAAATATTTAATCCTAATCTACAGGCTGTTTTCAACAGTGGATTCGTTGGAAATAATCATGCTTGGCCAGCACAAAGGGATTATGAATAAAACATCTCCAAAACCAGAAATAAAACGCTATTAAAAATACAATTTTTCAGACACAGAACAACAAAAATATTCTATATGCCTTGGAGATTAACAAAAAAACCAACAAAAAAAACAGATATATCGTTTTAAAGGACAAAGTGGCTGTTTTCAGATATGTTCATCATGAGCAGGAACAGTAACCAAAACCTTTTGGGAGAAAACATCCTCATCATACGTTTCGAGAGATCCCTGGATAGAGGATATACGTTTTTGAAGATTTGCAAAGTGTGTTTCTATGATATTGTCATCAAGCTCATTCTTCACACCATCAGTATGGGCCACATACGTCAAAATTATATCATTATCTCTGCTATGCATTTGCAATTTAATGGCAGAAACCTTATAGTTCTTAACTGAAAATGAAATAAGAGAAGCAATGGATCGGTACAGAACTATAGAAACTGTTGAGTCGGGCTGAATCATATCTTCGGATACCTGAAAATCAATGTTCACCCGATGGGATGTTTCGAATTTGCTCACATAAGATCTAACGGCTTTAACAAGGCCAAAGTCATTAAGTATATTGGGTCTTAAATCATTGGCAAGGTTTCTTACCTTGGTTACTGCCTGGTCAACGAGGGCATCACAATTTTCAATAACAGAAATTTCCGTCTGGCTAAAACCAGGCATCGATTTTAGTCTTCCCATTGCCATTTTAATAGCAGAAACCAAAGGACCAATATCTTCATGCAGTTTTTCGGCGAATTTCTTTTTCTCTTCCTCCTCAGCCTTAAAAACAGCCTTGGCAAGTCTTTTTTCCACCAGTTTTTCTTCTGTAACATCCCTTGCGATGCAATTGATAAAGATCTGTCCTTTCTCAATTACTGAGTATCCTTTTACTGCATGTAATTTCAATTGACCCTGAGCGTCAAAAACACGAAACTCTGCTGTAAAGTTTCTGTTCTCTTCCCCCGCAATATAATCTATGTGAGAACGAAAAGATTCTTTATCATCCTTGTGCATGAGTTCTAAAACAGAAAGGGATTTTAGATCTGGTTCAGAGAATCCCATATTGTTCTGCCAGTTGGGAGACGCATATACGACCAGGGCGTCAGGGGTTAGCTTTACGAAAAAGTCAGAGGCTTTTTCCACGAGATTTCTGAACCGTTCTTCACTTTCCTCCAAAGCACGTTGAGCTTCAATAAGTTCTTTTTCGCGGGCAAGGTCATTACCAAGTTTTGACACGACTTCGGGAAGCCTGTTGATAAGAGTTTTGTCTTTTATGAGGTAATCGTAGGCTCCCAATTTCATCATATCTACTGCAAGCTGTTCATCGCCCCTGCCGGTAGACACAATGAAAGAAGGCATTTTGATACCGGCCTTTTCAAGGGCGGCTATGATTTGCTTTCCATCCATATCGGGCAGGGAATAGTCCAGGATGACCATATCGGCTTTTGCGCGGGCAAGTTCCTCGATAGCCTTTTTCCCATCAGGCGCCACCGTGGTTGAGTATCCCATTTCATTAAGGGTATCGCAAATGAGTTCGGCAACTCCTGAATTATCTTCAATAACAAGGATATTCTTCATAAAGTGAATGTACTATTTTTTTCTGATATCCAGTTTTTGGATGATTTTTTCCAGGTCTTCTGATTTTATCGGTTTGGTAAGGTATTCATCAAGACCCTGTTTCATATATTTTTCACGATCACCTTCAAAAGCATTGGCACTAAGGCCTACAATGGGGGGCAAATTATCGTACATCTGCCTTAGTTTCTGTGTTGCTCTGATCCCATCAAGGACAGGCATTTGAATATCCATAAGGATCAGGTCAAATTCATTGGGTTTGAAGATGTCGATGATCTGCTGCCCGTTATTGGCAAGTTCTACTTCATGCCCCAGAGTTTTTAACATTATCTTGATGACCTTTTGATTTACAACTTTATCTTCTGCAACAAGAATTCGAAGCCGATTGGCATTGTCTATTACCGTTTTTTTTGCTTTGCCGGGTTTGGGGTCATCGCTACCAGCCCTGGTTGCTTTAAAGGTAAACCAGAAAGTACTCCCTTTTCCGGGGGCACTCATTACGCCAATCTCACCTTCCATAAGTTCAACGAGTTCGCTTGAGATTGACAGACCAAGTCCGGTGCCTTCAAACCATCTTTTATCTTCATGTTCAATTTGTTCAAAAGGAGAGAACAATCGCGAGATGGCATCATCAGGGATTCCAATACCAGTATCTACAACCAGGATCTTAATCATAAGTTCTTTATCGTTGAGCCACTTATCAACATCAGCTTTAATGGTAATTTCCCCCTGGTTTGTAAACTTTATAGCATTGGAAAGCAGGTTGTTAATAACCTGGGATATTCGTTGCTCATCAGCTTCAATAAAAGAAGGTATAGAGTTGCTGATATCAAGAAACAGTTTTACATCACTTTTGCAGGTTGCCCGAAATAGTTTTTGTGCATTGGAAAACAGGGAGTTTGTTTTGAACACCCATGGTTTAAGGTTCATCTTTCCTGCTTCGATCTTGGAGTAATCCAATATTTGATTGATTATCTCTCTGAGATTTTCTGTAGAAAGCCTCAATGTATTAACAAAATCGGTTTGTTCAGGAGAAAGATTGGTTTTGGAGAGAATTTCAATCATACCCAGCACCCCGGTAAGGGGTGTTCTGATCTCATGACTCATATTGGCAAGGAAGTTTTGCTTAAAATTGGCGGCCTGGTTGGCAATGGTCACTTCATTGCGAAGTTTCTCATTGTTTTTGCGCTCAGTAATATCTCTCATGATACCCAGTATAAGGTCCTCTTCCCCCATATTGCTCAAAATGTTTGTGCTGATCTCAACATCTTTTATCTCTCCCGAGCGGGTAATAATCTGCATCTCATAAGTATTGGGCAATTCTTCCCCGCTACTACGGGCAATTCTTCTGAATTCGGCAATCTTGCGGCTTTCGGCAGAAAAAAGCTCAAAGTTATCAAATTCAGGGTTGGTAAGTTCTTCGAAAGAATAGCCCGTTAGTTCGCAAAAACGTTGATTTACATACTCGAAGCTTTTGTGCCGCAGCAGGTAGATACCATCAAAAGCATTTTCTGTCAGGGTACGGTATCTTTTCTCAGAAGTTCTCAGGGCATCTTCGGCAAGTTTTTGCTCAGTAATATCCTGGTAAGTTCCCAGCACTCCCATAATTTTGCCCTGGCTGCTTAACAGAGGAATTTTGGATGTGTTCAACCATTTAATAGTGCCATCGGGACTTGTTTGGAGTTCCTCAAAATTAAGCATGGGGATTCCTGTAGCAATGACCTTCATATCATCATTTCTGTATTTCTCCGCCTGATCTGTCCATGGCATCTGGAAATCATCCAACCCGATAAGCTGAGCAGGTTTACTCATTCCGGCATCCTTGGCAAAGGCCTCATTGCATCCTTCGAAATGCAGGGAAAGATCTTTCCAGAAAACCCTTACCTGTATGGTATCGAGCACGGTTCGCAGCATTTTCTGCGATTCCAGCAGCTTACTTTCCCATTTACTTCTTTCCATTGCATTGTAAAGAAGATCGGAAAAAACCCGCAAAAGCTGTATCTCATAGTCTTGCCAGTTTCTGTGTTGTTTTACAGAATCGAAACCCACGAAGCCATACAACTTTTGTTCTGAAATAATCGGAACCACAACCAGCGACTTGACCCCCTGTGGCTCCAGGATGCTTTTTTCAACACTAAATGTATCCGGTAGCTTACTGACATCCGGGAAACTAATGTGCTTAAAATCCCTAAGCTGATTCATCCAGTTGGGTATCTCATCACATGGAAGTGCCTGCAAAAATTCTTTTTGGGGAACTACACCCGCATCGCACCATTCATGAGAGTTGCTTACAATATTTTGTTGCTCGTTGTATAAAAAAACATACGCACGGTCAGAATTGCAAAAAGTACCTATTTTGCGCAGGGCTTCTTCAATAATACGATTGCAATTTTCTGTGGTAACATTTACAAATGAAGAAGAAAGCCGGGTGAGAAGCCTTTCAAATGCTTCTCTTCTTTCCATTTCCTGTTCAAGGTTTTTCTGCAGGGTAATATCCACTACAATACCTGTCCAGATGACCTGTTTGGGTGGAGTAAGTCGGGGTACGGATTCGAACCTGACCCATTTCAATTTGCCCTTTACCAGCAACCTGCCTTCCCATTGAAAATGACTGAGCCGATGGATTGATTCTGCATTCTTTTGCAGAAAATCTTTTCTGTCGTCCGGATGCACCACGTCAAAAATTGCAGTGGGATTGCTCTTTAGCTCACTCTCACTAAGCCCGGTAATGGATTCATGTTGCTTGCTTACAAACAGATACGTTATTGCCGGCTTGCCTGGCCCTTTCGATTTGCCTTTATTGCTTTTGGGGGTTGTTTCCGATGTTAGTATTACACGATAAATACCCGAAGGCTGGTTATTGATCAGATCATCGAGTAAAAACTCATTATCCCTGCTCATCTTTAACATATTCAGCTGCTGCTTCCGGATGAAGATGAGAACCAGGGCAAAAAAGCTCAGTAATAAAGCTCCTGCCAACCCTATGAATGCTATTGCTCTTTGTCTTACAGAATCTACCACCTCCCTTTCATCTATCTGGGCAACCACCATCCATGGTGTATCGCCAATTTTGGAAAGAGAGGCATAAACCTTATGGTCATTTAGTCCTCTTCCATGACACATACCTGCATTGTCTTGCAAAAGGTTTGCTACCACCGATTCGTGCATGGCATCATTTTGATTGACAGGGGGTTCTGGCTGCTGCCCAGGAAGTGCCGGGGGTAAAACATACAGTCTGTCCTGCAGATAAAAAAGAAAATAGTGATAGATATTCACATTATTAGAATGGGTTTCTCTAACCATGTCAAATAACCCCTCTTTAGGTTTGATTGCCATAAAAAATGAAAGGAATTCATTATTCATTTCATCGTGATACATTGGAATTACCATTCCAAGGAGGAAATCATCAGAATCGGTACTCTTAAGAAAATCAGTAAATATGATATCATTAGATTTATGACTTAGCGCAATTTTAGTAATACTGTTTTCCCATGGCAGCATGTCTTCAGAAAGATAAGCCTGCAAATCGTCATGAGTGCCAAAAAATGAAAAACTATAGGCATAAAACGTTTTAAACACTTCCAGTTCATTAGCAATTCTCTGTTTTATTTGTTGATCATTTGGGGAGAGGTACAACGATTTTGCGAGACTTCTAAGTGTAGAATTGTTATGAATAAGGTAAGCATCTCTTTCTCTTTCCTTCAACCATGATTCAACCAGGGATGCTTTATTGTCTGAAATTGCAGAAAGTACATTATGGGTTTTCAGGAGTACCTGTTCCCGGAAGCTATTTAGGTAATGCACACCTGATAAAAACAACAATCCAAAGATCAAAAGGAAACCCAGGGGCACCAACCACCTGCTATTTCCGGAAATCATGGTTTTTCCCGCTTCTTTTTGAAAGTATATTGGTAGTTTTTTCACTGTTTTGGATTGTTTCCGTGATCAGTTAAAATCTCAAAATTTTCCCCTTTACAAATTAACAACAAATATAATGAAAGAAAAAAGCGATAATAAAAGATAATTCACAAAAGCAAAAAATATCAGAGAATTCTAACCGCCACCTCAAAGTGCCTGAAAATTGACATCATAAAAACAACAAAACAGACTATTATGGAAAAAGGTTTTTTATAATCCTTCAAAGTCTCTCTTTTTTTCTGGCTTGGAAAGATATGGATCGATCCCGGATGCAGGCACTTTTCTTAATTCCTTTTACGGGCATGGCAATGGGGCCTGTAAATCATTTTTCATAACAACATCCCTCCTGTGTTCAGATGAAACGCAATCTGCTAAACCAAGCATGTGAACCTGTTCTGCCAAAATCAACACAAACAATTCGTTTCCTTACTCTTCAAACCTTATTATAATGAAAGTGAGATCCAGAAACGTAAAACTTAATACTTGTGTTTTTCGTGATGGGTAAAGTGCGTCATAGCACGTCTGTAAATGTAGTAATTAGCAAATAAGTTTGCAAAGAGTTATGGCTGGTTTTGCAAAAAAGCCTAAACACTAAAAAAGGGTCTCCGGTAACCCGGAGACCCTTCTGGTATTTCAATTTTAAAGGAAAACAACCTGTTATCTCGCCAGTATTATTTTGTCGAAGTGAACAGTATTATCCATTGTAAGCCTTACATAGTAAACTCCATTGGGTAATCCAGCTGGTTTGAAGACATGTTTTTGTTCTTCAAATGCATTTACATGCCCATGGAAGAGCACCTCAACTCTTTCACCCACCAGGTTATAAACCTCAAGTGTTACATACTGAGAGCTTCGCGGGATAAATTCAATAGTCGTATGGTTTCTGAACGGGTTGGGGAAAGAAACCAGCTCAATTTGATCAAGATCAGATGGATTCTCACTAGAGAGAACACTTTCATCGATCTTTTCTTCTTCGAGCTCAGGAACTTCAACACATTCGTAAACGATACAGCCATTGGCATCTTCAACCTTGATCATCCATTCTCCGGGTTGCAGACCCCAGTACATTACGCCTTGTGATTTTTCATAATTGTCTCCGTTATCCTGGATGTCTTCACAACCATAGATGAGGCAGATATTGTATGGTGGGGTGCCACCGTAAATATTAGCCCAGATCTCGCCGTTATGCTCACCAAAGTCGGCAGGTTCAATCAGGAATACGTCGATGATGATTTCATCGGGTTCTTCAATGACTACCTCAATTGTAACAGTACAACCATTTTCGTCGGTAACAGAAACATCATAGGTTCCGGCAAGCAAGTCTGTGAATGAACCTGATTCTTGTCCTTCGCCTCCATTGAGAGAATAGGTAAGCATTCCTGTTCCACCGGTTGCTGAAACATGAATTTCACCGTTATCATATCCATAGCAGGTAGCATCAACAACGGTTTCAACTTCAATTACAATTTCTTCAGGATTCTCCAGTACGAACTCAAGAACAATAACATCGCAGTTATTGGCATCGGTTACGGTCCATGAATATGAGCCATAGATAAGATCTTCCACCAGGAATTCATCATCGAAAGTAGCCACGAGGGTTTCACCATCAAACAGACTGTACGGCATAGCCCCTCCTGAAGCCACCACAAGGGCTGTAGTAACACCATTATAGCAAAGGATCTCTCCTGGGAATACTTCTGCCTCAAGGATTTCAGGTTCTTCGATTGTGAACGACAGTTCAAATGCACAACCATTGGCATCTACAACGAACCACAGGTATGTATCGGCGACCAGTTCGTTGAGTGTAACATCGGGGTTGAAGGATTCAACAACAAGGTTGTCCTCAATGATTTCCGTGTCGTACAACTGATAGGGGCCAACGCCTCCGGAAGCGATAACAGTAACATCAGTAACTCCGCCATTGCAAAGGATAGGTTCGTAGGCAACTTCAGCGATTAGTTCATCGGGTTGGTCGAGGGAGAACTCTACCAAAACAGAGCAACCATTGCTGTCGATAACGGTCCATGAGTAATCACCGTAGGCAAATCCTGTAAGTTCCAGTTCGCCGGCTGTATCAATTGCAAGTTCAAAATCATCGTTGTTGTCAGAAAGCAGGTATGGAGCTACACCTCCCTGAATATCAAGGCTTACCCATGTGGTACCTTCAAAGCAAAGTATTTCACCATTATCCTGCTCAACGGTAAACACTTCAGGCTCTTCAATGGTAAAGGTAACATCACCAAGACATTCGTGGGAGTCGAGGATGGCAATAGTGTAAGTACCAGCTGCAAGACCATTGATCAAATAGGATCCGCCGTCTTCTTCAATAACAACTGGTTCTTCAAGGCCTTCCCAACTCAATGAATAGGGTGGAGTACCACCGGTAACGGTTACAGTAGCGGTGCCGTTGTCTTCACCATAGCATAGAACATCGGTTGTCACCACTTCAGCCTCTATGGGTTCGGGGAATTCAGGAACAGTAAATTCAAAGGGTGCAGAGAAGCATTCGCCAACCTGAACTACAACAGTATAGGTTCCTGCGGGTAAGCCAGAAAGCTCGGCAGTATTGGAAATACTGATCACCTCTTCGCCTTCATAGATGAAAAACTGAGGTTCTTCTCCATCACCAACACCAGAGAACTCGATGGTAATACCTGAAGCATTCTGCATGGGATCTTCTGAGTTGTAAATGTAAATACCATTTACATCAAATCCATCTCCACTGGAGAAATCATCAGGATTGGAAACATCCATTATTTTAATGTACTGTACCCATTCCAGTACGAATGGTTCTTCGGTATCTTTATCGATGCCATCGGATAGATCAAGAGCACTTGTGAGGCAAATTTCGCCCAGGTATGACCAAGGTCCATCCAGACTCTGCGATACATAAACATCGGCCTTTTCAGGATAGTCTTCACACTGATCCTGTCCATAGGATGTTTCAACTACCTCGAAATCATCCCCTTCATCATTAAAGATCAAACAACCAGCCTCCAGAATAATATGACCTCCATACCCCAGGGTAACAAAGGTAATGGGAGGTGTGTTGGAGTAATCGGGCATACCAATTGTATTGTCAGGATTTTGTCTTGCTTCAGCAACCTCACCATCACCATACGTTGAGAAACCAACTTCATACTCAATCCAGTTTACTCCCCAGGGTGTATTGCATTGTGGGAAGTTATCGGGAGCACAGAGAGGAATTTCAACATCTACATTTTCTACAATGATTTCGTCGGGTTGGTCAATGACAAAATCAATCTCTTCGGGTCCGCAGTTTTTGGAATCGGTAATGGTAACGGTATATTCACCGGCTCCGAGGCCATCAATTATGAGTGTGCCATCTTCAAACACGCCCATATCAGCAGTATAGGGCATTGTGCCTCCGGTTACTGAAAAAACGGCAGATCCATCTTCAAAGCCGAAGCATGTAGCATCCTGGGTAGATACCAAAGCAGCAACCAGAGGATCAGGTTCAACAAGTACAAATGACACTTCTGCTTCGCATCCATTGTCATCAACTACTGTCCAGTTATATTCTCCTGCTCCAACGAGGATGGTAATCTCACCATCTACAAAGTCACCTGCCAAGGCATCACCGTCAAATAGCTGGTAAGGTGGGGTACCGCCCATGGCATACACTACAACGTCAACCATATCACCAAAACAAGCAATACCGTCGGTTTCATAACCGGCTTCCAGTAATGGGGGTTCTGTAATTTCAACATCAGTAGAGTATCCACATCCATTGGCATCAGTAACAGAAAAGGTATATGACCCAGCCATAAGCATAAATGTGAAAGTACCGTCTTCTTCAATGGGATCGACACCATCCATTACAACAGTATAGGGTGGAGTACCTCCTGAAATTATTAATTCTACCTCGGCTTCACCTCCATTGCAAAGAATTTCATTAACAATTACTTCTCCTGTAATCCCAGGGGGCTGCGTCAGTGTAAAACTGACCATTGCTTCGCAGCCGTTGGCGTCTACTACAGTCCAGTTGTATGTGTCGGCCGGAACATCAAGTGAGATAGATCCCTCTGTAAGGTCACCTGCCAGTACATCCCCATCAAAAAGCTGGTAAGGTGGTGTTCCGCCTGAAGCGGTAACAGTAACTGTGGAAGGATCGCCATTGCAGAGTATTTCGGTGGCATCATAATCAGCGACAAGAACGGGAGGATCCACAAGAGCAAAATCAACTTCTGCAGGACCACATCCATTCGAGTCTTCAATCACCACATTGTATTCGTCAGCACCCAGATCATTGATGGTAAGAATATTTCCCTCAACAGTTCCCATACTGGCGGTATAGGGCGGTACTCCTCCTGAGATTTCAATAGTAACCATACCGTTGGCATCTCCATTACATAATGGATTCATAAGGTCAGTAACTATTCCCATCAGCGGCTCGGGTTCTCCCACATATACGCACTCCTGGAAGGGGCAACCGTTACCGTCAAAAACGGTGATGGTATACCAACCGGCAACCAGACCAGTATAAGTAGCTGTTTGCGCTTTATCGAAGAGTTTGAGTTTATCTTCCTCAATATCTTCTTCGCAGCCGTAAGTGAGGCAAATGTTAAAGGGTTTCACACCGTCCATTATTACCTCAATAACACCATCGTCTTCACCAGGACAGGTTACATCGGTAACATTAATGGTAACATCAAGAGGAGGACAGGGGGTGGGTTCGAACTCTACAGACCTGAAAACAATGTCGTCAATACCAAAATCATTGCCCTGTTCTACCTTTGTGGTTTCAATAATAGTGATGGTAGCCGTTTGAGATTTTTCAGTATTGGTCCACATTTGCTGAACCCACATCTCAGTTTCGTCAGGAGCAATAACCACTTCAGAATAAGGCATCCCATTGATCTCAATGGTAAGGCTCAGTTGAGCAGGTGATGTAGTTACGAGACTTGACAACCAGAAACTAAACTGGTAATCCTTGTCTTCTTCTATTTCTACGGTTTGCTGCCATACGATCCAATTGTCATCGCACGGACTCTCTCCACAAACCTCCATATCTGTAGCACCATTTACAATGAGGAAATTTTCGCCTACAAAAGGAGCTCCAGTAAAATTGGGATGATAATCTCCAGGATTGTCGGCTACGGTGTAGCGTCCTTCGGGAACCAGGCTATTAGGCCCCCCTACTTCGGGGTCAACAAAAACATAGTCCGTAAAAAAACCTGTATTGCCTCCGGCAAAATCACCATTGACAATCAGGTTAGGACCATACAACTGGGCAAAAACAGATGTATTTAAACAAATGCCTGCAACCAGTAATGTAATAAACATTAAAAAAAGTCGAAGTCTTTTCATAGGTAGTTGAAGGTTTGGTGAAAAAAAATAAGATTGTTAAAACTCTCGCTTCCTGTGCTACCGACTTATGCCGGAAAAAGAAAAGAACCTCAAAAGAAAACCCGATTATTTTGATTAACAAAAACAATCAATACTTCAATGTGCTTTTTATTTAGACATAAACCAAGTGCACATCCCTAAATTTAGTCCTTTGCCTATCGTTAAACAATACGAGATAATTCTAATTTTTTTGCTGTGGGTAACACCTAATTTCTTCATCAAATATGATCTCAACATATTCATTTTCAGACCAGAAACAACTACCCCGTGCAGGATGTTAAAGATTATGAAAAAACAAAATTAACTCATATTTTTCCGTTTAAAAGCATTAAAAAAGTTTTTTGTCTAAATAAATAGCTGTTCAAACTTAATCATATCGACAGATTTCATGATTTTCCATATAATCAGAACATACTGATTTACATTTACTTAACAACAAATCACATGCAGAGTGATATACATAAGCATTTTTAATCCAGCCAACCGGCACTAGCAGGGAATAAATGGTTAATTTTGCGACAACAAGTAATATGAAAAAAAGCATGGCAAATAAAATAATGGACCCGATTGGTCGCCTGATGGGATTAAGATACAAGTCTCACCCCTGGCATGGAGTTGATATTGGAAAGAACGCACCAGATGAGCTTACCTGTTTCGTAGAGATGGTAAGCACCGATACCGTAAAATATGAAGTAGATAAAGTTAGTGGATATTTAAAAATTGACCGCCCACAGAAATATTCCAATGTATTGCCGGCAATGTATGGTTTCATTCCCCAGACACTTTGTGCCGAAAGAACAGCAGAGTACGCCATTGAAAAAAGCGGCCGCAAAGAATTGGTCGGTGATGGGGATCCGCTGGATGTATGTATCCTTACAGAAAAATCGATTTCACACGGAGATATCCTTGTGGAAGCAATACCCATAGGTGGTTTCCGCATGTTGGACAACAATCAGGCTGACGATAAGATTATTTGTGTGCTTAAAGATGATGCAGTGTACGGTGCTATGCGAGATATTGCGGAATGTCCGGCACCTGTTGTCGAAAGACTGAAACATTATTTTCTCACTTACAAGGATCTGCCCAATACCAAGCTTGACGTTGAAATCACTCACACCTATGATTCAAGTGAGGCCAAGGAGGTAATCAACAGGACTATTGAAGATTACAGGGTGAAATTTGAAAACCTTGACAATCTTTTATCAACTGTTTAGGTTTACATTCACAAAAACAACTGGTCCGGTCTTATTGGTCTGGCCGGTTTTCCGTTTATCCATTTCCTGTTAGTCTGAACATTTTTCCCGGCAAGGTTCCCACAACACCTTTGAATTCAAGATTTAACAAGTGTGAAGAAACCTTACTGAAAGAAAGATTGGTTTTTTTCACCAGATAGTCAAACGAAACATCACCCATTTCCCTCATAATATCCACAATCTGCTGCTCTTGCGGATCAAGTTCAACAAAAAGCTGTTGCTGAATTCCCTTGCTTTTTTTGTTTTGATCTTCTTCCCAGCCCATGACGTACTCAATATCAGCAGCTGACTCTGCCATGTGAGCCCGATGGGTTTTGATAAGGCTGTTGCATCCCTGGCTAAACATATCGGAGGTTCTGCCAGGAACGGCAAATACATCACGGTTATAGGAGTTGGCGATATTGGCAGTAATCAGGGCTCCCCCCGTAACAGCCGCTTCTACCACAATAAGGGCATCAACCATTCCGGCAATAATGCGGTTTCTTTTGGGAAAATTCTCCCTGTCGGGTTTCGTATTGCTGACAAAATCACTTAAAAGCCCCCCGACCGACTCCAGCATGCGTTGGGCAAGAGGCTTATTCAACGGTGGGTATATTCGATCCAATCCATGGCCCAGAACTCCTATGGTATGCATATTATTATCAAGAGCAACTTTATGTGCCCTGGCATCGACGCCATAGGCAAGACCACTGACTACCAGGGGATCAAATCTTCTTAACCCTTCAATGATCTCAGCACATTTTTGCCTTCCATATTCGGTAATATTTCGGGTACCTACCACCGCAATTACTTTTTGTTTGCCAAGGGGTGCCTCTCCTTTGTAAAACAGTAGTATCGGTCCGTCTTCACATTGTTTTAGCCGGGCAGGATAATCGCTTTCTGTATAGAAAAATGTCTTGATGTTGTTTTTACGGATGAATTCAATCTCTTTTTCAGCCAGATCGTAGAACTCCTTCTTCCTGAATGAATTGGCAATACTTTCTCCAATACCAGGAATTTTAATCAGTGCTCCCTTTTTTTCATTGAATACGGCCTCTATCCCGCCACAATAAGCAATGAGCCTTTTGGCTGTTACCCCTCCTACTTTTGGAACCATTGTGAGGGCTACCTGGTAGAAAAGCAAATCATCATTTTTCATAATCAGCCAAGACCAATTATCTGGTTTACGAATATGGAATAATTTTAAAGCAAAATTCTAAAAACCCATTCAGCAGATCTTCCATCAAGTGATTATATTACTTGCAATAACAAACAGTAAACTTTTATGATGAAAAATCGGCCTCTTTACTTTATCAACAAACCTGAGACAAAGGTTTCAATCAAATGCAATATACAAATGTTTTTCATACAAACAAACTGCTTTTTTCACCACTTTGCCGCATAATTGCATTTGTAGCAACCGGCCGAATTATCTTTTAATAATTTTCGCCACGTAAATATTGGTTTCTGAGATCAGTTCAAGAAAAAGCAAACCTGCACTATAGCCACTGATATCAATGGTGGTATGCGAGGGTTTTCCCACTTCCTGCAACTGCAGTGTTTCCAGCAACAGGCCCTGGAAAGATCTGATATTCAAAATACAATTGCCAGGGCACTGCCCGTATTCCAGAGAGAGAATGACTTTTCCGGTGGACGGATTGGGATAAACATAAAGCTTTTGCTGATCTGTAGCGGGCGCAGAAGTGCCCGGCAGAAAAATTGCCATGATCCCGGTATCGGTAAGCACCTCAACCGTATATACCTGGTCAGGAATAATCTGATCATTTATCAGCCAATGGTCAAAATACCATCCGTCTTCCGGGATGGCCTGTATTTCAATAGCGGTCCCCTCCTGAATCATATATTCTCCGGTGTCAGGCAATGTGTTTCCCTGCCCCTGGGCCTGAATGGTGAGCCCATAATATGCATGAGGATCCTGAAATTCGCAGGCACCCATATCGACGTACATTCCGCTAAAACGGTTGTTGCCTGCCAAATCGAGTGGAAAGATACCAAGATCGGCAGAGAGTGGATACCCGCCATCTCTGCAGGGAGATTCTTCCAGCAGGGAAAAATCCATATTGGGTTCATCAGCAAAAAGGGGCGGTTCATCAATATTGTCCTGGTAAACTCCCGGAAAATCGTCGCCTCCTGAGCCATAAAACCCTTCAAATCCTCCTTCAATATTGCAATTGTAAAACTCTGGAGCTGAAACGGCATCAAAAATCCAAACCTGGTTCAGTGTGTCCGGATACATGCGATTTCCGCGGATAACAGAGTTATAGAATTTAGGACAGCTGAGCGAGTTAAAATACAACGCTCCGCCATATCCGGCATTATTGTTCAGAATGTTAGTATTGGCAACCACCACAGCTCCCTCAACAAAAGCAATACCTCCTCCAAAATACATGGCAGTGTTATCTATAATAAGATTGTTGGAAAAGGTATTGGACGAGTTGCTCCTAACTACACCAATACCACCACCAAGGGGGGCATCATTGCTTTGGAAAATATTGTTGTGCAGCCAAACATGCGAGCTTTCCACATTCAGTCCACCGCCCATACCCGTTGCACCGTTGAACCGGAAAACAGACCAGCTGATCTCTGCCTTGCTGTTCATTGTAGCAACTCCACCACCGTAAGGCCAGATTTCCGATTCAAAGTTATGCGCAGTATTATTTTCAAACGTACAATGGGATATATAGCCATTATTCCTTTCCAGATATAAGGCCCCTCCCCTTCGATAAGCGTAATTATAACGGAAAAGGCAGTTTTGTATGATCACATCCCTTTCACCATATATGCTGATTGCTCCGCCATGTTCGAAATCCTGTTTTGATGCCTTGGAAAATTCTAAGGTGGTATGCGACAACATCACCAATCCATCTTGCCTGCCCTCAACGGTTTCCAATACGCGGATCCCATTCCATCCACCCTCGTTCACATGGGTGTTGTACAGCTGTGTGGTATCTGAAGCAGTAAACAACACGGGCAATTCCTCTGTTCCCAGCACCATTAGCGAACCCTCAACAGTAATATTATAAAAACCATGAAACAGAACCACCGTTCCAGGGTTTATTTCAAGCACTTCCCCTTCCTCAACCAGGTAGTTTTCATATATGTGCAGGGTATCCTGTCCTTTTGATACCAGTGGATGGAATTGCAATGCAATTACAAGCCAAAGCAAAAATAAACTTAGCCTGGCGTCTGAGAAAAATAGCTTTGCTGTCATATGCGTAAAATGTTAAAAATCCTATGAAAACACTCAACCCCTAATTTGCAGAGAATCACACGATGTCAATCCCTGGCATTAGATTCCAACAACCGGAATAGCAGTAAAATCAAAAATGATCGTTAATTTCAGGATTTTGCCATGGCTTTTTGCAAGAAACAATTTCGCCTGTCTTGCTTCACCTTGCATTGGGGTTTAAAATTAGAATTTTTAAATAATATAAACCAACACAATCTGAATTATTATTTTTACCTGCTTTACAAATAATGTATTTTGCATTAATCTTACGATATTTGTCCTCATAACTACAGCCCCTGCTATGCTCAGCAAACCGGAAAAGACCCCCCACATCATGTTCTTTCCCCTTAATTGGGGCCTGGGACATGCGGGCAGAATGATTCCCCTGGCCAGGGTATTTCTTGACATGGGGTGCCGGGTTACCATGGCTGCGGATGGTTTGCCACTATTGATGCTGAGGGATGAATTTGGCGAAAAAGTGACTTTTATTGATCTGCCAGGACCCAGAATCAGGTATTCCAGGAAAAAAAGCCAGGTATGGGCAATTGCATCAAGGCTACCGTCGATGATGCTCTGGTTTTTCAGGGAAAGAAGATTTTGCTCCAAATGGCTGCCTGAATTAGAACCCGATATTATCATTTCTGACAATCGATACGGGATACGGCAGGCAGGCGTTTTTTCAGTATTTGTTACCCATCAGCTTTTTATCCGTTTTCCTTCATCACTGAAAAGTCTTGAAAAATTAACCAACAGGATCATTCACCGGGCAATAAGGCGTTTCGACCTTTGTTTGGTGCCAGATTTTGCGCACTATCCTGGTTTATCGGGCCAGCTCGGACATACTCCATACCAGGGTGCGTTGCTTTATACCGGTCCTTTAAGCCGTTTTTCCTTATCCGGCAGTACTCCAGATCAAAAACCACTGGACTGTCTTCCCGATGATTTTGTCCTGGTGATTTTGTCGGGACCTGAACCCCACAGGACTCTCCTGGAGAAGGAGCTAAAAAAGCAATTGACAAGCATTTGTGCTGTATGGTTCAGGGGTTTGCCCGGATCGCAGGAACCTTTTTTTAACCAAAACCACGTGATCTTTGATCATGGAAACAGCGATTTGATCGGTTGGTGCATTCAACATGCAAAACTGGTCATTTGCCGTTCAGGATATTCATCGGTAATGGACCTTGCTGCTTTTGGCAAAAAAGCACTGATGATTCCAACCCCGGGGCAACCCGAACAGGAATATCTTGCCCGACATCTTCAGGAGAGGGGTTATATAAAATCCCTCAGCCAGTACCACCTGGAAAATATCAACAAAGAAATGGCTGAAGCCTTACAATGCACTGGCATACCGCAAAGCTCCTCAAAGCAGCAAGAACTAAAACAGGTTGGCGAAGAACTGTTGAAACGGATGAGAAAGCGAAGAAACAACGGAACCGGAAATTGACCAGCAATGGCTCCCGAAAGCACAGTAGTGAAGAAAACAGGAGAGGCAAGTAGTGAGGCAAAAAATCAGAATGTTTTGGTCATAGTTTGGGGAACAACAATGATAAAATCGGCAATACCAAGGTTTTCATCATTGAGAATATTCACCTGCTCCTGCTCAACTGTACTGATGGTATTGATTTTGACATCGGGGTTGGTTTTTTTCAGGTACCATACAATACCTTCATAGTTGTTGGAATGGTATGCCCCGTGAAAATGAATAAAAAGATTGTCTGGAGAAAAATTTTCAAGAATAAAATGAGCCATGGTTGCATCTTTAACTGCCTGTGCTTTGGGGAAGTTTTCGCTGGTATGAGCAGGCATTCCAGTCATTTCGAGCATAGCTTTGTAGCCAGGCAACCCAGGATCGTAGGCAATAGGTAGTGGGGCAACGAATTTTTGTGCTTCTGCAGAGAGATCTTTCAGCCCTTCAAATCCCTGGCGGTTTACAAGTGCTGCGTACCTTCTGGGAATATTGGATGCTACAAGCCGCAGATCATTTTCACGTGCAAATTCTACCAGTGGCCTGATGTCGGTATTGTAATTGTTCCATAAGCGGGCCTCGTTTCTAAAGCTGCGCTCATTAATCAGTCCAGCAAAATACTCATCGATAATCAGCTGGTTATCTGCCTCGAACATTTCCATTCCAAGAACAAGATTTTCAGCAACCTCTCTGTGCAACGCCATAACTAGCTCCAGCTGAAGCCAATGGCTGATGGGGTTATTATGGAGTTCGCCAAAAAGTACAATTTCATTTTCCAGAGAGGTGGAAAGCAGCTGCCCAAAAGTTACCACATCGCCGTATTTATTGAAGATCTGATAAGCTTTCAGATCCTGGGCCTTCATTTTTTCACTGCCCAGAAAACAAATAATTCCGGTTATTACAAAAACTAGAAATGATTTTTTCATACCTGGTCATTTTTATTCAAATTATTGAATCAAACATAATGTAAAACCAGTGAAATGCATTTTGGTTTCTGCCAAAACCAACCTTGGGGATAAATTACAGCTTTTTAAGATCATTGGCTGTAAAGG
Source organism: uncultured Bacteroidales bacterium (assembly GCA_964453995.1). Lineage (GTDB taxonomy): Bacteria > Bacteroidota > Bacteroidia > Bacteroidales > UBA7960 > SKVR01. Next base: position 14,555 of record CAYVQC010000022.1, on the reverse strand, counting down.
AAAGGGGCAAGAGGTCCTGCACTTTTTCTATGATATAAATTTTCCCAGAGCTTCCGCTTAGGAGCATCCTGATGGGATCTTGCTGTTTAACTTCATATTCCAGCAATACCTGGCGGCAAGCTCCACAGGGCGAAACAGGGTAATTCATTTCATGATGATGAGAACGGGCGCTTATGGCGATGGTACGCATCTTTACACCGGGGTAATTGGCTGAGGCAGAAAAAACGGCAACCCTTTCCGCACAAAGACCACTTGGGTATGCAGCATTTTCCTGGTTGCTGCCCTTGATGATCTGGCCATTATCCAGCAGAATCGCTGCACCAACATTAAATTCGGAATAGGGAGCATAGGCATGGGTAACCATTTCACGGGATAGTGAAACGAGTTCTTTATCCTCTTCACTCAGATGGCTCTCATCCTCGACCTCTATAATCTCATATTTTAAGTGAACATGTTTCATGGAAAGAAAATGGTAAAAATGAATGAAAATACGTCCCTGCCCTTCATACAGGGCGGTAAAAATAAACATATAGTTCCTTACTGCAAAATAAAACAAATAGAGTACCGGAATATTTCAGGTTGAAAAACCTTTTGTGTATGCTGATGCCACAAACATATTTCAAACAAATTTACTTCAGGTGCGTTACATAAATATAATTTAAGAAATACATTTAGAAGAGGAAAATTGACTTTCCCCAAATTTTAAGTTACCTTTGATTGACTTATAAAAAAGTTTTTTAGACGATATAAAGTCTTGATTTGTTTAAATTATTGTTTAACCCTTTAAATTTTAACACCATGGATAAATCAACAGGAAAAGCGCTGGTAGGACTCATTATTGGAGCAGCAGTGGGCGTAGCAGCCGGAATTTTGTTTGCACCCAAAAAAGGAGAAGATACCCGCAAGGATATCAAAAAGAAAGCGGATGAGATTAGCAAGGAAGTAACCGCAAAAGTGAGCGAAAAATTCGACGAGATGAAAGGTTATGTTCAGGATCTTGCCAACGATGCAAAGACAAAATTCAAAAAAGTTGAAGACGCTTAACCTCTTTAAGTCTGATAATTAAGGTAGACATCCTGTATCAGTATTTTTGCCCTGAGCAAGTATTGGTATAATAACCCTTTGCCTGATGGAAAAAAAATCATTCTTTGAAAACATTTCCGAGTTAAAGAAGAACATAGAGGCTTATCTCGAGGTGAGGTTTTCGCTGATTATTGTAACTGCTTTTCAAAAAGCGGTAAAAGCTCTGACCATCATCATTTCGAGCATTATATTTCTTTTATTTCTATTTACTGCAATAGTATTTGTTTCCGCTGCCCTTGCCATATATCTTGGCAAAGCGTTGGGAAGTTTTGAATTGGGACTACTTCTTACAGCGGGATTGTATCTTTTACTCGGATTTGTTTTCCTTCTTTTCAGGCGTCAGATTTTCAGCCGTTTAATCATAATATTCCTGATAAACGTATTCTTCAGGGATGATGAGGATGACAGGGTCAACAACAACACCAAAAAATAACTTCTATGGATAGTACCCATTATAACAAGATCAGGAGGTTAAGCGACCTCAAAGTAGAAAAAGCGCGCTTGCGGTATGAGATGGCTGTTATTGAAAACCGAATCAATAATAATATCGAAGGTATTCGCGATCTTGCCAGCCTTCCTTCATTTTTATCAAGAATAACTTATGGGTTTGAAGTAGCACAAACGGTTTACAGCAGAATCAGTAAGATCATATCTAAATTCAGTTCCTGGAGGAGCAAAAGAAAACAGAAGAAACATTAGAAAGAACAGACTGCAGGTTAACACCGGGGCTTTGCTCGTAAGTGCCCTAAGCAGTGCAATACATAACCCAAGCCATACGCCTGCCCCATTTCCCGGCAAATCCAACCAAATTGTAGTGAAAACTCCACTTGCTCACCGGGCAAAAATATTTCCTTTTTTATTTAATTGCCATCAAAACTGATATTCAGTTGAATGATCTCAGGCCTTGTTCCCACCCTGATGGGCGGACCCCATGTACCTAAGCCGCTGGATACATACACATGCATATTGCCAATCTTTTCATATCCATGGCTCACGGTATAAATAGCGGAGGTAACATAATTCAGGGGCCACAATTGCCCATGATGCGTATGACCTGATAACTGAAGATCTACACCAAGTCTGGCAGCTTCTTCCAATTGCCAGGGCTGATGGTCCAGCAGGATTATAGGATAAGATGGATCAGCCCCCGACGCAACCTCATCAAGAGCAAGCCTTTTACGGCCTGTAAATCGTTCCTTATCCCTGTCTTCCCTGCCAATTACATAAAAGCTGTCATCAATCTCTACCACACTATCACGGATGACCTTCAACCCGTAAGATTTAAGATATTCATAAGCAGCAGCAGCACCTCCAATGTACTCATGATTTCCCATTACTGCATAAACTCCCAGGGGTGCATTCAATTGCTTTAGTGTTTCACCGGTATTTTGCCGTAAAACCGACTCTAGATCTTCATCCAGCACATCACCCACCAGGAAAATGATCTCAGGCTCAAGTTCATTGACTTTGTTTACTACTTTTTGGAAATGACCGTTACCTACCAGTGTGCCCAAATGAATATCAGACAGCATCACGGCATTAACATGGCTCCTTCCGTTGGCATGTTTTGGAATGGATATATTGAGCGTGCGTACAACCGGATAAAGGGTGTTGATATGACCCGCTATGAGGGTCACAATCACCGTTAATGCTATTCCTCCGAAGAGCCACAGTTTTATTTTTTCATAACCAGATGTAATGAAAGATGGAAAGAACGGCAAAAAGTAATTCACAATTCTCAGCAGGTCAATAATGACAAGAGCCAGGAAAAAATAAAGCATGGCTCCAAGCCAGAAGGAACCCACCCAAACGAGAATATCACTTAAAGTTGAAAGGTATATTCTTTCGAGAATACGGCCAGCTACAAAAGTGCTCACAAGGATCCAGAACAGCCAGGGGAAGATAGCTTTTATAAGGCTACCATCCGGCAAGGCCTGCATTCCTCTAAGAAAGATATAGTAATTGATAAGCCCATAAATTGACAGTACAATGGAGTAAAATATCAGGAAAGTCATTTTTCGCATATTTAACGTGTTACAGCATCTACAAACAGCTATTGATTTTTTTTGTTTGACAGCATCGCAGCAGTTTCCTGAAAGTGTATACTAAAAAAGGCTAAATATTTCCTTCCCATTTATTGGTCATGAACAAAGAAGTTTATCATCAAGTTATTTCGTTACCGGGATAAAAACAGCCTGGTATACACCAAAATCAATTACCAAATCAAAAACTGAATCATGGATCTTAATGGAAAAACCTGCCTGATTACTGGTGCTACCTCAGGCATTGGCAGGGAAACAGCAATCAATATTGCATCAAGGGGGGCCACTCTTGTTTTACCTGTTCGAAACCAAGCCAAGGGGGAAGCGCTGAAAAAAGACATTCTCAAGGAGTATCCCCAATCCCATATTGATATTATGTATTGCGACCTGGCTTCGATGGAAAGCATCAGGGATTTTGCCGACGAGTTTAAACAGAACTATACCCAACTTCACGTTTTAATTAATAATGCCGGAATATGGGAATCAAAAAGAAGGCTTTCGAAAGACAACATCGAAATGAACTTTGCGGTAAACCACCTTGCACCGTTTTTACTAACCAACCTGCTTCTTGATCTGATCAAAAAAAGTGCGCCCGCCCGTATCATAAATGTTGCCAGTGAAGCCCACCGGCAAGGAAAGATCTATTTCGACGACATTGAATTTGAAAAGAAATTCTCGAGCCTGAAATCCTACGCCCAGTCAAAACTGGCTAATATTCTCTTTACCAAGAAATTATCGCAACAACTCAAAGGAACTGGAGTAACTGTAAATTGTCTCCATCCGGGAGTTGTTTCCACCAATCTCTTTGATAAAATGCCCAAGTTGCTGGTAAAAGCTATGGAGTTGTTCATGATATCACCTGAGAAGGGGGCTAAAACAACAATTTACCTGGCAACCTCCCCTGAAGTTGAAAACACCAGTGGAGAATATTTTGACAAATCCAGGCCTAAAAAGCCTGACACTATAGCCCTGAGGCAGGATATTGCGGACAAATTGTGGGAGATAAGTGAAAAATACGTTGGAATTGACTAACAACATTAAAGAGATTCCTCGTCAAAACCCAGGCTTTTTTTATTTTTGCCCCCCAAACAAAACTTATTCGTCATGAAAAGAGATGAGGCAATAACCTTATTGAAAGAACACGTAAAAAACGATAAAATGATAGCCCATTGTCTGGCTTCCGAAGCCGTATTGCGTGCCATGGCCCGCAGGTTGGGAGAAGATGAGGAAAAATGGGGCCTTGCCGGATTACTCCACGATCTGGACGTGGAGTTTACATCCCACGATATGAAACAGCATGCCATGGAAACTGTAAGAATATTAAAGGACAAAGGAGTTGAAGAAGATATTCTGGAAGCTATTATGCTTCACAATGAAAATGCAGCACACGGCCGCCAGAGAAGTGAAAAATTTCACCATGCACTTGCTGCAGGCGAAACTATCACCGGTCTTATTACAGCAACTGCTCTTGTTTACCCCGACAAAAACGTACATAGTGTAAAACCAAAATCCATTCTGAAGAGGATGAAAGAAAAAGCTTTTGCCGCATCCGTAAGCCGTGAAAACATCATGGAGTGTGAAAAAGTGGGTATTCCCCTGGTTGAATTCGCCGAATTGGCGCTTGATGCCATGAAAAAAATGTAACCCCGGCAATCCTGAAACCACGGCTTTCATTGGGTGAATGCCGGGTGACAGGCATCTAATCCTTATTTATTCAGCAGTTCCATATAACCAACCATTTCAAATCCAGAGTGCCTGCCGGTACCTTTATAAACCACATTCATACTGCGATCGCGGATGGTGACATCAATTTCTGAATCTATACTTTCATGGATCACACGTTCCATATTTCCAAGTACCGGTGCTTTCAGGCTCCCTTTAGCGGTTTTCTTTCCTTCGTGCCAGGTTTTACGGGCATGAACCTCTATGATATATTTTTTCCCTTTAATGGTGAGTTTTACATGTTTATCGCTGTATTCCAACCCATTAACTTTTGCACCGGTATAGGTGGCAAATGAGAGGATCTGCCCCTGGTGCAGAAAGAAACCCAGGAAACCGGTAAAGGTTTTTCCAATCCAGGGAATACGCGCCACAGAAAGCATGAAAGAGGTTCCGGGTTCATCAAAATGATTGGATTGCATCCACACCCAGGCCCGTGGCATGGAAGAACCCCAGTCTTTTTCAATGTATCCTCTTCCTCCGCTGTATATCATCAGGTCGCCGTTGTGTATAATCCGGCCAAACAGTTTATGGTCCAGGCTTACCACGCCATGATAGCATTCCATAAAAGGCATATAACGGTACCAGCCCATAATACCCGGTCGTTTGTACCAGGTAGGGTAGGTTACCGATTCTTCGAAGTGCAACTCGCCCTTAAAATTATTCTGGCCATCATCTATATCCAGTACCAACATTTTGTCGGAGAAAAAACTACTCCCCACGCATATCTCAAACCCTTCTGAAGAAAATGAAAAAGAATCAGCGGGATACCGAAAATAATAGGTTTTGCCGCTTTGCCCGTCTATGGCCTGTATAAAAGAATGATTGTCACCCTTAACAAGAGACACTCCCGGAATAAACGACCAAACATGTCCGCCTTCTGCACTTACATTCTTGAAGTACCATCCTTCGAAATAATTCTCTGTTTCGCGGCTGCCCTGGAACCATGCCGGATTGTAAATTTTGCGTTGCTCATACGCCATAGACCTCAAAGGTCTGGCATAAGGCTTGAGCGTAAATATTTTTTCCTGATTATCAACCGCGTCTTTCTTACTCATAGCTATGGGAATTAAATGCTAACACAACAAGTTACAGGGTTTTCTGTTGATAAATTGATTACCAGTTGTAACAATACCCTGCATGATTATACTAATGAAACAAAAAAACAGTTTCTTTTCGGGTGCAAGGTAATAATTGAACGGATTTCGGGCAACTTTTATCTGCTTTTTTTTTAGTTTTATTCCATTAAATCAACCATACTACAATATGCCAAAAAAAGAAGGGGTAAGCAACCATTTCATACAACATTATCTATCGAAAGAGTTCCCACCGCTCCTTGTTTTCCTTTTCCTGATGATTCTTGTCATTTCAGCCAGCGCCCAGGTGAAGGGCCGTGTTACAGATGCTGAAACGGGGCAACCTCTGCCGTTTGTGCATATAGTGGCCGGGGAAACCACCACAGGAACCATGACCGATATTGACGGTTATTTTTCATTTTCTGTCCCTTCAGGTACTACATTTTTGAAGCTGTCGTATGTAGGATATTTCAGCAGGATACATCCTGTCGAGTTCAGCAAAGAGCTGCACGAAATTACAATGCACTCACGCCCGTTTGAGTTGCGAGAAGTTGTGGTATATTCCGGAGAAAACCCTGCCCACCGCATAGTACGCAATGCCATTGCCAACAGATCCGTCAATGATCCCGAAAAACTCAATGCTTTCACTTATAACAGTTACAATAAGTTTCTTGCCACCCTCGATCGTGAGTTTTACATGGAACGTTTCATGGCTACAGGCGATACAACATTCATTCGCATGGTTGATATTCTGGATTCCCGCCATGTATTCATCATGGAATCGGTAACAGAACGCCTGTTCAGGGCTCCCGGCCTCAACCATGAAACAGTGATTGCCAACCGGGTATCTGGATTGAAAAACCCCACCTTCACCATGCTGGCCACAGAGCTGCAACCCTTTTCCTTTTATGGTAAATCTATTGTCTTGCTGGAAGGCGAGTACCTGAGCCCTCTCAATGAGAGTGCCTTTAACCGCTACAGCTATTCGTTGGAAGATACTCTTTTGCTCAATAACGATTCCATTTTTGTTATCAGTTACAAGCCAGGGCAGAACACCAATTTCGATGGTCTTGAAGGATTGATGTACATTAACACGCACAAATGGGCCCTGCAGAATGTTATTGCCGAACCAGCACGCCAGATCATGGGACGCCTTCATTTCAGGATACAACAAAAATACGAACTACAGGACAGCACATTTTGGTTTCCGGTACAGCTCAATACAGAGGTTGACTTTTTCAGCCCAGAATCCGGCAATCCCACTTCAATGTTCCCTGCCAAAATGATAGGAAGAAGTTACATCAGGAATATTGCGATCAATCCGGAACTTCGCCGAAACGAATTTGCTCCCTTTGACATGGATTTTTCACCCCAGGCCAATACCCATAACGACACATTCTGGCAACAATACAGGCCTGAACCACTATCAAAGCAAGAGATCAACACGTACCATTTCATGGATAGTGTGGGTACGGTACAAGATTTCGACCGGCTGTTCAACAGCCTTGAACCTTTGTTTTTTGGTGAAATCCCCTTTGGTATACTGAGCATTCCGGTGAACAGCATTTACCGGTTTAACAGCTTTGAGAGGCATCGTCTGGGGCTGGCACTGCATACCAACCGTGGGTTATCGCAAAGGGTAAAGCTTGGCGGACATTATGCCTGGGGAAGTGGTGACCGGGAGGAAAAGTACGGTTATTTTGGCGAAATTGTCCTGTCGAAAAAATACGATCTTCGGGTGGGGGGAGCTTTTCACAAAGATGTATCTGAACGCGGTGGCAGCGAGCTGATGCAACAAAGTTTTTTGCTCAGCCCGAGCCTGGTTCGCAATCTTTATATGGACAAGATGGATTATACCCAGGCGAGCAGGGGTTATCTTTCTTTTCTGTCTTTCAGAAATGCTTTAATGACCGAGCTTTCTCTAAGCCGGGGAAAGACCTGGTGGACAGACCAATACTATTTCATCCCTAAAGAAGGACAAAACGGGGTTCGCTCCTACCGGTTTTTCGAAGCCCGGTTAAGAATGCGCCTTGCGTGGGGCGAAACCCTGATGAAAACACCTGCGCGTATCATTCGTCTTCCCTCAGACTTGCCCGTTTTTTACCTTACTGTCACCCGTGGATTCGACAACATTTACCAGGGTGAATTCGATTTTGTAAAGGCAGAAGCAGCACTGGAGATGTCCTATTCCATACCCCTGCTGGGAGAGCAAACCTGGATTGCGGAAGCAGGATGGATCAACCGCGATAATTTGCCCTGGCCCATGTTGTTTACAGCAAAAGCTGGTAGCCGGAATTATTTTCTGGCTTCTCCCTTCAGCTTTGGAACCATGCATATGAATGAATTTGTGGCTCACCAGTTCGTTTCCCTGTTTTTCCAGCATAGCTTTAAGAACCTGTTATTTCGAAGACCTGGATATGAACCCGAGCTGGTAATCATTACCAATGTGGGAGTGGGAAAGTTGAAAAACCCACAGAGCCACCTTTTCATGAATGCGACATCGTGGGAAAAAGGATATTTTGAATCGGGATTTGCCATCAACAGTATTTTACCCAAGAAATGGGTGCGCCGGGTTATTTTTGGTATGAGCCCGGGAGTAGAGGTACTGTTTCGCTATGGCCCTTATGCCCTTCCCGAAAGTCGCAGTAATATAACGGTTAAGCTCAACATGATTACTGCTTTTTGAGTAACAAATTTTTATTAGTTTTGCACTTCAAATTTTACCATGGCACGTCAGGAAGAAATCATCATCGGAAGACGTCTTAAAACTTCCTATATATCTACAGTGGTCAGCATTACCCTGGTACTTTACGTATTGGGGCTTTTGGGTCTGATCATTATGCATACCCATAAATTATCTGAGCACATAAAAGAAAACATTGGTTTTTCCATCATCTTGCTGGACAATGCCCGCATGGCAGATATCAATCATCTGCAAAAGTCACTGGATGCTCTTGAAGCTGTAAAAACCACTGAATTCATTTCCAGCGAAAAAGCGGCCGAAGAGCTTACTGCCGAGCTGGGAGAGGATTTTGTGGAATTCCTGGGATACAATCCCCTGTTCCCATCCATTGAGGTAAAATTGCGTGCAGCCTGGGCAAACCCTGATAGTCTTGAGGTTTTCGAAAGCAAAGTAACCCAAAGCCGGATTGTAAAAGAGGTGGATTACCAAAAGAATCTTGTCCATATTGTCAATGAAAATGTAAGGAAAATAGGATTTGCCCTTCTGCTTTTCAGTATTCTGTTACTGATCATTGCTTTTACCCTGATCAATAACACCATAAGGCTGAGCGTCTTTGCCAAACGGTTTTTAATCAAGAGTATGCAACTCATTGGAGCAACTCAATCATTTATACGTAAACCTTTCGTGATCAAAGGAGTAATACAGGGCATCATCGGGTCGGTAGTGGCCATTTCTCTGCTGCTGTTATCTCTTTACGGTGCACAGCAATCGGTACCTGAGCTCATTGATTTCCAGGACATACAGATGCTGTTCATCCTTTTTGTTGGCGTCATTATTCTTGGCATCATCATCAGTTGGATATCCACCTGGTTTGCCGTTAAGAAATACCTGAAGATTAAGACCGACCAGCTGTACATGTATTAAAACAATTGAAAAGATATAAAACCCTTCGGGGTAATTTTGTGATACGAAACAAGACCAGTTCATGAAAAAGAATTCTCCAACCGATTTTTTGTTCGACCGTAACAAATACACCATCCTCATCATAGGGCTGGCAGTTACTGCCCTTGGTTTCATCCTTATGATCGGAGGGGGAAGCGATGACCCCAATGTATTTAATGAAGACATTTTCAGCTTCAGGAGGCTTACCCTGGCGCCATTCCTTGTATTACTCGGATATGGGATTCAAATATATTCCATATTAAAAAGCAAAAAACAGAAGTAGATAGAGGGCCAGTCGTGCACGGTACCTTTTTGTCCTTTGTGATATCACGTTAACAACAATTACCTATGGAATGGTATGAAGCTTTTATACTAGGCCTTCTGCAAGGTCTTACCGAATTTTTGCCTGTTAGCAGCAGTGGCCACCTGGAATTGGGCGCTGCATTTTTTGGCCTTGAAGAAGACAACCTTTCTTTTTCCATCATCGTTCACGGTGCTACATTCTTAAGTGTGGTAGTGGTATTTAGGAAAGATATTGCCAATCTTATCATAAACCTGTTTAAATTCCAGTGGAACGTTGAAACAAAGTTCATCCTGCTCTTGCTTTTGTCGGCCATCCCCGTAGGTCTTACCGGAGTGTTGTTCAAAGATCAGATTGAAGCCATTTTCCAGGGCCGCACTGTATTTGTTGGCTTTATGTTGCTCATCACTGCCTCACTGCTTTTTCTTACACGGTATTCACCCAATAAAGGTAACGAAGTGAGCGTAAAAAGTGCCCTTATAATAGGACTGGCCCAAACGCTGGCCATCATGCCGGGCATCAGCCGCAGTGGAGCTACCATCAGTACAGCGCTTTTCCTGGGTATTGACCGTGAAAAAGCCACAAGATTTTCATTCCTTATGGTCCTGATTCCCATCTTCGGAGCCTCATTGCTGGAAGTAATAGATCTCTCCAAAGCACCCGAAGCGGCCACCATCAGTACCCTACCCCTGGCGATTGGGGCAGTAACAGCTTTTTTATCAGGGTTATTTGCCTGCAGCTGGATGCTTAAGATTGTTAAAAAAGGAAAACTGGTGTATTTCTCAATTTATTGCCTGATCGCAGGTACAATTGCCATTGTTACAGGCCTTATCTAAACCCCGAAAAAAAATCTTCATCAATGACCTCAAACCATGAACTTGCAAAAGAATTTGCAGAAGGAAAAGTCCTGCTCATTGACAAACCTCTTCACTGGACTTCTTTCGATGCGGTTAACAAGATCAAGTCTTTGCTGAAGCACCGGCTCGGCTTAAAAAAGATCAAGGTAGGTCACGCCGGAACACTCGACCCCCTGGCCAGTGGATTGTTGATCATATGCACCGGAAAAATGACCAGGAGTATTGATGCTTTCCAGGCAAGGGAAAAAGAATATACAGGTACTTTTTATATCGGGGCCACTACCCCCTCCTCTGATTTGGAAACCCAGCCAGACCAGGTTTATCCAACAGATCATATCAATGAAGATACTGTGCATGCAGTCGCACAAAAGTTCCAGGGCAAAATCTTGCAAATACCCCCTCTTTTCTCTGCCAAGAAAATAGAAGGTAAACGCGCATATGAGCATGCCCGGGCGGGAGATCAGCTTCAACTCAAGGCAAATGTTATTGAGATAAAATCTTTCGATATTGTCAGATGGGAACTTCCGGAAGCAGATTTCAATGTGGTATGTGGTAAAGGAACCTATATAAGGGCACTGGCACGCGATTTTGGAGAGCAACTCGGTTCGGGAGCTTACCTTAAAGCATTGCGCCGCACCCGCATTGGTGAATTTTCCGTGGAGCAAGCCCTGTCACCCGAACAACTTTCGCAAATTATCAATGAAGCAGCATCAACTGCAACAACTGAATAATCATTCACAATAGAGAAATTCTAAGGGCCAGGTTGAACAAAAGAGCCTGATTTACTTTATTTTATTAAACCCTCTATTGACATGGGCATTTGGTTATATTATCTTTGCACACCTTTTTTTTAATCTACTGCAACAAAATGAAACTATCTGATTTTAAATTCAATCTACCTGCAGAGCTCATTGCAGAAAATCCTGCTGAAAACCGTGACGAATCGCGCCTGATGGTAGTGCACCGGAAAACCGGGGAAATTGAACACAAAGTTTTCAAAGACATTATCAATTATTTTAATGATGGTGACGTAATGATCACCAACAATACAAAAGTATTTCCTGCCAGGCTTTATGGAACCAAAGAAAAGACAGGTGCCAAGATTGAGGTATTTTTATTAAGAGAGCTCAACCGCGAAGCCCGCCTGTGGGATGTGCTGGTGGATCCGGCACGAAAGATCAGGATTGGCAACAAGCTCTATTTTGGCGATGACGACAATCTTGTGGCAGAAGTAATTGACAATACCACTTCCCGCGGGCGTACCCTGCGTTTCCTTTTCGATGGCACCTACGATGAATTCAAAAAAACTGTCGAGTCTTTGGGTGAAACTCCTCTACCCAAACTCATCAAACGCGCGGTAATGCCTGAAGATAAAGAACGCTACCAAACTGTATTTGCAAAACGTGAAGGTGCAGTAGCAGCTCCCACAGCCGGAATGCACTTTAGCCGCGAGCTCATCAAAAGAATGGAACTTAAAGGGGTAAACTTCGCAGAGATTACATTGCATGCAGGTCTTGGAAACTTTAGAGGAGTAGATGTGGAAGACCTCAGCAAGCACAAAATGGATTCTGAGCAGTTTATAATCGAAGAAGCTACTGCCAGGATCGTAAACAGTGCCAAAGAAAAAAGACAACAGATCTGTGCTGTAGGCACCACTACCATGAGAGCTTTGGAGTCGTCGGTTAGTATCTATGGCCAGTTAAAACCCTTTGAAGGCTGGACCAACAAATTCATCTATCCTCCCTACGAATTCAGTGTGGCTTCGGCCATGGTTTCCAATTTTCACCTTCCCCAGTCAACTCTCATGATGATGGTATCAGCTTTTGCAGGATTTGACCTGCTCATGAAAGCTTACAAACTCGCCGTAAAGGAGAAATACAGGTTCTTTACCTACGGAGATGCCATGCTCATCCTGTAAACTATGCCCGAAAAATACGTCATTATAACTGCCGGTGGCAAGGGGATGCGAATGAACAGCCCCCTGCCCAAGCAGTTTATGCCCCTTGCAGGGAAACCTGTATTGATGCATAGCATCGAAGTATTTTTACATTATCCCTCCCCCTTAAACATCATCCTGGTAATTCCCCGTGCACATTTCAATCTGTGGGCTCAACTTTGCCAGGAGCATAATTTTCATCCCAACATTCAACTTGCCGAAGGCGGGCCCACCCGGTTTCACTCTGTGAAAAACGGTTTGCATCTTGTTCCTGATCATGCACTAGTAGCCATACATGATGGAGTAAGACCTCTTGTTTCGCAAAAAACCATCAAAGAAGCTTTTTACCTGGCAGAAAGATTTGGAAATGCAATACCCGTTGTCGCTGTTAATGAGTCTGTCAGAATTGTCGAGCATGCTTTTAATAAACCTGTAAATCGTGATTCACTGCGCATGATTCAAACACCCCAATGCTTTAGAGCCGACCTCGTCAAGAAAGCTTATGAAACTGCCTATGATGAAAGCTTCACCGATGATGCCTCGGTTTTGGAACGAAAAGGTGAGCGGATTTACCTTTCGGAAGGAAACAGGGAAAACATTAAAATCACCACAGCAGAAGATCTCATTATAGCAGAAGCACTATTGATGAAGCGCTGACCCAAAAGAGAAATTCTTTCACGCAAATTATCTTATTCTACTGCCTCACCTCTGAGGGTAGCAGAGGTACATGCGGTAATTTTCACCCTTACATAATCGCCCGGCTTATAACCGTTGTCGTCAAACACCACTACCTTGTTCTGACTGTTTCGGCCGGTTACCCTGGCAGAAGATTTCCTGGAAGTTCCTTCCACAAGCACTTCCACCGTTTTGCCCACATCAGCCTCATTGCTTGTTAAGGAGAGCTGGCTTTGCAAGTCAATGATCTGCTGCAGGCGCCTGCCTTTGACCTCCTCCGGTACGTTGTCGTCGAGCTTTTTTGCTGCCAGTGTGCCAGGTCGCTCTGAATATTTAAACATATAGGCAAAATCAAACCCTACCGCATCCATAAGACTCAGGGTATGAAGGTGTTCTTCTTCTGTTTCACCGCAAAAGCCGGCAATAAGATCTGTAGAAATGGCACAATCGGGAATAATACGGTGGATGGCCGCTATACGATCGAGATATTCTTCGCGGGTGTATTTGCGGTTCATCCTCTTGAGTACTGATGTGCTCCCTGACTGGGCAGGAAGATGTATGGCCCTGCAAATATTGGGGTAAGCGGCAATGGTTTGCAACAGTTCATCAGACATATCCTTGGGATGAGAGGTGGCAAACCTAACCCGCAGGGCTGAATTTACAGAGGCTACCGCAGCCAAGAGTTTGGGAAAGTCGGTGGAATCATCCCCATTGTTTCCGCCCCAGTAGTATGAGTTCACATTCTGACCCAAAAGGGTAATCTCCCTGTAGCCTTGTTCGAAGAGTTCACGAGCTTCCCTAAGGATGCTCTCCGGATTTCGACTTCGCTCCTTACCCCGGGTATAAGGAACCACACAGTATGAGCAAAAGTTTTCGCAACCACGCATGATAGAAATAAAGGCAGAAACACCATTGCTGGCATAGCGCACCGGGGTAATATCAGCATAGGTTTCTTCAGAGGAAAGAATGACATTCACCGCTTTATGGCCTGATTCTACATCCAGCAGCAATTGGGGCAGGTCGCGGTATGCATCGGGGCCTACGACCATATCTACTCTCATGCCCATCTGTGTTTCTTCCAGCAGAGAGGTTTTCATCCGCTCGGCCATACAACCAAGCAAACCCAGTACAAGGCCGGGATTGCGTTTACGCAGGTATTGCAACTGTTTTAGCCGGTTGAGCACTTTCTGCTCGGCATTGTCGCGCATAGAGCAGGTGTTGAGAAATATAATGTCAGCCTC
>CAYVQC010000021.1:0-62646 GCA_964453995.1 uncultured Bacteroidales bacterium | reverse complement strand
CCCTTAGGGACGCGATAGAATCTGGGTTTGCGGAGTATTAATTAATGTTTACCGGACAATTGTGAAAGCAAAGTAAGAAAAATCTGAAGTGCCTTGATCAGTAAGCGGAATTCTTCATTCCTGCCAATAGAAGAGACTTTCAATGTTTATTGTTGACCTTAAGTCTGCCGTGCCACACATCCTGCAATATGATCATTTACCATTCCGGTAGCCTGCATATGAGCATACACTACGGTACTACCGGTAAATTTGAATCCTCTTTTTTTCAAATCTTTACTGATTTTGTCTGACAGTGGAGTGGATGCCGGGATTTCATTAAGAGAAGTGAAATTATTGATCAGGGGGGTGCCGTTTACAAATGACCAGATGTATTTGCTGAAAGTACCAAATTCTTTACGGATTTTGATAAAAGCCTGTGCATTGGTAATGGCTGCTTTTATTTTTAGCCTGTTGCGGATGATTCCCTGGTTTTGCATAAGCTCTTCAACTTTTTCTTCGCCATAAGAAGCGATTCTTTCAAAATCGAAACCATCGAAAGCCATCCTGAAATATTCCCTTTTGCGCAGTATGGTGATCCAGCTCAGGCCTGCCTGGAAGGTTTCCAGGATCAGAAACTCAAAAAGTATCCTGTCGTCATACACTGGTTTTCCCCATTCTTCATCGTGATATTTTATATAGAGTGGGTCGTTGCCACACCACTGGCATCTAAAAGTCATTTCAGAGCTCATAATTGCTTGTTTGTAGTCTTTTGGTAAAATTGAACCACAAACTTACGGTAAAAGTCAGTTATTAGTAGAAAAAAATGCGTGTAAGGTAAGATAAGACACTGTTGACTGTTAAGAACTCCGGCTGTGTATTAATTCCTTACACCTATGCGGTAGGTAAATTTGAGCAAAAAGGTATTATAAGGTTTTTCGGAGAAGAGTTCGTCCATGTCGCGCATGTAGCTCAAACCGCCATTTGTGTCAAATCCTGAGCGGTTCTGGCTCCATACCAGGTGTATAGATGAACCTGGCTGGTATTCCCACCTTATTACCAGGTTGGAAAGAAACTCTTTTACTCTGAAATCCGGTTTTTCAATTTCATAGTCGGTTGTGCCGTCCATGTTCTCATCCAGACGATAAGTATTGTCTTCTAGTTCAATCTGATTGGCCGTAAATTGCGTGTACCTGTTGTGAAAGTCCTCTGCACGGGGATCAGAAATGAATTTAAATTCAGAATAATTGCCCACGGCTACAAAAGGCTGCCCCCAGTATTGCAGGCTGAGATCAGGAATAATAGTAATATTCAACCTGAAGGAAAAACTAACCACTTGCTGGTCGATGGTGCCGAAGAGGTACTTTTGCTGATCGGAAAAATTTCTTACATACTGCAGTGTATTCCTGTACTGTATGTATGAAGGGTTGAGCGACATGTTGATGTAATTTGCAGGGCGGTAGGTAATACCGAGAGATACACTGTTGCGGTTCATGTGGTTTTCGGTGCTTCTGCCAATATTGGCATTTACATTTGCCATTAGTTTTTTGCGGTTATCGGTACCTGAGCTAAACCAGGCATACATTTCACCAGGCATAAGGAAAGCAGGCCCGCCTCTCAGCAACGAGGTGGATGTAACATTATGATTGAACTGCATCCCCATGCTGCTGCTCCAATAGTTCTTGTAGCGTATATATCCGTTGATGTTCCATCCGTTTACAAGGTTGTCGCCGGCAAAATTCCACATGGTATATTGGTTTATGCCGATGTTGAATGAGCGGTAAATTCCTTTGGGTTCCCATTGCCTGTATCGGGCAGCAAATAGCTGAATGGCGTGATCAGCCTGGCGAACATACCCAATGTCGTTGATCTCAAATTCGGGAGATTTCCAGATAAGAACAGAAAAAATAGTCCAGTGCCCGCCCCCGATTTTTGCAAATTCGATCTTACCACTGGTTCCGGTCAGTGAGGTCTTTGTAGAATCAATGGAGAGGTGTTCAGCATCGGGTCGCTGGAAATAGCGGGCTGAAGATTGCTGGGTGCGCAAAATAGCTTCTTCACTTCCCTGCACGTGGCTCATGGCCATATTCAAATTGAGTACCCAGGTTTTGTTTTTGAAGTACCTCGACATATCAACTCCACCACTGTATGCAGCTGAGTGCATCTGATCATGCAAAGGGCCTCCCAGGTTGCGGTGCACACTGGTAACCATACCCCCAATAATAGTATTTCCATCTGAAAAGTCTTTTTGTAACCGGCCAACAAGAAAATTGGTAAGAGGTTCTACCGTATGAAAGCTGCGGTTTCCGTCAATATCTATTTCGGCTTTTTCTTCTGCAGTAACCGACTCAATAAAAGCCAGTGACAGGCCATCCTGGGTCTTTCCTGTTATTTTGGTGGCACCCAGGATATTGGTAAAGCTGGGGAAATTCATTACCGCACCATTCTCAAGGGGAATGCTTCCGCTGGGTCTGCGGCCAATACGCCTCGAATAGAACAGGTTATCATAGCCAATATCGCCATCACCAATGCCGAGTTTGAAGCTGGTGATATTACGACCTTCTATGAAAAAGGGGCGTTTTTCCTGCAGAAAGGTTTCGTAGGCGGAAAGATTTACCTGGGAGGGATCTGCCTCCACCTGGCCAAAATCCGGATTGAAAGTCATATCGAGGGTAAGATGGTTGGTAAGCCCTATTTTTGCATCCAGCCCGAGATTATAGCTGTGATCGCTGCCATTGAGAAAAGGATTTCCCCTCACAGCAGGATAGCGTGCAGCGGAAGTTACCGCGTAGGGAGTAATGTCGAAGATGCTTCGGGGTTCTATGGCATTGAGTCCCTTCAGGGTACCGAAGAAATGCACTATACCCGATGGGTTGGCCGGTAGGGGAGACCAAAGGTTCATTTCCCCTTTTCTGTAAATAACCCGTTGTACCTGCAGGCCCCATAATCCATCATTGTCGCGGTCGAAGCGAAGCTGATTGAAAGGGATGCGCATTTCGGCCACCCAGCCCAGGCTGTCAACAGAAGTGCTTACCCACCAGGTGGGATCCCAGGAAAAGTCCTCATTATTACCATCGTTTGTTGCAATATAATCAAACTTTACACCGGCTGCATTTACTCCAAAAATAAAGGCAGTGCGTTGGTCGTGGTAACTGTCAAAACCAATAGCTGCAATATCTCCTTCAAACTGATCGCGTCGTGCCAAACGACCCACAATACTGTCTGGAGCATCATCGTACATCCTTAAAGCCACATAGAGGAAATTGTTGTCGTGTACAACCATAAACCGGGTTCTGAAGGAGGGTTCTCTGCCATTAAAAGGTTCATACTGTGTAAAGTCTTCAGCCCAGGTTTGCGATAACCAGGCCTCATCTCCCAGTTCACCATCAATTACAGGTGCGGGAGCTTGAATCTTTTGGGTGGTGTAAGTTCGGTTGTTTTGTTCGTTGGCCCATGTGCTGGCATAAAACATCACCAATAGTAAAGGTAAGTAGAATGTTTTCATGGTTGAAAATGGTTTTGGGTTGCTGAAGACAAAAAATCAACATTCAGACCAACTCATGTAATTGTTTGAAATATAAGATGATAAAGACTTAAGGTGGAAAAGATCGGACGGAAGGATTGCACGTGAACGCACAAGTTTGTTCGTTAATGAACACTAAATTGCAATGGGAAAATAAATTGTTAGTACCTGGTATGCCTATGTAATATCCTGCCAGTCGGGTTAAGTTAATGTTATATAAAGCAATTTTTATAACAAGAAGCCCGTTACATGAGATATTTTGTGCAATTTTACAAACTGTAAACCAACCCATTCTGTATGCATCGTATGAAACTTTCTGTGTTCTTTGCATTTGCTGTAATATACTTTTTTACAGGTACCTGCTATGGGCAGGGGCAGCAGCGTTATACCATCAGTGGCTATATTTATGAAAAAGGCAGCCGTGAAACCCTTGTAGGGGCCAACGTTTATGAACCCAATCTTCGCATAGGGTCCACTTCCAACACTTACGGTTTTTATTCCATTACCCTTCCGCAAGATAGCGTAGAAGTGGTGTTTTCCTATGTGGGCTATGCACAGGTAGTGAAAGAGCTTGTTCTTACTGAAAATGTAAGACTCGACATTGAGCTTGATCCCAGCATTGATTTGCAGGAAGTTGTACTTACAGAGCAACGTATCACCCGAATATCGCAGGCTGCGCAAATGTCGCGCCTGGAGATTCCTATTCAGCAGATGCGCAATATTCCCACGCTGTTGGGGGAAAAGGACATGTTTAAAGTATTGCAGCTCATGCCCGGTGTGCAGTCAGGTACAGAGGGAACCAGTGGTTTTTATGTAAGGGGAGGAGGCCCCGATCAGAACCTGATCATTCTTGATGATGCCATTGTGTATAATGCCAGTCATCTGTTTGGCTTTTTTTCGGTCTTCAATGGTGATGCTGTAAAGAGCATGCAGCTCTATAAAGGTGGTTTCCCGGCACGATATGGCGGGCGGCTTTCCTCGGTACTGGATATCCAGATGAAAGACGGGAATAAACAAAAATTTGCTGGAGAGGGGGGCATTGGGCTGATCAGCAGCCGTCTTACCCTGGAAGGCCCCATCATAAAAGACAAGGCCTCTTTCCTAGTTTCAGGCCGGCGTAGCTATATCGACGCTCTTATCAGGCCGTTTATGCCAAGTAATGATTATGGAGGATACTATCTCTATGACCTCAATGCCAAACTCAATTATGATATTGATGCCAATAACCGAATTTTTGTGAGTAGCTACATGGGCCGGGATAAGTTCTTTTTCAGAAATTCAAACAGCAGCTTTGATTTTGAAAATGAAAGCGAAGGGGGGCTTTACTGGCAAAATCTTACCACTACTGTAAGATGGAATCACATTTTTAATGACCGCCTCTTTGCCAACGCTTCTTTTATCTTCTCTGATTATTTGCTTGAGATCTATGCCAGGGAAAAAGACCGTGATCTTTATAGTAATACCACCAGTGCTTTCGATCTGCAATACAACTCGGGTATACAGGATATAGGACTGAAATACGATATCACCTGGAATCCTCTTTCCAATCATTTGGTACGTGCAGGTATACAAACTACACGTCATAAATTTACGCCCAGCGCAGTAGTTTTTCGCGACGATGATATTGGAAGATTTGAGAGATCACAGGAAATTCATTATTCTCTTGAATCAGGAATTTATGTGGAAGATGAGATTAGTTTTGGCGACATATGGCGCATCAATCCTGGTGTCCGTTTCAGCCATTTTCTTGCTGATGGCAGATCATACCAGTACCTGGAACCCCGTTTCAATTCTAATCTTATAATTTATCCCGAAGTAAGCTGGAAGGCTTCATTTGCCTCTATGAACCAGTATGTGCATCTGCTCAGTACTACCGGCATAGGGCTGCCCACTGATTTGTGGGTGCCTACTACCGGCAAGATCCCACCTCAACGTACATGGCAGGTTGCCACAGGGTTTGCCTGGGACTGGCTCGACCGTGATAGTGAGATCTCTATTGAAGGGTATTACAAGAAGTCAGACAATATCGTAGGGTACAAAGAGGGAGCCTCCTTCCTTTTCATTGATGATCCTGAAAATGCTGAAAACTTTACCTGGGAGGACAACATTACCAATGGTGAAGGCTGGGCTTATGGTATTGAGTTCCTGCTGCAGCGAAAAGCAGGCAGGTTTTCCGGATGGCTGGGTTATACCTTATCATGGATACAACACCGTTTTGATGATCTCAATTTTGGAGAGAAATTCTGGGCCCGTTACGACAGGCGGCACGATATTTCCCTGGTAGGCATCTATGAGATATCTCCCCGCATTACTTTAAGTGCTACATGGGTATATGCTACCGGAAATGCATATGATCTGGGTACCGGGCGCTTCCCCATTATTACGCATCCGTTGTACGACCGGGGCGAAAGTGATCCGTTTTATGATGTATGGTGGAATTCGGCTAATGTATATGACAAGAAAAACAGTTTTCGCGCTGCCTCCTACCAAAGGTTAGATGTGGGGGTACAGTTCCACAAGGATATTACCCGCTTTGGTGTTCCCGTGAAGCGATCCATTGAGCTGGGAGCCTATAATGCCTACAGCCGCAAAAATCCATTTTTTTATTATTGGGAAAACCGCGCTGTATATGATGAAAGCGGAATCTACCAGGGATATGAAATGAGGAAGTTGATGCAGGTAAGTATCTTTCCCATAGTTCCTTCTATCAGTGTAAATTACAAATTTTAAATCCTCTGTTTATGTTTATTCCCGGCACAAATACAATAAGCAAACGGGCTAAGGCTTCTTTTTTCCTGGTTCCGTTTTTTATCATGCTGATAATGCTTACTTCCTGTGAAGATTTTTTCCTGAGTGAAGCAGAAAATATAGACATTCCAGGCAGTGAACCCCAACTTGCTGTGTTTTCGTTTATCTCTCCGCAGGACAGCCTCATTAAGGTTTATGCAGAGTGGTCGAGGCCTTATAGTCAGCATCCCAGTCAGGATGAAACATTGGGTGGAGATGCCGATGTGTACATTGCAAAAAAAGGAGAAGACTTTGTTCCGCTGACCTGGGATAGTGAACTGAAGGCATTTACCGTTTTGGGTTCAGTTTTTCCGGTAGAAGCCGGATTTGAATACGTGCTGAAGGTAGAATCCCATACAGGTGTACAAGTAGAGGCCGAGTGCTTTGTTCCTGGCTTTGAAGTAGCCGGTGTGGAGATCGGCCAACCGGAAATTGGAAATGATGAATATGGTGACAGGGTGATCCGGTATGATTGGCTGGTGGCTGCTCCCGGCGATGGAAAAGAAAGATACTTTCGCAGTGCAACCACCCTTTACAGTTGTACAAACTGGAATAATAACCCGGATGAGCCATATTGTTATAACAATCCCATCTGGCTTGAACGCGGTAATGAATTGTTCCAGGATGACACCGGCGACAGTTATGCCTTCAGGGCCGAATACTGGGGCTACTTTGACATGGGTGGCGACAATCCCGGAAATCCCAATAATCTGGAGCAAACAGATTCTATATTTGTGCATGTATTACAAACCGATTACAATTATTACCGCTTCCATCAGAGTGTGGAAAACTATTACTATCATGATGATGATTTTCCTTTTTCTGAAGCCGTACATATTTACAGCAATGTAGATGGTGGCCTGGGCACATTTGGTGGATTCAACGGTATGAAATACCTTGTGATTGCTTCTGTTCAGGAGAAATAATAAAACCTGTTTCGGGTAAATTGCTGATCCGGAGTATTAAAACTTTCCCTATTTTTGCGGCTTATTTTAAAAATTGCGGTTCATGACCTCACAGCTAATCCTGCTCAGCTTTCTGATTTATACCCTGTTAATATTTACCATTTCGCGCATCACTGTAAGGCGCGCCAACAATGAGGCCTATTTTCTGGGCAATCGTAACTCACCCTGGTATGTGGTAGCCTATGGTATGATCGGGGCTTCGCTTTCGGGGGTAACGTTTATGTCGGTGCCTGGTCTGGTACGTGCAGAGAGTTTTTCCTACATGGTGCTCGTATTTGGTTACCTGGCCGGTTATTTTGTAATTGCCCTGGTGTTGTTGCCCCTGTATTACAAGCTCAATCTCACCTCTATTTATACCTACCTGGAAAAGCGCTTTGGCTTTGCTTCATACAAAACCGGGGCACTTTATTTCATCCTTTCGAGGCTCATCGGAACTTCATTTCGCATGTTTCTGGTAGTGAATGTTCTTCAGCTTTTTGTCTTTGACCATTGGGGCATCCCTTTCGGGGTAACTGTAGCATTGTTCATGATCCTGATCCTGTTGTATACTTTCCAGGGAGGGATTAAAACCATTGTATGGACGGATACTCTTCAAACCACTTTTATGATCTCGGCCGTGATCATTACCATCTTTATTATTGCCAACTCGCTGGGGATGAGCCTGGGAGAGATCTGGGGTGAGGCTACTGACAGGGGTTATACACGCATGTTTATTACCGATGCAACAGACCCGCGTTTTTTTGTAAAGCAGTTTTTAGCCGGTATGTTCATTACCATAGTTATGACAGGCCTCGACCAGGATATGATGCAAAAAAACCTGAGTTGCCGTAACCTTAGAGATGCACAAAAAAACATGTTTACCTTCGGCTTCATTCTTATTCCGGTAAACTTAATGTTCCTTTTCCTGGGTGCCGTATTGTGGATTTATGCAGGAAAATATGATATTGCCCTGACCCAAACTACTGATGACCTTTTTCCTACCATTGCCCTGCAATACCTGAGTGTGGCAGCCGGATTAACCTTTTTCTTTGGGTTGATCTCTGCAGCTTACTCCAGCGCTGATGGTACCCTTACCGCACTTACCACAGTATTTTGTATTGACTTTCTTGGTTTAAAACGGAAATCCGGTATTACAGAAGAGGGAATTAAAAAGATCAGGTACTTTGTGCATATTAGCTTTTCTGTAATTGTGATTTTTATCATTATCGGATACAGGGCTATTAATGATGCAGCCCTTATCAGCAAACTCTTTACCATAGCCGGCTATACTTACGGTCCGTTGCTGGGTTTGTATTTCTTTGGTCTTTACACCAGGCGAAGGGTAATAGATAAGTGGGTACCTCTGATCTGTATTCTGTCTCCTGTCTTGAGTTATCTGCTCAGCATCAGTTCGGAAGAACTACTGTGGGGATACAAATTTGGCTTTGAGATCCTTATTGTAAACGGCGCAATTACAGCCCTTGGTCTATGGGCTCTTTCCAAAGGATCTTCCAAAAAGGAAACCATTCAGCAGCAACAGGTTTTATAAGAAAGCAACCCGGGATTTTCTGTAATTATTCCCTGCCAAAATCCTCCTGTGACATTTCATTTCCTGGCTTTTCCCGGGCAGCAGCCGGACACAAATGTCCGATTTCGTGCACTTGTTCAACAGTTCTTGCTCATTTCTCAAGAAATCACAATTTCTATCGGGGATTTTAACTTTGGAATTCATATGGTTACGTTTTGTGGTACAGTGATTGACAAGCATTCGTATCGTTTATCAATCTTGTAACACAAAAAAATAAAAACATCAATGAAAACAAAAGTTTTAAAAGGGATTGCCGCAATACTAATGGTTATCACAGTAGGTAACATCCAGGCACAAAATCAGGAAGAGAAGCCTCTGCGCAATTTTCAGTTAAGTTTTTTCCCGCTGGTGGGTACCGAAGGCTCCCAAACCGATAATTATCGTTACCAGTTCAGTCTAAACCTGTTTATGGGGATTACTGGTGGGGTAAAGGGTTTTGAAGCCGGTGGATTTCTCAATATCAACCAGGGGAATGTGGAGGGTTTCCAGGTTTCCGGGTTTGGTAATATTGTGAATGGAAACTTCCAGGGG
The DNA here is from genome assembly GCA_964453995.1 of uncultured Bacteroidales bacterium. Lineage (GTDB taxonomy): Bacteria > Bacteroidota > Bacteroidia > Bacteroidales > UBA7960 > SKVR01. The sequence continues at coordinate 53,297 of CAYVQC010000021.1, read as the reverse complement.
CTGCAAGGGGCAGGGTTTATTAATGTGAATAAAGGGAAAACACAGGGTATCAACCTTGCCGGATTCATGAATGTTATGCGAGAAGGGCACGAGGGGCTTATGGGCTCTGGTTTTATGAATGTAGCCCATGGCGATGTAAGTTCTGTCAGTGGCGCCGGGTTTATGAATGTTACCCACGGCAATCTGAAGGGAGTCAATGGTGCAGGCTTTATGAATGTAACCAGTGGTGATGCAGAAGCAGTGCAGGGAGCAGGATTTATGAACGTGGCCGGTGGTAATATGAAAGGTGTTTTTGCTGCCGGTTTTGCCAATGTTGCAGCAAAAGACGCAGAAGCTGTGCAGGCAGCCGGTTTTATGAATGTAGCCCGCGATCTGCAAGGGGTGCAGGTGGCTGGCTTTCTCAATGTAGCACGAAAGGTAGAGGGTATTCAGATCGGATTTATCAATATCAGTGATACTATTTCCGGTGTTCCGTTAGGCTTTCTGAGCATCACCAGAAAAGGTGGGCTAAGGCAATTTGAATTTGGCGTCAATGAACTGCTGCTGGCCAGTGTTTCTTTCAAAATTGGCGTGCCCGTGTTTTACAATATATTTTCCCTTGGAATTTTACCTTTTTCCGATAATATGCAATATGCCCGCGGGTATGGTATCGGAACGCGCATCGATCTTACCACAACTTCCTTTATGCATTTAGAGGCTCATTCGTCATTTGTTTTTACCGATGGCAACTGGCGCAGCTGGGGAAACAATAATCTGAACGAATTCAGGGCACTTTACACCTTTAATGTGGGTGAGCGGATACAGCTCTTTGGCGGACCTGTGCTTTACAATCATTGGTATCGTCCTTCGGGCGGTAGGACAGCTTCTGAAATGGAACTTGCCACTTGGACATTTCATGAAAACAGCTTCAGGGAATGGAATTCGCAATGGTGGGCCGGTGCAAGGGCAGGGATAAATATCATTTTAAGATAACAAAATCCAAAACATCACCTGGAGGAGACTATTTTGGAAATGATTAATTCTCATTCAGGAAAAAGGGGGGCTGTCTCATAGTCGTATTATGCCTGGACGCTGAGCTTGTCGAAGCTATTATTTTACTTACGTTAGGCAGTTGTTTCGATATACTCAACGACCAGAAACCAGTTGTGTGACAGCCTCTGTCTTTAGTTAAGCAAATTTTTCACCACACCGGGATCTGATATTTTACCCACAGGGTAAATATTGTGCCGCTGATCGTAATAGGGGGTGCGCTCATAAAACCAGTTTAAGATCGCATAAGGGTTGTCTTTCATGGCAGGGTCATTCTGGATTGCCGTTTCAAGTTCCTGCTTCAATGAGGGTTCATTGGCGAGCATCTCCCTGGCCAAGGCTTCCATAACATAGCTTTCAAAGTATTCTGTTCTTTCGAATGTTGAGTTAAAAAAACCCCAGTAAGCAAATGATCCCGGAGCCATGGGTTCCAGCGCATGGGCAATAATTCGGGCCTGCGGCTGATCCATAGGTATGATCACCGAACCTGGCGCAAAAACCCGGGTTTCTGTTATGTCTTCTGTTTTGAATGATGCGGTTTGCCTGCCCTCGCTGGAGCGTGACGAAAGGGTTACATCAAAAAAATTGTAAGATTCTATCTCCAGGCTGATCTCATTTTCAATTTCTTTCATTACGATGTCATGCATGGTCAGGCGTTCTATCACATCAAAATATTCCACAGGCACGATATAAGCTTCCGGAAGTTCTACACTATACGTAACCCGGTTTTTGTTGAACCAGGGAATAGTATAGGTTTCCGGGTTATCGGGGTTGTAGATAAACCAGTCGCCCCCGGTTAGAGAGCTTTTTTGTTTTGTGTATTCTACACCCAGGAATTCCACCATTACCGAATCGGAAGTGATTTCATACCGCAAGGGAAATTTTTCTTTTCTGAACTGCTCTGAAGCGGTTAGTTTGTCGGCATTTTCGATGATCTTTTGTAACTGATCATCCTTGTGAAGATATTCCAATGTGTGGCGGATCATCAGATAGGTCGATTCTACGCGAATGGGATAAGGTTTCAACATGTGTGTTTCCAGGAGCAGTCCGGGGCGGTTGAGCTCGGCAGCATAACTGTTGGAAAACATGGGATGCCACACACCACTGCGCAGCCCACTGCGGGGATCGTGCCATGACCGGTAACTCACATAGGGAAAAATGGGGTAGTTGTCATTTTGCATGGCTTCCGTTATGGTAGGAATATATTGGTCTCTCATCCAGGAAACCAGCCCTTTATCGTTGTGTCCGAAAATATCCATGGCATAGGTCATGGCATATTGGTAATCGCCCCCGTTGGTAGAGTGGGTATCGATAAAAAAATGGGGATCCCAATGATGCCACAATCTTAGAAAATGTTGCATTTCGCGGCTGTCTGCTTTGAGAAAATCGCGGTTGAGGTTGAGGTTGCGGGCATTGGTGCGCCATCCCATTTCTTCAGGACCATCCTGGTTTATCCGGTTATAGGGCCCAAAGCGCTCGTGGCCATCAGGATTCATTACGGGAATAAAAAGGATTGTAATATGATCGAGCATGTCCAGGAACTTGCCATGTATTGCAATGTCTCTGAGCAGCAATAATCCCGCGTCTTTCCCCACAGGTTCTCCCGGATGGATGGCAGCCTGGATCAATACAATGGTGTTCCCCTTTTGATGGATCTTCTCAGGTGAAAAATCCCCGTCTTTGTCAAAGATCAGCAACCCCAGGTCTCTGCCCTGATGGCTTTTTCCAAATACCTCATAGTGAAGCATGGGAGAGGCCGCTGCCAGTTTTTGGCTGAAAGAAAGAGTTTCCGGCAGGGAAGGGGTGCGGTTTTGATCATGGATTTCGTAATAGGTCAGCCATGGATCCTCGGCCTGCAAATCCGGTACTGCAAAAAGAGCTGTGAAAAGTGACAGCAATAAAAGGTTTTTCATATCAGTAAGCATGTATCACATAGTTTATATGGCCAATGAATAGCCATGGATTAGCGATGGTTGGCAAAAATAGGGAAAAGCTGTTTAAGGTTCGGGAACATAACATATGTCTACTGCCAAAAAAAGTGAAATGTAATGTGTTATTGCAAAGCTTTGCATACGGAAATGTTCTGTTATATCCAACGCTTGTGTGTCTATGGAATTATTCGTATATTTAAGGCATCATAAGTTCCTTTTCACAGTATAAATTTATAAAAGTACGATACCATGGAAGACCGGCTTGTAACCATCGCAACAGATCATTATACTGCAGCAGAAGTTTTAAAGGCAAGGCTCGAAAGTGCCGGAATAGAATGCCATCTGAAAAATGTAAACCTCCTGCAGGGCGCAGTATCGGAAGGAGTAAAGGTACAGATCAGGGAATCGGATGTAGAGAAAGCATTACGGATTATTATGGAGTTGAAAGCTTTCCAGGAAGAAAAGGAAGCCAAAGATACAAGAGAGATTCGTCGTATTCTCGTACCGGTCGATTTTTCAGACTTCTCAAGGACTGCCTGTATTTATGCGCTCAAGCTTGCTGATAAATACGATGCTGATCTGAAGATACTGCATGTGTTTTATGCTCCCATTGTTGACCTGGTGCCCATTACAGACGCTTATTCCATACAGGTGGATATGGATATAAACCTGAGAGAAATGGAAGAACAGGCACGCAGAAAACTGTCTGATTTTGTGGCAGAAATCAGGAAGATAGCTATTGACGAAGGTTTTGAAGATCTTAAGATCAGCTACTCTCTGCGCGAAGGGATTGTGGAGGATGAGATCGCCACCACCGCCAAGGCTTACAAACCCGGCATTATAGTGCTGGGAACCAAGGGAAAGGGCGAAAAACAGAGTGATATCATAGGAAGTGTGGTGTACAGGGTACTTGACAGAACCAAGATTCCTGTTTTGGCCATCCCCGATAAAACCAGTCTTGAAAACTTCTCTAAAATCAAAAATATCGTGTATGCCACTGATTTTGACGATTCGGACTATGTGGCCATCAGAAGACTCATTTATATCGTTTCGGCTTTTGATGTGAAAATATACTGTGTGCATGTATCAAGAAACTCAGAAGACAAATGGGATAAAGTAAAAATGGACAATCTCAGGGATTACTTCAAACAGATATCAACCCAAACCGAGGTAGAATGCAGTTTTATTAAAGGCGATAATCCTGTTGCCAACCTGGAGTCGTTCTGTAAGCTCAATAAGATTGATATTATTGCATTGAGCAATCGCAAAAGAGGCCTGTTGCAGCGAATGTTCAACCCCGGCATTACACGAAAGCTTATTCATTCTGGAAGCCTGCCTTTGTTGTTGTTCAGATCCTGATGCTTTAATCCGACAGAAACTAAACCAACCCTAATAAGATTTTACCCAAACCCGTAATCCGCCACACTGTTTTTTGAGGAACTGCAAAACGACCTCAAAAATGGTGTGGTGTGTTTAATTTTTATTTTAATTTCATTAAACAAGAGGTTCCTGTATTCGGTTAAATGCTGTGAACAATGCTGAAAATAAAATACAATGAGAATCCGGCTGGTAACAACTATCATGGCACCTTTTAAAAAGGTTTATAAGGGATTCGACAGAAACCTGTTCGAATACCTTATGCCGCCATTTTCCATGGCATCTATAATACGTTATGAGGGCCAGACACCGGGTGATATCATTGACCTTAAGTTCAATGTACCGTTTCTGGGCCACTGGACGGTGATCATCAAGGAGGCTCATCTCTCGCACAGGGAATACAGCTTTGTGGATCGCGGCTTACGGGTACCTTTTGGCATTGTTTACTGGAGACATGCCCATCGGGTGGTGGCCCGTAATAATAAATCATGCTTTATCATTGATGATATCGAATATGAAACATCGTGGGTTTTCCTTGATTATATGCTATACCTGCCTTTGATGGCCATTTTTTATCCCAGGAAGTATTTTTATAAACGTTACTATAAAAGACCATAAGAAAATAGCGGGGGTATCATATATTCCCTTAGCCGATATTGATATTGCATTATACAAAAAAGTACAGCATGGCATTTGAGATTAGTCTTTTAAGGATTTGGGCAGAAGGCCTTATGGTCGTTTTGGTTTTTATGACCTTGGTTTGGCTATGGAGTGTAAAACTGAAAAATGCTTCTATTGTTGATCCGTTTTGGGGACTTGGCTTTGTAGTAGCAATTATGTGGTATGCTTTCCGGGTGCCTATGGATGATTTTCATCAGTGGGTTTTAGTGATCCTGGTAATGATTTGGGGGTTCCGGCTTTTTACGTATCTGTTTCTCCGAAACTATGGCAAAGAAGAGGATTACCGTTACCGGCAGTTTCGCAAGGACTATGGCGAGCAACGCTATTGGTGGGTAAGCTTCTTCCAGGTATTTATGCTTCAGGGTGCATTGCTGGCTTTTATCTCTGTAACTCTTCTTGGTGGTTTGTATCCAAATCAGAACGGGCTTTATCATTTACCTGTTCTCATCATTGCAGTATTTTTATGGTTGGTTGGCTTCTTTTTTGAAACGGTGGGCGATTGGCAAATGTATCGCTTCAAATCTGACCCTACGAACAGAGGAAAGGTAATGGATCGTGGGTTATGGAAATATACCCGGCATCCCAACTACTTTGGCGATACCATGGTATGGTGGGGCTTCGGACTGTTTGCTGTATACAATGGCTATTGGTACACACTTGCCGGTTCGTTGGTAATGACCTGGCTGATTATAAATATTTCAGGTGTTGCTATGCTGGAACGTGACCTGGTAAAGCGCAGAACAGGATATGATGAATATATCAGGAAGACACCAGCTTTCTTTCCCTGGTTTCCCTCGAAAAGGTAGTGGCTATAAATTTACCCTTCTGTTTCCCTTTCTTCAAAAAGCTTTTTGTAATTTCGGAACCTGGAATTTTGCAGGCCATGGAAGCAAATAACCGACGCCTTTAATCCTGCGTAGCATTGTTTTGCCAAACCTAATCACTTACTATTATAGTGCAGGTAGGCTCCAGATATTCCTTAACCAATGAAGATCAAAATGATAAAAAAGCATTTTTTCCTGTTTGTGCTCGCCATCCCGTTAATTTTTGTTTCCTGTCGCAGTGGTTTTGAGGAAGATGTTTCTGATCTGACTGTTTTTCGATACAATGAAGACGGTAATATTACATCACTGGATCCGCTGTATGCGCGCAATCAGGCCAATATCTGGGCCACCTCTCAAATCTTCAACAGCCTGCTTCAGCTCGATACAGCCCTGAATGTTGTTCCTTCTGTTGCCCGGCGCTGGGAGATCTCAGACGATGGAAAAGAGTATCGGTTTTATCTTCGCGATGATGTTTATTTTCACGATGATCCGGCCTTTGCTCAGGGAAAGGGCAGGAGGGTAGTAGCCAGTGATTTTGTATATAGCTTTTCACGAATCATCGATCCGGAGTTAAACTCTCCGGGCACCTGGGTCCTAAATCCTATAGCCCGCCGCACCGATGGTAGTTTGGATATGACTGCCCTTTCAGATACCGTATTACTGATCAGACTCAGTGAGCCTTTTCCGCCTATGGCCGGATTGCTCTGTATGCAGTATTGCAGCGTAGTGCCCCGTGAAGCCGTGGAAAAATACGGTCGGGACTTCAGGAAGCAACCTGTTGGTACGGGTCCTTTTCGTTTTGCATGGTGGAAAGAAGGCCTAAAACTGGTGCTCAGAAAAAATCCTTCTTATTTTGAGTGGGATGGACAACAGCGACTGCCTTACCTAGATGCCATATCTATCAGCTTTATCCAGGATCGACAAACCGCTTTTCTGGAATTTGTAAAAGGAAATCTTGATATCCTCACCCGTATTGATGCCAGCTATAAGGATGAATTGCTGACCCCTGCCGGCAATTTACAGGAAAAATACCAGGACCGGTTTTATAAAATCGCCCGGCCTTTCCTCAACACCGAATACCTTGGTATTTTGGTGGATACTGGCAATTCATCAGTGCACCCTGCACTTTCCATGCGCAAAGTGCGCCAGGCTGTCAATTATGGTTTTGACCGTGCAAAGATGCTCAGGTACCTGCGTAACAACCTGGGCACCCCTGCCCATGCCGGCTTTGTACCCGTTGGGATGCCGGGTTTTAACAGAAACCAGGGCGGCTATTCCTACAATCCCGATAAAGCAAGGCAGCTGCTGGCCGAAGCCGGATATCCCAACGGACAGGGACTGCCCCCCATAGAACTTGCCACCACATCTCTTTATCTTGATATTGCACAGTACATACAGCATGAGTTGTCGCGTATTGGCATGAAATTGCAGATCAATGTAATGCCACCGGCTACTTTGCGCGAACTTATGGCCAAGGCAGAAGCTCCCTTCTTCAGGGGATCATGGATCGCTGATTATCCTGATGCAGAAAATTACCTGGCACTGTTTTATTCCCCCAACCATACTCCCGCAGGCCCCAATTATACAAGGTTTACCAATAATGAGTTCGACCGGTTGTATGAAAAATCCAAGTCTATCGTAAATGATTCATTGCGATATGATTATTACCACCGCCTCGATAGTATTGTGATCCGCGAAGCCCCGGTAGTGCCATTGTTTTACGACCAATCGGTGCGGTTCCTGCCCCATTATGTTTCAGGTCTGCAAACCAACCCTTTAAACCATAATTTGTTGAAAAGGGTTAAGATTGAAAAAGACCAGGAATCCCGGTGATTTTGATGCATGGAGGGTGTTGTCAATCCACGTTGAAGGTCAGGCCATCATACGCCAGTTGGATGCCCTCAGGCAGTTCAGCGTTAACTTCTTTGTGCAAGCCCATCTGGTGGCTGATATGGGTGAGATATCCTTTTTCGGGTTTCAGGAAAGTAAGAATATCAACAGCTTCCTGCAAGGTATAGTGCGAATGGTGTTTTTGCCTTCTTAGGGCGTTGATAATTACAACCTTACTTCCTTTCATCTTATCCAATTCTTCAGGTGCCGTATAGCTGGCATCAGTGAGGTAGGAAAAGTTCCCCACCCGGAATCCCAGTACAGGTATACTGCCATGCACCGCCTTGATGGGAATAATGGTGTCGCCGTTGAAATGTACAGGTCTATGGTCAATATCGTGCAGGTTGATTTGCGGAACACCCGGATATTTTTCCTCTTCAAAAGCATAGGAGAAATCCTTCATAATGGTTTTCAGGGCTATGTCCAGCCCAAAGATTTCCATGGGTTTTTTAAGGATCCAGTTGAAAGCCCTTACGTCATCTATTCCACCAATATGGTCTTTGTGGTTATGGGTAATGAGGATGGCATTGAGCATTTGTACATTTTCCCGTAGCATCTGCTGGCGAAAATCAGGACCCGCATCGACAGCGATGGTGTTTTTGGGTGTTTCAATGAGTACAGAGGTTCTTAATCGCTTATCGTGTGGGTCTTTACTCTGGCATACTGCGCATTTGCAGGCAATAACGGGGATGCCCTGAGAAGTTCCCGTGCCCAGTACGGTTATTTTGATGCTCATATCAGTTTGTATGTCCTTTTTTCATTAAGAGAGGCGAAGATAGTCAATACTGCTATAAACCTTCTTATCATCCATAAAGTTCTTTCCCGCGTCAATTTAATCCCGTAGTATCACACTTTTTCCCATCCTATCCTTTTGCTGCAGTGAGTTTATTTTCTGTTGAAATAGTATGTTCAGGGGAATTTGTTTTAAGTCTAATTTTGGGTACTTTCGCAAATTCAAGATAAATATGGAATAAAATATAACAGGAATATTATGAGTGTTGATTTTCAGAGTATTGACCCATATAAAATAGATGAGAGTATTTTCCGGCTGGTTGGAAAAGACTGGATGTTGATCACTGCAGGAACTACCGGCAGCTACAATATGATGACGGCCAGCTGGGGAGGCTGTGGGGTTTTGTGGAACAAACCCGTAGCCATTATTTTTGTGAGACCCCAACGGTATACCTTCGACTTTATTGAGAAGCATGATCATTTTACCCTGAGTTTTTTCGGCACAAAATACAAGGATATCCTTACAATGCTGGGAACAAATTCAGGAAGAGATATTGAAAAAATGAGCACCCAGGGCTTAAGGGCCACAACAACCCCTAAGGGCAATGTATTTTTTGAAGAAGCCAGGATTGTAATGGAATGTCGCAAATTGTATTATGACGATATAAAACCTGAATTTTTTCTAGATAAGGCCATTCATAAAATGTACCCTTCACGCGATTATCACCGGATATACATAGGAGAAGTGATTCATGCCCTGAAAAGAGAACACAATCAATAATTTATTATATTTGGTCGTTGTTAGGGACAGCGTTTTGAAAAGTAGAACCCATTAAGAGAAAGTTTACGTGAAAATCATTAAAGACATTAAGGATAGTACCCGGGAGTGGTTTCTGAAAAGAGCTCATAAAAAGGTTGCCAGGAACAAAAAACTGTTGGGATATTCGCAGGTAAAAAACCTGGGGATTTTGTATGATGCATCAGAGGAGCACAACTATCGCCATATTGTTCAGCTGGTTAAGAAGCTCCAGGATGATCAGAAGAAGGTGAAAACTATGGGATTTGTCAATCAGAAAAAAAGACCAGATTATTGTTTTCCCCAGTTGGTTTATGATTTTTGCGATGCAAAATCTTTTGCGTGGAACCAGAAGCCCACAGCCCAAAACGTAAAAGATTTTATTGATGCGGAATATGATCTTTTGATCGATCTTACTCCTTCGGATTTTCACCTGGTGAAGTATCTCTGTGCCATATCGAAGGCAAGAATGAAAACCGGGCGCTATGTTGAAAAATATATCGATATATATGATCTGATGCTGCAGGTGGATGACAATAATTCCATTGAAGAAACCAGCAGTCAAGTTATCCACTACTTAAAAATGATAAACAATGGCCCAGCAAGCAAAGAATAAATTCCAGGGAACAGGAGTAGCCATTATAACTCCATTTCACCGTGATGGTAGTATTGATTTCAAATCCTTTGAAAACCTGATTGATTTTCAGATAGAGCAAAAAGTAGATTATATTGTCTTTCTTGGTACTACCGGCGAATCGGTTACGCTCAATGAAGATGAGAAGGCGGCTGTTTTAAATTTCGGGCTCGAAATGGTTGACAACAGAGTACCTGTGGTAACCGGAATGGGTGGAAACAACACCCGCCAGATCATCAACCAAATAAGAAGCACTGATTTTACCGGGATTTCCGCCATACTTTCTGTAAGCCCGTATTACAATAAGCCTCAGCCCAGGGGCATTTATAATCATTATAAAGCAATAGCTGGCGAAAGCCCTGTACCGGTTATTATGTACAATGTGCCCTCGCGTACAGGTTCTAATATGGATTCAGAAACAGTTTTGAAGATCGCTAACGAGGTTCCCAATATATTGGGCATCAAGGAAGCATCAGGCGATCTTGCCCAGTGCTCAAGGATTATTAAAGCAAGACCGGACGAATTCCTTGTGATTTCAGGTGACGATGCACTTACATTGCCTTTTATGGCCATTGGAGGAGATGGTGTTATTTCTGTAATTGCCAATGCTTTTCCTGGCGAATTCTCTCAAATGGTAAAGTATTGCCTGGAAAATGACTACGTGAAGGCACGGGAATTACACTTTAAACTGGCCGAGATCATAGAAGCCATCTACGCAGATGGAAGCCCATCAGGCGTTAAAGCTTTACTTGACATAAAAGGACTCAGCAAAAACAATGTGAGGCTTCCGCTTGCCAAAGTTGGAAAATCAACCTACAACCTTTTGTCGCAGCTCAACGAAAGTTTTAAGGAACTTCATTAGAACCGCAAGCCCGGAAAAATGCAAATCAAACCCGATAGTCCACATAGAAGACCCTGCTTGAAAATATCCATTCTTCTTTTTTTGGGAGGGTTTTTTATTGCCTCGTACTCTATTGCTCAACCCCCCCTTGCCACCATGGGCAAAGCATTTGACGAGCAACCCGGTACTGAGGTATGGTTTCGGTTTGAAGCCCGGGAAGATTCTGTTTTAAAGCAACTTTCCTCTACAATTTCCATTGACTTTTTTGATCCCCATACCCGAACGGTCATTGCCAACGCCAATCCGCGCGAATTTGCCCGCTTTCTGGAATATGATATCAGCTATACGCTGCTCACTGCCCCGGGAAACGCAACAGACAAAAGCCAGTTCAACATGCTGTCCAGCGTTGATATGGCCAACATAAGCCAGTGGGACTTTTATCCAACCTATGAAGCTTATGAAAGCATGATGCAGCAATATGAAGACCTCTTTCCCGATCTTTTTGAGAAAGTGGAAATCCTGACATTAGCCTCGGGGCGGAAGATCATCTTTGGCAGGATTACCTCAAATGTTGATGAGTCGCACGACCGGCCACGATTTATGTATACGGCTACCATCCATGGTGATGAAACAACAGGATTTAACCTGATGCTTCGAATGATCCATTATCTCCTCAATAATTATGATAAAAATGATGAGATTACCTGGTTGCTGAATAACCTGGAAATTTGGATCTGTCCCAATGAAAACCCTGATGGTACGTATACAACTGATAATAGTACTGTAGTGGGTGCAACCCGAAGAAATGTAAATGGCATTGACCTGAACCGCAATTATCCCAACCCGGTAGCAATGCCTGCCGAACCTATTCAACCTGAAACCCAGGCCATGATGGATCTTGTGGAGCAGTACCAGTTTGTGATGTCGGCCAATATTCATGGGGGAATTGAATGTGTCAATTATCCGTGGGATTCGTGGCTTTCTGCCGAGCAAACCCATGCCGATCATTTCTGGTGGCAGTATGTTTCGCACGAGTATGCTGATACAGCAAGATATTACAGCCCTGACGGATATATGAATCCCCAGGGACCTTCTTTCCAGAATGGAGTTACCCACGGGGGCGATTGGTATGTTGTGTATGGCAGCAGGCAGGATTATATGAATTATTATGCCCACCAAAGGGAGTTTACCCTGGAGATTTCTGATACCAAACTTCTGCCCACTACTTTGCTGCCAGCCCATTGGGAATACAATTACCGCGCTCTGATCAACTACATGAAGCAGAGTCTTTATGGCATACAGGGCAGAATCACCGACATCAATAGCGGTGAACCCTTGAGGGCAGTGGTATCCATCACCGGATATGACAAGGATAATTCTGAAGTCTTTTCTTCAGAAGACCACGGCAGGTTCAGCAGACCCCTGGCTCAGGGAAACTACGACCTTGTTATTACTGCACCGGGATATCCCGCGAAAAACATCCCCAACGTTAGTGTGCAAAATCACCAGGCTACCTGGTTGGATATTGAAATGGGTATATATTTATCGGCTCCTTTTTCAGATGCTCAGTTTACCCTGGAGTTTTATCCCAATCCTGCTTCCGGGCTTGTTACGGTTACGGGTTTGAATGATGTTGAAACCCTGGCTCTTTATGACATTCGTGGAAACCTGGTTTGGGAATATGAGGTAAATAATAACGAGTTTGCTATTGATGTTTCCGTATTACCACCAGCTGTTTATATCCTTAAAGCAATTTCACCTATGGGCGTGGCCGGAAGTAGGCTTATTGTTAAACCTTAGCTTTAGTATACAGACACAACTTTCATGTTATAAGTGCATTACGAAAAGGATTACAATAAGCTTGACTTTGGGTTTTTTGTTTCGGTAAACTGCGGTTTTTCCTTATTTTCTTAATTTTTAATTGGAATTTTTCACAAAAAGTAACAAATATTGAGCGTCCGCGTCTTATTTATTTGAATTGGCTGGATTAACTCAGCTTATTGCTATTAATTTTTGCCTAAAGGAAACGAAGTTAAAAACCAAAATCCATTTCTGCAGATGAAAAAGTTTTTCAAAAGCCTCTCGCGCAAACTTAGAAAAATTAGGACATCCCTATCTTACTATCTGCTACCAGGTAAAAAAGCAGCGTTGGGGGCAGCCCTGGGTATTTTCATTGGTTTCGCTCTCATTACGATTATTTCTTCTATGCTGATGGCTAAGTACATTGGGGTACTACCATCCGTTTTGCTGATTCTCTTTGTATTATCTGTTTCCTTCCTGTCAGCATGGTTGGCAATAGAGTTACTGCGACTGATCGCCAAGATTCCTTTTTGGTTGTCGGTGGCCATTGTTGCCGCAATTCCCGGTACCATGTTGTTTTTGCATCTCAACATGCCGGGAACATTGTTGGTGCTTACCTTTAGCCTCTTGTCATTTGGCCTGGTAGGTGGTGCCATTCTTTTGATCATCAAGCGTTGGAAAAAGCGTAACCGGCTCTCAAGAGGAATCATTGCTGCTTCACTTATCATTGGTTCAGTACTGCTGGTATTTTCCATGGTATGGCTGGTTCAGCCTGGCAGCCACCAGCCCATTCCCGACAATGCCGCTATGAGTGGGGACCGGATACCAGCGCAGCTTCCTATACCCGATCCTTCAGAGAAAGGATCTTTCCCTGTACTGACCCTTACTTATGGCAGTGGACTTGACAAGCACAGGCCTGAATTCGGCGAAGATGCTGATCTTACCACACCAAGTGTTGATGGGTCAACCTTTCTGTCAAAATGGTCAGGCTTTAGCGGAAAAATGAGAACACGCTACTTTGGCTTTGACAACACCGAACTTCCCCTCAACGCAAAAGTATGGTATCCTGACGGAACAGGCCCTTTTCCCCTTGTGCTGGTAGTGCATGGTAACCACTTGGCTCAGGATTATTCCGATCCTGGTTATGAATACCTGGGTAAGCTTCTGGCCTCACGGGGTTACATTCTGGCTTCTGTTGATCAAAACTTTCTCAATGGCTCGTACACCAATTTCTTCGATGGTCTGAGCAATGAAAACGATGCCCGTGGATGGCTTCTCTTAAAACACCTTGAAGCATGGCAAACCTGGAACAATGATCCCGGGCACCTTTTCGGGGGGAAAGCAGATATGAACAATATTGCACTGATAGGCCATTCCAGGGGGGGAGAGGCCGTTGCCCATGCTGCTTTATTCAACAACTTGCCATATTATCCTGATAATGCCAACGAGCTTTTTGATTTCAACTTTAACATACGTAGTATTGTGGCCATTGCTCCCTGCGACGGTCAATACCAACCCACCAATGAGCGCACCAGACTGAAGGATGTCAGCTACCTGGTGCTGCAGGGCTCTCACGATGCCGATGTAAGTTCTTACCAGGGTATGCGACAATTCAACAGGATCCAATTCTCTGATACATTTGAAGGTTTCAAGGCAGGAGTATACATCTGGGCTGCCAACCATGGTCAGTTCAATACCGTTTGGGGAAATAAGGATGGCCCCAGTCCGCGGATCAATTTTTTCAACCTAGGCCAACTTCTTCCCTTATCAGAACAACTGAAAATTTCTGAGACTTATATTAGTGCATTTCTCGAAGCTACCCTTAAAAAAAATGATGCATACCGTACGTTTTTCAAGGATTACAGAACAGGGCGCCAGTGGCTGCCCGAAACGGTTTATATTACGCAATACGAGCAGCCCGGATCATCTTTTATTGCCACATTCCAGGAAGATTTCGACCTTTCAACTGCCAGCATACCCGGAAGCATAATCGTTGGCACCGATCTAAGTGAATGGCGGGAACAAAAATTGTCTCTCAATTGGGGAGATTACGATAGCCAGGCAGTAGTGCTGGGATGGAACAACAAAGATAATGATACCCTGCAGCCGTCTTGGTGCATAAAATTGCCTGAAGGTGCCATTAATACCAACGGACAGACCACACTTACATTTGCCCTTACAGAACTGGGCAAATATACCGATCCTCCCAGGGTGAAAGGACAGCATGACGCCGGCAAAAATAATTCTGAAGAGCAAGTTGAAGAGAATACGGTTGAAGAAAACGTAGACGAAGAGGCTGGTACGGACGAAGAAAATGAAGGAGATGAAAATGAAGAGGCCGATGAACCCGACTTTATTGATTTTACCATACGGCTCACCGACATGGAAGGAAGGATCGTGGAGTTCCCTCTCTCGGCATTTGCCCCTCTGCAATCTACCCTTGAAAGGCAACTTACCAAACTTGCTTTTATGCAAACCGCAGGAAGAAGTGAAAATATCCTGCAATATTACTTTTTCCCGCTTGAAGAGCTTGGCACTGTAGATTCACAAGTGGATCCGGAAAATATAGTGGAAATAGCATTTGTATTCGATATTACCGAGACAGGTGTTATCGCTGTGAATAATATTGGATTTTTCAACACCCCAATTCCATGAAAGATATCTCGCAGAGAGTAGTAGAATCACTTGATGGCAACCTACCCGAACTATTACCGCACCTGCCTTACCTTTTGCAGGATCTGCGCGAAATAGGCTCTGATCCAGTTGTTATGCTTGATTTGATACGCGGCAATGTATCTTCAGATCAGGTTAACATTCTTGATCTGGGTTGTGGTAAGGGTGCTGTTACAGTTTACCTGGCCAAAAATCTTAACTGCAAAATTACAGGGATAGATTACATTGAAGAGTTCATTGAGAGTGCTAAGCTCTTTGCTGATGCTGAGGGTGTTGCTGAGCGCTGTCGTTTTATCCAAGGGGATGGCAGGATGCTGATATCTGAATTTTCCGGGATGGACATTGTGGTTCTGGGTGCGGTGGGTCCGCTGTTGGGTGATATTCATCAATCGTTAAGGCAGTTAAGAAGCGTTCTGAAAACGGACGGATTTGTCATACTCGACGATGGATATCTTGAAGAGGGTTATTCAGGTTCATACGACCGTTGTCCAGATAAGCAGGTTTTCTTTCAGCAAATTGAAAATGCAGGTTTTGAGGTTATTGATGAAGAAATATTCGACCGCAGCATCCTGGAAAGTACAGACAGGATGGTGCTTGAAAACATAAAAAGACGGGCCGCTGAGCTGGCCCTTCAATACCCCGAAAAGAAAAAACTCTTTGATGATTATGTGGCTTCCCAGGTGTTTGAATTTCAAATGCTTGAAACTGATATTGTAACCGGCACCTGGCTCTTGCAAATGAAGAGTGAATACTAACAGATTCAAAGGTTTTATGTTTTTTTGCAAGTAAATTGAAAAACCTATTGATATGATTTGGCTACTTTTGCCATCTGCAGGAAATAAACAATAGATTTCCAGGCTTGTTTTAAAGGGGGACTGTGATGCGAAATCGTTTCATAGAAATAAAAAAAACAGACTGGATGCTACTCCAATTGTAAATGTTGTATTAAAATACTTTGTAATGATCAGGAAAAATCTATTTACTAACGCCCGTAATATTTTTGTGTGTTTCATTTTGCTGGCAATAGCGCTTCCCTCGTCAGGGCAGGGATCTGCAGAATCAGCAGAAAAATTCATACATGCCCTTCGGATTGTTAGTTATGCTTATGTTGATCCCGTAGAGGATGATCAGCTGGTAGAAGATGCCATCAGAGGGATGCTGCGCGAGTTGGATCCCCATTCTGTCTATTTGTCTGCAGAGGAGCTGCAGAGGGCCAATGAACCCCTTCAGGGAAGTTTCGAGGGCATTGGAGTACAGTTCAATATTATCAATGATACTATTGTGGTTGTTTCTCCGGTACCGGGAGGGCCCAGTGAAAAAGTTGGAATTCTTCCTGGCGACAGAATTATATCCATTGATGGAGAAAAGGCCACAGGCAGTGAGGTTACCAATGAATTTGTAATGGAGCGCCTTAGAGGCGAGAAAGGTACCCGCGTAAAGGTTGGTGTTTACCGCCGTGGCGTTGATTCCGATCTTGAATTTACCATTACCCGCGACAAAATTCCCATTAATTCGCTCGATGCCGCTTTCATGGCAACACCAGAAATCGGATACATTAAGCTGAACCGGTTTTCCAGAACAACAATGAGCGAATTCAGAACAGCCATGAACGACCTTATGGCCCAGGGAATGATGCACCTGATCCTTGACCTTACATATAATTCCGGTGGCTTCCTGGATGTGGCCATCGACCTGGCCGACCAGTTCTTTGAGCGCGAAAAACTGATCGTATATACCGAAGGAAATGCGGCACCTACACAAAGATTTAACTCAACCAATGCCGGAAACTTTAAATCAGGCAAACTGGTAATCATGATCAATGAAGGCAGTGCCTCGGCAAGTGAAATTGTTGCAGGTGCAGTGCAGGATTGGGACAGGGGGTTGTTGGTCGGACGTCGATCCTTTGGCAAGGGCCTGGTTCAGCGTCCTTTTGACCTTCCTGATGGAAGTGCCATCAGGCTTACCACGGCACGCTACATGACACCTACCGGCCGCAGTATTCAAAAACCTTTTGAAGAAGGCAATGAAGAATACTACAACGATCTTATGACAAGGCTTGAAAGTGGAGAACTGGTAAGTGATGAAAACATTACCTTCCCCGATTCCTTGCGCTATACTACAAAAATCAATAACCGTGAGGTTTTTGGTGGCGGTGGCATAATGCCTGACTTCTTTATCCCACTCGATACCAGCCGGGTTTCTGACTATTACTCTCAATTGCTCCGAAGCGGAGCCATCAATACCTTTAGTATCGAACATGCCAATGCCAACAGAGAAACCTTGCTGAGGAAATATCCTGATATTGAAAGTTATATGGCAGGTTTTACGGTTGATGATGCCCTACTCGAAAAGCTTTACCAACATGCAGAATCACAAGGCATAGAGCGGACGGAAGATACGGATGAAATGGAGGACGAATTTATGAATATCCAGTTAAAGGCCTTGATCGCCAGGAATCTTTGGGATTTCAGTGCTTTTATACAGATCCGCATGCAAGACGATGAAGTGTTTCTCAAAGCCAAAGAGATTATCCAGGATGATACCTTTGACAAAATGAACATCAGGTACCGCTAGCACCAGCAAAACCAGGCTTTGTCCCAGATAAAAAACCATGGGCTATCACCTTAAAGTGGTAGCCCATTCTTTCAGAGATGAGTAAACAGGTTTACCAGCAGCAGCCAGACGAACTTTATGCTGGTGTCCCCGGGCAATTAAAACACATTCTACGCCTGATGCATCAGCTACTTCTGCATCATGAAGGGTATCACCTACCAGGAGGGTATGCTGCGGATCCAGATCATGAACCTTAATGATTTCTCGGGCTATAGCTGTTTTGCCAAATGCCAGGTTATCTTCGATACCGTTGATTTGTCTGAAATAGTCTGCTATCTTTCTTATAGTTACCGAAGCAAGCAATGCATCATGCTGCATAGCTGATACAATGTACTGGTCAATTCCCTTTTTACTGATGAAAGCCAGGGTTTCAGTCACATCGTCGTGCAGAGGAACTTCCTCAAGGCCCTTATTGTAGTGCACAATAAATTCTTCGGCAGGAATCTCAAAGGGTTCTTTGTGAAAATCGAAACCCAGCAGTGTGTAATATTCCTTTACCGGAAAGGTAAATACGTCAAGGTATCTTTCTTTTTCAAGAAGAGTTAACCGGCGCGCTTCAAGCAGAAGATTCATACAACGGATGCAATGGTCAACATCATTTAGCAGGGTTCCGTTCCAATCCCACAAAATGGTTTTTATTTCGGGCATAGGCAAATGAAAATTGTTTACTGTTGCGTACTGCAGGTTCTTTCTCTTTAGCGTTGATGTTTTCAATCGGTCTGTTTCGCTGCAGCATCTGTTTTTTCGTGAACGGCGTTCAGGCAGATCACTTTCATAAAAGCAACAAAGATAAAATTTCAAAGGACAGCATTAACGCCAACAGGCAACCAGGGCGATATTATGTTCCCTGATAACAATAAAAACCCAAAAAGCTGTTTTATTTGTAACTTCGCACGTTTGTAAAAGATTCTTTTCCAAAATAGGTTAATATGTATATTACGTATATTATCATTTTCATCACTGGTGTAACTTCATACCTTGCATTCAATAACAGGGAAATTTTTTATAATCTGAAGTTCAATGCTTACCTGATCAACCATAACAGGCAGTATTACCGGTTTTTGAGCTATGGACTGATCCATGTTGACTGGGCCCATCTGCTTGTGAATATGTTTGTATTGTTTATGTTTGGCAAAGCGGTAGAAGACAATTTCTCAGAGTTCTTTGGCATAAGGGCCAATCTGTATTTCCTTTTGCTGTATGCCGGCGGTATTGTTTTTTCAACCCTTGCATCTTTTATCAAGCACAAAAACAATGATACCTACAATGCTGTAGGTGCCAGCGGAGCTGTTTCGGCAATTGTTTTTTCTTCCATCATCATGAATCCCCAGATGCCGATTATCTTCCTTTTCTTTCCTATACCCATGCCAGCCTGGCTTTTCGGAATACTTTACCTGATCTATTCAGCCTACATGGCCAGAAGAGGAAATGACAACATAGGCCATGATGCACACTTTTGGGGGGCAATTTTTGGTCTTGTTTTCACTATTATTCTCAATCCTTCCTTTGTAAATTCATTTCTGAACGAAATATTCTGATCCTTCTTTAGCCTATGTGCCGGTATATATTCTTCAACGACACTCTTACCGATTCATCTGCCGGACTGTTATCACATCACAACCGGTCTTTTGCCTATGGCGACGGATTCTTTGAAACCATGCGCTGTGGCTTTGATCGTCTCTTTTGGAGCGGCTACCATTGGGAAAGGATACAAAGATCGGCCCTGTTACTGGGAATGGAGTTGCCAGCTTATTTTTGTGAGGAGTATCTTACAGCCGCTGCATCAAAACTATTGAAGGCAAATGACCTTGACCAGGGGGCCAGGGTAAGAATCACTTTTTTCAGAGAAGAAGGGGGGTTGTACAGACCCAAAGGCCATAGAGCCGGATACATAATGGAGTCGGGTCCTTTGGATAAAAATATATACAACCTTAACACGCAGGGCCTTAATGTGGGCTTTTACCGGGAGGTGTTAAAACCTGCCGGTTTTTTGGGAAACATAAAAAGTACAAGCGCGCAGTTGTATGTTATGGCTTTGATCTATGCTTCGCAAATGGCATGGGATGATATATTGATTTTCAATGAAAGAGGCAATATTGTGGAAGGCAGCAGCTCTAACCTTTTTATGGTAAAAGGTGAAACAGTATGCACCCCTGCCCTGGATCAGGGTTGCGTTGATGGTGTAATGCGCAAAGTTGTGCTCGACTTGCTGAAAACCCTTCCCTACAAGGTTTTGGAATGCGAGATCACGGCTGAAGACCTGCTGGGAGCTGATGAGGTATTTCTTACCAATGCCATTGCCGGAATCAGCTGGATAAAGGGGATAGAACACAAAAGATATTACCACAAAGTTGCTTCACGACTGATGGAAGTACTGCAGGAAGCTGTTTTTCCGGGTATTGTGTAAAAAAAAATTCCATTTTCGTCGGGCAAATCATCCATGTTACAACAAAAATTGATGCATTGATTTTGTTTTGGCTAAAAACCACCTGGCGGGGCATGCAGAAGAGTTTTGTTTTATACATAAACTGAGTAAATTTAGCAGCGGAAAGAAGGGTGGTAATGCAGGCAATCTTTCAAGAGATTGCTATAGCGTATTGAATTATCTCAACCAAAACATTTCACTGTGAAACTTAAAAACCTAAAGATCGGACAAAAGCTTCAGCTTTATGTACTGGCCGTTACCGGAATTGTATTTGTATCTGCCATCGGATACATCAGTGTAAAAGAGCGCCAGCGAGCCTTGCGTGATGCTTCGCTGCTTATCGACAGTTATGCCGCTACCTATGCTGAACAGATCAGCAATTCCTTCAATGAGGACATGGCAGTGGTTCGAACACTCTCCCAGGCATATTATGTACACATCGATATGGAGATTGAACAATGGAAGCCTCTTTTTGTGGATATGTACCGCCAGGTGTTTGAAAACAACGCCGATTTTTATGCCCTGTGGGATAGCTGGGAATATTCCCATATTGATCCTGAATGGGATCTTCCTCACGGGAGGTTATTAAATTATCATTTCCGTAAAGACGGTGTCATTGGCTATGACGAGCTTGAAAGAAGCCTCGATGGCGACCCACCGCTGTATGGTGCTGCCAAAGCTGCTGGCCGGGAAATGATCTGGGAACCTTATCCCGATCAGCTTGATGTGGGCGCAACAGGTACTACACTCATGACTACTTTCACCGTTCCTATGTTTCATCAGAACCGATACATTGGTCTTGTGGGGCTCGATATTACCCTTTCCCGGCTCCAGCGCATGATCTCTGAGATAAGCCCCTATGAAGAGGCATATGCATTCCTGGTTTCCAACAAGGGGTTGTATGCTGCCCATCCCAATACAGACTTTCTTGAAAGGCCCATTTCAGAAAATCTCTGGCAGGATGAAGCCGAACATAATATAACTGCCAGAATCAGCAATGGTGAGCAATTTAGTTTTTCCAGCTCTCACGAAAAAAATCAGGCCTATTACTATACTTTTGCCCCGGTAAGTGTGGGTGAAACAGAAACCCCCTGGTCTATGGGGATCGCCGTTCCTGTAGGTAAGATACAACAGGAGGCCACCATTCAGTTTATTATATCTGTGATCATTGGTATTGGAGGACTCGCAATTATTGCCTTTATTATATGGCTGCTTGCCAAAAGCATTGCCCGCCCTGTGCAAAAGATTACTGAACTTATGCAAAGGCTGGCCAGGGGCGAGATTGACAGTTCGATGAATCTTAAACTCCAAACCGGCGATGAGCTGCAACAAATGGCTGAGGCGTTCAATACCTCCATCAATGGGCTGGACGAAAAAACCAGGTTCGCTCTTGATATTGGCAGAGGCGACCTGGATGCTGAAATCACTTTGCTCAGCGACCAGGACGTATTGGGGAAATCCCTCAAGGAGATGCAAACCGACCTGCGCAAAGCCCGTGAAGAAGAACAGGCTCGACAGGAAGAAAACAGGATCAGACGTTGGTCTACCGAAGGATATGCGCGCTTTTCGGAAGTGTTGCGCAAGAATAACGATAATATGGAGGCTCTCACATTTGATGTGATCCAGAATCTTGTTAAATACCTCGATGCTAACCAGGGTGGGATTTTTATTCTCAACGATGACGATCAATCTGATCCTGTTCTGCAATTGCAGGCCTGCTATGCCTATGATCGCAAAAAATACCTTGAAAAGAATATTATGCCCGGTGAGGGATTGGTAGGCACATGTTACCTGGAAGGAAAAACCATATACATGACACGGATTCCACAGGCATATATCCGCATTACCAGTGGCCTTGGAGACGAAAATCCCAGTGCGTTGATCATTGTTCCGCTCAAAGTTAATGACCAGATTTTTGGTGTGCTTGAACTGGCTTCCTTCAAGGAATTTGAACCCTACCAGATTGAATTCATTGAAAAAATTGCCGAAAGTGTCGCTTCAACCATTTCCAGCGTAAAGATCAACCTGAGAACAGCAGACCTGCTCGAGAAGTCGCAGCAGCAAGCCGAAGAGATGCGTGCCCAGGAAGAAGAAATGCGCCAGAACATGGAAGAATTACATGCAACCCAGGAAGAAATGGGCAGGAAAAGTGTTGAAATGGAAGGCATACTCAATGCTTTGGATGCTTCCAGTTATGTTATCGAATACGACCTTGCCGGAAAAGTGATCAATATTTCTGATTCCTATCTCAAACTGCTACGTTTGTCAAAACAAGAGGTAATAGGTTCGCATCATGCAGACAAAATTGATCTTACCGAAAGTCAGAAAAAAGAATATGACCAGTTCTGGAATGATCTGAGTAAGGGAAAAACACGCTACCAGGAAGTTAAGGTCAATGTTAATGGCAGCATTTTCTGGCTCGCCGAAACTTATACACCCATTTTTGATCAGAACGGAAAAGTTTTCAAAATCTTCAAAATCGCCAATAATATTACTGACAGTAAGCTTACTGCCGAAAAACTGGCGGAAGAGAACCGTATCCTTCGTGAGAAAATTCAAAAGCTCAGTGGTGAAAAATAAGGGGTGTCAAAAACAAAAATGTGCTTAATTTTGCACATTCACACACCCCAAAAAACTATTTTATGCTGCGACTTTTAGTGCTTTGTTCTGTTGTTTTCTTCCATTTTCAGATTGCTATTGGACAACCTCCCAGTACAGAGAGTATTAATACTGCCAGGGAGTTCTTCAATGAGGGAGTAAAACAGGGCATCAATATGAACTTTGAAGAGGCCATTGGTTCTTTTGAAAATGCGATTGAACTGAATCCTCTTTTTGCCGAAGCTTTTCTTTATAAAGGTTTGGCAGAAATAGAAATGGGCAATTACCAGCAGGCACTAAAGGATTTTACCATTACCATTGAACTGGATCCTGAATTTTCTGACCAGGCCCATTATTTCAGGGGGCTTACACGGTACTTCATGGAGGAATATGATATTGCTATTGAAGATTTCAGTGTGGCCATCAGGATGAACCCCGATTTTGTTTCCTTCTACCAAAGAGGTAGGGCAAACCTTGAACTTGGCGAATATCGCAGGGCTTTACAGGATTTTGACATTGCCATAAGACTCAAAGAGGGATTTAATGAAGCATACCTGTACCGGGGTATAAGCCTCTATTATCTGAAGGAGTATGAAGATGCCATGGAAGACCTGGAAATTGCGAAAGCAGAACTTCCCGACAATGCTGAGGCACATTATTACAGTGGTTTGGTAAGGTTGCAGATAAAAAACAGTTATGTGGCCATTGAAGACCTTGACAGGGCCATTGAACTTAATCCGAAACTCAGCGATGCTTACGAAGCCAGGGCACAGGCAAGACAAAATACCGGAAACCAGCAGGCAGCCCTCCAAGACAGACAAGCTGCCATGGAACTGAAAGAGGAGCCTAAGGCCGTTGATCTCAATCAAACCCAACCCACTGCCGGTGTTGCAGAAACCCAGTCCCAACGTAGCTCTACCGATATTGATTTTGCCGGTCTTTTTAACAGTTCGCAGCTTCGGGAGGAAGACTCCAATCACACTGAGCCTGCATCGCCGGCCACAATTGCTGAACAGCCTACAGCACCTGTCAATACTCCAGATTCGGAGAACATATCAGCTACAGGCGTAAAACCGAAGATTGATGAGCTCTCCTCCGGATTCTACAATATCGATTTTGAGCAACACCCCATGAGAGGATTTGGTGTGCAGGTAGCCAGTTATTCCAATACAAACAACCTGGAAAACCTGGCCAATGCCTATGCCGAAAAGTATGACCAACCCGTTTTTCTCAATGTAGCCGTGGTTAATGGGCGAACCTTATACAAGCTTATTATCGGTCAGTTTGAAGCCAGAAGCGATGCCGAACAGTTTCGTGATACACTGCGCCAGGATGACTTCCCTGATAGTTTCCTGGTTGTTTATGAAAATCTATGATAGTATAAAATAAATAGCATTTTAAGTGTTTACACTACCGGGCAGATGGGATCATTGGTGTGATTCCGTTTGCCCGGTTTTTCTTTCCTGTAGGGCTACTTTTCTTTCTGCTGCACTTTACTGATAAGATGCTGTGCAAGGTTTTACTCTACCAAATTATACCTATTAATCTCACTAGGGATTATACTTATCATTTTAGAAATCTTAAGGTTAGAACACATTAATTTTAGGTTTAATTTTAATTGGCCAAGAACAGATATAAAAAAAATGATTATTTTTGTAAATCACCTTCTTTTTTTTGCTAATCTACGTCAAATCAACATTTAGAGAATTTGTTATGGGATTCATTAAATTCGACAAAACCCAACTTATCAATCTGGAATATTCATTAGGTAAAGAAATGTTGCGCAGCAACCGGGCAGGGTCTTTCTCATGCCACACCATTATTGGGTGCAATACACGTAAGTATCACGGCTTGTTAATTTGCCCGCAACCTTTGCTGGATAATTCCATGCATGTTTTGTTGTCGAAAGTAGATGAAACTGTTATTCAGCGAGATGCAGAGTTTAATATTGGCATCAACAGATATCCAGGTTCTTATAACCCTAAAGGGCATAAATATGTAAGAGATTTTTCGGCCGATGTTATTCCTAAAATTACCTATAGGGTTGGAGGTGTTGTACTTACGAAAGAAACCCTTTTTGTAACCGAAGAACAGAAGGTAATGATCCGGTATACCCTGGTTGAAGCGCAATCACCCACCACTCTTCGTGTAAGACCTTTCCTCGCTTTTCGCAATATACACGAATTAAGTAAAAAGAATATCTATCTTGATACCAAGTATGAAAAGGTAGCCAATGGCATTAAAACCAAAATGTATGATGGATATTCTCCTTTATTTATCCAGTTCTCCAAATCCAAAACAGAATATATACATTCTCCCGACTGGTATAACGACCTGGAATATTTTCATGAGCAACGAAGAGGATACGAATTCCATGAAGACCTTTATGTACCTGGTTTTTTTGAATTTCCTATAAAAAAAGGAGAAAGCATCATATTTTATGCAGGTACTGAAGAGATCAATCCAACATTGATCAGTCGTCTTTTTAATAAGGAGGTAAAATACAGAACCCCCAGGAATTCTTATGAAAACAGTTTGATAAATTCAGCTGAGCAGTTTTTTTACAAGCAGGAAGATGAAGTAGATATAATTGCCGGCTATCCCTGGTATGATCGCCTGGGCAGATATACCTTTCTGTCTTTGCCCGGCCTTTCTTATGCTACAGAGTCAGACCGGATTTGTGATAAGGTGTTCAAAACCATGGTTAGCCAAATGCAGGGTCCATATTTTCCTGAAACAGGCAGGGGTGATAAAACCAGCTATCTTTCAGCAGATACTTCATTGTGGTTTATTTGGGCCCTGCAAAACTGCTATTCCCGCAAAAGGAATAATGGCAACGTATGGAAGAGTTTTGGTGATGTGATCAAACGCATCCTGGATTCATATGCCAAAGGCACGAAACATGTCTTCATGCACAAGAATTACCTGCTTTATATCGACCCTGCCTATCCTGCAATTACATGGATGAATGCGGTTGTAGAAGGCAAACCCGTTACTCCAAGGTTCGGTTATGTGGTAGAGATCAATGCTTTGTGGTATAATGCAGTGAGATATGCTATCGATATTGCCGCCAAAGCCAAAGATGAAGAGTTTATTGCCCAATGGAAAGAAATAGCTTTGGGTATTCCGGCATCTTTCGAAAAAGTATTCTGGAATCCTACGGAAAAAGGCTTGTATGATTATGTTGCCGGAGAGTATACCGACCCCTCGGTACGCCCCAACCAGGTTATTGCAGCTTCAGTGCCCTATAGCCCCCTCAGAGAGGAAATGATAAAAGCGGTGGTAGACCTTGTGGAAAAAAGGCTGCTTACCATACGTGGTTTACGCACTCTATCGCCCGAAAATCCTGCCTACAAAGGTAAATACGTGGGAAATGAACAGGAAAGAAATATGGCCTTGCACCAGGGAACGGTGCATCCATGGCTGTTGGGCCACTATGCGCAGGCTTACCTGAAAATCTACAGAGAAAAAGGGGTGGAAAAAGTTCTGAAATGGTACGACAAATTTCAGGAAGATATGATTGAAGATGGCATAGGCACCATTTCTGAATTGTATGAAGGAGACCCGCCTCACTCAGGAAGGGGAGCAATTTCTTTTGCAGCTTCGGTGGCTGAATTACTTCGAATGAAACAAATGGCCAATGAACAGACAATACACAAAAGCATAAAGAAATCATTAAAAACGATATGATATTACAGAAAGAGTTATGAAGGTTTTAATGTTTGGATGGGAGTTTCCCCCACATATATCAGGTGGATTAGGCACTGCATGCTATGGCCTTACCAAAGCTTTGCTCAAGTGCGGAGTGGATTTGATCTTTGTGGTTCCCAAAGCCTTTGGGGATGAAAAGCCGGGTACCATCAGGCTGGTTAATGCCAGCGATGTTGCAATAAATGTACAGGACGAAATTTTTAATGAATATGTAGACCATGTTTCCTATGTGGAGGTGGATTCGGCCCTTATTCCTTACGCTGATGATGAGCAATACTACCACATCATTGAAAGTATAGAAAAAGGATTTACTTCTGAAAAAGGAGAGCTCTATACACAAAAGTATAGTTTTGAAGGAGGATATGGCAAGAACCTAATGGAAGAAGTGAAACGGTATGCCATGATCGCCCTAGAAATTGCACGTCAGCATGATTTTGACCTTATTCATGCCCATGACTGGCTCACCTATATGGCTGGAAAGGAAGCCAAAAAAATCTCCGGCAAACCTTTGATTGTACATATGCATGCCACCGAATTCGACCGGTCTGGCGAAAATGTAAACACCCTGGTATACGAAATTGAAAAAGCAGGTATGGAAGCCGCCGATAAGGTTATTGCTGTAAGTCATCTTACCCGAAATACCGTAATACAACGCTATGGCATCAATCCTGATAAAGTGGTAACCGTGCACAACGGTGTAGAACCATCAGAGAAAGAAAGTAAAGAAGAGATTGAAAGGCATCTTGATGAGAAAATTGTAACCTTTTTGGGCAGGATCACTTTCCAGAAAGGCCCGGAATATTTTATTGAAGCAGCCTATAAGGTGCTGCAGAGAGACAGTAACGTAAGATTTGTTATGGCCGGAAGCGGAGATATGCTTCCCAAGATGATACGGCGTGTGGCAAGGCTGGGCATAGCCAATAAGTTTCACTTCACCGGATTCCTGATGGGAGATGATGTGGATAAAATGTTCGGGCTTTCCGATGTATACGTGATGCCTTCGGTATCCGAACCTTTTGGAATCTCTCCCCTGGAAGCCATGAGAAGCAATGTTCCGGTCATTATCTCAAAACAGTCGGGCGTGGCAGAAGTATTGCGTCATGCCATTAAAATTAATTTTTGGGATGTAGACGCCATGGCCGATGCTATTTATGCTCTTATACACTATGAAGCATTACCCGAAATCTTTAAAAAACACGGCAAAGAGGAAGTAGATAATATTAAGTGGGACCAGGCGGGTGTAAAAGTGAAAGATATTTACCAAAGCTTTCTTTCATAAACCATTAATCCCCGGGAAGTTTTATTAAAAGTTTTTTATTGATAATTATACTGCCAAAAGCAGCTTAAACAGAAAGAGATTATGAAGTCAGTTTGTTTATATTTTCAGGTTCACCAACCCTTCAGATTGAGAACATATCGGTTTTTCGATATCGCGCATCAACATGATTATTTTGATGAGTATGCCAATCGGTATCTTATTCAACAAATGGCCGAAAAGTCTTATATCCCTACCAATAAGATTCTGCTCGATCTGATAAAGAAGCACAAGAACGACTTTAGGGTAGCTTTTGGTATTTCAGGTATGGCACTGGAACAATTAGAACAGTACGCGCCTGATGTTCTTGAAAGCTTTAAGAAACTTGCCAAAACAGGCAATGTTGAGTTTCTGGCAGAAACATACGGGCACAGCCTGGCCTCCCTTAAAAGTAAGGAAGAGTTTGTGAAACAGGTAAAAAAGCATGAGAAAAAGATCCATGAACTCTTTGGCGTAAAACCCAAAGCCTTTCGTAATACGGAGCTTATTTATAACGATGAAATAGGCAATTTGATTTATGACCTCGGCTACAAAACCGTGCTTACCGAAGGACCAAAGCACATTTTGGGATGGAAAAGCCCCAATCTTCTCTACTGCAGTGCCACTAATCCCAAAGTGAAGCTGCTGATGAAGAACTTTCAGATGTCAGACGATATCCAGTTTAATTTTTCTGTAAAACAATGGAGCGAGTGGCCACTCACTGCTGAAAAGTATACCCGGTGGATCAAAGCTCTTGATCCCAAATCCGAAGTGTTGAATCTGTTTCTCGATTATGAAACCTTTGGTCATCATCAAGGTAAAGAAACAGGGATTTTCGACTTTCTTAAAGCCTTTCCGGGCGTGTTGCTCGAAAAATCGGAGTATCGTTTTAAAACACCTTCACAGCTTGGCGATGAATTACAACCTGCTTCTCCATTGCATGTGCAATATCCTATCTCATGGGCCGATGAAGAAAGAGACATCACTGCATGGCTCGGCAATGAAATGCAAAACGAGGCTTTTAACAAACTCTACGATCTTAAACCCATGCTCGACTATTGCAAAGATCCTCAGTTGCTCAGCGACTGGGAAAAACTGCAAACCAGCGATCACTTTTATTACATGTCTACCAAATGGTTTTCTGAAGGGGTGATCAAAACAAGGATCAACCCTTACCATTCTCCTTATGATGCATTTATCAATTATATGAATGTTCTGGTTGATTTTGAGATCAGGGTTAAAAAACAATTTGAGGCCACTGGCTCTGCCAAAGCAAAACCTGCCAAAAAATCAACGGTTAAAAAAAATGTTTTGGCAGCAAAAGAAAAGGCCGAAACGGGTTCAGGCAAGAAAGGTACAGTAAAAACCTCTACCAAGCGAAGGGTAAAATAGCCCGCGGAAATGCCAAAATAAACTCTTCCCCCAAAACCAGGCAGAAACAGCTGCTCTACTGTATGGTTTAGCGTAAACTGGCTTAATCCCTTACTTTGTGGTAGTTAAAGAACCTCTGCGGGTTCGGCACCCCTGTTTTTTCCACCTTATTACCAGCCCCGGCTATTTCTTGAAAATTTTGTAAATTCGTCAGCTTTTTGGAAATAAAGGATAAAATAAATTAAAGTATTTAAACTATGACAGACAAATTTAAAAAGCCTGATTATCTTTTTGAGGTGAGTTGGGAAGTTTGTAACAAAAAGGGAGGCATTCATACTGTGATCAGTACGAAGGCTCTCTCGCTTTCTACAATACTCAGCGACAACTATTTGTGTATTGGGCCTGATGTATGGAAAGAAACACATGGAAACCCCGAGTTCATTGAAGATAAATACCTCTTCAGATCATGGCGCAAAAAGTCACAGAAAGAGGGACTGCATTTTCGTATCGGTCGCTGGAATATTCCAGGCCAGCCTATCACCATCCTGGTTGATTTTACCCCTCTTTTTGCGCATAAAGATGCCATCTTTACCGAGCTTTGGGAAAAATTCGGCCTGAACTCGCTCAGTGGCCAGTGGGATTACACAGAACCGGTCCTGTTTGGCTATGCTGCAGGAAAAGTTATAGAAAGTTTTTATGATTACCATCTTTCTTCACGTGATACCTTTGTAGCCCATTTTCATGAATGGATGACAGGTGCCGGCGTATTGTACCTCAAAGACCGCGTGCCGCAGGCAGGTAATGTTTTCACTACCCATGCTACCTCTCTTGGAAGAGCTATTGCAGCACATGGTCAGCCCCTCTACTCCGAGATGACTCAAATCGATATTGAAGCCAAAGCACACGAGCTGAATGTTGTTTCGAAGCATAGCATGGAATATACTGCCGCACACAATGCTGATGTATTTACTACGGTGAGTAAGATATCTGCCAAAGGATGTCATAAACTAATTGGTAAAGAAGTAGACTATATTGCTGCCAATGGATTTAGTGGCACATTTGTTCCGGAAAAGGAAGAATTCGTTAAAAAGCGGAAACTTGCCCGCCGGCGGTTGATTGATCTTACTTCCGGGTTGCTTAATCAAGAAATTCCGGAGAACAGCATGCTGCTGATCAACAGTGGCAGATACGAGTTTAAAAACAAGGGAATTGATGTGTATATCGATGCCCTTGGCAGGCTCAATAAGCAAAACCCTGATCATACTGTAGTAGGTTTTATCATGGTGCCTGCCCAGCAAACAGGAGTAAAACCCGAAGTGGTTGCCAGGATGAAGAAACCTGATTTTAAGAACCCCCTTACCAATGAATTTACAACCCACAAACTGGTAGATGAAGCATCAGATCCTGTTCTGAACAGGCTCAGAGAAGTTGGACTAACCAATGGGCCCAATGATAAGGTTAAGGTGGTATTTGTTCCTTCATACCTTAATGGCACTGATGGGGCTCTTAACCTGAACTATTACGATGCTCTTGTGGGCATGGACCTGGGAGTATTTGCTTCATACTATGAACCTTGGGGATACACTCCCCTTGAAAGTCTTGCATTTCATGTTCCCACCGTTACCACATCCCTGGCCGGATTTGGTATTTGGGCAAAAGAGAAATTCCCCAATGATGGTATGACGGTCAAAGTTATTGAGCGGCATGACGATAGCCATGCGCAGGTAGTAGAGCAAATCTACAACCACTTGCACAATCTTATCATTGAAACCGGATTGGGCGATTTTACGGATGATACCCAAGAGTATAACAGTTTTGCTCACTCCAAACTTGCTCCATTGCGCAACAAAGCTGCAGAAATCGCAGGAGCTGCTTTGTGGGATAATCTTCTGGATACCTACCTGAGGGCTTATGATACAGCAGTGGATAAAACCTGCGAAAGGACTCATCTTTTCAAGGCCAAAAAACAGCCGGTTAAACCAGAAGCACTCCTGAAGGCAAAAGTATCAAAACCAAAATGGAAGAAAATACTTATTGAGATCAGCGTACCCAAAGAGCTTGAAGATTTGCAGAGGCTTTCAAGAAACCTTTGGTGGACCTGGAATTACGAAGCTGCTGATCTTTTTTGCCGCATTGATCCCGCACTATGGGAAAAATCAGAGAAAAACCCACCAAGATTTCTTGACAATCTTACCATTGAGCATTACCAGCGACTTATGAATGACAAGGAGTTCATGGCTGAATATAAGCGCGTTGTTAGTAAGTTCGATGATTATATGAAAGCTGGCAATAAAAAATCCTCCGATCAGATTGCCTATTTCAGTATGGAATATGGCCTGCATTCATCGGTGAAAATTTATTCCGGTGGTTTGGGTGTACTCGCCGGCGACTTTCTTAAGCAGGCCAGCGACGATAATATCGATATGGTTGGAATTGGATTGTTGTATCGATATGGTTATTTCTCTCAAAACCTTTCTTTAAATGGAGAGCAATTGGCCAATTATAGTGCCCACAATTTTACCTACATGTCGGCACAACCCGTACGCAATGAAATGGGAGAATGGCTGAAAATCAGTATTGCATTCCCAGGCAGGAATGTTTATGCCAAGATCTGGAAAATAGAAGTAGGACGCATTCCCCTTTACTTGCTTGATACGGATATCCCTGAAAATGCTTCAATAGACAAAAGCGTTACCCACCAGCTTTATGGTGGTGACTGGGAAAACCGCTTTAAGCAGGAATTCCTCCTGGGTATTGGTGGTATTCGTTTGTTGGATGCATTGGGACTTAACCCCAAGATCTATCATCTCAATGAAGGTCATGCCGCTTTTGCAGGTCTGGAACGTCTGAGAAAGTATGTACAGGATGATAAACTGAGTTTTGAAGAGGCGCTCGAGGCAGTAAGGTTCAGTAGTCTTTTCACTACCCATACACCGGTTCCTGCCGGGCACGATTTCTTCAGTGAAGACATGCTCCGTACTTACATGCCACATTATGCTGAAAGGCTTGGTATTAGTTGGGAATCGTTTATGGCCCTGGGTAAAATGCATCCTGACCTTGCCGACGAGCGCTACTCCATGAGTGTGCTTGCCACCAAACTGTCAACCGAGGTTAATGGTGTAAGCAAGATCCACGGAGGTGTATCACGGGAAATGTTTAAGGATCTGTATCCCGGCAACTTTGTAGATGAAATTCATATTGGCCATGTTACCAATGGTGTTCACTATGGAACCTGGTGTGCGCCTGAGTGGCAGGAACTCTATGAGGAAACCTTTGGAAAAGATTTTCATAAGGACGTTTCTGATCCCAAACACTGGGAAAAAATTTATGGCGTCCCCGATGAGAAAATCTGGCAAATGCGTCAGCAGCAGCGTAAAAAATTGATAGATTATATCAAAAAGCGTTTGTTATCGAACCTTTCACGCCGCCAGGAAACACCCAAAAAGGTATATCAAACCCTGGAAGCACTTGATGATAAAACCTTAACTATTGGTTTTGCCAGACGCTTTGCCACATATAAACGGGCACATCTTCTTTTTAACGATCTTGAAAAACTTTCAAGAATCGTAAATAACCCCTACATGCCAGTACAATTCCTGTATGCCGGAAAAGCTCACCCGGCCGATAAGGCTGGCCAGGAGCTTATCAGGCAAATTGTTGAGATTTCAAAGAAGAAAGAGTTCCGTGGCAAGATCATTTTCCTCGAAGATTATGACATGGAATTGGGCGAAGCCCTGGTAAAAGGAGTAGATATCTGGCTCAATACGCCAACCAGGCCCCTGGAAGCTTCCGGTACCTCAGGGCAAAAAGCTGTTTTGAACGGTGTGCTAAACTTCAGTGTTCTTGATGGCTGGTGGGCCGAAGGATATACCCCCGAAGCCGGCTGGGCTATTAAGGAAGAGAAAACCTATGAAAACCAGGCTTACCAGGATGAACTGGATGCGGAAATACTTTACAATACTTTTGAGAATGAGATCATCCCAATGTTCTACGATCGCGATAATAACGGACTTCCGGTAGAATGGGTAAGGTGGCTCAAAAACAATATTGCAAATATTGCACCCCATTTCACCAATAAGCGAATGATGGATGATTATTTCAGGTTTTACTATAACAAGCTCTTTAAAAACTCAGATCTGATCCATGAGGATGATTACCGTCAGGCCAAAGATCTTGCACGTTGGAAGATTAATATGATAAGACGTTGGGATAGCATAGAGCTGAGCAAGATCAACCTGATGAATACATCAGATAATTCTCTGCTGCTTGGTGATGAGTTCAATGCAGAGCTGGTTCTTGACGTCAACGACCTTGACGAAAAAGATTTCGGCCTTGAGGTTGTTTTCATCCAGAAAACCTTCGAAGGAGAAGAAACGGTTATTTCAGTTTATGAAATGGAACCTGTGAAACGCGAAAGGGAAATGCTTACCTTTAAGTGCAGTGTACCTGCCAAGCGGGTAGGGATTTACAACTACGCCTTCCGCCTTTTCCCAAAAAATCCTTTGTTGCCACACCGCCAGGACCTGAACCTTGTGAAATGGTTCTGATAGATTCAGAAGATGAATAACAGCAAATCCCTGCTCCTGCCGGGGCAGGGATTTTTCCATACAATAATTATTCAAAAACAGAGAACATATGAAGCTATTAGAAGGAAAAGTAGCCCTCATCACGGGCGGATCAAGAGGAATTGGAAAAGCACTGGTACTCGCCTTTGCAGCCCAGGGTGCCCAGGTGGCATTTTCAGATTTGAGGTATGATGAAAAAGCCCGGGAACTGGAAGCAGAAATCGAAGCTCTTGGTGCTAAGGGCAAAGGCTATGCATCAGATGCCAGTAGCTTTGCCGACAGCGAAAAGCTCGTAGATGATGTAGTAGCCGACTTTGGCAGACTGGATATACTGGTAAACAATGCAGGAATTACCAAGGATACCCTGTTGATGCGAATGACAGAAGACCAGTGGGACGATGTGATCAGGGTAAACCTCAAATCAGCTTTTAACCTTACCAAAGCCGCCCAAAAGTATATGCTCAAGCAAAGAAAAGGAAGTATCATTAATATGACTTCTGTAGTGGGGCTGGGTGGAAATGCAGGACAGGCCAACTATGCCGCTTCTAAGGCCGGAATGATCGGCTTTACAAAATCGGTAGCACAGGAGTTAGGGGCACGCAATGTGCGTTGCAATGCCATTGCCCCTGGTTTTATTGAAACAGATATGACTGCCGGATTGCCCGAAGAAGTGAAAAAGGGGTGGGCTGAAAAAATTCCCCTGAAAAGAGCAGGAAATCCTGATGATGTTGCCAATACTGCTCTATTCCTTGCTTCTGACCTTTCATCGTACATTACCGGTCAGGTGCTGGCCGTTTGTGGTGGAATGACAAAGTAGTGCTTTTCCTGTGCCTGCCGGTTTTATTGGCTTGGCGCACTGATTGTGATAAAAAAACTGAGCTGCCTGTAGTATTCAGGTGGCTCTTTTTATTATCCTTGGGGATTTTTGGATACTTAATATCACTACCATTCGTTAATTCATTGACCGGGCATAAAAACAATCCGGAAAAAGTTATCTTTGCCCCTGAATCAAAAAAATGCCTCTCTACCCAATGACTCCAGGAAATCGTATCTTCCTTTGCCGTAAGCTCATTTTCTTGACTTTTGTTGCATTTTGTTTTTTGCAAGGTTCTTTTGCTTCGCAATCAATACCTTCTATAAATGTTGATCACCACCAGGAATATCGTTTTCTGCCCGGTGCAACCCGCAACAATGATCTGGCAGTGAATGACCTGCTGCAGGTTCTTGCAGAAGGAAACGGCAAGCTACGCGTGTTTACCGGATATGATTTTCAGTGTAACATAACTCTTGATTTTGCGCAAACTGAAAAGGGAAATCACAATGTTTTACTCACCATAAGTAATCCTGCAATCCTGGGCGACAAGCATTACAAGGATTTTCCACTGGATAAGCACCTTTATCCTCCTCTGGCCGATATTAAGTTGCTTGTAACAGGCAGGGATAGTACTGTGTTGAATGAGTTAAACCTTAGCGATGTTTCGTGGCAGGATAAAGCGTTTCCCATTTCTATTCATTCTTTCCGGTTGGATAAAAGCAACGGCAACAATACGCTGGTTACAGTAAAAGTTGCCTCTGTGAAATTTCATTATGGAGAGGAATACAACGAGCAGGTTGCTTTGCTTTCCAACTCATTGGCATCTTACTATGCCGCCCATACAAGCCTTGAAGAGATAACAGTTGTCTTGCAGGATCTTGATGCCCGTGATTACGAAAATACCATTCTGAATGAGTTTGTACTGTGCGAAGCTGAAGTAATCATGGGGCAATTGCAACATGCTCCGTTCTTGCGCGAACTGCCCCTCGATGAAATAGATCCTGAGAGCATCATTCCCCGTATGGCCACGGTCGAAAAACAAATTGACTCACTGCGCAATGCCTTCAACCACATTATATCAAATATTGACAAGCACCTGTATTCTAAGGGAAAAGAATTATTGGCGGGGGGAGATACCTTAAAAGCTTCAGAATACTTTAACCGCGTTCTGGTATATAATCCGCTTCACATCCCGTCTCACATTGCACAAGGGACCCTTGAACTGGAAAAAGGTGCATACAATGCTGTAATGAATCGATTTGCCAAGATTCTTGGGCCAGTAGGGCTGCCTTCCCAATGGACTACCCAAGCTCATGAATTTTCAGCACAAATCTATTCGCACCGGACACTCGATGCCAGTGAGGCAATGCAGGATGGCCGTTTTCTGGATGCCCTGTACATCCTTACGCAGCTGGAAGAGTTTTGTATGTCCCTGCAACAATGGAGTTGCCCGGCTGCATTGTCTGATTCTATTGCAAGCGGACATTACGGAATGTACAGGTCCTATTTATCGGTGGCCCAACGGGCTTATCAAACAGCAAATTATTCCTTTGCCGTATCTTATATTGAAAGTGCGCAGAAATACAGCCGTGAAAACCAACAGTATATCCCAGATGATAGTGAGGCAGTAGCATTACTGCAGCAGGTGGTAGAGGGCTATTACCGGCAGGCAGAGAATGCCATGCTAGGGTATGATTTTGCTACTGCTTTGGTGCTGCTCGAAGCGGTTGAAAAAATATGCATCGGCCAGCCAAATATCAATTGCCGCGATGATGTCGCTCTTTTAATAGAAAAGGCTAAAGAAGGAGAAATGAACGCTGCTAAAGCTACCATTCCCATTGCTTCAGAAGAACCAGGCATCATGCAGCCTGAAATGACAGTAAAGGAAGCAATTGAACGGGTGAAAGACTTGCTCTCCAAAGGACACCTGAGCGCATGGGCAGGGGAAACAGCTGCGGCAAGGGAACAACTCGGACAAATCATGCAATATACCCTGCGTTACGGATTGCGTTCCGATTCGCTCATTAATGCACGTATCATAAGCCTGGAAGAGATGATTTATGAAAGTGAATGCAGGAATACATACCAGGAAGTAACTTCTTTGATACATACCATGCGTGATTATTTCAATAAGGAGTATTATTCGGAAGCAGCTCTTCTTTACAGCAGGGCACAGGAGCTTGCCGAAGCATCACAGCAATGCCAACCCAATGCCATTGATACCCTGGGCAGTTACAATTACATTGCCCTGGCAGCCGTTTACCAGGATCTGCTGCATGAAGCCCGGAGTGCTTACTACAGAACTTCCCGCGAAGGCTTTGAGGAGTTTATTGAAAAACATACCCAGGCAGGCCGTTATTTTCATAAAAATAAACTGGGCAACCTGGGCATGCACCACCAGGATCTCTTTGAATTTACCCTTCAGGCATCTAATACATCGCTGGTGAAAGCTGTTATTTACTACCTGTCGGACCAGGGTGAACCGGACAAGGTACTGGCCCTGCTTGATCTGCTGAGAACTGAAGGCTTTGCCTCAAGAGAACTGAAGGAGTTGCAGGAGTATGCCGGGCAAAGAGCCGCAAAATACATCTATACCAGCACCCCTCACATAAACCCCGAAATATACCTCCAGGAAAAAACCGGTAATGATCCCTGGTTTCGCAACTATTCCCGCAGTTTTCAGCGAAACTGGCCGGGCTGATCAAATGCCAGAGATTACTGTTCGCGTACTGACTTATCCTTGCTGATGATCTTGCCCTGGTTGTGAGCCAAAATTACCATGGCAGCAGTAATAATGATGAAGTTCTTTATGATATACTGCCCTTCAATGGTAGGAATAAAGGGAGCAAGATAGAATGTTTCCTCGGGAAACACAAACAAAGGAAAAAGTGTTCCGGCCATTTGCAGGTAAAGAAGTATAATGGTGGCACGCAGGTATTTGCCAAAAATAAATCCAATCCCGATCAGGGTTTCCCAGGTGGCAAGGATTGGCATAGAAAATGGAGCCTGGACAATGCCAAAGGACATTACATCAATGGTGCGTGTGGCTATATCTTCAGCTGAACTGATTCCCGGAAAAAATTTCTGAAATCCAAACCAAAAGAATATTATCCCTATGCTAATACGTAGCAGTACAATTCCGTGAACTGCCATCCAGTTTAAAAGTCGGGATTCAAATTTTTCATATTTTTCTATAAATTTCATAGCGATTATTAATTGAATGATAGTGTTTAAGGTTAAAAATTAAGAAATAATTCTGTATAAAATCTTCTGAATTTAGGCACAGTAAATCCATCTTACGATTCAATGAAATTCAGCTTTTGCCCTATAAACAAACGCTGAGGAGAATTGTTTTTTTCAACAGTGTAAACTATTTAAAGAAAAAAATCGCATAATGCGTATGCCAAAACAGGAGGAATTTTAGTGTAGTAATTACAAAAAGGGGAGGTGGTGATGATTTCTGCTTGCCGTAACAGGCAAACCAAAGAAAAACAATAAATTATCTGCCCGGCGAAGCATTTTTATTATCGCCGTCTTTTGGAAGAATAATCTGGTAGAGGTCGGTACGACGGTCATTCCAATTGTTGACAGTACCCAGATTGCGGTGTCTTTTGAGCAATTCCATGTCGATATCGTTAATGATAACGGTCTCAACATTGGGAGTGCATTCAGCCGCAATGGCATCGCGGGCAAAAGAAAAATCAGAAGGGGTGAGGATGCCGCTTTGTGCGTACTGGATATCGATATTATCAACATTTGGCAGGTTGCCCACAGTACCCGAGATAGCTACAAAAACCTGGTTTTCAATGCACCTTGCCTGGGCGCAATACCTTACCCGCAGATAGCTTTGGCGATCGTCGGTGCGGAAAGGAACAAAAATAATGCGCGCTCCCTGTTCTACGGCAATGCGCGAAACCTCAGGAAATTCTATATCATAGCAAATCTGTATGGCAATTTTGCCCTTATCAGTATCAAATACTTCTATCTGGTTGCCAGGCTCAATACCCCACCATTTTTTCTCGTTGGGACTGATATGGAGTTTGTATTGCTTACCAATCTCACCATTACGTTGGAAAAGGTAAGCAATATTGTGTAGCCTTTCTCCTTCAGAGGTAAAGTGCGAACCCGCAACAATATTAATATTGTATTTGATTGCCAGGTCGCTGAACAGCTCGAGATATTGCTCGGTGAATTCGCTGATACGGCGGGCAGCTTTTCCGGGATTTTCCTTGGGAAAGAGGGAGAGCAGCTGAATGGTAAATATTTCGGGAAACAAGATAAAGTCACTTTTGTAACCCGAAGCTACATCCACAAAATACTCGCACTGAACCGCAAAATCATCAAAGCTCCTGATTTGTCTGATCTGGTATTGCACTACGCATATCCTAACAGGAAGCGAAGTAAGCAGCTGGCGGTCCTTTTCCTCCCTGTAATCGAAGTTCGTCCATTCAAGATATGTGGCAAACCCGCTGGATTCCTTATCTTCATCAATATACTCCCGGATTACTTTTTTCAGGGAGAATCCATTAGAAAGCTGAGGGGTAAGCACTGGGTCGAAAATAGCTTTGCTGGTAACCCTGTCAACATATTGATTTATATTGAGCTTATCTCGGTAACTCTTGTAGCCTGGCAGGCGCCCGCCAATAACAATGCGTCTGAGGTTTTTGTCACGTGCCAGTTCCTTGCGCGCTTCATACAATCGTGTGGCCAGTTTCATCCCCCTGAATTCGGGATGCACCATGATCTCCATACCATAGAGTGTATCTCCTTCGGGGTTGTGGGTAGTAATATTTCCGTAGTCGCAAATCTCATCCCAGTTTTTTTCAAAATCAAGGTCCTGCGAGTCGATGATCAGACTCGAAGATGAGGCTACCAACATGCCATCGATTTCTATAATAATTTGTCCTTCCGGGAATACTTTGAGCTGGCTTTCAATATTTTCGCGTGTCCAGGTTTGCATGGAAGGAAAACATACTTTTTGCATCCTAACCAGCGCATCAAAGTCACTTAATTCCAGGTTTCTAACATTTACCTTACTCTCAAACTCCTGAAGATTAATCTTTTCCATAATAACCTGATTTGCTTATTTTCGGTCCGTTATTTCCTGCAAGCATCAATACAGATGGCGGATATCGGTGATTTCGCCGTTTTTAAATTCTTCGGAAAACAGCAGTTCCCTGATTTTTTTACCTGCTAAGGTGGGTTCTACCAGTTGCCCTGATGCTTTCAGATCCACAAAGCGCTGGCGGTGAATGAATTGTTCTTCTGAAGTGGCTCTGATGGTGGTTTGCATATCGGTATCAATGATGCCGGGAGCCACTGCCATAACTTTCACTGGCCACTGCATATCTTCCTGCTCGGTGGCACAACAGCGGGTAAACATGTCCATTGCGGCTTTTCCCGTGCAATAAACGCTCCAGCCATGATAAGGGTTGGTAGCAGCACCGGAAGATATATTGATGACCCTTTTTTCCACCTGGAGGTTACTGGTTGCGATCATAAATTCGCGGATGAGAAACATTGGGGCAACAAGGTTGATCTTTAAATGCTTGTCTATAGCAGCCGGCTCAAGAGTGGGTATGGGCCCTATGGGTTCAATCACACCTGCATTGTTGATCAGGTAAACCCCTTCAATATCATTGGATTGATGGATGTTTTGAAATACCTCGTTCATGATGGGGCTGATGATCTCGGGATGGGAAAGATCGCAGGCATAAAAATTAAATTTTCCCCCCTTTGCCCTTACAAGTTTTTCAAGATCGGGATTATCGGTTCGGGAAATACCATGTATGTGATGATTCTCATCAATGAGCTGCAGGGCAATACCTGCACCCAATCCTTTGCTGTGGCCTGTTATGATGATATGCTTCATTTGTTTTGTTTTAAAAGTTTGTAATACACCTTTTCAGTTTTTTTCATTACCCCGATTTCTGTTACAGTATCCTGATTTTGGAAATACCGGTCAGCTCTATTCCTCTCCCAGGGCTACCTGATTTTCTCAATCGATTTTATAGCGCCTGTTTCGGGGAAAAATTCTATCCTGAAGTCGTTGGGGGGTAAGCTGGTAATGGTACCAAATTGGCTGATCAGAAGCCTGGCATCTGCTAAAGGCCGTCCATCACGGCTTATTCGGATGATTCCATACTCCGGTATGCGATAATAGATGCCTCTTGCCACTTCTTTTTCTACGGCGGGATTCATGGTAAAGATGCTCATCTGTCTGGAGCCAAAATCTCTTTCAGCAGAAATGATTACTTCCCCGGTGGTTGAACCTGGAACGTCAGAGACTCCGTTTCTCTCAGAGAAGTGAAACAGCGTATCAGGATCTCCGGCAAGGTCTTTCTGTGGCGTATAAAAATACCGGTAACGGATCTTCGATTGGGCAGTAATACCGGTAAAAAGTTCCAGGTGATCTTCCTCCATGGATTCCAGTTGCTCATTCATGTATTGGATGGCCTCTTTTGAGTAGGTGATTTCGGCAAAACCGCTCACCACATCGAACTGTTTGTTGCGAATATCCAGAATATAATCAGCCACTTCGCGTGCCCGTACTTCTGAAGTTTTTTCTACCCAGCTGCGCCTGAGTCTTTTTCTTTCTACTGTTACCGTATCCATACGTACTCTCTCAACAATAGTATCAATTTGTTCCTGCAGATTTGTTTCAATAAAATGGTTAAATGTAGCTTCTGTGCCCCAGGAACCAAACTCAGACACCTTACCGGGAACTTTATTGCGGATTTGCTG
The DNA here is from genome assembly GCA_964453995.1 of uncultured Bacteroidales bacterium. Classification (GTDB taxonomy): domain Bacteria; phylum Bacteroidota; class Bacteroidia; order Bacteroidales; family UBA7960; genus SKVR01. Next base: position 11,954 of record CAYVQC010000021.1, on the reverse strand, counting down.
GTCAGAAATTATATTGATTCCAGTTACCATCCCTGTTTCACTCAGGGAAATGGCCATCGGGTTTTCGCTGTTCTTTTCACTATCATATTCCACAAAATAAAACTCAGAAGGATCTGCTTCTGCATAACTGTTTACGGAAACATCTTCAATGGAATAGCTTACGGAGGGTTGCATAATCACATCCTCCAGCCCAAGAAAGCTATCGGCATAACGGGCGAAGGGCCCTGGGATTTCTTCTGTTTTCAGTATGGTTACATCAATGGTAAGCACAGTACGGGGAAGAGCATAATAAAAGCCCTGGAGCGAGTGTCCGGTTTCCAGGTGGTTTACCGGGTAAACCTTAACTGGATGGTATGTTTTGCAGGAATTTACCAACAAAAGCAACAAAAGCAGGAGAATACTTATTCGAGGGTTGATCATAGGTTTTAATGGTATTTTGGGGTTCTAAAACAAACTCTGCTGCCGGTTGAATTTTTCAAAAAGGAATGTGTCACGGCCTCCTGCCAACAAAATTATACAAATCCATCTACTTACAGGTGCATTCGTAGCCCTTAAACGTTAATAAAAATAAATGGACGGGATCAGAGAAAGTCAATTTCTGTTTTCAGGGACTGGTATAATTCAATAAAATTCCAGGTAAAGAGCACATGGATCTTTGTTGGTTGTTGGGTATGCAACTGCCGAATGAGATCAGCAACATTATCCAGTACGGCAAAAGAAGTTGTAGCAGGATCAGTGCTTTTGCTTTCTTCCCAGTGGGTTAAAATTTGCTGTTTGGAATGTTGTGTTCCGGAGGTTTCTTCCAGGTAGTATTCGTTAAGGGAAACGATGGTGTTGTTGCCTGGCACAGTGGCAATTCTATCTTCAGCTCCGTGCATAGCAGAGAAGAAGAGGAAAACTTTAACAGCAATTCCTGAAAACTCCCTTAAAAGAGCTGTTTTGAAATCTTCCGGCAAATTTCCACTTAGGTCTACGTAGAGAACCGGCTCTTTCCTGGTATCGTCAATGATTTGCTTTATGGCAGCAAGCGAATGTTGGGTGGCAGGTCTGTCGATCAGCAGAAGGTTGTCCTTTAGTTTTGCCATGGCAAGTCTGCCATGAAGGGTGTATGCTGCCGGTTTGAAATCTTTAAGGTATTCCACAGCCTTATCAGCAGGTATGCCTGCATAATCCACAGCAAGCACGGCTGCCATTAAACTTTCCATAAATATCTTATGATAAGCGTGTGCTACTATTGGCAGTTGATCAATTTTTACCAATGGTTTTCTTTTACCATCATGCCAGAGTATAAGCGTATCATTCTCCAGAGCTATACCCCTGGAACCTGCCTGGGTGTGCTGAAGAAAAAATTCGCCCGGCTGGCCGGCCTGGAACAACGCTATCCGTTCATGTATGCGATCCTTCCAATACGTTACGGCTGTATCACCGGCATTGAGGATGGCAGTACCTCCCTTCACCAGTCCTTCTGCAATTACATTTTGCGTATAGGCAATGTCGTCCTCGTTGGAAAGTTCGGAAGAGGGAAGATACTGTGGATGTGCATTGAGAATAATTCCCACATCGGCATTGTCGTATCCCAATCCATCCTTTGATATACTTTCCACAGCGGTTTCCAGCACTGCGCAATCAATTCCCGGATCCTGCAAAATCAGCCTTGTGCCATGGTGTTCTGCCATATCGCCCTGTACAATTTTTCTTCCGGAAGAGAAAATACCATCGGAATGCGCCAATCCGGTTTTATATCCATGCTTTTCGAGCATAAAACTGACAAGGTATGCACATACCGATTTACCTGCCGATCCTGTTACAGAGAATACGGGTATCCTTGAGGGTTTACTCTCAGGATAGATCATATCCACAAAAGCCCTGGCTACTTTCCTGGGTTTGCCTTTCCAGGGGTTGATGTGCATTCTGAAATCAGGTGCGGCAAGAACGTTGAGCACAACGCCCTGCCCAAAAGGAATTGGCCTGCTGATGTCAGGGCAAATGATATTTACCCCTGCCACATCCAAACCGCTCACCTGGGCAGCTCTTTCTGCCAGAAAGCGGTTGAGTGGATGCACTGTTCCGGTAACATCTTCGGTAAGCGCCCCCAGTAATGGGCTTGAATGCTGGCTAAGGACAATACGTACACCCTGATCCGGAACCGTTTGCAGGTTGTAGCCATAAAAGGCAAGAAGTTCATCGGTTTGTTCGTCAGGTTGTATTTTGGTGAGGCTTGATTTATCGCCTTCTTTTCGCTTCTGAGCCTGGTTGAGCCTTTCGATAAGTATTTCTATGGTATCTTCTCCATTGCCTATAACCTCAGGTTTAGTGAGTCTGCAAGCTGCCTCAAATTTGCCATTGATTACCAGCAAACGGAAGGTTTCTCCTGCCACCTGCACCTGCACCAATACCTTTTTGCTGTATTTGCTGCAGGTTTCAAAAGCCCTTTTAAGAGAGTCTTTATCGTTGAGAGCAGGAAAAACACTCCTTTGTTTTTCATTTATGGGTGTTTTCAACACCAAAGGCTTATCGGTTTTTTTATGAAACGCCAATACTTCATCCAGGTTTTCTGCCAGCAAGGTATCTGCCACAGGAATACCTGCATTGCGCAGCATAAGCGACGAAAGGAAGGAATCCTTCATGTTGTCAACTGCAACATAACTGGTAGTGGGGCTTAGGGTGGCACGTATGCGCTTTTGGTACTTTCCTGTGCCCAGTTGCACCAGGTTGTAGGAATCCAGGCGTATAACAGGAATGGACCGCTCGCGCGCCTGATCGATAATAGCCTGCGTGCTGGGCCCGGGCATATTGTTTTCCCTGATGGCGATGAGTTTTTCTACTGCATGGTTTACATCAAATGATTGTTGCATCAGCAAACTGTTGAGCAGATCAATGGCTGTCTTGCCGGCAACTATGCCGGCCTGTTCATCGAAAAAGCGGTAAACTACATTGTAAACTCCCTGTTGTTGTGTAGCCCGCGTCTTTCCAAACCTAACATCCATTCCTGCAAGGGTTTGCAGCTCAATGGCAACATGTTCAGCTACATGGCCCAGCAATGTACCATCCTGCACCCGTTTAAAAAAGCCACCAGGTTTTCCTTCACTACAATGATGCTCATACAGTGACGGCAAATGGGATTCCAATTGTTCATAAAAACCTTGCAGGGTATTGGTAAAACGTTCGTCGTAGGAGCCCAGGTTGAGCCGCAATAAAATTACCGGCCCGGCGCTGTAATAGTTGGCCCCGTGAATGGCGCGGATACTTTCAATGACCAGGGGATGGTTTGAAGCGTTAGTATTTTTTTGCAGGTTGTCCATGTTGGTTTGGTTTTGGGGTAAAAATTAAGAAAAATGAAAAAAACCCATACTGCAAAGATAGGCAGTGATGGGTCCTTCACACAAAAAGAAAATAGATATTTTTACCTATTTGAGGATGAAATCCAGCGATGCATTGGCATCATACTCCAAAGTGGGTTGATCTTTCCTGAAAACTTTCAGTGTCTTATTGCCCAGCAGTTTCACTTTTTCACCTTCAATCTGGAGCATGCTACCCTCTTTCAGGCCTACAACAATAAACTCCGGGGCCACTTCAAGAAACTCTCTTATCCTTTCTTCCCTTGATTCGCCGTTGTGATTGGGAATGCGACCGTCGGTATAGTGAGGGTTAATCTGAAAAGGTACCAGGGAAAGGCCTTCAAAGCTTGCTGGTTGTATTATGGGCATATCATTGGTGGTTTTTATGCTTGGGCAGGCTACATTACTTCCGGCGCTCCAGCCAATATAAGGGGTCCCGTTTTCAACCTTTTTTCTGATAACATCCATGATCTTTTTTTCATGCATTACATGAATCAGGTGGAAAGTATTCCCACCGCCTATTACAATGGCATCTGCCTCCTCAATTACTGTTTCTGCACCCTGGATATCTTCGGTTGACTTTACCGTATATCCCAGCTCTGAAAATACATCGCTCACCTGGTTGGTATATTCAACATAAGAGATATCAACAGCAGCATAAGGAACAAATGCCACATTGCGTACCTCTTTGCCCAGAAAATCTCTGATATATTTCCGGGTATATGCAAGATAAGCTTCACCGTAATTGGTTGAATTACTGATTAGCAAAAGTCTTTTTTCCATGCTATTAAGGTTTTATGTTATTTAATACTTGATGACACCATAAATGAAACCATAGCGGAAGCACCCAACATGTCAACAGGCAAATGCAATACCGGGCTGCAGACTTGCTTTATTAATACCTTTAACACAGGCAGCCCTTCTCCATGATTTACTTTTACTTAACATAACATAAAGCTTTGATTATTGTTTTAATAGTATGTTGTTAAAAAGATTTGGGGAAATTATTGCATAAATTTCAGTAGGTTTGTTATGGTTTTCGTGCCTTTAAAAGACGAAAAAAGCCCATACAATTGATTGATCATTAATTACAGATTGCTATGCTATTGAAAATTGAAGGAAATGACCTTCAAAAATTTATCCTGGTTGGCGACAGGGTATTGATCAAGCCTAAATCATCAACGGAACGTACCAAGGGAGGCCTTTATCTGCCCCCTGGGGTTGAAGAAAAACGCAAGATCCAAAGCGGTTATGTGATCAGGGTAGGGCCGGGGTATCCCATTCCTGCTCCCGTAGAAAGTGATGAGCCATGGAAAGATTCCGGCGATAAGCTCAAGTACTTTCCCCTGCAAGCTTCCCAGGGCGATCTTGCGGTATATATGCAGGACAATGCCTTCGAGATTGAGTTTAACAAAGAGAAGTATTACATTGTGCCCCATTCTGCTATCCTGATGCTTGTGCGTGATGAGGTAGAATAAACGTGTATTACCCCTATCGCCCATGGATCGGGAACGAATTTAAAGAAATCATTAAACCCACAAGCTATGTTTACAAAAGAAGACTTACTTCAACTGGAAAAAAAAGGTATCAGCCAGGAACAGGCAATGTTACAGATTAAAAATTTCAGGGAAGGCTTTCCTTATATCAGGTTGGCTGCACCTGCCACCGTGGGTGCGGGCATCCTAAGGGTGGAAGGAGCTGAGCTGGAAGACTATGTTTCCCATTTTGAAAAGGAGTCGGGCGGACGGGGCATTCTCAAATTTGTTCCGGCCAGTGGTGCTGCTACCCGCATGTTTAAAGATCTTTTTTCCTGGCGCGAAAAGCTTAGGAAGGGAGTATCACCAGATGAACTTTTCAACCAGGAAAAAGAAGCAAAGCAGTTTTTTACCCAAATGAAAACCTTTGCATTCTGGGATGATCTTTCTGCCCTGTTGGCGGACCGCTCGCTCAATGCCGATGAATTGCTTGAGAAACAGCAATACCTTACCTTACTGGATACACTTCTGGATGAAGACGGGCTGGGATATGCCATGTTACCCAAAGGTCTTCTCAAATTTCACCGCTATGGCGATAGCGTAAGGACACCCGTGGAAGAACATATTGTAGAAGGTGCTCATTATGCCTGCGACAGTGAGGGCACAGTAAAAATTCACTTTACCGTTTCTTCAGAGCACCGGGGCCGGTTTGTAAATCATATTGGCGATGTGCTGAAAAGCTACGAAGATGAATTCGGACTGCGTTTTGAAATGAAATTCTCTGTTCAAAAACCTTCTACCGATATTATAGCCGTTGATATGAATAACGAGCCTTTTCGCGAATCTGATGGCACTTTGCTTTTCAGGCCAGGCGGTCATGGCGCCTTAATACAAAATCTTAATGAGATCAAAGAAGATGTGGTATTTATCAAAAATATCGACAATGTAGTACCTGATTCGTTGAAAGATCATACTTATCTCTACAAAAGAGCACTTGGCGGAATGCTTATCATGCTGCAGGACAAGATTCATGACTCACTCAGGGCCATTGACGAAGGTACTTTCACTGATGAGCAATACCATGAAATGCGCAAATTTGCCAGCGGGAAACTTTTTATAGATGAAGCATTGCTTCCTGAAGATCCGGCAGAGGGTATCGGTAAAATGAAAGAGTTGTTCAACCGGCCCATGCGGATCTGTGGAATGGTAAAGAATGTGGGAGAACCCGGTGGGGGCCCTTTCTGGGTTGAAAACCCTGAGGATCATTCCAGGTCATTACAGATTGTTGAGTCATCGCAGGTAAACCATGATGATCCCAGGCAGCAGGAAATCTTTGAGCAAGCTACCCACTTCAACCCTGTAGACCTGGTGTGTGGCCTGAAAGATTACAGGGGAGAAGCCTTCGACCTTACAAAATATGTTGATCCCCAAACGGGTTTTATCAGCAAGAAGAGTAAAGACGGAAAAGACCTAAAAGCACAGGAATTGCCAGGGTTGTGGAATGGTGCCATGGCCAACTGGACCACTATTTTTGTGGAGGTTCCCCTGATCACCTTCAACCCGGTAAAAACCATTACAGATCTGCTAAGGAAAGAACATTTGTAGAGCTAAGATTAATTTACACAATCAAGAAAGGCTGTTTCATAACCACCTGGACGCTGAGCTTGTCGAAGCGACTATCCTGCTGATATGGCAGTGATTTTCTACATGCCCAACGACCTGTGATCGCTTCTGAGACAGCCTTTATTCAATTAAGCTACGTCTTGATCAGTTGCCCTGCTCCAGTTCGCGTGTTATGATCTCTTCCAGCTGTTCAACGGTAATACGCTTGGCCATGATCCTTTTATCCTGGTCCAGCAAGAAGAGGAGTGGAGTAGCCCAAATGTCATATTTATCCCTGAAACCCGATTGATTGGAGGGATCACTGACATTAATCCAGGGCAATTCGTTTTTCTCAATATAGTTGAGCCATTTGTTACGGTCAGCTTCTGTGTTGACAGCAAATATTTCAACTCCATTTTCATTCATTCTCTGGTAAAACTCTTTCAGCTTGGGGGTTTGCTTTTTACAATGGCCACATTCCGAATCCCAAAAATAAACCACAGTATATTTTGCATCTGTAGCATGCAGGCTTATAGGTTTACTGTCGGGGGTAAACATGGTTATATTGGGTGCTACATTACCAATGAGCAAGGGTTTTATTGCCACAACCCGTTCTATTATCTTACTCAGTTGATCCTTAGTAACCCAATGGGCTTCACCCGTCATGTAATACTCTTCTACCATATGCACAAAAACTTCGTCCATTCCCATGATCTGTGACCTTTCAAAAGCATTGGTGATAAAATTTACGGTATACTTGAATACCTCAGGATGTGCCCGTGATTTCTCCACGATCCGGTCGGCTTCTGCAATAATACTGTCGGGGATCTGCATGAGTACACGGTTAAAATACTGATCGAGTTTTACATGAAAGACGGGGGTTCGCAGCAGTCGGTCATCAGAAAAGTCGATATTTTCCCAAAATATCTTTTTAAAGACCTGGTACATGCGCTCATGATCGGTAGAGCCATCGGGCAAAGTGGGCACTTCTGGCAATGGAGGTTCCTGCTGGGCTTTAAGGATGAGTGAAAACAAACCATCGGGAAACTGTTCAATGATCTGTTCTTGTTTGGCCCTAACCTGTTTATCCAGTTGATCCATTTCCTGGCTGATCTGTTCTTTGCGGGCGGGTGTGGTTTCGGGGTTCTGCATTTCGTTGCGCAATGGTGCACTTTGCTCCCCCATGCTACGCAGGAAACGCATATAATCATAAAATGCCTCATTGTCGGGAGAGTTTTCGAAACGCATGGAATTGACATAATCATCCATGGTGGTTTTTATTGCGAAATGCTGGTTTTTATCCACAAGAATCTCAAAATACTTCTGGCCGGGAAGCACCACCATATACATTCCGGGATCAAGGGGCGTTTCGCCTTCAAAAACAAAGTTTCCACCGGGACTGGAAAGAATTGTATCCTGCAAATACTGCCGGTTACCATAATGGTACGCAAGGTACACGGTGGTATCCTGCAATCCTTCAACAGTAATTTCTATCCTGTGCCCGCGATCGGCAAACGCACTGGGCAGAACCATCAGACCTATAAAAAGGGCGAAAAATATTTTTGTAAAACGCATAGTAAATTTTATTAAGTGATTTCGGCACACAAATATATGTAACAATTAATGGTTACATCAGGTTTTTATTGTACCAACCCTATTTCTTCCAAAAAAATTCCTGATAAAAATCATTAAAATTCTTGTTGCCCCCTGGTCATTAATTTTTTTATGTGAATAACCCGATTTTTGGGCAGCTCGCAAAGTTATGAAAATAACAGTTTTTTTCCCAGATCAACTTTTAAGTGTGCATACTGCTTCGAACTATCCGTTAATTCATAAGACACATAGGGTTTTCCCTGGTTCATTGGGTTAGGGGTATTACCCATGGTTTTTTTGGATCTTCTGCAAGATGAACAATTCCCTGCAGACAGCCCCCTGTTGAATTTCTATGTAAGGGTTAGATATTCATGGCTTTGCGTTGATACCTGGATTCCTTTACCTGAAAACAACTGTTTTTTTTTGGGTGATTTGACCTGCTTTTCTGCTGATGTTTTTGGTGTTATCCCTATTGTTTCAGGTGGTTGCGAATGGCAAATTTGTAACATCAAAATATGAGAGGTTTCATTAAAACTTCCAGGTTATGAAAAGAATAATAATACTCATATTGCTGTTTTTGAATATTACCGGCACCATTGCGTTAGAATTTGCCGGGGGCAGCGGAACAAAAAACGATCCATACCTGGTAGCAAATGCGCAACAGCTCGATCATGTTAGAAACCATCCTGATAAATACTTCTTTCAAATAGCCGATATTGACCTTAATGTTGCCCCTTATAATGTGGGCAATTACTGGGTACCCATTGGTGGTAATCGCTATGACAATGAAACAGGGAATAACTTTAGCGGCCATTACAACGGTAACGGGTATATAATTTACAACCTTACTATTGTACAACCTGGCAATAAAAACGTTGGCTTATTTGGTCATATTGGAAGTGCCGGTTCAGCGCCAACAACCATTAAAAACGTTACAATTGAAAATGTAATAATAATAGGGGGGGTGGCAACAGGCGCTCTTGTGGGCAGGGTAACAGGAAACCAGAATACTCGCATTGAAAACTGCTCTGTAACCAATGGCTATGTAAGGGGAGATGCTGCCACCGGTGGACTGGTGGGATCGAACAACAGCTACATGGTTACTTCTATGGCAGCTGAAGGGTACAGACCTGTGATTTATCAATGCAGCGCCAATGTAAGTGTATTGCTTCGCTCGCAGTATTCAGAGGGCAAAATAAAATTTGGGGGTTTGGTAGGTTGCAACCAGAAAGGAATGATCTCTCATTGTTATACTCTTGGAGACGTCACCATCAACAGTACCGAATCTGCCTATATTGGTGGTCTGGTGGGTTGCAATGAGTTACGGGGGTTGATCATTAATTCTTATTCCTCTGCAGGTGTTTACACCGATAGTACGTCTCATACCGGTGGGTTTGTTGGCAATCTGGGAGTGGGGAGAAACAGGGGAATCGTAATCGACTCTTACTGGAATACCGATTACAATCCTGAGTATCTTAACACACTGGGCGCTACTGCCCTTACCGGGCAACAGATGCAACAAAGCGAATACTTCCCGGAATGGGACTTTGTAAACAAATGGAATATTGAATCGCATATCAACTATGGCTTCCCTCATTTTGTTGCAGAGAATGCCCATAAAACCCTCATTACTTGGAATGGTAGCCAGGACAGCGACTGGCATAATCCGGAGAACTGGACTCCCGCAGGGGTTCCCGATATTTCCAGTGTAATTGAAATTGTACCTGCTTTCAATAATCCTGTTATCTCAACCCAGGTAACCGTTGGGGACATTAATGTTTACGATCTGGCCGAGATCATTGTTGAGTATGGATCGGAATTCGTTATTACCGGTAATCTGTCTGTTGGCGGAGAGTATACAGGGCTGGCCAGTTTTTCTGGTAAGGGCTGTGTGACTATCGAAGGCAATGCACTGCAGAATATCCCTATGGTAACCTTTGATAACCTTGTGATCAGCAACTTCAATAACGTTCAGCTTAGCGGTACTGTTCATATCAATGAAAGCATTATAATGAGCAATGGACTGCTCGATCTCAACGGCCAGGAACTGATTTTGGGGCCACAGGCCATGGTTTCGGAGTTTGAAGATGAAAACATTTCCTCCAGGATATATGGTGAAAGTGGTGTGATCTCAACCATCAGGTACCTTGATCAGCCCCATGGCGAAATAGCCGGTTTGGGTCTTGAGATCAATTCTGCAAAAAACCTTGGCTGGACTCTTATTGAAAGAGGTCACAGCGAACTTAACGGGACCGATGACTCCAAAAGCCTGCTGAGATGGTTTAATATAGAGCCTGAGAACAACCAGGGGCTCGATGCTACACTGGTATTCCATTACTTTGCCAGTGAACTGAACCTGTATGGTGAAAACGATAACTTCTCCCTCTTTAAGCGGAAAAAGGGAGAAACAGAATGGATATGGGTGCCTTCAGAAGTGGATGCTTTTACCAAAACCCTCGTGGCAGAAAATGTTGACGGATTCAGCACCTGGACTGCCGGCAGCTCCTACATTGCTCTGCCCATTGTGTTGCTATCTTTTGAAGGTGTTGCGCACAACAGGGAGATAGAACTGACCTGGACCACTGCAGCCGAGATTAACAACGACTTTTTTACCCTTGAAAGAAGTACCAACGGAGTAGATTTTGAGCCCATTGCCTGGATTCAGGGCGCCGGCACTACCAGCCAAACCACCCACTACAGCCATTGGGATACAGACCCCCTGACTGGTATAACGTATTACAGACTGAAGCAAACCGATTTGAATGGTATGTTTGAATATTCTGATATTATAAGTGTTTACAGTGAAACGATAATTGATGATGTACTCAGCGTACACCCCAATCCCAACAATGGTAAGTTTAATCTCCTTTTGAATGGTGAAGACACCTATGAATATCATATTTACGATATGCAGGGAAGATTGCTGCAGCGTGCAACAGCAAACGCCGGTATGGTAACACCGGTAGAAGTATCACACCTTAGACAGGGGCTTTATACGCTGGTAGTATTTGGAAGAGAAACCCTTACGGAAAAGATACAGGTTTATTAATAATTTGTGATTTTGGTTTTGGTGAACCATAACGCGCAGCTGCTGTGAAGCACCTGTGCGTTGCCTTTTATTCCCATTGCCCACCAACATCGGGAGAGAGAGAATCGCGGTACATAACATTGTGCACTACAGCAAGGGATTTTAGCACCCTAACGCCCCAGTGTCGCTCAAAAAGACTCTGCAACTCAGAAACAGCCCACGCTTTGCTTTGCATGGGTGCTTTCTGGTAAAGCATTACAAAATCTTTCATGTCCTGGTAAATGTCAGCAAAGTTATCGGCCAGGCTTGCCTGCCGGCTGTCAAAATTCTCATCGTGGGTATAATAAATATCAGCATCGCCAAATTTGCCGCGCAATACTTTAAAAATGCCTTCCCATTGTTCTTCGGTTACAAATCTCTCGGCAAATTCTACATCAGCTTCAATATCAGAAGGCAACAAAGCCCCCTTGAGGTATAGCAACGGCGCTATTTTCTGAAAAAAGGCATAGATCTCTTCTGCGGTTCTTTTCTCCGATTCCTCAATGAAAAGGCAGTATTCATGGGCAACGGTGATCATTTCTATTACCTGGCGCGACAGGGCAGGATGGTCAGTGTATTTCTCCATAGCATTTTGTTTTTTGCAAACCTACACATTTTTTGGCTGCAAGGGGCTTTGCAGGTATGATTTGGAAGCCGTGAAAACAAGCCATAACCGCTGTAAAGAGCAATGTTTCAACTATGTAAAAAAGGTGCTGAAAAAATGTTTTTTTGTACTTGTGCGATACAAAACTTTTTATACCTTTGCCAAACATTTTGAAAAACGAAAACACAGCGTTCTTTGCAGCTTTCAAAATAAAAATCAAAACAAATGCCCAGGTGGTGAAATTGGTAGACACGCTACTTTGAGGGGGTAGTGAG
>CAYVQC010000020.1:0-63216 GCA_964453995.1 uncultured Bacteroidales bacterium | reverse complement strand
GAAGATGGAACTGCCGTAATTTCTGTTACCGGTGGAACACCTGAGTATACTTTCTCTATGGACGGAGTTTTTGCCGAAGGCCTTTATACCATTACCGGACTTGCCGCCGGCAACTATACACTCGAAGTAAATGACGCCAAAAACTGTGGACCCGAAGATGTAACGTTCGATATCGGACAACCTGCTGAATTGGTTATTGACAGTATAGATGTTAATCCTCCTCTTTGTGCTCCCGATAACTTCCCTGCTTGTGATGAGCCATGGGCTGTAAGTGTTGTAGAATACAATCCGGTTGGTAATATAGCTGCTGACAGGCAGGTTCTTGACAATGTAATTGGCGAACCCAATTACGACAACTCACCCCCTATTAGTTTTGTAAGCCTTGGTTTTGGTGGTTCTATCATCCTTGAGATGGGCTGCGAAATTGTAAATGGCGAAGGTGACGACTTTGAAGTTATTGAAACATCATATGGTGGTCCAAGTTGCGACAATCATCCTGAAAGAGCTAAAGTTTATGTAGCACAGTATCCCGAAGGACCATGGTCATACCTGGGCGAAACATGCCTCAGCGGGTCTTTCGATCTGACCAATGGCGAACCTTTCGCTCTCGACTGGGCTAAGTATGTAAAAATTGTTGATGCAACAAATCCTGATGACTTCAACGGCGGCGATGCTTATGACGTAAACGGAGTGAAAATTTTCAATTCCCCTGTTGCTCCCGAAACTGCTGACGCGGTTATCAGCTTCTCAGGTGTTGAAGATGGCATGGAGCCTGAATTCGTACTTCTGAATGATGAAGACGAACAGATCAGCATCTCCAATGTTGCCGAACTCAATGGTCTCGAGCCAGGAACCTACACCATTATTCTCCAGGTTGGTGATTGCACCTCCGAACCTTTCGAATTTACTGTTGATCCTTTCCCACTGCCAATCGTTGCCGAAGCTGATGTTACTGACGTAAGCTGCTTCGATGGTACTGATGGTTCTGCTAATATTATCATCACTGGAGGAACAGCTCCTTACAGCCTTACCTGGGAAGGTGTTGAACTGTTTGAAATTGAAGGTTCTGAATACCTCATCAATGGTCTGGCAGCAGGTACTTATGTAGTTACTATTGTTGATGCCAACGGTTGTATTGAATTTGTTGAATTTACTGTTGGACAACCCGATCTTCTGGTTGTAACCGAACATCTTGGCGAGATCCGTTGCCATGGTGAAGTTACCACTGTAACCCTCGATATCCAGGGTGGTACTATACCCTATACCTTGAGCGACAACAACAACATTGACTTCTCTGTAGGAATTGATGAAGCTGGTGAATTCGCGGTTGACGGTCTTAGTGCCGGTGAGTACTCATGGACTGTTACTGACGCCAATGGATGTTCAGTATTGGTTGAGTTTGAACTGGAACAGCCTGAACAACTTACAGCTGAGAAAGCTTTCGAACCTATCCTTTGCTTTGACGGTACAACCGAAGTAACCGTTACTGCCATGGGTGGAACTGGTTCTTACAAATTGTACAACGGAGAAGTAGCTGAAGAAAACCTGGTTGCTATGTTTGACGACTTCACAGTTGTTGAAGAAAATGGCGATGGAAGCTATTACTGGATTGTTGTTGATGAGAACAATTGCGAAGTAGTTCTTGACTTTGATATTACACAACCCGAAGAACTTGACTTCGACCTCGTACTGGATCCTGAAAGCATTCTTTGCCATGACGGATTGACCAGTGCTCTTGTAACAGGTATTGGCGGAACTAAGCCTTACAGCCTGTTTGATGGCGAAACCCTTGTGGCAACCTTCGATGATGATTTCCTCGTAGAAGGACTTGCTCCTATGGCATACAGCTGGACATTGACCGATGCCAATGGTTGCGGACCTGTTGCTATTGAATTCGAAATCCTGAATCCTGACCCAGTCGAGATCACTCTCGTATCTACTACTGACATTCTCTGCCATGGTGCAGCTACCGGAGTTATTGAAGTATCTGCCACGGGCGGAACCGGTGCTCTCAGCTACGCTATCAATGGTGGTGCCGCACAGGACAACGGATTGTTTGAAGGTCTTGAAGCAGAAACATACACGATCACCGTTACTGATGAAAACGGATGTTATGAAATGATCGAGGTAACCCTTACACAACCTGACAAACTGGAAGTTGATCTTGAAGTATTCGACGTAACCTGCAACGGTGCAAACGACGGTGTAATTGAAGGTATGATCACCGGTGGTGTTGGTCCTTACGATGTATGTCTGTTTACCGAATGTACAATCGATGAAAACCAGGAAGGCGAAGAGCTTGACAAATCACAAGGTATGATGTACTTTGGATTACAGCCCGGAACCTACATGGTGGTTGTAACCGATCAGAATGATTGCCAGTGGATGGAGTGTGTTACTATTGATGAACCCGATGTACTCACTGCAGATTATACTGACCTGATGGATGTTCTTTGCACAGGTGACGACAGTGGTGAAGTTACCATTGAAGTAGAGGGTGGCAATATGCCTTACACCCTCGAATGGGAAGGCGTTGAAGCATTCGAAATTGACGGAAGCAGCTATACCATAACTGGTCTTACTGCCGGTATTTACACAGTATATGTTGACGATGCCAACAGCTGCGGACCTGTGGCTGTAGAATTCGAAATCACTGAGCCTGAAATGGCACTTGGTTATGAGCTTGAATTTGGCAATGTAAGCTGCAATGGTGGATCCGATGGATTTGCAAACATACTTTATGAAGGCGGAACTGGTATAGTTACCATTTCAGGCGACCTGGATTCGTTCTACAACACTGATCTGGCTACAGGTACCTACTACTTCACGCTTACTGACGAAAACGGATGTACTGTTGAAGGTTCTGTAACCATTACCGAGCCTGCTGCACTTACAGTTTCTGTAGAAATCGAAGACCTCGTTTGTGAAGCTGACGGTGTTCAGACCTATGTTTCTGACTGGGTATGGTACCGCCAGGGACTTACCAAAGCAGGAAATCTGCCCAATGATAACCGCAGTAATCCTGACATGGTAATTGGCGAACCTGAATTCGGCGACGTAGAGGGTACTTTCTTCTCTCTCGGTTTCGGTGGCGAAATGATTGTGAAGTTTGACAACCTCATTGCCAATGGTCCTGGTAATGACCTGATGCTTGTTGAAACAACATTCGGAAACCAGAACTGCGGTAACTATCCTGAAAAGGTTGACGTTTGGGTTGCACAATCCATCAATGAAGATCTCTATACTCCCATCCAGGGTGAAGTTGATGTTCTGGGTCTTGGTGATGAGTGGATCTATATTGGACAAGGATGTCTGGATTCAGAATTTGATCTTGGCGAACTGGCATGGGCAAAATACGTTTACATGCAAGACGTAAGTGATCCTAATGAATTCGGTAACTCACAAACTACAGATGCATTTGACGTAACAGGTCTTATAGCACTCAACGGAAGCTTGTCGGTATCAGCCAACCTGGTTGCTACAGCAACAGGCGGTACTCCTGACTATTTCTACACCTGGAATACCGGTGCTGTAGGCAATATGCTGGCAGTTGATGCTCTTGGAACCTATACCGTAACTGTACTGGATGCTAATGGTTGCTTCGCTGAAGCCAGCGTTGAGGTAATGTGCGGTGCCTATGAAGGTGATGAAGGAGATGATGAGAAACTCGTTATTGATGAGACCACTTCTTCTGATGACATCATGAGCGCCAATGCATTCCCCAACCCATTCAGCCATGAAGCTACTATTGAGTTCACCCTCAACACAAATGCAGCAGTTTCTGTACATCTCTATAACCTTGCAGGTGAAAGAGTAGCTGTATTGTACGAAGGCAATGTAGAGGCATTCGAGCTTAATACAGTGAAAATGAGTTCTGAAAACCTCAGCAGCGGAGTCTATTTCTACCACATCAACACTGGTAGCGATATACTGATCAACAAAGTTGTTTTAGTAAAATAAAACTTCGCAGCATAATATTTTTAGGGTGTCTCCTTCACAGGGGACACCCTTTTTTTAGCATACCTCCTGCTCTCCACTGTAGTTACAGTGTGATTCTAAGCTCCATTGATAAGTCAGGTGCTACTTTTCAGCCATAAGACCATAATTTATTTGAATTCATACTTATTGAAAGCACAGGAGTAACCCCTTGTGGTATAAAACCTGACAGAGAAGATGGATGTGATCGAACAGGGGTATGTAGCATTTGAAAACTATAAATTCTCATTCAACGCAAAATCGTTGTTCAACGGAAGATACATTTACAGACTGGGGGAGCAGGCAATAAGGTTAGGTTTACCACAACCGGATTATCCTTACACGATGACATTTTGGGGAGGTAAAAAAAGGCTGTCTTACAAACCGGATTTAACCTGAACGCTGAACTTGTCGAAGGATTATCTTTACAATATGCAGTTCCCGACAGGGTTAAAGTCCGCAAATAACTTTTAAGACAACCTTTAGGTTTTTTCTAATTGGTTCAGGATGACAATAGGTCTTTTACTATGGAAGAAACCATTCTGTTATCTGCTTTTCCGGCAAGTTCTTTTGAGGCCTGCCCCATTACCTTTCCCATATCCTTCATTCCTGACGCCCCGGTTTCCCTGATGATTCTTTCCACAGTTTCTTTCACAGCATCTTCCGATAATTGTTCTGGCAGATAGGTTTCAATAATACCCGCCTGGAACATTTCTGCTTCGGCCAGGTCCTGGCGGTTTTGTTGAAGATACAGATCAGCTGCCTCTTTACGTTGTTTCACAAGTCTTTTCAGCAGTTTGATTTCCGTTTCACTATCAATGGAACTGCTGCCTCCTTTTTCTGTTCTTTGTACAAGCAAGGCATTTTTTATGGCCCGAAGAGCATCTAGTTTATCACGCTCTTTGGCCAGCATTGCACTCTTTATGTCTCTGTCAATAGTTTCAGTAAGGCTCATGTTGATAAGTTTTATTAATTAGTACAAATATAATCAATCGGCGGGCAATTCCTATATATGCAGAAAAATCAATAAAATAGCCTTTTTTTTCTATAAACTTTACATAAATTTAATTTACTATTTTTGCAAATTTCCACCTAAAACAGTGTTATATCGAATATTATTCATACTTTTATCCAAAATAAACCACTTAAACCTAAAGTGCTTTGAGTAAAAGAAGAGAACAAGAAAAAGAAAGAAAAAAGATCAGGGAAGCCCGTCAGGCCTATCTCGACAAATTGAAACCATTGCTTTACGCATTTATTGCATGGTTCGGCATCCTGGCCATTCTTCATATACCTGCTATAAAGGAATACCTGAGATATGCAATGGTGCATTTTACGCATCAATCGGCAATCATTGCGGGAAAGATGCTGTTTTTGCCCCTTACCGATAAGGGCTATCCCTCACTTGATTATGATGGCTTTGGTATGCGAGTAATTTTAGAATGTACTGCCTATAATTTCTATTTGTTTGCCCTGGTAATTACAGCTTTTTCAAAATGGCCCCTCAAGACCAGGCTTACCAACCTGGGCTTGTTTGTGCTAGTTATTTATACACTCAATAACATGCGATTTCTCGTAATGGGAGCTGTAGGCAAACACTATCCTGACCTGTTTCATCATATACACGATTATTTCTGGAATATTCTGTTCGGAATCATGATTTTCCTGGTATATGTATGGGCCGATAAACGTGCCGGTGGATTATTTGCTTCGCCAGGAAAGCCTCATGCACAAACCTAAAACAGCTCTTCACAACAAAGAAGTTTTATGATACGGAAAATTATTATATTGGTAGCCTCATCTGCTATTTTCTCGTTGCTGTGGTTCAATGGCCTGGAAAAGGCATATGCCCATATTATAACCTTTTCGTCTAATGTTATTATCGGCATGGGAAGCAGCAATACCGACATTAAGGTGGAAGAAAGAGATGAAGAACTCATATTCACGGTTACAACCCTTGTGGATGGGAAAAAAGGCTCCTACCCGCAACGCGCGCAGAGTTTATTGCTTCCGGCAGTGATCATGTTAAGCTGGATCCCTTTGCTGTTTTATACCCTCCCTAAAAAATCAGCCTTTAAACAGGGAGCCATTGACCTGGGAATCTTCATGCTGTTTCATGTGTTTTTTCTTATCCTTCTAACATACTACTACAATTCAGCGCTGGCGAAGTATCTTTTTCATCTGATGATGGAAGCTTTCTATGTATTTGCTGTGGTGATCGTAATCAAGGACTCCTTTAAGTATCCTGACATTTGGAGCACCAAACCCCAAGCAGCAGAATCACAAATACCATAGGAAAAAACAACACGAGAAAATGATACCCGAGTATATGTTGACTGTAGCTTGTTTTGAAAAATGAGCATCGAGAATTTAAATATTATATTGTTTTCTATTCCGGTATATCAACTGTTCTATTTCACCATCCAGTTGACAGTTGCAAAAAAATATACCCAGGGTAGAATATTGACGGGCCTTCTCTTTATGATGGTAACCGGCATGGCTGTTATAAATGCATTCTCTTTCTATGGTCAACAAACTCCGCTGGTCTATAACTTATTATTTTCCTTATTCCTGATCTCTTCATTGCCCACCTTAAAACGACTTGTAAGGGTTTTTAGGCATCAACAGGACAGACAAGGAAAGTTATTGAGGGATTATGCCGGAACACTTTTATTTGGGTTGGCACTAATCCTGTTGCTGGCGAACTTTAGTATCGCCGATTTATTTTCAACCACAAAAACATTTATTTCTATTTCATTAACCGATCCTGCCGGTACAAGTTATGGAATGATAAGGGTGATTGCCGTTCTCTTCATACTGATTATTATTGTGGAGCTGATAAAACTGGCGCCCCTGTTGCTCTCCCTGCCATCAAAAAATACTACAACGCCATATCACCTCTCCAGTAATGCACAATCAGTAAAAGGTTTGCAGCGTGAGATAGTTGTTCTCCTGTGTAGCGCTGTTTTTGTTTTACCAGTATTTCATTATCTGCCAGGCCCACCCGGACAGATTACCCTGGTGGTTTACAATTTAATCCTTCTGGCAGGTGGTGGCAGGCTGGGACAACAGAGTGTAAAACTATTTGAACAGTTTACATCTGCATCTAACCAGACCAGGCAGTTTCTTACTCCTTATAAAGAAGGCAATGGTTTACATACGGAAAAACCTCTGGAAACTCATACTGCACATGTTACCTTTATAACGGATGAAGAAGCCCGGGAACTCATTGTGAAACTCAAAGAATTAATGGACACGCAGAAACCTTATACCAATCCTAAATTCAGTCTGGATGATCTTTGCGAGATGCTTCACACTACCAAAAGAAAAGCCGGTTACGTGATTAACCATTTTCTGCACAACAATTTCTACGGACTGATCAATGAATACAGGGTACAAGAAAGTATCAGGATACTGGAGAGCGATGACAGGAAAAAGTATACC
Source organism: uncultured Bacteroidales bacterium (assembly GCA_964453995.1). Taxonomy (GTDB): domain Bacteria; phylum Bacteroidota; class Bacteroidia; order Bacteroidales; family UBA7960; genus SKVR01. Next base: position 55,797 of record CAYVQC010000020.1, on the reverse strand, counting down.
ATCGATAGTATAGCCCAGATGGCAGGTTTTCAGTCGAAGTCTTCCTTTTATTCTGCTTTTAAGAAGCTTAAGAATATCACACCCGGGGAGTATAAAATCCATGATGACAATTTGGTCTGATACCAGCAGGACGAGTAACCTCTCTTCTGCTTTACAGCAAAAAAGAACCTGCTGTGCTGACCGGTATACCGGATAATACACAGCAGGAGCATTCAAAACACTACAGTCCCTTTAACAGGACTGCTAATCAACATTATCGTGTAAAAAGGAATTGTTTGACTTGATCTGGGTTTTTCCATCACCGTCAAAAAGGGTATAGCGCGAAACATGCGATTCGTTGCTCGCAGGCACCTTGTTGAGTGGCACATTTCGCCTTAGGTATGCTGGTTCCTTCTCCAGGTCCTGCAAGCCTTCAGGGGTTTTCAGCTTGAGGCTTAGCTCACGCAATCTTTGTTCCCGTTCAAGGGCTTTGGCCCTGAGGCTAAGGTCATCAACCGGATTATTTTCTTTCGGTTCAGAAGGTGCATGTTCCCGTGCAGTTTCTGCCGGAGGCTCTTCTGTTCTGTCGCGGTTTTCTATAAAATTGGGTTTGAAGGGAACCGTTTCTCTGCTGGTGGTCTGCACATCGGTTTCTGTAGGTAGCTCATGCCTGATCGTGCGGCTTTCCACTTTATCATCGCCAGCGGCTTGTGCTGATTTTTTGGAGATTACACGGAAACCATGTTTCTGCTCTTCTTTTTGCTGTTCCTTGTTGATGTCAGAAGAGCTTTCCAGAGGAATTACCTTCTTCTGAGCAGGTTTGTTTTCGAGGTTGTAACCAAGATCAGAATTTTCACCAAACCCGGTTGCAACAATAATCACATTGATCTTGTTGCCAAGGCTTTCATCCTTTCCATATCCCCAAATGATATCGGCGGTTGAACCGGCTTCTGTTTGGATGTAGTCGGTTATCTCGGTGATCTCATCCATTAGTATCTCTTCCTTGCCACTCACAATATTGAGAAGTACGTTGCTGGCCCCCCTGATATTGTTGTCGTTGAGTAAGGGAGAAGCGAGAGCCATTTCCACCGCCTTGATGGCACGGTTTTCTCCTTCAGCACTTCCACTTCCCATTATGGCAACCCCGCTGTTCGACATTACGGTTCTTACATCAGCAAAGTCTACATTAACACCACCGGTAAGGGTAATGATCTCGGCAATACCTTTGGCTGCTGTTGTGAGGACGTTATCTGCCTTGGAGAAAGCATCGGTAACGGAGAGATTACCATAAAGTTCTCTCAGTTTATCATTGCAGATAACAATGAGAGCATCTACGTTTTCTTTGAGTTCTTTTATACCTTCCTCGGCCTGCATTCTTCTTTTTCTGCCTTCGAAAGCAAACGGTATGGTTACAATACCTACGGTAAGGATATCGAGTTCCTTACTTACTTTGGCTATTACGGGTGCGGCACCGGTTCCGGTACCTCCGCCCATACCGGCTGTGATAAACAACATCTTGGTATTTTTCTCCAAAATGTCTTTCATACGATCAAGATCTTCTATGGCCGCATTTTTACCCACAGCAGGAATGCTGCCGGCGCCACGGCCTTCGGTAAGGCTTACACCCAGCTGAACTTTATTGGGAACAGGGCTGCAGTCGAGAGCCTGCGCGTCGGTGTTGCATACTATAAAGTCCACACCTTCAATGCCTTGCTTGAACATGTAATTTACAGCATTACTACCTCCGCCACCTACTCCCAGTACTTTGATGTCGGAAGATTGGTTTTTGGGTAAATCGAAATTTATCATGTCTGAGTTCATATTTTCTGGTTCTAAGGTAGTTATTAAAAAAAAACTGGTTTTGCTTAAGATAAATTTTTTATCAACAGGATTTAAAGGATAATTGTTAATAACCCCCGGTTAATCAGAGGTATCATTTTCAAAAAACTGTTTTCCTTTTTTCAGGATCACGTCGAAGAAATTCCCCTTGTTTTTTTGTGAATGGGTGGAAACTTTGGGTTCTTTCCTTCTCTTCTGGGTTTCGGCATTTTTAAAACCCTGGATTACAAGCCCAACACCTGTTGCATGCATGGGCTTTGAAATCTCGTCAGTCGGGGATTTGGCAAGATGCTCGCTGGGATACCCGATACGGGTATCCATGCCGGTAATGAATGAGGTAAGCTGCGCTATATGTTTTAGCTGGCTGCCGCCGCCGGTAAGTACAATGCCTGCAATGAGCTTGTTCTCAAAGCCTGAATTCCTGATCTCATAATATACATGCTCAATGATTTCTTCAGTGCGAGCCTGGATAATATTGGCAAGATTTTTCAATGAGATTTCTTTGGGCTCTCTGCCCTTGAGGCCGGGAATGGATACAATTTCTTCATCGCGGTTTTCGCTGGCCAGGGCAGAGCCAAAGTTTACCTTAAGGGCTTCAGCCTGGGTTTTGATAATAGAACAGCCTTCTTTAATATCTTCGGTAATAACATTTCCACCCAGAGGAATTACTGCGGTATGGCGGATGATATCGTCCTGGAAAATGGCAATATCGGTAGTACCACCCCCGATATCGACAAGTACCACACCGGCTTCTTTTTCTTCTGCGCTCAATACAGCTTCGGAAGAAGCCAGGGGCTCAAGAATCAGGTCGTCTATTTCTAGCCCGGCTTTGGTAACGCATTTTTCGATATTCTTTGCTGCTGCCAGTTGACCGGTAATAATGTGGAAATTCGCTTCCAGACAACGGCCCGACATGCCTATGGGGGCTCTTATTCCCTGCTCATTGTCAATGATGTAATCCTGCGGGATTACATGGATAATATCTTCGCCCGGAGGCAGCACCAGTTTATACATATTGTCTATAAGCACATCTACATCCTTTTGGTCAATTTCATCTTCAATGGAATTGCGCATGATACTGCCGCGGTGCTGAAGACTGCGGATATGCTGGCCGGCAATACCTACATTTACCACCCTGATTTCGACCCCGGCCCGTTGTTCTGCTTCTGTTACAGCAGCCCTGATCGAATCGACCGTGTGCTGAATATTAGCCACTACCCCTCTGCTAACGCCAAAGGAAGGACTTTTTCCCAGACCAAGGATCTCAATTTTTCCGTATTCGTTTTTGCGGCCAACAATACATGCAATTTTTGTTGAACCAATATCTAAACCTACAATAATTTCAGATGGTACCATAGACGAATTTATTTTGAACAAACAACCTGATTTTTAAACTTTAAATTGATTCTGTTGTAGCTGCCCCAGCCCACATGAGTGAGGCCGTTTTTATAAAATATCATTAATTTATTAAATTTTGCTTCCAGATTCTCAACCTTCCCTATTTCGATGGTATGTGATCCATTTACAGGTACCAGCTCAAATTCTCCCGCACGAGTTACATAAATCTGGTCTATCCAGGAGTTTAAAAACACATCTTTTTGAATAAATAAGATCAGATCGTTGAGCTGCCGGATAATATCCTCGGAAGCGGAAAGTTCTTCACGATCCCTGAGGTTATTGATATCAAAATTGGGAGAATATCGTGTATTGATAAAGCCGGTTACAACAGGTACCCTTGCAGTATAAGACCGACTGGGGCGCATTAACTTTCCTTCCCTGTCGATGTAATAGGATTCATTCATGGAATTGATAACCCTGGCAACAGGCTGTCTTTGTAGGATATCTGCAACAATATGCCCGTCAATGGTTCTGTACACCCTGCTGCTTTCCACATAATACATGGTATTGATCACCTCCTCTATTCTGTTTAGGGGTATTTGTTTCATAAGCTTCTGATCCAATGTATCGATCATGGAATAAACCTTGTGCACTACCGCTGCTGAATCAACGAAAGCCATCCCGTCATCAGATTCAATGTTTACACGAAAACTACGGCATTGCATGGACTGATTGTTATCAATAGCAAATCCCAGCAGGATGAGAATGCCCACCGGCAAAAGCACATAGAATCCTATTACAGCGATTTTTCTTATCATTTCACGATCTTTTTAATCAAAGCATCTTTAATTGCAGCTACAAAGCGATCAATACTACCGGCACCCATGGTTATGAATACTTCAAAATTGCCCTTTTCCACAAAAGGGATCAGATTTTCATCACTCAGATGGTGCTTCCGGGCCGTATGTATGTGATCAAGGATGAGCTTTGCATCCACACCCTCAATGGGTTGTTCACGCGCGGGATAAATATCCAGAACGATCACTTCATCAAGCAAATCAAGGGCCTGCCCAAATTCTGCCGCAAAATCCCTGGTACGTGAATACAAGTGCGGTTGAAAAACTCCTGTTATTTTTTTCGAAGGAAACATTTCCCTTGCACTTGCAACACAGGTTTTGATCTCTTCGGGATGATGGGCATAATCATCGATATAGACCATAAGGGGCTCATGAAGCATAATTTCAAAGCGCCTTTTCACTCCTTTGTACGTAGCCAGCGCACTCACAATATCTTTCCATACAATACCTGCTTTGGCAGCAACGGCAGAAGCGGCAAGAGCGTTTTCCAGGTTGTGCCTTCCGGCCCCACCAAATACAACCGGATAAGCCTTATCTTTATGAATGAATTCACAACGGTACTGCCCATTCTCAATCCTGATATTTGCAGCAGAAAAATCAGCTTTATCTTCCAGGCTATATGTCAGATTCTCAACATTTAAATCATTCAACTGTGTTAACCGGCGATGCGTAATAAGAGTGCCATTCCCCCTGATATTGGCCACAAACAACCTGAAGGATTCGTGCAACGTTTCCAGCGAACCATACACATCAAGATGGTCTGCATCCATAGAAGTGATCAGTGCAATATCGGGAAACAGCTGCAGGAAAGACCGGTCGTACTCATCAGCCTCGGCAATTACCAATTGTGGGTTGTCTGAAACCAGGAAATTGGTATAGTGATTTGTACTTATTCCACCCAGGAAAGCCACAAACCGGCTTTCTGCAGTTTTAAAGATATGCGCAAGAATGGTAGAAATGCTGGTTTTTCCATGCGTACCAGCAACGGCAATGACCGGTAAGCCAGAGGCTACCATTCCCAGCACCTCTGCCCTTTTATACATGGGAATGCCCAAAGCTTCGAAATACATGCGCTGCGCACTGAAGCGGGGTATGGCCGGGGTATAGATTACCAAATCAATGCCGCCGGGGATTACCTCAGAAACATCTTCATAATTGATCATAGCGCCCTCACTCTCCAGCTGCCTGGTAATATCACTGCCAGTGCGATCATAGCCGTAAACTTCCTTTCCCATCCAAAGAAAATACCTGGCCAGCGCACTCATTCCGATTCCGCCAATGCCCAGAAAATAAACCCTATGTATTTCGTTTATATGCATTTACACAACTTCAACAATGCAGTTTATATTTTATTAAAAGTCCTTAGTTTACTTATTCCTTAATCAAATTATCCAATAAGGCTTAGTGCTACCCCGGCAATATTGCTTGCCGAGTCGCGATAATACAGCCTCGCAATATTCTGCCTTAGCTTGTGCAGTTTTTCCTCATCGCTGATCAGTTGCTCAACCTCTCTACCCAGGTTTTCGCGCACCAGGTTGTCGGGCAAAAGCACTGCCGAGTGCATATTCACCAGCGCCATGGCATTTTTGGTTTGGTGATCTTCAGCCACATGAGGCGATGGCACGAGGATAGATGCTCTTTGCAGTGCACATATCTCGCTGATGGCTATGGCCCCCGCCCGCGATACAATTACATCGCTTACGGCATATGCCAGGTCCATCCTGTCGATAAAGGCATTAACCCAAACATTCTTGTGCCCTGCTTGTGCAACCTCCATGGCAGCCTGATCGTAATAGTTTTTTCCTGTTTGCCAGATGATTTGCAGACCAAGTGATAACATACCCGCCAAATGCCTGCTAACGGCTTCATTGATGCTCCTTGCTCCCAGGCTTCCGCCAACAATGAGCAGCACTTTTTTATCAGCAGAAAAGCCAAAATAAGCAAGCCCTTCTTCCCTTCTTTCATTGGCCAGGAGAATATCATGTCGGACAGGATTCCCGGTAAGATAGATTTTCTCTTTTGGAAAAAAACGTTCCATCCCTTCATAAGCAACACAGATCTTATCTACCCTTTTGGCCAGAATTTTATTGGTAATGCCGGGAAAAGAATTTTGCTCCTGTATGAGCGTGGGAACACCATATTTTGCTGCAGCCCTTACCAACGGTCCGCTGGCATATCCTCCAACACCAATTACCACGTGGGGCTTGAAACGCTTTATGATGTTCCTGGAGCGAACAATGCTATCAAATAACTTAAAAGGCACAAGGAAATTTTTCCAGGTAAGCCGTCGTTGCAATCCGGAAATATTCAATCCAATAATGTGATACCCTGCGGCAGGAACTTTTTGCATTTCCATGCGCCCTTTTGCACCAACAAAAAGAATGCGGGCGTTGAACACCTTCTCACGAATGGCATTGGCAATGGCAATGGCCGGGAAAACGTGTCCTCCGGTTCCGCCACCGGCAATTATAACTTTTAATGGTTCAGGCTGCGACATGATTTCCTCCTTCCTGTTGTTGCGTTTCTTCTACTTTTCTGCTTACACTTAGGATAATACCAATGGCCAGGCTGGTAAACCACAGGGAAGTACCCCCCATACTTAGCAATGGCAGGGGTTGGCCTGTTACAGGCAACAGATCTACCGTTACAGCCATATTGATCATAGCCTGAAAAACGAGGCTGAAGGTTAGCCCCGCGGCAAGGAATGCCCCGAAAGTGCCGGGGCTGCGGTGGGCGATCCTTACACCACGGAACAATAAGATCATATATAACATTAATACGATGAATCCACCAATAAGCCCGTACTCTTCAATAATTATGGCATAGATAAAATCGGAATATGCCTGGGGTAAAAAGTTGCGCTGTACAGAGTTTCCTGGCATTTTGCCGGTAACACCACCCGTTGCTATGGCTATTTTAGCCTGGTCAGACTGGTAAGTATCTGCATTCTCCCTGTCAATGAATCGTTCAATTCTACCTTTCCAGGTGTAAAGCCTGCCAGTTTGGGGTGAGTTGAGCAGGAATATAAGAAATATGCTCAGAAACACCACTCCGATCGATATCATCGCAAAGATATACTTCATGCTGATTCTGCCAATAAACATCAATACTACCGTGGTTGCGAACAGAATCATGGCCGTAGATAGATTGGCAGGCAGGATTAAGCCACATACAATCAAAACAGGAAGCACTACTGGTAAAAAGGCATTGCGAAAATCCTTGATCTGTTCCTGTTTCTTGGTAAGCATGCGTGCAACATACATAATAAGAGCAAGCTTGGCAAAGTCGGAGCTCTGGAACGTAATATTAATAACCGGCAGCGTAAGCCAACGATTGGCCTCATTGATACTGGTACCCATAAGAAAGGTAAGCAACAGCAATGGAACCGCCAGGAATAAAGCCAGTTGCGACAACCGCGAATAGTAGGTGTACTTGATCTTGTGGGCCACAAACATCAGCAGCAATCCCAAGACCAGGATCACAAAGTGCTTAATTAGATAATATTCTGTATTTCCCGACTGGAACCTGTAGGCCAGTGTTCCGGTAGAACTATACACGGCCAACAGGGAAATGAGTGACAGCGCTGCCACCACAAACCAAATAACTTTGTCTCCCTGTAATTTTGCCAGTATAGTTTTCATTGTTTCATTTTTGATTGTTTCATAATTACCGGCCATTTGCTTAGCCAGTGAATAACTTTATTACTCCGCTTTAAAGGTCGAACACCTGTTGTTTGAACTGGCGGCCCCTGTCTTCGTAATTTTCGAACAGGTCGAAACTGGCGCAAGCCGGCGAAAGCAATACAGCATCGCCCGTTTTCCCAAGATAATAGGCCGCTTTTACTGCATCTGCAGCACTGCTTGTTTCCACAATGGAAGGAACAATGGACCCAAATGCCCTGATAATACGGGTATTGTCCTTTCCCAAACAAACAATAGCCTTCACTTTTTGCTGAACGAGACCCGCAAGTGATTCATAATCATTGCCCTTATCCATGCCACCAACAATCCATATAATGGGCTTTTTTACACTTTCCAGGGCATACCAGGTAGAATTGACGTTGGTAGCCTTGCTGTCGTTGATAAATTCGATTCCTCGTACCACTGCCACATGCTCCAGGCGATGTTCAATATTTTCAAAATCCGTAAGACTTTGCTTAATAATCTCTTTTCGGATATCAAGCAACCGGGCGGTAATACCGGAAGCCATGGTATTATAAACATTATGTCTGCCTGTAAGTGTTAATTCATTTGTATCCATCTCGAATTGATCTGTATTTGTTTGTATTACTAATGTTGTTTCATTTTTCATAAATGCCCCACAGGAAGTATCATTACCTGATGTGTAAGGAATGCACCGTGCACGCGGGCTGATCTGTTGCATATAATTTCTGATGTTCTGATCATCGCGGAAATAAATGAAGGTGCTGTCTTCTGTTTGATTTTGCAATATCCTGAACTTTGACCTGATGTAATTGTGCATCTGGTTGTCGTACCGGTCAAGGTGATCGGGTGTAATGTTGAGCAGAACAGCAATATCAGCCCTGAAATCGTACATACCATCCAATTGAAAGCTTGATATTTCAAGCACGTAGTAGTCGAAATCATTTTCAGCAACCTGCCATGCGAAGCTTTTGCCCACATTGCCGGCAAGACCTACATTAAGGCCGGCATTCTTCAATATCCTGTATGTTAGCAAGGTAGTAGTGGTTTTCCCGTTGCTCCCCGTAATGCAGATCATAGTTGCCTCAGTATACCGCCCTGCAAACTCGATCTCCGAGATCACGGGAATTTTCTTCTCACGGGCCTTTTTTACCAGTGGCACCGAATCAGGAATACCAGGACTCTTTATAATCTCACCAGCGGTAAGGATCACTTCTTCAGAATGCTTGCCTTCTTCCCACGCAATTTCATGATTTTCAAGAACGTTTTTATACTTTTCAGCTATTTGACCCTTATCGGATACGATAGCTTTTAATCCTTTTTTCTTTGCCAGCAGCGCTGCCCCGGTTCCGCTTTCACCTGCTCCCAGGATCGCTATGTCATACCCAGGCATTATCTTACCTTTAACGTAATGATCGATATTACTGCCAGGATGATACCCACAATAAGAAATCGCTGAACGATTTTTGCTTCGTGGTATCCCAACATTTGATAATGGTGATGCAGGGGAGCCATCCTGAAGATGCGTCTGCCTTCGCCAAAGCGTTTGCGTGTATATTTAAACCATGCCACCTGCATCATTACCGAAAGACTTTCCACAAAGAAAATCCCACACATTATGGGTATTAGCAGTTCCTTGCGAATAATGATGGCAAAAACGGCTATGATACCTCCCAACGACAGACTGCCGGTATCGCCCATAAAAACCTGGGCTGGATAGGAATTGTACCAGAGAAAACCTACACAAGCCCCCACAAAGGCAGCCACAAAAATTACCATCTCGCCTGTATTGGGAATATACATGATGTTGAGATAATCAGAAAAAATAACGTTGCCCGACACATAAGCCAACACCCCAAGTGCCACACCGATAATGGCTGATGTGCCGGTAGCAAGTCCATCGAGGCCGTCTGTCATATTGGCCCCGTTGGAAACCGCCGTAATGATAAGGATGACGATAGGTATAAACAGGAGAAATGTCCACCGTTCATATCCATCTCCCATCCACCTGAGCAATACGGAATAATCAAATTCATTGTTTTTGAAAAAGGGAATAGTGGTTTTGGTCGATTTCAGAGTTTCTGTCACAGCTTCATCGGGCGAGCGCATCATGCCATCAATTTCCAGTAATTCATCACTGGTAATAAACTGGAAATCGGGAACAACCTTTTCCCTGATCACCACATTATCATTAAAATACAACACGCTCCCCACAATGAGCCCCAGGCCAATTTGTCCCATGACTTTAAATTTACCATGAAGACCCTTCTTATTTTTCAGAAATACCTTGATATAATCATCCACAAAACCAATGGCTCCCAGCCACAGGGTAGAGAAAAGAAGCAGCAATACATATATATTGGTAAGATCAGAAAACAGCAATCCCGGAATTACGATGGAAGCAATAATGATAGTGCCACCCATGGTAGGGGTTCCCTGTTTTTGCATTTGACCTTCAAGACCCAGGTTGCGAATGATCTCTCCCACCTGCTTTTTCTGCAGATAATTGATGATCCGCTTACCAAAAATCAGTGATATAAACAGAGAAACAATCAATGCGCTACCGGCACGAAACGAGATATACTGGAACAATCCTGCTCCAGGCAAATCGTAAACTCTGTCGAGGTATGTGAATAAGTGGTACAGCATAGCTTTATAGTTTTCAGGCCAGGGCCTCTTTCAATATTTGCTTGTCGTCAAAGGGATGTTTCACGCCTTTGATCTCCTGATACTTCTCATGACCCTTACCGGCCACCAATATAACATCTCCGTCGCCTGCCAGGGTTGCCGCAGTCTTAATGGCTTCCCTGCGGTTTTCAATAACCAATGTTTTTTTTCCGGCCGAAAGCTCCACTCCTTTAACCATGTCATCGAGAATGGCCTGGGGATCCTCATACCGGGGATTATCACTGGTCAGTACCACCATGTCGCTCATAGCAACAGCAATAGCCGCCATGGCAGGACGTTTGTCTGCATCGCGGTTTCCACCACAACCCACTACCGTGATTACTTTTTCACTACCTTTCCGCAGATTCTGAACGGTTTGCAATACGTTTTCGAGGGCATCGGGTGTATGGGCATAATCTACAATACCAGTAATATTTCGTTTGCTGACGAAAAAATCAAATCGGCCCTCAACAGGACCAAGACGGCTGAGGTGGGTGAGGGCCGTATCCGCTTCCATTCCCAACAAACGGCTGCACGCATATATGGCCATGAGATTGGCAGCATTGAATTCGCCCACCAACCTGCAGTACACGTCACGCCCTTCAATATGAAGTACCAGCCCACCTAGCAGATTTTCCACTACCCTTCCTTTGTAATCGGCCATATTTTTCAATCCATAGGAATATTTGCGGGCATTGGTATTCTGCAGCATTACCTGCCCGTTTTTGTCATCGCTGTTGGTAAGGGCAAATGACTTTTTGTCGAGCTGATCGAAAAAGGTCTTTTTGGCCCTCAGATATTCCTTGAAGGTTTTGTGGTAGTCCAGGTGGTCATGGGTAATGTTGGTAAAAATACCCCCTTCAAACCTGATCCCCTCTACTCTTTTCTGATGAATGGCATGCGAGCTTACCTCCATGAAACAATAGGTGCAGCCTTTTTCTACCATCTGGTGAAACAGGCTATGCAAACCAATGGCATCGGGGGTGGTATAAGCTGCAGGGATGTCTTCATCAACTATTTTGTTTTGAATGGTAGATACCAAACCACAGCGATATCCGGCTTCAGAAAAAAGATTGTAAAGCAAGGTAGCAATGGTGGTTTTCCCATTGGTTCCTGTTACCCCTACAATTTTGAGTTTTTCGGATGGATTGTCGTAGAAATTTGCTGCGACATTTGCCAGGGCGGATGCCGAATCGCTTACCTGCACATAGGTTACTTCCGGATCCATCGTGTCGGGGAATCGATTGCAGATCACGGCGGCAGCACCTGAGGCGGTGGCTTTGGGAATAAAATCATGCCCGTCAACCGTATGGCCAGGCAGGGCAACAAAAAGACTATCCTTTCCTACCTTGCGCGAATCGAGGGTAATATCGGCAACAGATACGTCTGTTGAACCCTGGATGGCCAGCAGATCGCATTTGTATAATATGTCACTTAGTCTTTTCAAGCTATGGTTATTATTAAGATAAACGGATCACAATTTCATTACCCTGCACTACACGTATCCCAGGCCTGAGGCTTTGTGTCCTCACTTTGCCCCTGCCCGAAAAACGGACCCTCAACCCTGCATTCTCCAACACATACAAGGCATCTTTCAGCCCCATGCCAACAACATTGGGTACAAGGTTGGGTATAAACTCACGTTCGGCTACCACCACGGTATCAGAACCATTGATACGGGCCATACCCCAGGTGAGGTCGTGCTTTTCAAAATGCACCCTGGGATCAAAAACATCATAGATGTTGACAAGATCATCCTTTCTTCCCAGGATTGCATCGGGGAGAGATGCCAGTATCGGTGTTTCCAGGTAGTTATCATTTACGTTGAGCTGGGTGGCATAAATCTTATCAGCTATTTCCCGAAAGACCGGGGCTGCCACCTGGCTACCGGTATATATCCATCCTTTGGGGTCGTGTATTACAACGATCATGGAATAAACGGGATTATCTGCCGGGAAGTATCCGGCAAAAGAGGCGCGGTATACTACCCTGTCTCTTGAGCGGTATCCACCACTGGAGGCCACCTGGGCTGTGCCAGTTTTTCCAGCAATGTGGTAGGCATCGGGTTTTATAGAAGAAGCAGTTCCTGATTCTACCACTTCTTCGAGCATATCCTGTACAATCTTTAATGTAGATGCAGAGCAAACCGAACGCATAATCATCTGGGGTTCAAACTTCTTCAATGTCTTCCCTGTTTGCCTGACCTCCTCTACAAACATGGGCTTCATCATACGACCATCATTTGCAATGGCATTATAAAAAGAGAGGATTTGCATGGGAGTTAATAAAACATTATAGCCAATAGACATCCAGGGCAGGGTAACCTGCGACCATGCGGTTTCTTCAGGATTGGGAATGTAAGGTTTCCCTTCACCATGAATCTCAATACCCAGGGGTTTGTCAAGGCCCATCCGGGAAAGGTGTTGAATGAATTTTTCCGGGTTTTTCCTGTATTTTGCATCCACCAGCATAGAAGTACCCACATTGGAAGACAAAGAAAATACTTCCTTAGCTGTAATTGTACCAAAGCCTCCGTCTTTGGCATCGCGCATGATGCGATCAGAAAATCTGACCTGACCATTTCCTGTTTCCACTAGATCGTTGGGCGAAATGGCCCCGTCTTCAAGAAGGGCAATCATAGACGCCAGCTTAAAGGTAGAACCAGGCTCAGCGGCTTCGCCAACGGCATAATTGAAAGTTTCTTCATAAAAACCTGATGGTTTGCGGCTAAGATTACTAATAGCCTTAACTTTCCCGGTAGCCACTTCCATCACTACGGCAGTACCGTGTTTTGCTCCATACCTTTGCAACTGCTTCATCAGAGCATTTTCGGCAATATCCTGCATGTTGATATTGATGGTAGTGATGATATCCTTCCCATTCTTTGACCTGATCTCATTTTCATCATTCACAGGCATCCAGTTGCCACCACTGATGCGTTGCATAAGCCTTTTTCCCTGCACGCCCTCAAGGTATTCACGGTAAGCACCTTCAAGCCCCACATAGACTCCCTCTCTTTCGTATCCAATGGTACGCAATGCCAGTGACTTAAAAGGTGTTTCGCGGCGGTTGCGCTCCACAACCAAAAGGCCGCCACGAAATCTTCCCAACCGGAAAACAGGGAAAGTACGCAGTTCTACAAGCTGATGATAAGACACATTGCGTTTTACCAGGAAATATCTTTCCTGGTTGCGCCTTGCCTTGGTGAGCACCCGCTTGTATTCAGCCTGCGAGCGATCGCGAAACAGGAGCGAGAGTTGATGAGCAAGCGAATCAACCCCCTGGTTGAAAACTTCATCGGTCACAACGCCACGGTGCAGGTCCATGCGAATTTCGTAAACGGGCACACTGGTGGCAAGCACTCTTCCATCGTCTGCAAGAATATCACCCCGCACAGCATCAATACTAACATAACGCATGGTTGAATTGCGGGCCAACTCCCTCCACCGGTCACCTTCAATAAATTGTATGTAAACAACCCTGACCAGAATGAGCAATCCAAAGGCTACCGAAAGAAAGTAAACCAGGTATATTCGCCATAATATGTCGCTTTTTTGACGGGTCATTGGTGTGAACTTTGGTTGTATTTTGTCTTATTTTACAGGATTGAAAATCCTGAGGAAAAAATGTCTTTTTTGTTTTGCTTCTGAAACTATTTTTGGTGGTACTGTTGATTCATATATTCCTTTATGGGTCAAACGCTTTGCCATTTCCGATTGATTGCTCAGATACATCAGTTCGGCCTTATTGGAAATGTAAATTGTGCGCAGCTCCGTAACTTCATGCCGTAACCCTTCAATTTGGCGTATTTTCTTTTCTGCATAATAGGTATTGGCAATAAACAATACAGCCAGTGCTGCCAGGAAAAGCAAAAAGGGCAACAAACCCGGCGAACGCTCAAAAGTGAGAAAACTTCCATTGAGCATGGACTGAAGAAAACCTCCGCCTTTCTTTTGTTCCTGGCCGGAAGCTTGCGTTTCTGGTTTCTTATAGGTATTTTCTGCCATAATCAAATCAATTCTGCAATTCTTAATTTAGCACTTCTTGCTCTTGGATTTCTTTCCAATTCATCCTCATCGGGGATGATCAGTTTTCCCAATGGTTTTATGGGTGAAAGTACGTTTCCAAAAAAATCGCGCTCTGCCTCACCGGTAAAATTCCCCGAGCGCATAAAATTCTTTACCAGCCGGTCTTCCAGCGAATGATAGGATATTACTACCAACCTCCCTCCCGGCCTGAGCACCTCGAGAGTCTGCCTGAGAAATTCCTGCAAGGCATCCAACTCATTATTTACTTCTATACGAAGTGCCTGAAAAACCTGGGCATAGAATTTATTTTCCTTTCCCCTTGGGGCAAGTTTTTCAAGGATCTTTATCAGGTCGCCGGTAGTTTCTATAGGGGCATTCCTGCGATGAAAGATGATCTCTGAAGCTACTTTCGCTCCGTTTCTCAACTCTCCGTAGAGTTTCATTATGTCAGTAAGCTGATCCTTCTCATAGGAATTAACGACCCTTGATGCAGTTAACGAATTTTTTATATCCATTCGCATATCCAGTGGTCCATCAAACCGGGTGGAGAACCCCCGTTCGGGTTTGTCAATCTGCCAGGATGATACTCCAAGATCTGCGAGAATGCCATCAGCAGGAAGGCTATGATAGAGCTTCAGGAAATTTTTCATATACCTGAAGTTTTCTCCCACAAAAATGAATCTGGGATCATCAGGGATATTTTTCTTTACATCAGGGTCCTGATCAAAGCCTATGAGCCTGACATCTTCGAGCTTTTCAAGGATCAATCGGGAATGACCTCCCCCACCAAAGGTTGCATCCACATAAATGCCACCTTCCTTCAATGCCAGCCCTTCCAGGCAGGTCTGTGCAAGAACAGGGATGTGGTAAGTCATAATTCTGTTGTATTGCTGTTGATGCGCCCCATTACCTCCTCGGCAAGATCTGAAAATTCTTCGGGCTCATCATTCATTGTGCTTTCATATAATTCCTTCGACCAAACTTCAATCCTGTTGCCATAAGCAAATAAAACCAGTTCCTTTTCTATATTTGCATATTCCAGAAGAGTTTTGGGCAATAACAATCTGTTGGACGAATCACATGATAATTCTGAAGCTCCCCTGAAGAAGTACCTTACAAATTCACGGTTTTTCTTACTGTACAAATTCAAGGAATTAATTTCTTTGGTAATTCTTTGCCATTCACTATCAGGATATAGAGTAAGGTTCTTCTCAAACCCACGGTTTATAACAAAGTGCTCCTGGTCAGCTTCGGAAAGCTGTTTCTTGAGCCCGGCCGGTAACATGATCCGACCTTTTGCGTCAAGCTTGCAAACATATTCGCCCAAGAGATTTGCCATTTCGACTTACACTGTAAAGTTTGAAAGTGTAAATATAAGGCAATTTTTCCCACTTTTCTCCACTTTTTCCCACATTGTTGATAACTTTTTAAGGAATGGTAAGCCTTTAAGGCCGGCCCCAATCACTATGTCATTGAATATCTGATCTTTACGTAAATAAAAACATCATTCTTGATGATTATCAGGCAGATAACCCGGAAGTACCCGTAAAGAAAGTGAGAATGAAATCCTGAAAATGAGGCATATCTATGGTATGGCTAAGCTTGTCCTTGGGTACATCTTAAATGCTGTAACCCTACAGCAACAAGCCACTTCAAACCTGGATGCGGTTTTGAATTAGAGAAAAAACGTATTTGTTTAAGAAAATAATACTTAATTTTGCTCTATAAGGCAGTAAATCCAAAAAACATGAATGACGGATCCAAGAATGCCAGCCATACGGATGAGCAGTCTTCAAAGAATCTTGTTGATATTGACCAGGTATTCAAAAAGAAAGGAGGAAAGCTATATCCTCTGATTCCCAAATTCCTGATCCGATACCTGAAGAGAACCATTCACGAGGATACCATCAATCTCGCCTTGAACAAATTTGAATCCCGCATGGGACTGGATTTTGTTGAGTCAATTCTCAGAGAATATTTTACAGTTGATATTGAAGTAAAAAACAGGGAAAATATTCCGGCAGCCGGAAGGTATATTATCGCATCGAATCACCCCCTGGGAGGACTGGACGGACTGGCGCTAATGCATGTTATTGGACAAAAAAGGAAAGACATCAAATTCATTGTAAATGATATATTGCTGGAATTGAAAAATCTTCAGGAGTTATTTGTTCCGGTAAATAAACATGGGCGAAACAGTGCTGAAAGTGTCCGTATCATTGAAGAGGTTTACCAATCAGATGAGCTCGTACTGATTTTCCCTGCCGGATTGGTATCACGAAAACAAAAAGGTGGCATTATCAAGGACCTTCACTGGAGGAAGAGTTTCATTACCAAAGCCATTCGACACAAAAGAGACATAATCCCGGTATATATAGAAGGAAGAAACTCTTCATTTTTCTATAATCTTGCCAGGTGGAGAAAGAAACTGGGCCTTAAAGCAAATATTGAAATGCTTTATTTACCGGATGAAATGTTTAGGCAGACAGATAAAAAAATGACCATCACATTTGGAAAACCCATTCCCTATACTATCTTTACAAAATCCAAAACCCATGATCAATGGGCACAATGGGTTAAGGAGAAAGTATATGAAATGGCAGAAGAACAAGACATATAACTGTAAAGTAATAAAGCAATTATCATCAAATTAAAGAATAGTTTATGCAGGAAGAGATTATCAGGGAAGTAGAAAGAGATCTTTTGATCCGCGAATTGACCCGCGACAAATTTTTACGCACCACTAATTATGGAAACAACGAAATCTATATTGTTACTCATCATGATTCGCCCAATACTATGCTTGAAATAGGCAGACTGAGGGAAGTATCCTTTCGGGCTGCCGGTGGTGGTACCGGTAAATCTGCAGATATTGATAAGTTTGATACCGCCAGCATTCCTTACAAGCAGCTGATCGTGTGGGATCCAAATGAGCAGGAGATTGTGGGTGGATACAGATTCATCCTGGGTAATGAAGTAGAAGTTGATGAAAAGGGAAAACCCATGCTGGCAACCTCCGGATTACTGGATTACTCATCCAAATTTATTAATGATTACCTGCCAGTAACCATTGAGCTTGGAAGATCTTTTGTACAACCCAAATACCAGCCTTCCAAAGAAAGCAGAAAAGGTCTTTTTTCTCTCGACAATCTGTGGGATGGACTTGGAGCATTGGTAATTGATTACCCACAAACTGAATATTTCTTTGGCAAAGTAACCATGTACACTCACTTCAACCCCGTGGCCAGAGATTTGATCCTTTTCTTTTTGCATAAGTTTTTCCCCGATAATGAAAAACTAACATGGCCCAAAGAACCTCTTCCTTATAAAACTGACACATCAGGATTTGATGAGGTTTTTACTGGTGATACTTTTGAACAGAACCATAAAATTCTTTTCCAGAAAGTACGCGAGCTGGGTGAGAATATTCCACCGCTTGTCAATTCCTATATGAGTTTGAGTGCTACCATGAAAACCTTTGGTACTGCAATTAATGAAGAGTTTGGCGGCGTGGAAGAAACCGGTATTTTAATTCGCATATCTGATATTTATGAAAATAAAAAAGACCGGCATATCAATACTTACGCAAAAGGCTGTTGAAGTAAAGGAAGTAAATTGCTTTCTTTGATAGATAAAGATCTTCACCTGTTATGGAAATAAAAAGTGCCGAATTTATAATCAGCGCAACACATTTCAAGGATTGTCCCCCTCCTGATCGGCCCGAATATGCCTTTTTGGGACGATCCAATGTGGGGAAATCATCATTGATCAATATGATTACGGGGTATGGCAAACTGGCAAAAACATCTGCTACACCCGGAAAAACCCAACTAATCAATCACTTTCTCATTAATGGATCATGGTATCTTGCTGATTTGCCTGGCTTTGGCTTTGCAAAGGTTTCCAAGAAGCAGCGCTCCAACTGGGAGCAAATGATCAAAAACTACCTGGTTCATCGCGAAAATCTTGTTTGTACCTTCTTGCTTGTCGACAGCAGACATGAACCCCAGAAGAATGATCTTGAGAACATGGAGTGGTTTGGATCCAAGGGCCTACCATTTGTAATTGTTTTTACCAAAGCCGATAAACTCAGCTCAACAGCACTGCAATCCAATATGGCCCACTACCGGAAGAAACTCTCAGAAACATGGGATCCACTTCCTGAGATTTTCATTACTTCTGCACAGAACAAAAACGGGAAAAAGGAAATTCTTCAGTTTATAAGCCACTACAATAAAACCTACTCAAAGAGGTAAACAAAATGTTTACAGGAAAATCTGGTTATTATAAAAATACAATAACCCTGGTTATGGCCTGTAGCGTGACTCCATAAGTATTTCTCTGCTGTCATTCTTTTCAAACAAAAGCTCCTGCAGGGTTGTTTCCGGGTTTCTCCGCATATATTCACGAACGATTTTCCACCCATGATACATGCCCATCCTTGGGGCCGAACCGGATGAAAAAGGACCGGTGAAAGGAGCCTCACCTGTTAGCTTCTGGATAATCTGTCTGTCACTACTATAAAGCATTTCATTGTTGAGGATAAAAGACCAGGACTGCCCTTCATTGGTTTTTGCCCACTCCATCTGCTCGCTGGTATAAGAAATCTTTAAGGAATCCTGCGCAGATGGCAACATTGCGTCGAGGAAATACAATAGCTTGCCCTGGAAAACAAAAAAGTCCAGCAGGTTTTCAGGCATATCTGCCCCACTGTGTAACAAATAATTCCCAATTTCGCGCATGGTTTCTACCGGAACTGCCTCAGGAATAAACCGTACACGCTTGAACGCGGGTATACTTAACTGATCGTAACCCTCGTAGTTTCTACCCATAAACATATCCAGTCCTATCACTACCACATCATCTTGGAAGTAAACCGGTTGCTCAAAATTGAGACCTGACATATAAGAAAATACCCGGGGAACTGGCAACAGGGGAAAATGGTAATGAAAGTATCTGAAAGCACGGGTAAGTTCTTTTTCCAGTCCTGAAAGATCATCCCATTGGCTGATCATATCCTGGTATATCTCTCTGTTAAAATCGCTTGTAATATAATCGTATAATTGTTGTTGTCCCATCTGGGTGTAGATCACTTCCCCAAGAAACAGCTCAAATTCATCAACATATGGCTCAATTTCCTCACGAAGATTATCCGGATCAATGGTAAAGAGTGCCTCTTCATAGCGTTTGATCTCGACGGGCTCAATTTTTACATCTGAAATATCGGCCTGGTAGTGGGGCCTGGAGTTACAGCCTGAAGCGATGTACAACAAAGACATAATAAGAAAAGTAATTCTAACCGAAGGAGGTAATTTTCGGGATAAAAAAGTAAGATAAGGCATAGTTTATGCGTTAAAGATTATCGTTGATCAGATTTGGTTACCAAAAATCAATTATTCTAATTAATATTGCACGATATTAAAAAACTCAAAAGTATGAAAAAAATTGCACTCATTTTAACCCTATGTGTCCTGGGGCTTGCAAGTGAACAGTTAGTAGCTCAGAATTTCAGATTAGGCCTAAAAGCAGCTCCCTCACTGGCATGGATTAAAAGTGAAACAGATCAGTATAATTCGGAGGGAGTGCGCTTTGGTTTTTCCTACGGTTTATTGTCAGAATTCATCCTGGCCGAGCAATACAGCTTTGATACCGGTATTCACATAACGTATTTTGGCGGCAAGTTAAGCTACCCTATTGATGATGTAGACGATCCTGCAGTGACACGTCCCTACCTGGAACGTACATACAAACTACAAAACATTGAAATACCGCTTACCTTAAAGATGAAAACCCGTGAAATAGGGTATAATACCTATTTCGCAAGGTTTGGTTTTGCCGGATCTGCAAACCTTACAGCACGGGCTGACGACCTTTATTACAATCCCACAACCAATGACACATCAAGCGAAACTGATGTTGATATCAAGAGTGAAATTCCTCTTTTCAGGGTTTCTATGATCCTTGGACTTGGATTTGAGCATTCACTTGGTGGAACTACTTCTTTGGTTGTAGGGATGAATTTCAATAATGGATTTACCAGTATCCTTAAGGGAAAAGACTGGCAAAACCTGCGGAATCAACAGGCAAGAGCCAATTATATCGAACTATCTGTTGGCGTATTGTTTTAATCTGCAAGGGCTATTCTTAAAATTCCCCTGATGCTTAACCCTTTTTCCAAATATATTGACTGCATTAATTGTGGCAATGAACTGGCCAGTGTCAATGAGCTTACCTTTCGCACTCCGGAGGCGATCCAATGCGACTTTTGCGGACAGAAATATCCGGGCCTGTCAAAAAAAATTCGGGCAAAAAAAATTACAATATCCCTTCTGTTTGTACTGCTGGCATTGATTGTAGTTGTTTTATCCTGGCAAATGGCCGGGTTTACCACAGTTTTATTTTCTCTTTTTCCCCTTTTCATTGTGTATATATTCACCCTGGGTTTAATGGTAAGAAAAACCGTTGGCTTTTAGCATAACAACGATACATTATAAAAACTTCCTTCGCAATGTGTAGAGCAGGCTTGCGAAGGATTTTTTCTTGATAAAACTGTTGTATTGTTACCAGTCGGTAGTATAATTCTGGTTTAACATACGGTACGATTTCATTTCACCCGTTTTGTCGGATCTAAAGTGAATCCGACCCGACATCGTACTGATGCTTTTTCCCTGGGTTGAAGTGGCTTTTGCCTGCAGGGGCTGTTGTATTTGCAGCGAGAGTGTATGGTTTCCCTTACCGGAAAAGCGTTTGCCAATGTTTTCTATAACAACGGGTGCCTGCCCTGACCACTCCAGCTCTACCCTGTCAATTGTAAAAGGTGCATCGTATCGCGAAACTACTGTTATGACAACGGTACTGGTTTCCACTATTGTACCATCGGAAGAAACCGACATAAAGCGCAGGGGTTCATTTACAAAAATTGATGCTTTATCATCAGTTATGTCAAAATAAAATTTCTTCTGCACATTATTATTACCAAACCTGTACCTTACCATCAAGTGGTTTTCAGGATCTTCATAGCAATTATGGTAATCATATTTCACTACCACAATATCGCCCTGGGTGGATGAGCCCGTAACCCGGGCGCACTCAGATGTTATTTGAGGGCGTTGGGCAGTAGTTACATTCCTGTTGGCAAAACGTATGGTATATCTCAGTTCGCCAAGACTGCTCTCCATCTCAACCAGTTCTATGGTATTGTACAATTCCCTGTATTGTGTTATGCCAAGTAAGGCTTTATCTCTGCGCGCATCTGCAAAATAATCAGATAAGATCCGCAGTTCCCTGATATTTTTACCTATTTCCTCTATTTGCGTAACACTGTCAATACCTGCAAGGATATTCTCCAGTTGTTCGGTCATTTCCCGGTCCCTTATCCTGAAATCCATGACCAGTTTCTGAAGTTCGATATTGGGGAAAGGATATTTTATATGGTAATTATAAACTTCGTTTTTTGTATTCCTGTCCTGAACTTTTTCCCAGTAGAACTCATCCACTCTGGAAAGAGTAACTCCCTGTAAATAAGGAACAGGTCCCGATGTTGTTGTAACAGTTGTAGCAAAACGCTGGAGATATTCCGAAATATTGTTGTTAAAATCAGACTCCTCCACGGTCATTTGTGAGGTAGCCCTTACATTTTGTGCCACAGCATTCACAATGTGCTCACGCACCATATTAAGGGCATTGGTTTGGGCATCCTGTATTGAACCTCCTGTGCCCACTACTATTATGTAATCTTTTTCCAGGCCATTTACCCAATCTGGTTTTCTTCCACTTTTTTCTACCACGCGGGTTTGTGACATACAGGCAAGAACAGGTAGCAAAAATATGATCAAAAACAGCTTTTTCATAAGGCTTATTTTTTAGGATAATGATCCGGCGATCATTCCATGCAACGGGATGATCACCGGATTTATATTTTATCAATATATTAGCCCGCTCAAAATATTTATCTTACCTGCTAATCATTACAGCCGGGCAATGGGTATGAACTATTGGAAATATTGAATCAGAACTTACATAAAGACGAGTCGTCAATAGTCCTCAGGGACGTTCGTTTGATAGTTTTTCCATTTCTTCATTGAAGATCTGTTCAAACTTCATGCGGTCATAATCGAGCCTGAGCCTATCGTCCCTGCTAATGCGATCAGAAATATTATTCAGCAATTCATCCTTACTAACCTCTACAGCGGTATATGCACTGTAGCGTCCATCTTTTTCGAAACTCTGGTTGCACACAGTAGCTACATTGTTGAGCACCTGGTTTACAACAGAGCGGGTAAGGTCTTCAAATCTTTCGGCATACTCATTGGCATCCCCTACTGTGATATCCTGGGTATACCTGTCGGTAACAGATTTGATGGTTCTGTTTACACTTGCAGCAAGCATTGCATTGGCATCAAGATTGGCGCGACGGCGTGTAGACGCAAGGTTGGTACCTTCTGCCATTCCGGTTCCTCTGAAATGGGTCTGGTCGGAGAAATACTCATTATCACTGCAGGGAATATTTATTTCCGTGCCAAGAGCGCTATAATCCTGCGCTTCTTTCTTACTTCTGCAACTGTTGAATAACAGGGCAGTAGAAAGTACTGCCATCAACAGCATGAGTTTGTTTAGTCCTGCGTTTTTCATAACATGTTCAATTAGAAGTGAATAAAAAATAGTGGTTAAAAGAAAATTTTTAATTCTTATAGAGCCAGCTCCAGTCAAAATACTTTGCTGCGCCCCAGTATGCCCAACTCCTAGCAACATCCCTGCCAGCTTCTATTTTCAGGCGTTGTAAATCAATTTTATCATCATACATTTTCATTTTGAAGTTCCATGAGCCGGCCCCTTCTGCTTCCACTGCACTGGTTACCACGCTGGTAAGCTCAGCTGCCTGGTCATAACATTCCATATCCGGGGTAATATTTGAAAGATGAAATGCCACCTGATCAAGTTCTTTGGCAGCCCAAGCAGCTTTGGCTCCCGAGAGGTGCTCCTGGCATTTCTGATCGGCATAGCGAGAATAAATCTCTGCTGAGAGGGTCATGCATTGATGAAAGCATTCCCTGCTTATATCAGGTACAGACATTAGCAAAAACAGGGCTTCTTCGTATTGTTGCTGGGCAGCAAGTGCTTCAGAACCGGAGATAATCACATCGCAATTTGAATTGTAATATTCAACTATTCGCTCTTTGCCGGCTTCTACAAATCCCCTGAACTGGCCGTGGCGGGGGTTTAGATTGCGCAAGGCCTGCGCATAAGCTCTTTCTTCTGTGTTTCCAACTCCTTTTAATTGAAGGCTGGTCTGGCTGAAGATGTTCTGACTTACGGCATCCACAATGAGCAAGGAAAGCTCCACAGTCAATGCCACCTGGGGTGGCGCTGTGGGGGTTACATCCTGCGAAATAATTGAAATCATGGGCACCATGGCAAACTGTGCTCTCTCTTCCATGGCGCTAAGGCCATTTTGGGTGGCGATCTGCATCATTTTGTTCTGCAGCATACGCTGTGTTCCTGCTGGTAAGCCCGCTTCATCAGGCACCAAAGCAGCAATGGCAAGACGTCCAAGGTCGTCGGTTTTACCCAGGTTGCTCTGACCGCTGGCCATAGTACCAGCCAGGAGCAGTATCGTGATTATGGTGGTTATTCTTTTCATGCGTTTTGTTTTATGTTATGGATTGGTTGCAACATCGTTATTGGTTACACTGCTGATTTTCCCACTCTTTAAAGATTTAACACCCCGCCCGGGTATTATGGCTGAATCAAAAACTTCAGCGATCCCTTATCTTTCTCCCACAATCAACCAAGCCTCTCCCAGACCGCGCAAATAGATCTTTGATTCAATGCCAAGATTCTGGTACAAGTGCCGTCTGAGGCCACTCACAAAACTGCGTGTATCCACAGCTCTTTCTCTTCCACGGCTATCTACGGTCATTACAGGAATCCGAACCTGCTCCAGTTGCATCATGTTGTGGGTGGCATCAGCAAGGCTGAATCTCCCTTCCACTGAATTATCGAAAAACCAGTCTTCAATATGCTCCAGGAGTTCTTTTTCTTCTCCATTGTAGGTAAAATAGGTCTCCAGGTCGCCATCGTACCAGTTGTCCCAAACCCTAACCTGAACATTTACAATGCGTCCTTTTTCAAACATATCTTCAAAATGGCGCATGAGTCCTGCATTGAAACCGTCCATGTGACTCAGGACAGCCTCTTCGAGAAGTAGTTCGGGTGCTGCCGCTGAAGAAGGGGCACCTGTTCCGGCAGCCCCGGCAATCTGCATAGAGGTATAGGCATCAAGCCCCCTGAGATTGAAGGTAATATACCGGTTAGGTCCTTCACGTTTGATATCGAAACTCAGATCAAGGATGATATCGGCCCGGGCAGTTCTCTTCAGGACATCGACAGGGCTTTCGGCAATGGATGATCCTGAAGAAGAGGATGCGATCATGCTGGCTTCTGCAGCTTCCCTGTCGAGGCTGCGAAGTTCCATTTCCAGGTCTTTAAGAGGAAAACCTCTTTGCGCCATGATCTCGCCCATTTTGGTAATTACCAGCCTGAGGTCGGAATCTTGTTGCATGGCGGCCTGATAATCGGGCAATACCTGTTTTCTGCCCATGGTTTCAAACTCCATCTTAAAGCCCTTGCTGATACAATATTGATCGCTGGGTACCACCATAATGGTGGGCTTTCGGGCTTGGGAAAAAGCACTTACACTTAAAAGTAGAAGTGTAATGGTAATGAAAATGTTTTTCATAAGCTTTGCGTTTGGTTATGTGTTTCTCAGAATATAAATATTTATGATTAGAAGCCCGAATCCAGGCGTCTTGCAATACCATCGGCTTCAAGCTGTCTGCGCAGGTTGTCGTACATTACCTGTGCATAAATTGCTACTTTGTATTGTTTTGGACGGCTCATGCGCAGGCGGTCCTGCCCGCTGGGCATCCCGTCGGTGGTAAGGTTGATAAACTGCAGGAATTTTCCGTCGGGGGCAAAGAATTCTTCAAAATAGTCGGCATGCTTTTCGGCTGCATTGGGATCGGTTAGAATAGCAGGGGTGGCTGCTGCGCCTTTCCCACCGGGTATGCCCCGGAAAATTACAGCGGCAACCGCATTCATTTTAGCCTGGATGATCGCATCCTCCACGCGTTTGCCATATCCCCATACTTTCATGGTTTTTGTACCATCTTGTCCTACACCTATGGTCTCAACCTCAAAATTGAAACTACTGCTATAGTGTGTTTTCCTATCCTTACGGGAATGTCTTGCCTGGGAGAAAACTGTTTCACCCAAAACAAACAAACAGATGAACGCCATAAACAAGTACTTTGTATTCTTCATCGCATGATATTTTTGAAATTTACAAATAGGGATTTATTGAAATGCTTTCAGCGGGCATAAAGAATCGTAAAAGTATCATCAGAACATAAATTTGACGCCGGTGAGAATAGAAGGGCCAGACCGCCCGGGGAATAACTCATTCCAGGGTCCAAGGGGAATTTCATTAACAGTTTCAGCATCCGACACAAATCCATAGGTACCGATGCCGAAGACAAGTTGAAAATTGTTTTTCAGGTTGACTGCCATGTTGGCTCCAACCTTAACATAGTATGCACTAAGCTGATCATCATCAGAAAAAGTATCACTTGATGCACTTTCAATGCCCAGACCAACATAAGGCCTTAGTTCAATGTTGCGTGTAAACTGAAGCCCTTTTGCCAGTCCGGCACCAAACCGAATAAAGGTGAAATTTTCAGACGTACCTGACATAAGTGTATACTCCTGGGCATCAATTCCCCCTTCTGCGTAAATAAAAAAAGCTCGTATTCCGGTGAATCGTCCGGTACGTAGATCTAAGCGACCATATCCGCCGCTTATTTCTCCAAAGGTACCAGCAAGCAACAACTCAAAGCCAAGATCATTTCTCTGTACAAGGGTATAACCTTCATTCAGTCTTCTACCGGCGACCTGGTAAAACCGTGAAGTCCCCATATCACCAAAAGCCTCATGCCGGTTGTCATGAATTCTGGATCTCTTGTCAGCCCTTATCACCCCCCTCATTACGGGCTCCACAGCATTGTTTTTGCGGTTGTAAACGTGTTCATATACATAAAACCGGTGGTCAGTCAGCAATCCTTCCTTTAATCCTATTTTAGCTCTCAGCGGGCGTCTGCCATACAATGGTGTAACGACTTTAAAATCCTCAACATCTCTCTCAAGGTTATACAATACCTCATCCATTGATTTTTGCATCAGGTCTACCAAAAGCTGATCTTCTGATTTTTTCCCAAAGCGGCGTGTTTGTGTACTGCTTATGCCTGTGTTTACGCTGGTTATATATTCAAGGGGAATTTCGAGCCGGTTGTATGCTTCTCTTTTGCGGTTTTTTTCTTCCGGGCTATCATCTTCGTAAATCCAGGTTTCATAAAAATCCCTTCGTATCTCTTCATTGAAGTCCACCTTATACAGATGACCTCTAACATCGGCTGTCCAACCTTTTAGTTCATCATTGTCGGTCTGTTCCATGGAAACAATATTGCGCACATCAAGCAGCAAGATAAAACTCTTATTGACCAGCCTGTTTCCCATATCTTCCAGGGCAGCGTCACCACGTTGGGTGGATGCAGCAACAATAAAATCAGCATCTGTGGCAGCAAATCGTCCCCGTTGATGCACCAGCTGCATATCCATCATTCCGTTAGCATTCCGGTTGTACCATTTGGCAATAATTTGCTTTGCAATATCACTTCTTATAAGCTCGTTTCGGAAAGCACTTGTATGTTGTTGTGAGTTTTGGGCTTCAAGTGTGGCAGGAGGCCGAAAGAAAATGCTTTCCATGTTGTGGTTGTCATATTTATCTGAAAAAACAATTTCTTTAACTTTTTCCCGTGCCTTGCTCCAATGATCAGTACCAATGTTATCAATATAAAAAACGGTTAGGGAATTGCGTAAATAACTCTCGGGCACTGCATCCGATTCGTTCTGCTGTGCAGTAAGCGAAAAGGAACAAAGAACAAAAAAACTCAGGGATAATAAAAAACTAAAGAACTTACCCATAAGTAGTACGTTTTTGGTGGTTTACAAAATCATGTGTGGATTTACATTCTAGTTTTGGGCTTTCATCAAAAAAAAGCCTTTCTTTATACGGAATACAAATATATAAAAAAACGTTAATGAAGACATTACCAATGTTTATTTTTAATAATAAAATGATATTGGACAATTGCTTTGCAAGCCTTTATACCCAAAAACCATACACAAGCCCCAGGATAAAATAAACCTGCGCCCGTGAAATACCGCCATTTACAGGGTCTGACAGGATAAATGGCTCGCTTAGGGCAAGGCCCTGTTGTAAAATTGAAAAGTTTTAAACATCCCTAGGGATAAAATTTTTTAAATTTGTTTCTTGTTACATTTAAAATATGCAGCCATGAAAAGACTGATTTTTACAGGATTGTTAATGTTCCTGGTTGTTGGAAGCCAGGTCTTCTCACAGGATTCAAAAGCTTTGAGGGCAGCCAGGATGAGCTTTAACTCGGCAGAAAGCAATTACAAAAAAGCAAACTATGAAGAAGCGGCCCGGGAATTTGAAATTGTTATCAGCACCATCCCTGCAGGCATCGACTCAAGGAAGCATCTGAAAATGAGGCTGGAAAGTTTAGTCAACCTCATCGACATTTATTTCTACCGTTACATTAATATTACCATAGCCTGTACCTACCTCGAAATGTATTTTCAGAACATGGAACTCATTCGAAATAAAGGGATACTAAAGGCTTCTGACTTACTTTCTTACCAGCAAAAGGAAAGAAAATTCGCCAGCACACATGCTGTAAAATGTGAAGACTACCAAGATCTGGACGACGACATGGAACAATTCAGACAAAAGATAGAGGAAGAAATTGAATGATATGAACATATGAAAATAGCTATTGCACAATTCAATTACCATATCGGGAATTTTGACAATAATACTGCAAAGATCATCGAAGGGATAAATCGCGCCAGATCGGAAAATGCCGATCTGGTTGTTTTTTCAGAACTATCGATTTGCGGGTACCCGTCAGGAGATTTCCTCGAATTTACTGACTATATCACCAAATGTGAGGCTGCCCTTGAGGAAATTGCCCGGCACTGCACAGAAATTGCTGCCATTGTGGGGGCACCCTACAGAAACACCGGAGATAAGGGAAAGCCACTCTTCAATGCTGCTTTTTTCATCAAAGATCAGAAAATACAGCAGGTCTACTGCAAGGGGCTTCTGCCGAATTATGACATTTTTGATGAATATCGCTACTTCGAACCCGCCACTGAGTTCAAGGTAGTACCCTTTATGGGTCGGAAAATTGCCCTAACCATTTGTGAAGACCTCTGGAACCTAAATGACAACCCATTGTATGTGGGAAACCCTATGGAAAGCCTGGCCCAGCAGGGTGCTGAGATTATGATCAATATTGCAGCTTCACCCTTTTCGTGGGATCATGTGCAGGAAAGAAAATTTATGCTTGGCGAAAATGCCAGAAGGTATGCGCTGCCACTGGTCTATGTAAACCAGGTTGGAGCTCAAACTGAGATCGTTTTTGATGGAGGTTCTATGGCCTTCAATCCCCAGGGTGAAATTGTAGAAGAACTGGAATATTTTGCGGAAGATTTCAAAGTGGTAAGTATAAAAGAACTTACAGGGAAACAGGGAAATAAACCGGAATCCCACACAGAATATCCCAACAAAATCCAAGACATCTATGAGGCAATCAAATTGGGGATTCAGGATTATTTTCGAAAAATCGGTTTTACAAAAGCCATTCTCGGCCTCTCAGGTGGTATTGATTCGGCAGTTACCATGGCTATTGCTGCCGATGCGCTTGGGGCATCCAATGTTATGGGTGTGCTGATGCCCTCAAAATTCAGTTCCGACCACTCTGTAAACGATGCAAAACAACTGGCTGAAAACCTGGGCTGCTCTTACCACATTGTGCCCATTACCGAAACAACAGATAGCTTTGAAAATAACCTAAGCGAATGGTTTGAAGGGCTTCCCTTTGACATTACAGAAGAAAATATACAGGCCCGTACAAGAGCTGTATATCTCATGGCCTTTTCCAATAAATTTGGACATGTTTTGCTCAACACCTCCAATAAAAGCGAAGCCGCAGTAGGGTATGGCACGCTTTACGGCGATATGTGTGGTGGGTTGTCAGTACTGGGCGATGTTTACAAGACTGATGTTTTCAGGCTGGCCAGATTCATCAACCGGGAAAAAGAGATCATCCCGGTGAATACCATCCTCAAACCACCATCGGCAGAATTAAAGCCTGATCAAAAAGATTCGGATTCATTGCCTGAATATGACATCCTTGACAAATTGCTTTTTGAATACATTGAAAACCGCAAGGGCCCGGGAGATCTTTACAGTATGGGATTTGAAAAGAAACTGGTTGACAGGGTTCTGAAAATGGTAAATACCTGTGAATACAAAAGATACCAAACCCCACCGGTTATCCGTGTAAGCTCCAAAGCTTTTGGAATGGGAAGGAAAATGCCTATCGTGGCCAGATATCTGGGTTGATTTATTAATTTATTAAAAATGGTTTGACAAAAACGAGCAATTAAAGAAATTGTTGAAAAAAACATAACGCATTAGTTGTCCTGTTGGCACCTTTAATTAATTGTTCAAACTACAATTCACTGAAATACGGCTTTGTAACCAAACTTTTTAATAAATCTTTTGAAAATTTCTCTATCTTTGCATATGTTGTGGTATTTACGTATGTCTTGCTTCGCAAAACCCTAACAGGTTAAATTCAACCTCAAACACATTGGCCATGAAGTATTATATATCCAATAAAATACAATTCGGCGTTCTGAGTTTTATCTTTGCCATTCTTCTTTTGCTGTCAGCATGCCAGGACAACGAACCCACAATACAAACAGGAACCATTAAAGGGATAGCATATGATGCCATAACCTTTGAGTACTTGAATGGAGCCGAGGTAGTCCTGGAAAAAACAGATGCTTCATCATCAGAGATTTTCCAAACCCAGGTAGACGAAAATGGCGATTTCAGTTTTCAAGAAATGCCTTTGGGAACTTATGAAATGTACCTGGAATACCCGGGTTATAAAACCATGTTTTGTTCAGGAATTGATCTAACAAAGGGAGATGCCTATGTAGCCTTTTTGCCCCTTGCCAATGACATTGCCGACCCTTCAGGAGCAATTTCGGGGATTGTTCTGGGAGAAAATGGCCAGCCTGTAGAAGGAGCCAATATCTCCATCAGTGCCCAGGAGGATAGCCTGACCAACGGCTATTTTGCATCGGTAACAAGCAATGCAAGAGGTGAGTTCTTTATGGGAGCCCTTCCTTTAAAAACCACACAGGAATTCAAAGTACGATGCATAATTCCGGGCAATAGCATTGAGATGATTCCCAACATCTCCATACTGCAAAACGAAGTCGTTTTGGTTTACTTCCAAATGGAAAATGCAGAAACCTTTAACCAGGTTTTCCATGAAACCTTTGAAAGCTCGACCGATGGGTGGGAAAAAACAGGCTTCTGGCACGTGCAGCAAAACAGTGAAATTTTTAACCAGGCCTATCCTGAATTTGTATTGCTGGCTCCCAACGACAATTCTGAAGGTCTTATTCCTGATGCTTATACCGGAACCCGAATGATGTGGTATGGTGAGCCATCCACCGGAAACTATCTGGGCGAACAGAGCTCTTCAGATTATCCCTTGTCGGGGGGAAGAAGCGCTGAACCCAACAGGGGCACTATCATTACCCCCACTATTGATCTCAGGAACCTTACTGAAGCAAGCCTCAATTTCTGGACATGGTTCGAAATTGAAAGTGTGAATCCCAATGAATTTGGTTACGACAGGATGGAGATTCATGTGATTACCTCTGACGGCAATCAGAAATTTCTGGCCAAACTTAATCCTCATACTGATCCCATCCTAAGCGACCGCAAAGCCATACCCTACACCTCTGGAGGGTTTAACCAGGCTCCGGTATGGAAATATGACGAATACGATCTTAGTGAATTCGCGGGCTCAACCATTCGTATAATGTTCTCCTTCGATACCCGTGATGAATTGTTTAATGGTTTCAGAGGATGGTTCCTTGATGAAATATCGGTGGTTGACAAGGCTGTTTATACCCCCAAAACAACAACTGTTCCCCGACCCGATATGGTTCGCCAGAAACACTAATCTCCTTTTGTATTAAATAAAAAAGGCTGCTGAGATACCCTGCATAAAGAGAAATCTTTCAATTTCAACTTTTTATGGCTTTCTCAACAGCCCTTTACAGACCAGAAGATTACTGTTTAGAAACAGTATTTATCAGTACACATTCATGTTTATTGCCTCAACCGATTTAACTTCGGGAATGGCTTTTTTCATGGCTTGTTCAACACCGGCCTTTAGGGTCATGGTACTCATGGGGCATGATCCGCATGCACCCAGAAGCTCAACGTTTACCACGTTATCTTCTGTAAGTTCCACGAAACGGATATTACCGCCATCGGCCTCAAGATAAGGACGGATCTGATCAATTACACTTTCTACTTTTCTGATCATTTCCGCATTTTGATTGTTTGTCATACAAATGAAAGTTAAAGGTTAATAGAAATATTTAATCATTTTTTATTGGCTAACCCACAACCGTATTTATTTCTCCGGCTGTGGCATTTAGCATGGAAACTTCCTGTGCCAGTCTGCCAGTGATCGCCTCAAGACAGGGTTTTACAATGGGATCATCAGTTAAAAATACAGGCTTTCCTTTATCGCCTGCCTCGCATACACTCTGAACCAGAGGAATCTCCCCCAGGAAAGGAACTCCTGTTTCTTCTGCCAGTTTACGGCATCCCCCTTTCCCAAAAATGTAATAGCGATTTTCGGGCAACTCAGCCGGTGTAAACCACGCCATATTTTCTATCATCCCCAGCACTTTAACATTTAGCTTAGGATTTTCAAACATGGAAACAGCCTTTCTTGCATCGGCCAATGCCACATCTTGTGGTGTACTTACCACAACTACTCCTGTCAGTTGTAATGTTTGCATCAGCGAAAGATGAATATCTCCCGTACCCGGGGGCAAATCTACGATCAGGTAATCCAGGTCACCCCATTTTACATCGGTAAAAAGTTGCTTCAGAGCACTGGATGCCATAGGCCCCCTCCAGATCAATGCCTTTGAAGCATCAACAAAAAAACCAATGGACATAATAGATATTCCGTACTTCTGCATGGGAAGTACTTTGACTTTTTCATTTTCCTCAACAGATGTTAACTGGTTATCAACAGCACCAAACATGATGGGAACTGATGGGCCATACACATCCGCATCTAAAAGACCAACCTTTGCACCAGCAGCTGCCAGTGAAAGAGCCAGGTTGGCCGAAACAGTTGATTTTCCAACACCGCCCTTGCCACTGGCAACGGCTATAATATTTTTTACACCTGGCAGAAGCGACTCCTCATCTTTCTTCTTGCCCAATGTACGTGATTCAAAACCAATTTCTATTGGCGCATGCTGATCTACATGATCCCTGATAGCCTTTATACATGCTTTCTTAAGGCTCTCCTTAAAAGGACAGGCAGGGGTGGTTAATACAATCGTAAACGAAATTTTTCCCTGCTCTATACTAAGATCCTGGATCATTCCAAGGGTTACAAGATCCTTTTTCAGATCAGGATCAATAACCTTGGAAAGCGCAACTAATACATTATCAACACTTAAGGACATTATCTTTATTTAGATTAAATTCAGGTAAAGGTAACACTTTTTTGAGTTGTAACAAAATAAACAAATACAGATCGTTTCAGGGTATTAAGTTTCATTTAGGGAGAGAAAAACAGTCATTCAATCAAAAAAACAGTTCGGTGGGTCTGAATTTATTTTTCACAATGCCATGCCGGGGAAAGGTTGCCAGGGAAAAGAAAAATCGGTAGGAAAACCGGCACACGCAGAGATTGGCTCACAACACCTACCCCTTGAGCTCAGGCAAGGGGTCCCAGAATATTTGTCTGAAGTTGATGATACGGTCTTCTTCAATTTCAATACCTTCATTTTCGAGAAGTTGTTGCATTAAATCAGGGCTTCCGAAGTGATGTTTACCAGTAAGCATGCCGTTGCGGTTCACCACCCGGTGGGCAGGCAGGGAAGGGTCGTACGTATGGGAATGGTTCATGGCCCAGCCCACCATTCGGGCCGATCCCGGGGTGCCCAGGTATTTGGCAATCGCTCCATAGGATGTAACGCGCCCCCTGGGAATTTTACGCACAACCTGATACACTTTTATAAAAAACGATTCTTCCATCAATCAACAGGAATAGGATACTTTGCAGGAAGGAACTAAATATTCTTTTACTTCTTTAACGATGCAATGCCTGAATCATTATTACCCTGGTGCAGGCTAAACTGTGTGTAGCATATTTTATCTCCTTTTTGTAAGAAGATATTCTCATAATAGGTTTTAATGTTCAACACCAGGGGATCTACTCCCTGGGGGTTTCCATAAAGATCGCTGGTTGCTTTCAGCAGGGTATGATTATTTTCATCAATGGTTTCCAGGGTGAAATCATAAAAAGGCCTGTTGTCGGTTTTCAAATGAATGATACCGCCAGGTTCGAGAAATTTGCTGTAAATATCAAGAAACCGCTGCGAAGTAAGTCTTTTATTTGTTTTGGGTTTATTGGGTTGTGGGTCAGGGAATGTGACCCATATCTGGCTTATTTCATCCTTTCCGAAAAAACAGGAAAGATGTTCTGCCTGGATCCTTAAAAACCCTACATTGGTCAATCCGTGTTCGAGGGCATATTTAGCACCGGTCCATAATCGATTTCCCTTAATATCAATACCGATAAAATTGTATTGCGGAAAAGCTTCGGCAAGTCCGATGGTATATTCACCTTTACCACATCCGATTTCGAGGATGATGGGCTGTTGGTTGTAAAAAAACTTTTGCCCCCATTGTCCTTTTAGCGAATAATCGCTTACCGGAAATCGATACCCGGGTTGAACAACGTTGGCAAAAGAATTTATTTCAGTAAACTTTCTATGCTTATTTTTTGGCACTTCTTACAACAGGTATTAATCTTTTAAGACTCCATGGTTTTAGCGGTGGAGAATCCAGGCCTCTGGATTAATTTGTTTTGCACGTTCCAAATCTCTCTCAGCTTCCTGAAGATCATAATAATACCCATAGGAAACCCGGTAGAACCCAAGTCTGTTAACAGGAAATACACTTGCTGTGCGTGCCCCCTCGCTGCGCAGTTCTTCAGCCAGGATTAATGCGCTATGCTCTTCTTCAAAACTACCGATAATGATGTAGTACACTTTACGCCCGCTTTCAGGTGCCGGAGGCGGTACTGTGGGATCATATGCGGTTTCTTCCGGCTGGGTTTCCTCTTCCACAACCGGTGTTTCGGAGGGTGTAGTTTCCCTGCTAATTTCGGTAGTTTCTGGTTCTTCTCTGTCTTTAAAGACTGATTTATCACCAAAAATGTATTCAAAATTCAAAGCCAGAACAATAATAATGATTAACAGCGGTACAACGGTAAAGGCTACCCATTTCAATGCCGGAGGCAGTCCTTGTTTGGGAGGTGCCTGTTGGGGTTCGCGTTTCGAAGATACTGTCTTCTGTCTTACCGGTTCTGAGGTTAGAGGTCTTACCGGAACAGCTGGCTTTTGGATGTAGGGAGTAGCATCTGGCTTGGTTTCCAATTTTTCTTCACTGGCTTTGGTTTGACCTTCGGATTTCTTCTGCTCTTCTGATTTGGGAGGAACATCGGAGGCAGAAGTGCTTTCTGGTATTTGGGCTGCAGCGTCCTTTTTAGCATTTTCTATAACCTTGTCAAGTTCGCTTTTTGCTTCCTCTTCCGACTTGCGCGCTGGTTCTTTAACACTGGTCATACCCATCGAATCGCTCAGATAGTTAATGGAGGTGTCTGGTTCAAAAACAAGCGAGCCATCTTCATCCATAGAAAAGACACCAACATTCTCCAACTCTACTTTCTTTCCTGACCGGAGTGAATTTTGCATCTCTACCACAAAATTGTTCACAAACTCTTTGGCCTGCTGGCTACCTATTCCCTCTTTGCGGGCAATATATTCGGTAAGCAAACCTCCACCTGATTTATTTTTTTCATTGAATGTAATCACCTTAGAAGGAGATTCTACCTTTTTCAATTCGGGAATAAATTTCGCAGGAATATACTTGGTGGAAAACTCACCCAGGTCGGGTAAAATAACAAAGTCATTTTCGAACAACAACTCACTGATGTACTTGCCTATTTTCATAATGTCAGTTTTTATTTAAGTCCCTGAATTCGCAATATTTAAAGCATTCTTTCTGCCTCTTATGTGAAATAGCAGTTTTTCTTCAAAGAAGTTGGTTGTCACTGCTAACCTCAACAAAATCAGAATTTAATACGTTTATACGCAATTTATCTGGCGAAGTTATAAAAAACAATGAAAAAAAAATCAATCCTGCTGTATTTTCAATACTTTGCAAGACAATAAAGTACCTTTTGGAAGGATTTGCATTTCTCAGATGCTGCGATCACATACCAATCTACATGGATCCTTCTTTGAAATTTTTCAAGTCTTCCGGTGTATCCACAGCCTGTGAATGATGCTGCGTTTCATGTGTGAAAATATCAAATCCATTTTCCAGCCAACGCAGCTGTTCAAGTGATTCAGCCTTTTCCAGTGCTGAGGGTTTTAGCAATGAAAGATCATTCATGCAACTGAAGGTGTAGGCATAGAGTCCTATGTGTCTGTACCAGGTGCCCCTGGAAAGCCACTCCTCTTGCGCCACATTGCGCAGGAAGGGTATGGGGAGACGACTAAAGTAGAGTGCTTTTCCGTTGCTGGCCCTGGTAACCTTTACAACGTTTTCATTAAAAATATCTGCCCGGGCGTCAATTTTTTTTACCAGGGTTGCTATATTTACAGCGGGATTATTAAAGCAATCGCAAACTGCCTGTATCTGTTCTGGGTGGATAAAGGGTTCATCGCCCTGGATATTTACAATGACATCAGAAGGGGCAATGTTCCATTTTTCACCAAGCAGCGATGCTGCTTCGAAGCACCTGTCGGTGCCGCTTGGATGGTGAGGGTTTGTGTACACTACGTTTCCGAAAGCATGAACATGATCATGTATCCGTTGATCGTCGGTAGCCACCAAAACATGCGAAAGGCAAGACGCCTTACGAGCTTGCTCGTAAACCCTTTGAATCATTGACTTGCCCTGTATCTCCACAAGAGGCTTTCCCGGAAAACGGGTAGAGGCATAACGGGCAGGAATTATTCCGATAAATTGCATTAACAGTTGTTTTTAGAAAACCAACGGTGAGCAGAATAATTTTGCTAAAAGAGACCGTGGATCTCAGCATCGATTTTTTGAATTACTTCTCCCAGATCAGCCGGTCTTTCAAAAAACTTGTTGTTGTCCACGTCAATAACCAGCAGTTTACCATGTTTGTAACCATCTATCCATTCATTGTACCGCTCATTAAGTCTTTTCAGATAATCAAGCCGGATGGTGTTTTCATAATCCCTGCCTCTTTTCTGGATCTGGTTTACAAGGGTAGGAACCCCTGCTTTAAGATAGATGAGAAGATCTGGTGGTTCAATAAACGAACTCATAAGCTCAAACAAACTGGAATAGTTTTCAAAGTCGCGTGACGACATAAGGCCCATAGCGTGCAGGTTGGGAGCAAAAATATAGGCATCTTCATAAATGGTTCTGTCCTGGATTACTGTTTTACCACTTTTGCGTATATCCACAATTTGCCTGAAACGGCTGTTGAGGAAATATACCTGCAGGTTGAAAGACCAGCGCTGCATATCCTCATAAAAGTTATTAAGGTAGGGATTGGTCTCCACATCTTCGTAGTGGGCTTCCCACCCGTAATGTTTGGAAAGCAAACCGGCAAGGGTTGTTTTACCCGAACCTATATTTCCGGCAATGGCTATATGCATAATTGAAAACGTATTTGGTTATGATTGTCCCAGGGGATTAAAATATTTTATCCTCAGCCTGAAAAACTTTTAAAGATACATCAGTTTGCAAAAAAACAGTTTGACTATCTTTCACAAAAAAAGAGGAAACAGTTTTTTCCGGCAACAAAAATACATTTTCCTTTTCAACAAAAAAATCATAAACATACAGTACATTGTCTTGAATATAAAAGATATTATTCCCTTTTACCTGAAAATCTTCCGTTTGAATATGATCAATGGAAAACAGAAAATTTGCATGGAGATCAAAAACCCAAATACCATTGGCCAAAAGAAAGAGTTTATCATTTGATTCTTTTATCATAGCCACCTCTCCCATTTGAGGATGAGTGAGGCTTAAATCATTGCTGACAACACTGGCCTCTCCCCGGAAGTTAAACCGTGCCAGGGTAAATGTGTTGGGGAAAAACGCCCAAAACCCATGTTTGGATGAATAGCAAATGGCGCCAGGAAGACTGGAATCTTGCAGGAAAGGTCCTTCCAGGACATTCTTTTCAGTAAGATTTCGGTCCAGCAAAGCAACACGCCCGAAGTCACCAAAAACAACGATGATATTCAAGGGATCAGTAACATCCACCTCCGTTATATGCCCCCACTGGAAATTGCTGTATTGAACCTGCTCATCTTTTGGACCGTATTTTGAAAGCACTCCATTTTCAAGTGAATAAATATTCTGCATGGCATCTGTGCCTACAAAACCCTTCACATGGTGTAAATCCTCCACAAGATGGAAGTGTTGTCCCCACAGTGTGTGTATTCCTGCCACAGATAGCAGGCAGAAAACTAAAAATGAATATTTCATTTCATTCTTAACCCAGGAATTGAAGTATTTCGTCCACATACTTCCTGTTGTTAAACAACCGGGGCACTTTATTTTGTCCTCCGATTTTGCCTTTAGATTTTAGCCAGTTGTAAAAAGTACCCCGGGGTAAAGATCTCACCTTGGGTTTTTTCAGCAATATATCAGCAGTGCGCTTGGCCTCGTAGTCTGAGTTGATATTCTGCAACTCCTTGTCGAGGGTAGTTACAAACCTGCCCATGTCATCGGGTTCTATTTCAAATTCAATAAGATATTCGTGTGAGGCAGAATTATTATCCTCAACAAAGACTGGTGCAGCTGTATATTCACTTACCACAGCACCCGTTTCGAGGCAGGCAGCATTAAGGGCTTTCTCGGCATTGTCTACAATTACTTCCTCTCCAAAAGCATTGATAAAGTTTTTTGTACGACCCGATATCTGTATCCGGTATGGATTTATGCTGGTAAACTGAATGGTATCCCCTATCATATAGCGCCATAACCCCGCATTGGTAGAAATCAGCAGGGCATAATTTGTGTCGGTTTCTACCTGCTCCAGGGTAAGCACCCTGGGGTTCTCGCTTTCAATATCAGTCAGCGGAATAAATTCGTAAAAAATGCCATAATCAAGCATTAAAAGCATTTCAGTAGAATGAGGCTGATCCTGAATGCCAAAAAATCCTTCAGAAGCATTATAAGTTTCCATATACCACATCTGGTCGGAAGGAATAAGCTTTTTAAACTGCTCACGGTAGGGCGCAAAGCTTACACCCCCATGAATAAATACCTCCAGATTGGGCCAAACCTCCAATACATTCTTGCGTCCTGTGATTTCAAGGATCTTTTTCAGCAATACCAGGTTCCACGAGGGCACCCCACTTATATTGGTCACATTTTCTGATATGGTTGCATTGGCAATTTTATCGAGTTTTACTTCCCAGTCACCCATCAGGGCAATAGAAATATCGGGTGTGCGCATCATCTCGGCCCAAAAGGGAAAGTTCTGCACGAGGATGGCTGATATATCGCCAAAATAGGATTTGCTGTTGAATTCACTTACACTATGGCTTCCACCCATTACCAGCCCTTTACCTGAAAATACTTCCGTATCAGGGCGGTTATTACAGTAAATGGACAACATGTCTTTTCCACCCTTCATATGGCAGTTTTCCAAAGCTTCAGGGCTAACAGGGATGAACTTGCTCTTATCGCTGGTGGTACCGCTGGATTTGGCAAACCACTTAATTTCGGTGGGCCACAACAGGTTGTTTTCTCCTTTGCGCAATCGTTCAATCCATGGCTTTACATCTTCATAATCCTGAAGCGGTACGCGCTCCTGGAAAGTATTTACATTGCGTATTGTCCTGTAATCGTATTTCTTACCCCATTCGGTATCCCTTGCTTTTTCTATCAGGTGAAACAGAAGATCATTCTGAGCCTGATGCGGGTTTTCTTTAAAGTATTCAATCTGCGATACACGCTGCTTCAAAAACCATGTTACAATACTGTTGAAGATCGGAGACATATATTCTGAATTAATTTAAACCGCGGTTAATATTTCTTTTAATTGTCTTTATGAATTTTGCAAAAGTAAAACAATGAATGCAATGGGTTTCAATTTTATAAACTTTTATACAAAAACTATCGGCAGAAATAATGATGTTTCAAACCAGACAGTTAACTGCAATATAAAGGATTTATTTCTTCCTGTCATTGTTTTTCCGACCCGGCACAATACATCCTGCAACCTCAGGAATAAAACAAAGAATTGCAACTTCTGATTCGAAGGCTGTAAAAAATTTCATAGGTTTGTAAAAAAAAATGATCGGATTTCCCAATTGCAAAATTAACCTGGGCTTGAACATAGTTGCCCGCAGAAGTGATGGATACCATGAGCTTCGTACGGTATTTTATCCTTTGCAATTAACAGATTGCCTTGAAGTTGTTGTTTCAAAATCCGGTAAAACAACTTTTACGGCTACCGGCACCACCATTCCTGATGATGGAAAGAAAAATCTTTGTGAGAAAGCATGGGAATTGATGCACGAGCAACTAAACATTCCCCCTGTAGATATTTATCTTCATAAAAACATCCCCACAGGAGCCGGACTGGGTGGTGGCAGTGCCGATGCTGCCTTTACGCTGAAAATGCTCAATGATCTTTTTCATCTTGCGCTTTCACGCGATCAATTGTCAACCTATGCGGCAATTCTCGGTAGTGATTGTCCCTTTTTCATCTTCAATGAACCTTGTTTTGCCAAAGGAAGGGGTGAGATTCTTGAACCCATATCTCTTGATCTTTCGGGCTATGAACTGATACTGGTTATGCCTCCTGTTCATGTAAGCACCAAAGAAGCTTTTGAGGGCATCACACCCAGGGTACCAGAAAATGGTATAAATCACATCCTTTCCCAACCGGTACACAGCTGGAAAGACAGGCTGGGTAATGATTTCGAATCCGGTATTTTTAATAAATATCCGCAAATAAAGACTGTTAAAACCGGTTTGCTTGAACTTGGCGCTGACTATGCTTCCATGAGCGGTAGCGGAGCCGCAGTGTATGCTGTTTTCCGAAAGGGGAAAAAACCGGCCAATATCAAAAATCATTTTCCTGGGTGTTTCTATTGGGAAGAAGCACTGTAACTTTGAAAATCTATCATTGCAATCAATCATAAACCCTTAAAACACAAAAACGTTATGCGAAATAATTTCATACAAATGACAACAGCAGCTTTATTGCTGGTTATTGGGTATGCATTGCAGGCCCAGACCACACTAACGCCGCAGAATATTTTCGATCTGCAATCAGTAGCAGAGGTAGCAATTTCGCCGGATAAAAGTTATATTGCTTACACGGTAAATGTACCCAGGCCGTTTACTGATGAAGCCGGCGGAGATTACCGGGAGCTGCATCTTA
Organism: uncultured Bacteroidales bacterium; assembly: GCA_964453995.1. GTDB lineage: Bacteria > Bacteroidota > Bacteroidia > Bacteroidales > UBA7960 > SKVR01. The sequence goes on along the minus strand of CAYVQC010000020.1, from coordinate 14,701 downwards.
TGGATGTTTCCACCGGAGAAAGTATCCCTTTTATTACCGGCAAGCGAAGTCTTTTTTCACTGGGCTGGACACCCGATGGAAATGCCATTACTTTCAGGGCCAATTTTTCCGATGTGCCCGGGGTTCAGGTATATGCCATTAACCTGAATGGAGGAGAAGCGTACCCCCTGACAAAGCATTCATCCAGTGTAAATTCTTATGAATTCATTGATGAAAAAACCCTTGCCATCGTATCAGCATCGCAAGAAGATCCTGAACGCAGGTCGCTGCGTAACAAGGGATTTAAGGTAGAAGTATTCGAGGAAGAGTTCATGCATCTGAACCTCTATCGTTACGATCTTTCCACGCACCAGGCGCAACAACTCACTCATGACGTTACGGTATTTGATTTTGTTCTGAGTCCTGACAAAAAAATGGCTGCAGCAGCTATTGCACCGCGCAACCTGGTAGATGATTCTTACATGTTCAAACGTATTCATATTGTAGACATGCAGACCGGAGAAATAATCCTTCATATGGACAACCCGGGAAAATTGGGTAATATGGAATGGAGCCCCGATGGTACAAGGCTTGCTTTCCGCTCGGCCTCAAAACTTGAAGACGCAGTAGTGGGAAGTTTATTTGTAAGTGAAGTACCTACAGATAAATCTTTTGCTGAGCTTCGCAATTATGTAGAAGGAATGGAGCTAAGTGTGATTGATTTTACATGGAAAGACAACAATACACTCCTATATGCCGCAGAAGAAGGTGTTGACATCGTTTTGAGTGAACAACGCCTTGACCACCCGTCACGATCCATTGTGATTGAACCGGGGAAAGTATTCTTCAGCAGTTTTAAGCATGTTGATGGCATGGTGGCTCTTGCCGGAAATACAGCACAACACCCTTCTGAGTTGTTTACTTTCGACATCAGGAGAAACACCCTTGCTCGCCATACCCATCTCAACGAATGGTTGCAAGACGTAAAACTTGCCACGCAAGGCAAACTGGTTTACGATGCCCGTGACGGCAAACAAATAGAAGGAGTTTTGCTGTATCCGCTCAACTACAACCAGGGAAAGCGCTACCCCCTTATTGTTTACATTCATGGTGGTCCTGAAGCGGCTGTAAAAAATGGCTGGACGACCTCTTACAGCACCTGGGGACAGGTTGCTGCTGCACGCGATTATTTTGTGTTTATGCCCAACTACAGGGCAAGCTCAGGTCGAGGGGTAGACTTCACCATGGCAGGATATGCCGACCTGGTAGGGGTTGAGTATGATGACGTACTTGACGGAATAGATCATCTGATAGAAATTGGTTATGTAGACAAGGACCGTGTAGGTATGGGCGGTGGCTCTTATGGCGGATACTTCTCAGCATGGTCAGCAACGCGGCACTCGGAGAGATTTGCTGCAGCGGTGGTTTTTGTGGGTATTGGCAACCAAATCTCCAAACGCAATACTACGGATATACCCTGGGAAGACTATTACGTACACTGGGGGTACTGGAACCACGAAAACTGGGAGGATGTGTACAGCCGAAGCCCGGTAAAATATGCCCACCAGAGTGTTACACCCACCCTGGTACTTCACGGTACCGAAGACCCAAGGGTACCACCATCGCAGGGACTGGAAATCTATCGCGCCCTGCAACTGCATGGAAATGCGCCGGTAAGGCTTATCTGGTATGAGGGTGAAGGACATGGTAACAGGGTAAATGTACACAAGCTCGATTATATTGTGCGTACCATGGAATGGTTTGACTACTACCTGGTTTCTGACCAGCCCAAAGATCGAAAGCCTGAAAAATATCCAGACTATGGCGTTTTTGAGTGATACGGCTAATTGACGAAAACTGTGGGAAAATCATCTTTCTAACCATCATAATACCGGCTATGAATACAATGGCCGGTATTATGATATTTCCTAAATCTTAACAATTTGAAGGAAAAATCCCAACCTCCGGAGGGTATCTGTAAACTTATGAAAATCAACTGGCTTAGTGATGTAAATATTGCATCCCAGCTCATAGCATTGCTCCACCTCACGGGGATCGTCGGTGGTGGTGAGCATGATAACCGGTATGGTTCTGATAGCCTGAGATTGCTTGATTCGCTTTAATACTTCTACGCCGTCCATCAGGGGCATATTAATGTCAAGCAAAATAAGAAAGTTACTTGTTTTGGCTTCCAGTTCATTTACTGCATGGTCAGACAGGTAATTCCATATCTGCTCCCCGTTGGAGAACCTGATGATGGGATTATTGAGACCCGAGTCTTCCAGGGCTTCTTTGATGAGTTCAGCATGCCCGTCGTCATCTTCGGCTATCAATATTTTTATGGTCTTATCCGAATCCATTCTGTCTACATTTAAGCATTAACTAGCGTAGTTTTGACAGTTTAGTTTAACGCAGGAAGCCGGTTCAGGGTTACATTAAATTAATTCAATTATATTACAACAAAAAGTAAAATAATCAGATGCTTTCTGCTTTTGAACCCTGCAATTTTACAAAGAAAGTACTCCCTTTGCCGGGGTTACTTTCAACCCAAACGGAACCCTTGTGATTCTCGGCTATTTTAGCCACAATATTCAGTCCTATACCCTCTCCTTCTGTTTCTCTTTCAGGATCAACACGATAGAAAACGTTCCATATTTTCTGAACATTGGTTTCATCCAGACCGATCCCGTTATCAGCAACTTTGTAGACCACTGAATCAGGATTCTTCTGTCCGCTGATATGTATGGAAAGAGGAATATCTTTGTGAGAATATTTTATAGCATTATCTACAAGATTGGAGAACAGCTGATTGATCAATACAACGTCTCCAAAGCATTCCGGCAGGTCATCTATGGTTACCGAAGCATGCATTTCCTGCAACTGGAAATTGAAACTACTTATTACCTTCTCTACCAAAGCATTCATATCGACATTTCTGGCATGAATTTTCATTTTTCCCGTCCTGGAAATCATTAGCAAGCCCTTGATCAATCCATCCATCTTATTCACCCCCGACTGGATAAACCAGAGTGCACGAGGGAGAACTTTTCTGATTATCTCTTTTGCCTGCTCCCGGTCTTCTTCATTTTCCGGGTGGGTAAAAAGCAATGGTTCGAGCTTTTCGATATTGCGCTGAATACGGTTGCTGAACCCCTGAATATTGACCAATGGTGAACGCAGATCATGAGAGGCCACGTACAGATAAGATTCAAGCTCCTTGTTTTTACGTATAATGGTTTCTTCACTATTCTTCTGCTCGGTGATATCTATATGCGTGCCAACAAACACATCAGATCTGTTTCCATATTCATCCGTCAGTATTTTACCTCTGGACAGTACCCATACGAAATGACCGTTGCGGTGTAACATCCTGAAAATTTGCTGATAAGTTCCTTTGGGATTGTCCAGGTAGGAAGCAAGGTATTTCAACACGTTTTCCTTATCATCGGGATGGATCAACTGGCTCCAGATAGTTTCAGCATTGGGCTTTCCTGAAAAATCATAATCGTTGATATCGTGCCCGAGCATGGAAAAATACTGTGGGCTGCACCACAGAAATCCATTTTTGCGTGAGTATTCCCAGGCACCGGTATTGGAAGCATCAATATAAGTTTTAAATCGTGCGGCAGTTTCACGGTTTATCCTTTCTGACTCTAACAGAGCCAATTCGGCTTTGTTTTTTTCCATAGCATCAGAAAGAATGCTTGCCACCACTTTCATCACCGCAATTTGTTCGCTGGTCCAGTTTACCATTTTATGAGTGCAATCAAAGCCAACAAACCCGGTTATCTTATCTCCGTCATATACCGGAAAACTAACCAGGGATTTCACATCCATTTGTTTGAGGACAGCTTTTTCCTTTTTTGCTGCATCTGGCATCAGTTCGGTATCATGGATAATTACCGTATTGTTGTTGGTGATTTGATCGAACCACCATGGAAAATCGCTAAAGAAGGTCTCCTGCCGGATTGTATCAGGAGTAGGCTTCACATGGAAGGCGCACCATTCATATACCAGTTTGTAATGTTTACCATTGGGTTTGAAGCGGTAGATAAATCCCCGGCTGACATTAAAAAATTCAACAACAATTTGCAACGACTTTACTATCTTTTCATCAATGTTATAATTATTAGCAGAAACAAACAGGGCAGAAATTTCTGTTGCCATTTCCTGCATTTGCGAATGATAAAGAATTTGCTCTTCCAGTTCTTTTTGGTGTGTTACATTACGGTCATGTCCCTTGTAGCCGGTCAGAATATTATTTTCATCCAAAACTGGCAATGCATTGGTAGAAACATGCAACAGTTTGCCATCCTTACATTGGAGAATGTTCATGAAATTGGTAAAGGATTGCATCTGATCCATTTGGAGAATAATTTCATCCCTGGAGGAAGCAGCATTTTCATCGGGGAAAAAATCCCAGAAGTGCATTTTCCCGATGACCTCCTCAGGATCATACCCCAATACTTGCTTTACAACCGGGCTGATATATGTATAACGGCCATTTTTGTCAATCTCCCATGTAACAGTGCGGCTTTGGGCTGCCAATTGATGATAACGGTGATTGATCTCTTCAAGGGCTCTTTCTGCTTCTGCCTTCATCAATGCGTCGCCAAGAATGTTTGCAAGCACACTGAGCAACCGGATGAGTTCCTTCTCTAGGGTCTTTTTCTGCACTACTGCATCAAAACCAATATAGCCCACAACCCGGGTGTTTTTTACTACCGGGATGCAAAACAGTGATTGTATGCCTTGCCGCTTCAATTCATATTTCTCCGTCTGGTATTCATCAGAAAGCATATCTACATCAGGAACGGACAGTATTTCACGATTGTTGATCATATCACTGATCAAAGGAACATCATTTACAGGATAATTCTGGAGTGAATCTTTTACCGGCTCAATGCCTTCTGCACACCATTCGTGGGTGTTTGACATGAGCGACAGATCGGGGGTGAACTGGAAAAGAAACATACGGTCAACCTGGAGAAATGCACCACAACTTGCAAGCATTCTATCTATCCTTTCATCAATATTGGCTGCATTGGCCGAAACGAAGTTCCCTGAAATATCAGACACCAGTTGAAAAAACTCATTCTGATACCTTATTTGGTTTTCAGAGAGTTTAAGTTTGGTAATATCCCTTCCCACACCTACAATACCATACACTCTGTTTTGCCTGTCTCTCATGGGTGATAGTGCGGTTTGGTAGTGGGTACAGGTTTGACCGGCATGAAGGCACCATTCATAGACCACCTTTTCACCTTTTAATGCCCTGGCATGGGCTTCTTCATGCATTTTTCCTGCCTTATCACCCATTACTTCCGTAGCTGTTTTTCCCAGGAAGGTTTCAGGATTTACACCTGAACTATCGAGCCAGTTTCCATACAAGCCGGTATGACGAAGCTCAGCATCGAGGGTGAAAACCATATCAGAAAGGGAGGAAACCAGGGATCTGAAGGTTTCTTCCTGCTTTTGTATCTCGAGCTCATTTTTCTTTTGCTCCGTAACGTCCTCAAAGGTTTCTATAACTGCATATACATGGTTATTCTCATCAATCATAGGATTGGTAACCAAATGGTATATCCTGTCGCCCTGCGGAGTTGAATTTTTCTGTAAGATTGTTTGTCTTTGTCCTGTTTCAAAGCACTTCATTACCGGACAATTACTGCATATTTTGCCGTTATTTTCCGGATGAAAGGCTTCATAGCAAAATTCTGCCTCTGTTGCTCCAATGTGTGGAAACCATTCTTTAATAACCCTGTTTGCCTCAAGGATATTATAATTGCGGTCGATCATGACAACACCCAGTGATAGGTTATTAAACAAAGCTTCATACTTCTCTTTGGCTAATAACGTTTGCTTTCCTGAGTAGTTTTTCCTTAGTTCGTACAAATACAGGAAAAAACCAACGGTGACCATAATAAAGAAATAAACCGCCATAAAAACAGGGGTGAGATATTCCAGGTTGTAGCCCAGCCCATAAAGGATTCCATAAATAAGAATTTGAAGACCAAAATAAGTAAGAATGATCTTATTGGCAGTTTTTCGATCCTTAAATTCATAGGCCAGCAACAAAAGAAAGATACTCCACAGATGGCCGGTATTAAACAAACCTCCGTGGAAAAATACAATAAGGGATGTAATACCCACAAGCAACAGGGAGAAGTTTGCCCAAACTAAAAAACGTTTGTTTTTGAGGTAAACAGCGTAAAATATATTTACCAATACGATAAAAACAGTATTTATGCCAGCATAAACCAACTCTCCAAATAAGATACTTGTCAGTATAATAGGCCAAATCAATATGTTGGCAACAAAGGTTGAGGTTTTCACCAACATATCCACATCCATTTTTAGAAGTTTATCCTTCCATTCCATCGTGAAGCGAAAATATAAAGATGAACCCATCGGGGATACAAGAGCTGTAAAATGGCACCGTCAGTGTCTTTTTCTTCGATACTGTCTGAAGTACAATGCCTTTAAAAACAGTGTGCAATATAGTTTAAAAAAGCTAAACATAAAATGGGCCCGAAGAAAAAGTTGCCGGTTCACGGAAAATCATCCGCAAGCCTTGAAAAATTTCAGAAGTGAGGGGATTGGGTATAAAAATCGGGGAATAGTACCTTCAACAGGTAAAAAAAGGGACTGTCTCAAAAGCCTGGTTGAATCTGGACACTAAGCTTATCGAAATGATTATCTTGGAGATATTACGCATTGGTTTCGACAAGTGTTACAGTGAACCTGCCGACCTACTCAACGACCAGAAAACACTTTTGAGACAGCCTTATTTATTGAAAATTCATTTTACATCTGCTGCGGGGCCTTGCTTTGGTTGCTCTTCACCGCAACAGGCTGCACCTTGGGTTGGTATACTGCATCCACCAGGTCGCGATACTTTTGAATGATGTATTTTCTTTTCAGTTTAAGTGATGAAGATAATTCACCGGTTAGGGGGCTCCATTCATCGGCAATGAGAATGATACGCTGTACCTGGTCGGTCTGGCTGAGTTTTTTATTGAATTTTTTGATTTCATCCTGGAAATGCTTCATAACCTGTGGCATCTGGACCAGCTCGGCCTTATTCTGAAACTCAATCTTCTTCTTCTGGCACCATTGGGTAAGTTCCTGGAAATTGGGGATGATAATGGCAGTGGCAAATTTCTGATTCTCACCTACCACCATGGTTTGCTGAATATAAAAGCTTTCCTTGAGCTTGTTTTCGATTTGCTGAGGGGCCAGGTACTTCCCATTGGACATTTTAAAGATTTCTTTCTTACGGTCGGTAATCTTCAGGTACATGCCATCTTCAAACTCGCCAATATCACCGGTATGAAACCATCCGTCATTGTCGATAACATCACGCGTTCCCTGTTCATCTTTATAATACCCGAGCATTAATCCCGGGCTTTTGGCAAGAATCTCTCCGTCTTCGGCAATTTTTATTGTAACCGAATCCAACACCGGCCCTACGGAGCCAATTCTTACTTTGCCGGGTTTTGAATAATTCACGGCAAGAACAGGAGAGGTTTCAGTTAGGCCATACCCTTCAAACACAGGCAGCCCGGCGGCCCAGAAAAGCCGGGCCAGGCGGGGTTGTAATGCAGAACCACCACAACCAATAAAGGTAATATTGGGGCTTAGGGCTTTTCTCCATTTTGAGAAAACCAGCTTATCGGCAATCTTATGCTTAAGGTTGTACAAGAGTGACTTCTTTTGATAAGGCTCGAAATTCTGTGCCACTTTAAGCGCCCAGAAAAATATGGAACGTTTTACCGGGCTCAATGTACGTGCCTTACTTACGATCTTATCATAAATAGACTCCAGCAATCGTGGCACGGCAATAAAGCCATCTACCTGCAGCTCGGTTATATCGCGTCCAATGGTTGTAAGGCTTTCAGCGTAATAAATGCTGATACCCAGGTATTGATACTGGTAATTTACCATATGCTCAAAAACATGAGACAGGGGCAAAAAGCTTAATGCTCTGTGCCTGTAGTCAAGATGCTGCACCATTGATGTGGTAATGGCATTGCTCATAAGGTTTTTGTGCGACAACATTACCCCTTTGGGCAAACCGGTTGTGCCTGAAGTATAAATTATGGTAAGCAGGTCATCCTCGGTTATCCCATCACGAATATTTTGCAACCGGTCGTACAGTTGGAGTGCATTTTTCTGACCTGCATCGGTGATCTCACTCCAATGCGATGCGGCTTCAACCTGGTTGAAGGTGAATATTTTTTTTACATTGGGAATCTGATCCTGCAGAGCACTGATTTTTTTGTAAAGCGCTGCATCAGATACAACCAGCAGTGATGCCTCAGAATGATTGAGGATATAGGTGAAATCGTCATCCGACAAGGTTGGGTGAATAGGAACATGCACCATTCCCGCCTGGGCGGCACCCATTTCCATAAAGTTCCACTCGGGGCGGTTATTGGTAATGGTGGCAATTTTATCGCCAGGTTTATAGCCCATTGCAAGCAGTCCTATACTCACGTGTAAAACCATTCGGGTATATTCGGTGGTATCGTACTCTTTCCATTTACCGTTTTCCTTACCGGCTAATTTGAAGCGTCCTACAGTAGCAGGCATTGAAGCGAACCTGTCAAGCAGGTCGAAGTTTCTCTTGATTTCCATTCATTTAAACATTTGATAAAAAGCCCTGCAAAGGTACTAATACTATTGAAACGATAATCATAATATAATTCAATGTGCCAAACCCTGATATAGAATTATTTCAAATTCAATGGGCCACATGAAGTTGTTTTCGCAAAAATCCTATCTTTGTCGCTGTTTTAAAAAATACTTCCAACAAATATCGCACCTGAATCTAAAAGATTTTTCATCAAACCTGAAAAAAAATGGGAAACCCTTCGAGTAATTCAGAAAAACCATCAAAAAGTTTATTCACAAAAAGTTTAGATGTAATAGAAATCGTGGGCAACAAGCTGCCCCATCCGGCAACGATTTTTGGCGGTTTGGCCGTGGTGGTAGTTTTATTATCCTGGATTTTCCATGCTCTGGGTACCTCGGCCGTTAACCCGGCAGATGGCGACACTGTAACCGTAAACAACCTGGTAAGTGCTGATGGTTTCCGGTGGATGTATACCAACATGTTGCACAATTTCCTGCGCTTTCCTCCCCTGGGATACGTACTGGTAGTGATGGTGGGAATTGGCCTGGCAGAAGGAACCGGTTTATTTGCTGTAATGATCCGTGCTCTTGTGCTCAGTGCACCCAGTAAATTTATCACTGCGGCAGTAGTACTGGCAGGTATCATTTCAGGTTTGGCCGTAGAGGCTGGTTATGTAATCCTGATTCCCCTGGGCGCCATGATCTTTCACGCCCTTGGACGGCATCCCATGGCAGGTTTGGCCGCGGCATTCTGTGGGGTGAGCGGTGGCTTCGGGGCCAATTTCTTCATCGGTTCTATTGATCCCATCCTGGCAGGTATTTCCGAATCTGCTGCCCAGATTATTGATCCGGCTATTGTAGTAAATCCTGCAGTAAACTGGTATTTCATGATCGCATCCAGTTTTGTGGTGCTCTTCGTGGGTACATGGGTAACCGATAAAGTGGTGGAACCCCGTCTGGGAAAATATGAAGGTACTACCGAAAGATTTAAGATCACGCAGCTTACAGCTGAAGAAGCTAAAGGACTGCGCTGGGCTGGTATTACTGTGTTGCTCTTTATTGCCGCAATGGCCATGACTGTAATCCCCGAAAATGGCCTGCTCAGGCATCCCGAAACAAATTCTGTACTCCGGTCACCTTTCTTTGATGGTATCATTATAGGCATATTGCTTTTATTCCTGCTACCTGCCCTTGTATATGGGATTATAGTTGGCACAGTAAAAAATGATAAGGACATGATGAAGCATATCATCAAGTCAATGAGCGGCATGGGTTCTTACATTGTATTGGTGTTTTTCGCAGCACAATTTGTATATTTCTTCAATTATTCCAATCTTGGGCTCATCATTGCCATAAAAGGCGCTTCAGGACTTACGCAGATTGGCTTTACCGGCCCGGTACTCATTGCCGCGTTTGTATTGCTGGCAGCTTTTATCAATCTTTTCATGGGAAGTGCTTCGGCAAAATGGGCCATTATTGCACCTGTATTTGTACCTATGCTCATGTTGCTGGAAAATGGCTATCACCCGGGGCTTACACAGGCTGCCTTCCGTATTGGCGATTCTCTTACCAACCTGGTAACGCCCATGATGAGCTACTTTGCCCTTATCGTAACATTTGCTGAAAAATATGATGAGAAATATGGTATTGGCACCATCATTTCCACCATGCTCCCCTACACCATCTTCCTGGCAATAGTTTGGATAGCACTGCTGATGGGATGGATTATGCTTGGTATTCCATTAGGACCTGACGGACCGATTTACCTGGAAACCGCTGTTGAAGTTTCTGCTTTACAGTAATTTTCACTTAAAAATATCAAAAGCCGGTTTTGAGTTCATGCACTCAAAACCGGCTTTTTTATGTATGATTATTCCGGTCTACTAGTTTACAACCCTAATCACCCTGAAAAGAGCGCGATACCCGATCCGCAGGATGTAAATACCATTATGCAGATCTTTGAGGGTAAGGGTATAAAAGTTGCCCGAAAAGTTCTCTTCCCACAGCAATCTCCAATCTCTGCCCGGTAACCGAATACCAGTCTTCAAACTGCCCGTAAGAAACGCACAAATTGAGGCTGCCTCAAAAGCCCGGTTTAACCTGGACGCTGAGCTTGCCGTACTGCTCAATGACCAGATAGCACTTCTGAGACAGCCTCTTTTTACTAAAAGCGTACCTTATTAGATTTTATTGGATTACAATCTTAGTCTGATATATTCTGCTGCCATCTTCAAATCTTAGCAAATATACTCCCGGAGCTACATCATTGAGATCGATGGATGATACTTTCTCACCCAGGGTAACAGACTGCACCACTGCACCAAACATATTCACAACAGAGACTTCCAATTGGGTATCTGAAGCTCTTTCTATCCAGAGTCTTTCCGATGCCGGGTTGGGATAAACCAGCAGCTTATGCTCCTTCATAAACTCCACATAAGTATCATCAAGGATATACTCAAATTCAGACACCTCACTGTAAACCTCGTCCTTCCAAGCAACAGCCTTGATAAGCAGATCTTCATTTACCACAATGGGAGTTTCAAAAAGGGTGCTGTTCTCATCGGGATCAGTACCATCAAGGGTATAGTAAATCAAGGCATCCTGTGTATCTGTGGAAAGAGTTACTTCTGTACCTGCTTCTACAATTCCCGGAGCAGGATCGGCATAGGGTGGTTCTACAACTTCAATCACTTTATCCCTAATCTCGATATCATCGAGTCTGACAATGTATTGGGCTGCCGGGGTATTGTGATGCCTGAAGGCTATATAAACCTCCTGCCCGGCATATGCGCTCATATCCAGCACCCTTTCAGACCATGCTGTGTCCTGCGATTGCAGGGTTTCTTCCCACAATACCACCTTAAACTCTTCCAGGCGGTTGGTAGTGGTGGAAAGATAAACGGTGTAATGGTCGGCAGGATATACAGGATCACCGCATGCCACGAAGAAGGCAAATTCCTGGTTTTCTTCCACGTTAATTTTAGAGGTTACCAGCCAGTTATCGGGGTTAAGGTCTCCCTGAAACATATCAAAAGAAAATGAGATAGCACTAAAAGTACCGGTATGAGCCGGAATAGCATGATTCCAGGCACGCATCCAGGCAAGCTGATCGCCATTCATATCATGTGTCATCCAGCCATGGGGTGGTACCAGGCTGTCTTCAAAACCCTCAAAGGTAAAGGGTTCTACTTCTTCTGACACACCAAAGAGCTCTATTGCAGCGGTACCCCCATTACTTTCGATGGTAAAAGTGCGCAGGAAGTTACCTGCCTCGAAAGGCTCAAAGGCAAAGGTGAAAACATATTCTTCGCCAAAAGCAAGTTCAACCTCCTCTGCCTGGAAGGTAGTAGTAAACCAGTCGCCATCGAATGAGGCTGCCGAGATGGTAAGTACATCGGCCCCCAGGTTGCGTATCCTGAATTCGGGTGAAGTAACCCAGGTATTGCTGGCAATGGTTCCGGCGGTCCAGTTGTCGCTGCTGAGCCACAAGAGAGGCTCTGTAGCTGCCCCCTGCACTACAATATCATCGATACCTACTGCGCGGGCATTATTGGGGTCAGCATTGGTAGAATGCCTGAAACGGATATAGACCTCTTCCCCCGCATATGCTGTAAGATCAATGTTTCCGGGGAGGTAATACTCCATAATATCAGGGGCACTGAATATTCCTTTGGTTTCCCAGGTTTGCCCATAGTCGTTGGTTACTTCCACATAAAGCGTGTCATGGCCGATCACCTTATCTTGCTGATCTTTGGCAAGCACATTTCCATTTTTCCAGTAAAAGGTCATTTCCATATCCTCCAGGTTTGGCAAATCCAGCGGTGGGGTAATAAGGATCGCATTTACAGGATGGTTGAAGGGTGCCCTGGCGGCAAATGCTCCTGAATTGGCATCAGCAGTACTGAGCCAGAAACCATCCTGGTTGATCCAGCCTGCCGGGGGCACAAGTCCGTTATCATTTTCAAACCCTTCTTCAAAGGGAAACAGGGTAACCGGCTCGTAGCCAATGGTAGTAAATGACCAAACAGGACAATCTGTGGCATCGCCATGCTGGTTGTAGGGTACAATTTGCCAGAAATACTCGGTTTCGTAGCTGAGAACCGGTGTTTGAAAGTTTCTGCTGGTTCCCACATCTTCACCGTTTACAATATTGGTAGGTGGGTTGTCGGTGCCAACATACACCTTGTATCCTTCTGCCAGGGCAGACGGATTCCATTGCAGGGTCTGGGTTACAAATCCATTGTTGAGTCCATCTGCAGGAAGAGGATTGCCAGAGGGATTGGGCGGGGTTTCCAGTATAATGGGAGGCGCGATCACATAATCGACATACAGGATAGGAGTACCGGAAAAACCAATATATCCGGCACCCTGGTAATCATTCAGATCAATAATGTACCGCTTGAAAGCGCGTGTAAGGGTTATGGTTTCAAGAACAGTCCAGGTTTCCTGATCATAGGAGTGACTTACCACGAGTTCTCCATCCTGAAACTGGGCCGCATAAAAGATCAATTCGTCGCCCTGCTGGATATTAAGCTTGGGAGTTTTCAAATACCCAGGAGTGCTCGACGATCCCAGGGTAGCATTTCCACCACCAATAAATCCACCAAATCCTCTGCGTGTCCATGAGTTGGGATCTGTGGTCCATTGTTCGGGAGGGAAAGTCGTTTCCTGGAAAGTTTCCACCACTGCCATTTCATTCACAGCGAAAGCTTCAACATAAATGTGAACAGGATCTACAGAGGAATTGGACTGCAAATTTACATAGCCATTGTAGGCCCCTACCTGCCCGGGAACAAAGCGAATGGGAACCAACTGACTTTCTCCGGGTGCAATGGTACCGGTAAAATCAGTTGTAAATGGCAGGCCATTGCTTTCCAGCCCGTTAATTACAAGATCTGCAGAACCGGTATTGTGTACATTTACGTTTATGGACTTTTCTTCATTTTCGCGGATGTAGAGATAATACAGTTGCGATGGTTGTATGCTCATTGCAGGGCCGTCAGGGATATCTTCCAACCACAGCCGAACATTGGGGCGGTAATTTTTTAGCTGAAAGTCAGCAGGAGGAGTGAAAGGATCAAAAGCCGGCGAAATATCCTTTGTGGCCAGCACACTCTTATTATCATCTACAGCTGTGGAATAAAATACTGTATTGAGCCGAAAGCCGGGGTTATCTTCTGTCATGGCAATGAGCAGGTTGTCTGTATTGTTATATTCAAAGGGTTGGGTAAGCCCTATTTCAGCCCATCCTTCCTGGTTCATAACCGGATAGGGCCCCTCATAAACCAGGGTAAGTCCTTCGGTAATAAACCCTGTAAGGGTTTCCTGGCTTGTATGCGTCATATAAATCCGCACATTATCATCAACCTGACGGCCGCCTTGGTAATAAAAGGCAATCTTGTGAATGCGCTGGTTTTCTACGTTCAATTCTTCCTGGAGAAAAATTGTTTGGGAATAGCTGTAACCGTAGTATGGCATAATGGGCAGCCCCTGGTCTTCGGTACCATCTCCAATTTCGATGGTAGGCGCCTGGGCCAACAGGTGTTGTGAAGATATGCCCCACATCAGGAACAAACTGAACAATACTGCAAAGTAACTTTTTTTCATAGTGCTTGTTTTTAGTAAGTTTTGTAGCAAATACCTGCCTTTTTTTATGCCTGCATCTCAGCGCACAGGCATCAGGTCAATGGAACAACAAACTTACAGAAACAAGCACTGACATACAATACTCGCAGGATGGTATTTGAACATGCAATTTAACTGCGTGCTGGCACGTAGATTCTGTCATCGCTGGTTGAATTTAGCGAAACCACCGCTGCCATGCCTTCGGCAGCCTCAGAGACTACTTAAACTATACCCCCTACCTGAAAGGGGGAGTCCGGCCAGCGCGGTAAGGATGTGCATACCAATTTTAAATAATTATTTTATTCGTGAGCAGTTTTTTTCAAGATACATTCCCTGAGGAGAGCGCCAATTCCCCTCCCAGGGGGTTAGGGGGTCTGGTTCTGAAGCCGAATCAGGTCAGGACTGAGCGGCAGCAGGCAAGGAATTTCCAACTTCCGAAGGAATTGGAAACTTCCGG
>CAYVQC010000019.1:35783-64988 GCA_964453995.1 uncultured Bacteroidales bacterium | reverse complement strand
CAGGAAAAACGCAAGAAAAAATTTAGGTATTTTGTTGCTTAAATTATTTTTTGTTTTAATTTTGATGCCGATGGACGCAATTACTCTGAATCCATATGAAATGCGAAGTGACCAGAGTTCCCTGTATATTACGTTCTTTTCATTCCTGAAAATACCCCAAGAATACAGTACAATATTATTTTCCAGTATAGAAAACTGATCAGTATTATGTTGGCATTACTTGACATATGTCAAACCAAACCTTATGCATATTTGCCTGCATAATGAAAATATAACACCAACTAATTCAATAAAGTCTTACATAAAAAGTAAAAAAGCATCAGCCTATGGAAGTACTAGAAATTGCAAGGTGGCAGTTTGGCATCACCACTGTTTACCACTTCTTTTTTAGCCCTCTCACGATGGGGCTTGCGGTATTGACCGCAATTTTACAGACCTTTTACTACCGCAACAATGATGAACACTACAAGTTGCTGACTAAATTTTTTGGCAAGCTGTTCATTATTATATTTGCTCTGGGAGTGGTTACAGGTATTGTGCTGGAGTTCCAGTTTGGTATGGCATGGTCCGAATATTCACGCTTTGTTGGAGACATATTCGGAATTCCTCTTGCTATTGAAGCATTGCTTGCCTTTTTCCTGGAGTCCACATTTATTGCAGTATGGCTGTTTGGCTGGAACAGATTGCCCAAAGGATTACATTTGATAAGCATATGGCTGGTGGCCATTGGGGCAAACCTGTCTGCATTATGGATCATTATTGCGAATGCATGGATGCAGGTTCCTGTTGGTTTTTCGCTTACTAGCGAACGTGCAGAGCTGAGCGATTTTGTTGCCGTAATGCTAAATGAGCAAATGCTGGTTATGGCCCAACACACCATTATTGCAGCATTTGTTACGGGTGGACTATTTATGCTGGGCATAAGCGCATGGCAAATGTATCGTAAAAATCAAACGGAGATTTTTGCAAAATCAGCCAAAATTGCTTTGGTTTTTACGGCAGTTTCTGCATTACTTGTGGCAACCACCGGGCACAAGCATGCTCAACACACCGTAAAACATCAACCCATGAAGATGGCTGCTATGGAAGGACTTTGGGAATCGGAAGAGCCTGCAAGTTTTTCATTGTTTGCCCTGATAGACCAGGAAAATAAAACCTCAAGCAGGGAATTGAAATTACCTTATATGCTCTCGGTGCTTGCCTACAATAATTTAACCACAGAGGTAAAAGGAATGAATGACCTGCAAAAAGAATATGAGGCAAAATATGGTGCAGGTGATTACCTACCCCCTGTAGCCATTGTGTATTGGAGTTTCCGCCTTATGGTAGGTTTAGGAATGTTGTTTATTTTATTTGCTGTTTACGGTTTGGTACAATGGTGGCGCAATAAGCTTGAAGTCAGCAGGGCTTATCTGAAAATGGCAACCATAGTAATGTTTCTGCCTTTGGTGGCCAACTCCCTTGGATGGATTGTTGCTGAAATGGGACGTCAGCCCTGGGTTGTTTACGGGTTGATGCTTACGCAGGATGGTGTTTCTCCGAATGTTAGCGCTGGACAAATGCTACTTACAACAATCATCTTTACGCTTATATATGGAATCCTTGCTGCAGTTGCTGTTTTCCTTGTACACCGATATGCAAAACCCGGTGTTCCTGAAGACGGCGATAAAATGATACATGCATACTAACAGTAATTTGAAATATAAAAACTATACGATATGGATTTTCAAGTGATATGGTTCGTTTTGATAGCCATTCTTTTTATTGGCTATTTCGTACTGGAAGGCTTCGATTTTGGGGTGGGGATACTTATGCCCTTTATCAGCAAAGATGATGTTGACCGCAGGATTGTTGTTAACACCATTGGCCCCTTCTGGGATGCCAATGAAGTATGGCTCATTACTGCTGGCGGGGCCATGTTTGCAGCTTTTCCGCATTGGTATGCTACCTTGTTCAGCGGGTTTTACATTCCTTTATTCTTTTTGCTGCTGGCACTGATTCTCAGAGCAGTAGGCTTTGAATTTCGCAGCAAGATGAAAGAAAGATGGTGGAGAAAAACCTTCGACCAGTTTATTTTCTGGGGAAGTTTGATTCCTGCTCTGCTGTGGGGTGTGGCTTTTACCAATATTGTACAGGGAGTTCCCATTGGACCCGACAAGAATTTTACAGGCAACCTGCTACATATACTTAATCCCTATGCACTTCTGGGAGGAGTAGTGGTAGTTCTGTTATTCGCATTGCACGGAGCGTTGTTTCTGAGTATGCGTACTACCGATGATTTAAAAGAAAGAGCTGAAAAAATTGCCATCAGACTCTGGATTCCCATTGGTGTGATCACTGCTGCTTTTGCCATACTGGGATACTGGAATACAGTCTTGTTTGAAGGGCTCGGCCTTGTACCCGGGAGCTTTCCCTTGCTGGCTATTTTGAGCTTTATAGCTTGTTTTGTATTTATGAAACTGAAAATGCAGGGATACGCCTTTGGCTTTATTGCATTAACAATACTTATGGGTACAGCTGTTGTATTCTACGGATTATTCCCCAACGTTATGCCATCCTCCCTGGATGAAGCATACAGTCTTACCGTTTATAATGCCTCCTCGAGTGACCTGACTCTTAAGGTAATGACCATAGTTGCACTATTTTTCGTGCCTATTGTGCTTGCCTACCAGGGTTGGAGTTATTATGTCTTCAGCAAGAGGGTTACCCGTGATGCCATTCCCAAAGATTAGGTCTGTCCCATTGGGATATTCAAACCAGTGAAAAATAATAATAGTAAGAATTTAACATCCACCATGCACATCCATCGCAGACTTTACCGCCTGGCCATGGATGTGCATGGTTTTTTTCCCGCCATAGCTACCATCAGCCTGCTTACAGCAATTATTATCATTACACAAATGCACCTGTTGAGCCTGATCATTTCCGCGGTGTTTGAAAATAATTCGCTTTCCCAGACAGAGCTCCTCCTCTATCTGCTGCTTGCTATTTTGATCAGAAGCTTATTGATATGGCTGCGCGAACGCATTGCCCAACAAAATGCCGTTAAGGTAAAATCATTGTTGCGCCGCCAACTTTACACCAAAATCCTTTCTCTTGGGCCTGGTTTTTCCAGGGCAGGAAAAACAGGCGATACCATTGCCTCTCTTACTGAGGGGGTCGAGAAGCTCGACGATTACTACACACGGTATATACCCTCCATTATTCATATTGTTATATTGCCCCTTACCATCATCGTTTTTACCCTCTTCACTGACTGGCCCAGTGGCCTTATCATGCTCATTACCGCACCACTGATCCTGTTTTTCATGTGGATGATCGGCACATATGCCAAAAAACTTACCCAGAGCCAATGGGGTGCCATGAGCCGGCTCTCATCGCACTTCCTGGATGTATTGCAGGGACTAAAAACACTTAAGACATTCAATGCCGGAGAAAGAGAAATAAAAAGGGTAGACAAAAGCAGTGATCTGTTTCGTCTCCTTACCCTGAAAGTACTAAAGGTAGCTTTTTTATCTGGCATGGTACTCGAGCTGGCAGCGAGTGTAAGTATCGCTATGGTGGCAGTGCAGATCGGTATCAGGTTAATTGAAGGCATGATGGATTACCAACCAGGCCTGTTTATCCTGTTGCTTGCTCCCGAGTTTTATCTGCCTTTCCGCACCCTGGGGGCACACCACCATGCTGGAATGGAAGGTGCAGCAGCTGCATCAGGTATTTTTACAATCCTCGACGTGCCAGAACAAGATCAGCCCGAGTATGGTAAAACAATACTAGCCCCATTTTCACCCAATGTGGTTTTCAAAGAGGTATCCTATCGTTATCCCGGTGCAGATCAGCTGGCTCTTGACAAGATCAGCTGCCAGATAGCGCCGGGCTCCTTTACTGCCATTGTGGGCCACACCGGGGCAGGAAAAAGTACTTTTGCCCAGCTGCTGCTGGGTTTTCTGCAACCTGTGCAAGGTAGTATCCTGATCAATGATATTACTTTGTCTGAAATCGGCTCAGACAGGTGGAGAGAAAAGGTAGCCTTCGTGCCCCAACATCCGCACTTTTTCAACGGAACAATTCTTGACAACCTGCTTACGGCTCGTTCAGAAGCATCTTTGGAAGAGATCGAAACGGCCACGAAACTTGCAGGCGCACATGGATTTATACAGGCTCTCCCCCAGGGATACAATACAATGATTACCGAAAATGCATCCCGCCTGAGTGGTGGTGAGAAGCAACGCTTGGCTATTGCCAGAGCATTCCTTAAGGATGCCCCTCTTTTAATCCTTGACGAACCCACTTCAAGCCTCGATCCTGAAAGTGAACAAATTATTGCCGATGCCACGCAAAAACTCATTCAAAACAGAAGTACTCTGATCATAGCACACCGGTTGCAAACCGTGCAGAATGCTGACAGAATCCTTGTGTTTCATGAAGGTACTATTGCTGAAAGCGGTACACACCTTCAGTTGGTAAGCCAAAACGGCATTTATGCCGGTTATTTGCAAACACTTTCAAGCACCAGCAACCCTTAATGATGTTAAAAAGACTTACATCCTATATAAAACCTCACCGGAAACTTTTTATCGTGGCAGTGCTGCTGGCCATAGGTACCATCCTTGCCGGTATTGGCCTGATGACAACGTCGGGTTATCTTATTTCACGGGCTGCTCAGCGTCCACTGATTGTGGATCTGTTTATGGTTACAGCCGGAGTGCGTTTTTTCGGCATCTCCCGGGGAGTGGTAAGATACTTTGAAAGGCTCCTTTCTCATGATCTTACCTTCAGGATTCTGCTCACCATGCGCACAAACCTTTATCGCAAATTCAACGCCTTTACCCAACGGTGGCTTATGGGACGTCGTACCGGCGACCTGCTATCAGGGGTTATCAGCGATGTGGAAACGCTTCAGAACGTTTATCTGCGTCTCATTTCGCCGGCGATTGTGGCCATAGTGGTCACACTGCTCACATTTGCAGGCCTGGTTGTTTTCGACCTTTGGCTTGCCCTTACCACCCTTTTTTTCCTGGTAGTGAGCGGAACATTGATTCCATGGCTCGCCGTAAAACTATCTACCGGCTGGGGAAAGAGAGATGTTATTGTGAAAAGCCGCATAAAAGTATTCCTGGCCGACAGGCTGCAAGGATTGCAGGATCTGATCATGCTCGGACAGAAAAAGAACAGCACGGCTGAACTTGCCTTATTGCAGGATGAACTGGATTCAATACAAAACCGAAATGCCGGCACACAAGGAATGACCGAAGGCCTTACCAGTTTACTTGCCAACCTGGCCATGTTCTCTGTGCTGATTATGGCCATTCCCATGGTGACAAACGGGGAAATAAGGGGCGTTTGGCTGGCAGCGCTGACCTTAGGAGTACTGAGCAGCTTTGAGGCAGTGCAGGGCCTGGCCAACGCCTTTATTCAGTACGAAGCCTCCAATGAGGCCGCAGAAAGACTTTTTTCCATGGCCGACCAGGGCGAACACGAAATTGAAGCCGGGACAAGCAAAGAAGTTGTTGGTTTCAGTGAAAATGATGAAATTCGTTTCGAAAAGGTCGCATTTTCCTATTCAGTTGAGAATGCAACACTTAGCAATATTTCCTTTGCCCTTCGTGCTGGCACAGCAACCGCCATTGTGGGCCCTACGGGAAGTGGGAAAAGCACCCTGGTAAACCTGCTGTTAAAGTTTTGGAAACCCGACTCAGGAATAATCACTCTGAACAGGGAAAACATTAATGATTGCGATACAAAACAATACCGCCAGTTATTTGGCGTAGTAGCACAGGATGCCTACATTTTTAACCGTTCACTACGCGAGAACCTTCTTATTGCAAGACCTAATGCTACTGACATTCAAATCAGAAAAGTATTGGGATCGGTGGGTCTGGAAAGATTTGGACAGGACCCAGACTGGGAGCCGGGAAACCAGGGTATGCAATTTTCCGGAGGCGAAAGACAACTGTTTGCCATGGCACGCACCATGCTGAAAAACCCGGAAGTATGGATTTTTGATGAGCCTACCGCCAATATGGACGTGGGAACAGAGCGTAAAATTCTAAACCTGATAAGGTCAGTAACAGAGGGAAAAACTGTTCTGATGATCACCCACCGGCTGGTAGATATGGATAGAATGGACCAGATTCTGGTGATGCACAACGGAACCATTGCCGAAAGAGGTACCCACCACGAACTACTGAATAATAAAAGCAACTATTACCGGATGTACCAGCAACAAATGCAGGTTTTGAGAGATTAACCGAATGCTTGCAGGAATAATTAATGGCCCGGGGAAGATGTTTTTAGCACATTATCTGCTTCAAAACTGTTGGCCGCTTAGTTGATGAAGGTTTGTAGAGGGTACTTTTACCAGGAACCACCGGCTCCTCCTCCCCCAAATCTGCCTCCTCCAAAACCGCTGAAACCGCCCCCACTGCCTCCAAACCCACCTGAATGGCCGAATGGGCCAGTACCTGAAGAAAAGTTTCCGAAAGAGCCACGACTACCCCGGTTGCCATGACTCAAGAGCCAAAACAGGGTCAAGAATGGAATACTTTTTCCAGGGCTGGCATATTGCCGTCTCCCGCGTGAAAGCAAAAAGACCATCAACAGTACCATCAGTAAAGGAATTAACACAGCACCGGGCGGAGCCTGCTCCTGCGCCCCATACTCACTGGCAGGAAATTCTCCGGCTGCCAACTGCATGATCACGTCAGTTGCCGCATCCAGTCCGCCATAATAATCTCCGGTACGGAAATGGGGAATGATCTCATTTTGCACAATCCTTTTGGCTACCGCATCGGGCAGTACTCCTTCCATACCATATCCCGTTGCAATAAATACTTCACGCTTTTCTCCGGAGGGCACTACCGTAATCACCACGCCACTCTCCATTCCAGCCTGTCCTACGCCCCACTCTTCTCCCAGTTGGGCCGAAAAGTCGGCTATCTCCATTCCATAAAGGTCATTGGTAATGACAACGACAATTCCAGTTTCATGCTGACGGGCAAAAGTTGATAGTTTTTGCTCCAGTGCGGCAACCTGCGAAGGAGAAAGTAAATTCACCATATCATTCACCAGCATTAATGGTTTTGGCCTCTCGGGCAACCCATATGAAATGGGCATAATCAACATTAGTATCAATATCAATACTGACTGCCTGAAATTTTGATTTACAGATTGTAGTGCGTTCATAGCTTTAGTCGAAAGTATTAAAAGGAATAATGCTGAATCCTTACAACAGTGATATTGAAGAGATCAGGGTTGGTTTTTGCCGAAAGAAATATCGTTGGGCAATTCATTTGTATCTTCTTTCTGCCATGGAAAATATTTTTTCAATTGTTCTGCTGCCATAGCTATGCCTTTTACAAGTCCTTCCGTAAATTCATTATCACGGAAGTGTTTGGCCATAACATCTCTGGTCTGATTCCAGAAACCTTCCGGAACCCTGGCATTGATGCCCGAATCGCCCAGGATGGCGAATTTCTTACTTTTAATGGCGAGGTAAATCAGCACACCATTGCGCTGATCGGTGTCTGCCATTCTGAGTTTGTCAAAAATGGTAGCAGCCCGGTCAAGGACATCGCCCTGGCAGGTATTCTCCAGGTGAACCCTAATTTCACCGGAAGTTTTCTGTTCAGCGTCCCGGATGGCTTTTGTAATTTCTTCCTTTTGCCGGGGTGTAAAAAAATCTGCTGCGGTTTGTCCCATAATCTTAAAATTCTACAACTGGTCCAACATCAGCTCCAGGGTTGGCCTCAAAATATGCCTTCCTTTCGAAACCAAAAACTGAAGCATAAAGGGTTGCGGGAAAACGGCGGATATGGGTATTGTACTCCTGAACCATTTCACTAAATTTTCGACGCTCGTTGGCAATGCGGTTTTCGGTACCTTCCAGTTGTGCCTGTAATTCCAGGAAATTCTGGTTGGCCTTTATCTCAGGATACCTTTCTACAACAACCATAAGCCTTGAAAGAGCGGAAGAAAGCCCCTGCTGAGCCTGCTCAAACTGTTGTAAAGATTCGGGCGAAAGGTTGTCAGGATCAATATTTACCGAAGTAGCACGAGAACGCGCATCAACAACAGCCTCTAAGGTTTCGCGTTCATGTGCGGCAAATCCTCTTACAGTATTCACGAGGTTTGGAATGAGATCGGCACGACGCTGATAAACATTTTCCACCTGTGCCCACTGACCCTCAACGGCTTCTTCCATCGTTACCAAAGAGTTGTAGCCTCCTCTTACGCTTGAGTACAGAACCACAGCCACCAGTATAATTACACCGATGGTTATCCATTTTTTACTGATTTTGCCTGCATTCATAATCCTGATAGGTATTACATTAAAGTTAAACAACTAAGTAAACTGGTATAATAAACCGGATACAGCTGCCAAAGAAGGCATGCACTGTATCCGGCAGATAAATATGATTAAATAAGGTCAATACTGCGTTTGATAAACGTAGTGAGTTTTTCGCCTCTGAGCAGGTTTTTGGAGAGCATAGCCAGATCAATAAGCTGGCTGACGAGTTTGCCCCTTGCCTGTTCATCTTTGTCTTCTATCACCCTGGTTATTGCCGGATGATTGGCGTTAACCACCAGATTGTAAGAGTCAGGCAGATTCCCCATATAGCTCATACCCCCACCCAAGGCCGACATGTCTTTCATGCGGCGCATAAACTCGGGTTGGGTTATGATCATGGGTTGGTCGCTTTCGCTAAGGTTCTCAAAAACCACATGGAAGGATTTGTCTTCAAGCTGCTTTTCGATGATCTCTTTTACCTGGTTTTTCTGATCGTCAGAAAGCTTTGAGGGCAACTCTTCGTCCTTTTTAATGAGCTTCTCCACCACATCGGCATCCACCCTGGCAAAGCTTACATCTTCCAGAGTGCTTTCCAGCATATTGATGAAGTGACTGTCGATGGGGGTTTCCATTAGCAACACATCATAACCACGTTCTTTGGCAGCCTGGATAAAGCTGTGCTGCTCCTCTTTATTGGAAGTATAAATATGAACTACCTTTTTGTCTTTATCAGTTTGCTCATTTTTGATGTGATTTTTATACTCTTCAAACGTGAAATATTTCCCATCCACATTTTTCAGCAGGCAGAACTTTTGCGCTCTTTCCTTGAATTTATCGTCGGTGACCATCCCGTACTGGATAAAAATTTTAATGTCATCCCACTTTTTCTCAAAATCTTCGCGGTTTGACTTAAACAGTTCCTCAAGCTTATCAGCCACTTTTTTGGTGATATGACCACTGATCTTTTTCACATTGCTGTCACTCTGCAGGAAACTTCTTGAAACGTTGAGGGGAATGTCAGGCGAGTCGAGCACCCCGTGGAGGAGTGTCAAAAAGTCAGGAACGATGCCTTCCACCGAGTCGGTTACGAATACCTGGTTGGAGTAGAGTTGGATCTTGTCGCGCTGCACTTCAAAATTTTGTTTCACCTTTGGGAAATAAAGAATCCCCGTAAGGGTAAAGGGATAGTCCACGTTGAGGTGAATATTGAAGAGGGGTTCTTCAAAAGACATAGGATAGAGCTCGCGGTAGAAGCTTTTATAGTCTTCTTCTTTCAGGTCGGCGGGTTTCTGTGTCCACGCCGGCCGGGTATTGTTGATGATACGGGGCTTTTCGGTTTTTACCTCTTTATCTTCGCCCTTTTCATCTTTCTCTGTTTTATACTCTGTTTCTGTACCAAACTCAATCTCAACAGGCAGAAACTTACAATACTTCTTGAGCAGTTCAAGGATCCTGCTCTCTTCCAGGAACTCGAGGGAGTCGTCGGCAATATGCAATACTACATCTGTTCCCCGATCTTTTTTCTCTATATCTGAGATCTGGAATTCGGGATTTCCTTCACATTCCCATTTTACTGCTTTTGCACCTTCCTGCCAGGAAAGGGTATGTATCTCTACTTTTTTCGCTACCATGAAGGAAGAATAAAATCCCAGACCAAAATGGCCAATGATTCCATTTTTCTCTCCGGCGGCTTTCACCTTATCGATCCATTCTTCTGCACTGGAGAAGGCGATCTGGTTGATGTATTTTTCAACCTCGTCAGCCGTCATACCAATTCCTTTATCAGAAATGGTAAGTGTTTTGGCTTTGGCATCGAGTTTAATTTTTATGCGGGTGTCACCCAGATCACCTTTAATATCTCCTATGGATGAAAGGGTTTTCAGCTTTTGGGTAGCATCTACTGCATTGGACACCAACTCACGAAGAAAGATCTCGTGGTCAGAATACAGGAATTTCTTAATGATAGGAAAAATATTCTCCGTTTGGACGTTAATTTTACCTTTGCGCATGGCTTTCAACAATTTATAATATTGTACAACTTAATTTACCGCCATGGCATTGGCAAAGGATGTGCCAGCAGAGGAATACTGCCAAAATGACGCCGCTACTTTCCCTGCCCCTCTACCGGCTCAAGTACCAATACTACCTTGTTGAAGTCGGCAGCAGCATTGATCACCTTTCTGAATCCTTCAAACTGTTTCGGCTCCACTTTAATAACCCTGTAGTACTCATCAATATCGATGATCAGCTGGTTGTTTTCAAACCTGTGAGATGATACGAATGCAAAATTGGTTTGCTGGTTATCTTCAAGGGTGACATCGAAATTCGCTGCCTGTGGGTTTACCACTCTGTAGCCTTCAGGAATATCAAAGATGATGCGGCGGTAATACCAGCGGTTGAAGTCAGAAATACCTCCGATGGTGCGCTCATCATTATAGTACAGTTCTACCTGTGGCCCTATGGTTTCCCCGATCTTCACCAAAAGCCTGTTTCCGGCAGCTTCAACCAGCGAAAGGCTGTTAAAATGGGTATAAACTACAAATTCTCCATCGTGCATGAAATCCACATCGGTGCTTTCCAGGGTTTCAAGGGTTTCATAATCAGCATTGGGAGCTTTTGACTCGAGAATATCTTTGAGGATCTCGAACTTTGTTTCCTCATCAACAATAGCATAAATGTATTTGAGATACCCGCCCGAGAGGCCCTTCATGGCGCGCGTATTGCGGATCTGTGCTGTGCCATTTTCTGCATCAACAGATACCTGGATGAGCATGTTGTCATAATTGGCACGGTAGGGTGCCGGCTCAATGTATTTTATCTTTCCCACGGCTGATTCGAATGAGCCCAGGGTAAGAAGTTGTATGAAAAGACCATGGGTTGCTGTCAGATCTCCATCCACCATACCACTACGATGAAAAACGGCCCCTGGTTCAATGTAGGTATCGCTTTCGGGAAGATAGATAAGATATTCATCCAGATAATTCCATGATTCAAAATCAGGATCAAGGGGAATACTGCTGCGGCTGGCTGTAACCACAATTTCGTGAGGGATTTCCAGTGCCTTGAAAAGATTTACATATAAGCGCACGATTCCCTGCGCTCCTGAAACTTTTTGCGTTCGGATAAATTCCAGGTCGCTGAATTCGGGGGTATTATAATCCTGCAGGTAAATATTTTCCTTGAGGTAGTTCTCAATAAAAACAGCTTTCTGATGAGAAGTTCCCTGCAGGGTACCTAACTCTTTCAACCAACGGCTGAGGGAGCGCTCATTAACATCATCGTACATTATCTCATAGATACGCTGTGCTGCATCGTTGTAGGTAAGCACCTTTGACTTGCCTCGCAACAGATTGTATTCGAGTTTAAACTCGATCCTGGCACGCCGGGGATGAAAATAAGTGTATGGCAATTCTTGCATTGCCGGAATTGCTTCCATGGTACTTACCAGGTGATTGCGGGCATCTTCCCTTTCTACAGGCACAGCATCGGGAAAACCATTGTATCCTTTTGCGGCATAGAGCAGGTTTTCAGGAGAAATAAGCTCAAAGGAAGCCTGCTGCACCGGATATTCAAACTGGAAAAATACACGCCCGAAATTCCCCCCGTTCATACGCCGCACAATAAGGTACTCAATGTCATCTCCGGTTTCGATACCATCAAATGCAAAGATCTTATAGTTGTTGCCCGAACCCTCTTCAACAATCTCCCTGATGTTGTTGCGGTCAAACTCAATGATCTCACCCGTGGGCTTGATCACACGTGCCATCACCTCTACCACCTCTACCACATTGACCAACGAAACTGAAAGCCGGTTGTTGGCACTTACAGCCTCATCGCTGTTCAGCCGCAAACGCCGGTGCAAATAATGGAGGTTATACAAGTTGCCATCTTCATCGTATAAGTAATCGTACTTTTCGTTTATAAAGACCCCGATCACGTTTTCATCTTCGTAGTCCTCATTAATGGAGGAAAAACCCGGATCTTCAACCCATGCAAAACGGTCATTGGTTTCCTGGGCAACCAGGGTAATACTCAGCAATAAAATGATCAGGCAGGTTGGTAAAATTCTCATCGGTAACAGGTATTATGGTGTAGTTTCAATTTTATTTTGTTTAAGGACAACAGACAAACGGTAATTCTTTACCAGGTGAGCGATCATGGCATTCCACTGCTCAAATCTATCCTCACCAAGCACAAGAAAATCAAATACTATTTCGCGGGTAAGCGTAACATAATCTCCATCATGCTTGTAGCGGAAAGAAGCCCGGAAACTATCTCCCACAAATTCTTCATCTTCGGGAATAAAACTCAGGTTATATCCATCGGGAATGAGCAATTGGGTAACATGGGTTTCTTTGAAGGGAAAATCATTGACAACAGGCGAAAACCTGATTGTGGTATCCATCTTCATGGTATGATGGGAACGATCAAGGTTTAGGTTCACATAGATCTCATCGTCCATACGCATCACATAATCTTCAAGGGTAAAATGATAGGATACCTTCGAGGGCACGTCATAATCAAACAGGCTGATTGCATCCCATGAATTTACCCTGAATTTGTTGTTCCCTTTTTCAAAAAGTGCGGTAAACTTTTTTTTATAATCATTGGCTGGCACTCCCCTCATGGCATAGGCCAGTTCGAGTTTGTTGAAACCCTTGTGTGTGCGGTTACCTTTGCCTTCCAGGGTTTTTGCATTGATGGAAACCAACACCGAGTCCACTACCGTATTTTGTGAATAATGCGATACCGGCACTGTAAAAAGCCTGTAATCCTGTTCGCTGATCCCAATAAGCACCTCTTTGCCTTTGATGTGATAGGGATAGCTGCCCAGGTCGAGGTAATTGAATGTAGCATCAAGGATCAGGGTATCGCCGTTGTGCTCCAAAGCAACAACCATATGGTTATCTACTGACGGCAGAGGGCATTCTTGGTAGGTATAGGGTATGTCGCGGGTACCCACCCAGGCCAGCCAGGCCTGAATACCGGCCAGATCGAGCATTTTCTGCATCAGCACCGACATACCTTTGCAATCACCGAATCTTTTGCTGAAGACCTCTGCCGGGGGTGCCGGAATGAATCCATTATAGCCGTCTACATACGCCACATAACGGATATTTTGCTGCACCCAATAGTAAATAGCTCTTATTTTTTCTTCCTGCGAAAGTCCTTCTGTGAGATCATCTACCAAAGCTTTCATGGGGGCCGTGTGACTAACATCCATATCCTTCATCAGGGATCTGTAAAACCGGTACAATTCGTCCACTCCATCGTAGTAGGTTTCCAGGTTTACGTCCTGGTTTACTGTTTTAACATAAACCGCCAGGTGCGGACTGTGATGTCGCAACCCGAAAAACCTGGTATCAGCATACCGGGATGGCGGCACATCTTTCATCTCCCACTCATAATAAGTATAGCGGCCTCTTGAGTATTGCCTGAATTGGATATCCGCATCATTATCATTGTATAGTTTAAACCCTATTTCAATATCACGGTGCACTTTCAACTGCACTTTTGCACTCAAAACCGGTACAGCAGACTGAAAATAACAATGCCGCAAAAACATCGGATCATGATATACCAAAGTATAGTTAAGGTTTGTGATGGCATTCTGCTGTAATGAAGGATAGGCAAACTGCTTTGTTTTGCTGTCGTTGTAAAAGATGCTGTTTTCGCGATCGTGTGCTTCGCTGAAATGCCCTGCATCAACTCTTACGTAACGGCTTGATCCTTTGCGGGGGACCAGGGTATAAGCCTCCAGGTCTTCAATGGAACTAAAATCATTAAAATATACATAATCTGTAGTAAAAGGCATGGTATGCTGGCTTAACATCAGTACCTTCTGCGATATTTGTTGTTTTACCGATAAGGTATCCCTCACCATATCGAAAACGTACCTGTAGTGTTGTTCCAGCATTACAGCATTTTGTCCCGGAAACTCCGCTGCAATGGTTTCGGGGTTAATCCCCTTTTGGGCCGTAACGGCGCAAATGGCTAGTGCCTGGATGATGATAAATAATAAAAGCTTCATCTTATTGTTCTATAAAGCCCACAAAACTGTCACTCCAGTAATTCTCCACCCTTAACAAATTGCCATTCTCGTCGAAGTAACTCGTTGGACCGTGTTGTTCATCGTTTAGGTATGTAACCACCTTCTTTTTATTTCCATTGGGCCACCAGGTGGTATATTCCCCTTGGTAAAGGTTTTTAACACAGGTGAATTTTTCCTCCGGCTTTCCATCAGGATAAAATTTCTCACTTACTCCTTCTAACAGGCCATCGTGGTATTCCCTGTGTTCCATCACATCGCCACCGGGATAATATTTTATCCTGGGGCCATGAGGGACAAAATTATGAAAATGTTGTTCAAAGCTGAGGTTTCCATTGTCATAAAAAGCCTTCATTACCTGGTCATGGCTGGTAATGGCAATGGTATCAGAAAGATGCCCTTGTTGCATATACTGATATCCAACAATCTCATCTGTTGCGTATATGATCTTCACCATGAGTTCACCGCCAGGTTCATAGATCAATACATCGCCGTCCAGCTTTCCGAGAAAATAGTTTTCCACAAGGCGTTTACTTCCGTTCGTATAGTATTCCACCTGTGTAGAGTCCAAATCATCAAGGTAGTAGTTAGAAACAGACTTTACATTTCCATCTTCGAAATAACGGGTCCATAATCCATGGCGATAATTATCAAAAAACTGACCTGTTGCATTAAGGTTTCCTTCGGGGTCGTAGCGTTTGTATTCCCCGGCATCCATTCCTCCCAGCATATCATGTACACTAAAGATATTGCCATTGGGGTGGTACCAGGTGAAGGTGCCCTGATATTGTCCTCCTACAATAGTGCTCTCACCCAGGATATGCCCGTTAGCATAGCTGATCCTGAAAGCAGCATCCTGAAGGAAATTGCTGTCCTGGGTAACCTGGCCATCCGGCCCAAAGAGAGTTTGGTGTATCAGTGCTCCTTTAATCAGTTTCATATGGCTCCTTTTTTTACCATCAATAGCCCATGATTTCAACCATCCGTGAATAGCGCCTTCCAGAAAATAACTTGTAGAATTCAACTGCCCTGAAGGGTAGTATAAGTACCACAAATAATCCTGAATATCATTTTTGTAATATCCTGAGCTTTCCAGCGTACCATCAGCATACCATGTTTCTGCCCTGCCGTGAAGCTTCCCCTGCTCGTACATGGAAACAGACTTGATCTTTCCGTCAGGAAAAAAAGATTTGGTTTCTCCTTCAAGCAGGTCGTCCTCATACAAAAACACAGATTCAATATTGCCATTACGGTAAAACTTTTCCCACGTGCCCGTTGATTTCCCTTTCTCAAATTGACCATGCATTAACGGGGCTCCACAGGCATAATAAGTTGTAAAGGAGAAAGTGCCTTCTGCATTGCCGTAAGTTTTTGCTCCCTCAGGGGAGTTGTACCCTGAAACAACCGAAACGATCAGGCCATTTACAAACTCTTCCTCATTGATCTTATTCCCCCGGTGATCAAAAGTAATGGTCTTTCCATGAACCTCTCCGTTATCATTGAAGTGGCGTTCTACATTTAATACACCATTGTGATGATACTCTCTGAGTACGCCGGTGGGTTTACCTTCAAAAAATGACTTTTCCAGTCGTACCTTGCCATTGGGATGATACAACACCCAGTCACCATGCTCCAACCCCTCCCTGTAAGAGGATTTCATGCTGAGGGTACCATCAGAATAATACTCTGTATATTCTCCATCCAGGGTGTCATTTCTGTAGTGACTGATTATGACAGGCTGCCCGTTGAGATGGTAGGTAATGTATTCACCGTGAACCATATCATCTACTAAGGTGAATTTTCCCATTGGCTGTGAGGTGGCATAATATGTTCGGGCAGGGCCGTTTGCTATTCCATTTTCAAATGTATACTCCTTTTCTTTTGTCTCAAAAATGGAGTACCAGGTAGCAAGTCCGTCGATTTCATTATTCTCAAAATTTGCCCTAATGCTCATTGCAGGCACTTCATAATGATATCCTGTAAGTTCACCCTGTAGCATACCATTCTGAAAATGTTCGGTACTACTGATCAATCCGTTATCATGCCAGTAGGTCCAACGTCCCTCTCTATTCCCTTCTTCATATTGCCCTTCCGACAGTGGCTCACCATTGGCGTAAAAATAGAACCAGGGGCCATATTCTTTTCCATTTTCATCGATATTACCCAATGAGTGAAGATTGCCATCTTCATAATAGTCTGCCGCGAGGGTGAGTATTTGTCCGTCTTTTTCAATATTCCTTTTCGATCTTATCCGGTCGAGGGCCGAACCGGTTGCAAAGAAATCTTTGCGGACCTTTTGGTTGCTTCTCTTTTCATGGTATTCAATTACCTCATCGCGTCCGGTGGAAGTAAGAATGGTGAAAAGGAACGGTTCAATAAAGTCTTGATCCCTGATAGTTTTGTAGAAGGGGAAATACATCTTTATCCAGAAATCATCCGACTCCGAGTCCAGGGGCAGTGTTTCGAGAAGCATAGAAGTTTGCTTCACCAGGTTGGCATCAAAGGAAATGGGAGAAGGATAGCGTTCATTGAGGACAACCCGTGCTTTGAGCAGGTGATCCACTTCATCAAAAACAGCATTGTCGGTAAACGGTTCTATGGGATCGCCCATGGACGGATCCTGGTAGTTGGAGCAGAGATTTTCGACCCAAACGAGCACCTCATTGCTTCTTTCACTGTTGGGTTCTATGGCAAGAAATGTTTGAAAAGCCATGATCGCCCTGGTAAAATGGCCCTGCCTGCCCATGATCAGACCCAGCAGCAGATGGCTGCTGGCGTGAAAGGGATTACACTCCAATGAATGCTGGAACTGTTCTACCGCAGCAGGGTAATTCTCATTTTGCATGTAGGTAACCCCAAGGTTGAAACGCAACATGTAGGCATAAGGATAGCTCCTGATGGCCTCAAGATAGGTTTCAATGGCCTTGTCCGTTTCACCCATCTGGTCAAGGGCAGTGCCTTTTGTGCGCAAAAGGTGTTGCCGTTGGTTGGTGGGCTCTGCAAGAGCTTTATTGGCATAGTAGACCGTACTGTCGTAGTCCCCGGTCTGGATAAAGGTAAGGGCCAGCTCGCCAAGCATCCAGGTATAATTGGAGTCATTTTCGTGCACCAGGCGATAGGTTTCGATGGCTTTTTCATAATCGCCTTCGCCATACAGGCGGATACCTTCCTTTATCAGTTCTTCGGAGGTTGGCCGCTGTGCCATGGCTGCAAAGCCTGCCAGCAGAAGCAAAGAGAGGAATATGTTATTCTTCATGGAGTCTGGATGTGTTGTTAAATTTCC
The DNA here is from genome assembly GCA_964453995.1 of uncultured Bacteroidales bacterium. Classification (GTDB taxonomy): domain Bacteria; phylum Bacteroidota; class Bacteroidia; order Bacteroidales; family UBA7960; genus SKVR01. The sequence continues at coordinate 47,366 of CAYVQC010000019.1, read as the reverse complement.
TAAAAACAAAAATAGATTTTTTCTAATATAAAAACAGATTTTTGTTGAAATTATAACGAGAAGAGGTGAATTTATGATTACTGGATTGTATATCAATGAAGGAGCGATGAGAAATAATAAAACAGGCATAAATAAAAAAGACAGACATTGATCTTAATAGCATTTGACTTTTCCCGGACCGTAATCCTATTCACTCTGCTACTTGCACAGGATACCCCTGGTATTAAGTTCTGCGGTTATTTTTACTTTTTCCCCTATTTTGCATACCTTAGAGCCAGCCTATCAATCTGATTTACCATGAAGGTTCTTCCTTTTAAAATTCCCAAACCCGACAATGAGCTGATCCGCCATCAGGTTGATCATGTAAATCATTTTTACGACAAGCTGCACCAGCACCCCGAGGTACAGCTTACTGTTATTATCAGCAGCGAGGGTAGCCTGGTAGTAGGTGACTATGTGGGGAGATTTGCTCCCGGAGAAATATACCTGCTGGGATCAAGGGTGCCTCATGTATTCCGTAATACACAGGACTACTATAAAGATGAAACAAAGAAACTGGCCCATAGCGAATCTTTATTTTTTGATCTCACCGTAATGGATACAGGGTTTAGTGGGATCAGGGAATTTGAGGGAACAATGAATTGGCTGAGAAACCTGGAAGGATGTTATCGCGTACCGGATGAAAGCCGTTTTATCAGGGATAGAATAAGAAAGACCAGGAGTTTGCAAGGCCTCGCAAGGGTTACAGCCTGCTTTGAGATTTTCATCAGACTTATGGAAGGGGTAAACCTGGTGCGCCTGAATACTGCAGGAAGCATAAAAAACTTTTCCCTGCGTGAGGGTAAACGCATGGAAAACGTAATGCGTTATATTATGGAGCATTGTCACCGCCATATTTCCCTTGCTGAAGTGGCGGGAGTAGCCAACATGAATAAAGAAGCTTTCTGCCGCTTCTTTAAAGAGCGAACGCGCAAAACGGTAACACAATTTGTTAATGAGGTACGCATTACCAGGGCCTGTTCACTACTGGCAAACCAGGATCTGAGTATCAGCCAGGTGGCTGCTGAGAGTGGATTCCCCAATCTTTCCTACTTCAACAGGGTATTTCGCAACATAAAAAAAGCCACTCCCAAGGAATACCGCAATGCTTATCTACTGGAGACAGCCCAGGGATAAAGAAAGGATAAACTGAGCGCTAATAGTTCTGAACGTGGCTTACTTGTATCACCAACCATATTTTCATTACCCGAGCCCTCTTACAGATTCTCTTCCCCTGGTCCCAAATCCCCAACACTTAAAACTATTCATCAATCCCATAGTTATGAATTGGTTCGGAGGGTAGCAGGTGCCTGATGAAATAATTCCAGCGCACACGTGTGAAATAGTCTCCCTCACTTCTGCCAAAGCTATGATTGGTTGAAGGGAGGATTAGCATGTCAAAGTCGATCCCTGCTTTTATGAATTGTTCGGCAAGTTTGTATGTGGCAGAAGGATTCACGTTTTCATCCAAAGCCCCATGAGCAATAAGCAACCGCCCCCTGAGCTTGTGAGCATTGGTAATGTTGGACTGCTCATGATAGTAATCCCCTACCGGGTAGCCCATATACATTTCGGGCCACCATGCCTTTTCCATGCGATGATCATGATCGGCAGCCGAAGATACTCCTACCTTGTAGAAATCGGGATACATCAGCATGGCGCGCGTGGCATCATAGCCTCCGGCAGAATGGCCGTAAATACCTATGCGGGTAGTGTCTAGCCACGAGTACTGCCTGGCAAGCTGACGAATAGCCACCACATGGCACTCCATGTTTCCACCAAGGTTGCGGTAAGAAACATCGCGAAAAACTGACGAGCGATGTGCCGTACCCATTCCATCGACCACTACAATAGCAAAACCAAAGGCTCTTAAAGGGTTTTGTATATTGAAAAGGGCATTGGAAAAACTCTTTGGAATTATCGAAGTATGAGGGCCGGAGTAAGTATAGTCGATCACCGGGTACTTTTTCTGCGGGTTAAAGTCTACAGGCTGATAAATCACGCCATAAATATCGGTCAGGCCATCCCGCCCTTTCACCGAAAATTGCATAGGGGGCCTCCATCCTGTAGCAAGTAAGTCTTCAATATCTGCTTCACTGATCCTGAACAATGTTTCACCCGTACTTAGTTCTCTTACCACTGAGCGTGTAGGAAGATCTACCCGAGAGTAATTATCAACAAAAAACCTCTTGCAGGGCGATAAGCTCACCTCATGGTGGGCATCTTCGGGTGTAAGCAGGGTGAGGCCTGATCCGTCGAAGTTTATCCTGTAAAGATGTGTGTAATAAGGATTCCTTCCTGCCTCTCTGCCGCTTGCCATAAAGAAGATCAGCTGGTTCTGTTCATCCACATGCAGCAGGCTTCTCACCATATACTCTCCCTCAGTAACCGGATTGACTAATGCTCCTGTATGCCAGTCAAAAAAATACAGATGATGCCAGCCACTTTGGTGGGAACTCATTAATACCTTATCATTTCCCACCCTCTGCATCATAAGCGAGCTATACTCTACTGACGTGGGGCTTTTTTCGCTAAGCAGTACGTTTATATTGCCAGTGGCTGCATCTACTTTTATGAGATCGGCTCTTTTAAATCCTCTGTGCGCATAAATGGCAAACAGACTGTCTGAATTTTCAGTCCATTGAAAGTTTGCCCAGATGAAATGGGGTATAGGATTGACATCAACCAAAATCTCCTCGCCAGTTTCAATGTCGAAAATCACAGGAATATTATAAACAATGGTAGTATCGCCGGGTGAGCCACGATAGTAGCTCAGCAGCCTGGGCCGATACAATGTATCTACCGAAAAATCGAGCAGATACATCTTTTCTGCCTTTGACAGATCGGTTATATAGGTAAAAATCCTTCGTGAATCAGGCGACCAGCTTACAAAAAAGTTTTCGGGTCGCTTGCCATCCTCCCCTTCCATGAGGTTGCTCCAGCTCCAGGTGTTGGCATATTCGTACTGGTGTTTGCCTAAGTGGCTGATCTGGCGCACTTCATTGGTTTTCAGATCACGAATGTAAAGATTGTAGTCGTTGATGAAAGCCTGCATAGTACTGTCGGGCGATACTCCCGGAAGCCGGCCTGGATTTACATATGGTACTTCGGTAAGCTCGTGGGTATCCGTATTGAACTGCCATGATCTGTTCTCAAACCTGAAAACCACCAGGTTCTTTTCATCATATTTGATAGAGGAAAAAGGAAGATCGGCAGCATCCACTGATTCTCCGGATCTTTCGCCCAGTAACTGTGCCAGTATTTCATGATCGAAAGCCTGCCGTGTAATTTCCTCCTGCAGATTGGTGAAGAAAAACCTTTTCCCTTCCCGGGTTTGGGTTACATGCCAGAAACCGCTGCTGTCAGACAGCCAGTGCGGCTGAACCGAAACGTGGTACACCAGTTTGCTCATACTGGGTTGTAAAAATGTTTCTGCCTTTTGATAATGCTGTCGGGTAATAATGGTTTGTGTTGAACAGGAGGCCAGCAACAAGGCCAGCAGGGAAATAAAGATGTGGCTTTTTTTTATCATATCGTGTGGGGTAAAAAAAGGATACAATATGAACCGGAATTATCCGGGCAAGGTTCATGTGATTGCGATGCAATATTATATCCATCAAAAATAACCACAGAAAACACCATAATATTTGCTTCAATTGACCAATATACGTGTGAAATTAGCAAGTATGATACAAAACACACCAAAAAACATTGCAACGTATTATTTTTGTAAAGTACTGTGAATAGCCTATTGGAGAGGCATCTGCAATCAATAACATCAATAGAAGATCCATGGAAGGACTCCTTTTCGATATCAGAAGGTACTCGGTGCACGATGGCCCGGGAATCCGTACCACAGTGTTTTTCAAAGGGTGTCCGCTCCACTGCCTTTGGTGTCATAACCCTGAAGGTATTTCCCGTGAGCCTCAGCCCATTTTGCGCAATCGCCCTATTGATGGCAGAGATTGTTTGGTCCATGACAAGGCAGGAAAATGGTACATGTCCAACGAGGTGATGCGTGATGTTGAATCTGACCGACTGTTCTTTGAGGAGAGTGGCGGTGGGGTAACATTTTCAGGAGGAGAACCTCTTATGCAACCTCTTTTTCTCATGGAGCTTATCGCACTTTGCAAAAGCTCAGGTATTCATATTGCCATAGACACTTCGGGCCATGCCCCAAATGAGATTTTCAAAAGAGCTACTTCGGTGGCCGATTTGCTGCTTTTTGATATCAAAACCACCAACCGCGAACTGCATCAAGAATTCACCGGTGAAAGTAACGAACTGATCCTGGAGAACTTTTTGTCTCTGGAGAAAGAAGGCCCACCGGTATGGGTTAGAATTCCTGTAATCCCGGGATTTAACGACAATACGCAGGAAATACAGACCATTGCCAAATTGCTTAAAAGCTCATCGGCCAATATAAAAGCAGTCCATCTGCTACCCTATCATCAGCTGGGAAGGCAAAAATATGAAGCTTTACAAATGCAGCTTCCTCCTGTTTTTAAACCTCCCATTTCCGACGCAAAAGCAACACGATTTCTGTCTATATTTAACCAAGCAGGTTTTTCAGCCAAAACAGGCGGATAACCTGTGACATACTCAAAAAAATACCATGCGCCATGAATGAAAGGGTAGCCAAACTAAGAAAAGAAAGCCTCGAAGCCGAAAACACAATTAACCATGAAAGGGCACAACTTGTAACAGAGTTTTACCGTGATCTGGTACCTGAAAATGAACCTGTTGTGGTACAGCGTGCTTTATGCTTTGCGCATATCATGAAAAGCAAAAAACTCTTCATTGGCGATGACGAGATCATTGTAGGGGAGCGCGGCCCGGCACCCAAAGCTACTTCTACCTACCCTGAAGTATCGCTTCACTCCCTGGCTGATCTGAAGACTCTGCAAAAAAGGCCCAAGGTTTCCTACTGGTCGGGAGGATATGTACAAGACATTTACAGATACGAGATCATCCCTTTCTGGGAAGGGAAAACCCATCGCGACCGGCTCATGAATACTATGACTGCCCAATGGAAAGCAGCCTACGATGCCGGGATCTTTACCGAGTTCCAGGAACAACGAGCCCCTGGACATACTGTTTTGGGCAGTAAAATGTTTGCCAGAGGCATAAACGACCTGGTTCGTGAGTGCGATGTCGTTGCCACTGAGCTGATGAACCAAGGTGGAAACCATACCAATGCCCGGTTGGATCAATTACGCGCCATGAAGATCTCAGCCATGGCCATTATTTCCTATGCCAACCGCTATGCCGGCGAATTGGAAAAACTTGCAGAAGAGCACCCCGATAATAACAGGAAAAATGAGCTGATGGAAATGGCTGCTATTTGCCGCCATGTGCCCGCAAATACACCCCGCACATTTCATGAAGCTTTGCAACACTACTGGTTTTTGCATATTGGAGTTATAACCGAACTCAATCCCTGGGATTCATTCAACCCGGGCCGGCTGGACCAGCACCTGTGGCCCTTTTATGAAAAAGAAATGGCCGAAAAAACTATTACCCGCGAAAAAGCACGCGAACTGTTACAGTGTTTCTGGATCAAGTTCAACAATCACCCTGCTCCTCCCAAGGTAGGGGTAACAGCACTGGAAAGCAATACCTACACTGATTTTGCACTCATCAACCTTGGGGGAGTAAAAGCCGATGGCAGTGATGCGGTAAATGAACTCACGTACCTGATCCTGGAAATAATTCAGGAGATGCGCCTGTTACAACCCAGCAGCATGGTACAGGTAAGCAAGAAAAATCCTGACCGCTTCATTCACAAAGCCCTTGAGATCACCAGGACCGGGTTTGGTCAACCTTCTTTTTTCAACACCGACGCTATTATTCAACAATTATTGCGGCAGGGCAAAACCATTGAAGATGCCCGCAACGGAGGTGCCTCAGGTTGTGTAGAGAGTGGTGCCTTTGGCACAGAAGCCTACTTCCTTACTGGGTACTTCAACCTGGCGAAAATTCTGGAGATCACGTTATACAACGGTTTCGATCCACGAACCCAAAAGCAGCTAGGTCCCAAAACCGGCGACCCATCAACCTTCAGTTCTTTCGATGAGCTAATGGAGGCATACAGGAAACAGATCGTGTATTTCGCAGATGTGAAAACAGAAGGAAACCGGGTAATCGAACAACTGTTTGCCAAGCATTTGCCAGCTCCTTTCCTCTCTCTTCTTATCGATGATTGTATCACCAATGCCAAAGATTATAACGATGGCGGTGCCCGATATAATACAAGTTACATACAGGGTGTAGGACTGGGTTCGGTTACCGACAGCCTGACAGCCCTTCGCTACCATGTGTTTGATAAAAAACACCTTACTATGCAACAAATGCTGGCGGTTCTTGAGAATGATTTTGAAGAGTACGATGGAATCAGGCAGGAGTTCATCTACAATACACCTAAATGGGGCAACGACGACGATTACGCCGATCAGCATGCCAGGATGTTGTTCGATAGCTTCTTCAATGCAATAGATGGAAGGCCGTGCTACCGTGGTGGTAAATTCCGGATCAATATGCTTCCCACTACCTGTCACGTTTACTTTGGAATGGTAACCGGGGCACTACCCGATGGACGAAAAAAAGGCACTCCCCTATCAGAAGGAATCAGCCCTGTGCAAGGTGTGGATACCTTGGGCCCAACAGCAGTTTTGAGATCAGCCGCCAAAATAGACCACATCAAAACAGGTGGGACCTTGCTGAACCAGAAGTTCACTCCTTCTTTTTTCGAAGCACCTGAAAGCATTAGCAAACTAACAGCTCTCATCCGAACCTATTTCCGCATGGACGGACATCACATCCAGTTCAACGTAGTATCTGCCCAGACCCTTCGGAATGCGCAGAAAGAACCCGAAAAATATCGCGATCTGATTGTAAGGGTGGCCGGATACAGCGATTATTTCAATGACCTGGGCGAAGACCTGCAGAATGAGATCATTGCCCGAACGGAACATGCGGAATGATGCAGTATTCTTTTCATCGCACAATAGTCCACCCTGAGCTGTTCCAACCGGATTAGGGGTTTTTCACATTCCCTTCACAACCAAGGCCGTCATCGGTTCAACGGTAACCGAATCACCTTCAATTTGCTGATCATTGAGCAGGTTTACCATTTGGGTTTCGCCTTCCAGTGTAATCGTGTAGGGCTCACTTTCGAGATTGAACAAGGCATAGATATTTTCCTGCCCGTTGCTGCGTTGGTAGGCCAGTTTCTTTCCTTCGGCAAGAATAAACCGTATATCGCCATGGGTAAGCACCGGATGAGCTTTCCTCATGGCAATGATCTGCTTGTAAAACCCGAAAAGCTCGTGGTTGAATCCTACAGGATCAACGGCATTGTCGCTGGCAGTAACCGGGTATCGTGTTTCATCATCAAATACCATATCAGGCCACCACAAAGGCTTTCGGCAATCGGGGTCGTCGGCTCCCCACATCCCCATCTCATCGCCATTCCAGATATGGGGTGCGCCGGGTATGGTAAATTGGTGCAAGAGGTAAAGTTTTGCCCTTTGGTAGGTTTCTTCATCAGGTTTTCCTGCTTTATAATCAGGGTTCTCGTTGAGTTTTGCCTTGTATTTATACATTCCCGGATTATTGAAACAAGTTAGCAATCTTGGAGTATCATGGGTAGCAGCGGTATTCATCATGGCGTGCATTGTCTGCGGGCGCAGGCGGTCCCACTGAAAGGTAAGGCTGTCCACCAGCTGCTGGGCATCAATTTCGTAATCAGAAACCGAGAAGAAATATTTTGCCGGGCGATAGACCTGGTAAAACATCACCGCATCAAATACATCACCCTCTACATAGGGAGTTGGATCCATCAGTTGATCGGGATAATCTTTCCACCATATCTCACCTACCAGGTAGGCTTCGGGATTGATGCTGCGCACAAATTTTCGGTAATCCCTCCAGAAACCAAGGGGCAGATGATCGGCCACATCAAGTCTGAAGCCGTCAATTCCCCTGGAAACATCGCCATCAGGGGCCAGCCATCTTTGTGTAACAGCAAAAATATGTTCTTTGGCCCCTTCATTAAGGTTACCTTCAAACCAGCTACCATGAGAGGCTTCCCCTACAACATCTACTTTGCGCAATTCGGGCAGACTTTTCAGGTTGAGCCATCCATCATAGGCAAACTCGTTTTCGGGCGTTTGCGGATCATCAAAGGAAGTGATTTCGTACCAGTCGCTATAGGGTGAATCATGTTGGTTTTCCAGGATATCCTGCCATGCCCAGAATTCCACTCCCGTATGGTTCCATGAATAGTCCAATACCACCCTGATGCCCCGCTCCTGCAATGCCTGCACCAGGTCGAGGAACATCAGATCGGCCGAGGTCCATTGCCAGGTAGAAGGATCGTTGGGATCCTCCGAAGCGATGATCTTAAGGTCGCCTTCGGGATCAGGACCAAAATTTACATCGATATGATGGTAATTACGGGCATCGAACTTATGGAGAGAGGGAGCATCATTGACCGGGTTAAAATAAATGGCAGTAACCCCCAATTCCGATAAATAATCCAACTGGTTCATGATACCCTGCAGATCGCCACCGTAGCGGCGCAGCTGCAAACGGGCATAAAAGTCCATTCCCAGCTCATCCGTCCACTCATCTTCACTATACCAGTTGCCGGTCCAGGATGACACTTGCCAGTTTGCAGGGATCTCAAAAAAATCTGATGCGGCATGCATGGTTTTCGGAGTGGGATCATTGGCAGGATCACCATTGCTAAAACGCTCCACAAAGACCTGATACCAGATGGCATCTTTGGCCCAGGAAGGAGGTTGCCGGAATTCCGTTTCCTGTTTACCGGTACCGCAGGATGCCAGAATGAACAATACAAAAAGGATCAAAACATTTGTTCTCATAGTTGCCAGGGGTTATAGGGGTTTGAAATATGATATTCTGCAAGTATAATACAAAATTTATCATATGCCTGCACTTTTATGAAAAACCATCCTTTTATCCTGTAGCCTGAAACATTTCAAAGATCATCCCGGTGCTTGTATTCAGGCATTTCATCCTTCTCAGATATAGTTTTTCTCATTCCCTCAAGCCCGATTTTTATTACTTTTGCCCCTTGAAACAATCTATTCCTCCAAGCTAATTTTAAACCAGAAATTTCTTTTACTTATGGACAAGACAATTGGGCGATCAGCAGACAACATCAGAATCTTAGCAGCAGCCATGGTAGAAAAGGCAAATTCGGGACACCCCGGTGGTGCCATGGGTGGCGCTGACTTCATAAACATCCTGTATTCAGAATTCTTAAACTACGATCCGGGTGATGGCATGTGGCGCAACCGCGACAGGTTTTTCCTTGATCCGGGGCACATGTCGCCCATGCTCTACTCCATCCTTTATTTTGCAGGCTATTTCAACATGCACGACCTGATGAATTTCAGGCAATGGGGCAGCATAACCCCCGGCCATCCCGAGGTAATGCAGGAAAAAGGAGTGGAAAATACGTCGGGCCCACTGGGAATGGGACATACCAATGCCGTGGGCGCGGCAATAGCAGAACGATTTTTGGTGCACAGATTCGGCGAGGTGCATGCCCATAAAACCTATACTTTTATCTCCGACGGAGGAATACAGGAAGAGATAAGCCAGGGAGCCGGCCGTATTGCAGGATACCTGGGGCTGAACAACCTGATCATGTTTTACGATTCCAATGATATTCAGTTATCCTCTGAAACCACTGCTGTAACCCAGGAAGATACTGCCATGAAATACCAGGCCTGGGGATGGAATGTAATGACCATCAACGGTAATGACCCCCGGGCCATCAGAGAAGCTCTTACCAAAGCGAACGCCGAGAAGGAAAAACCAACCCTGATCATAGGCAAAACCATTATGGGTAAAGGCGCTGTAACAGAAGATGGCACTTCCTTTGAACGAAAGACTTCCACCCATGGACAACCTCTTTCCAGCGCTGGTGCCTCGTTTACCAAAACCATTGCCAACCTGGGTGGCAACCCCGATGACCCCTTTAGGATCTTTGATGATGTAAGAGAATTCTGGGAATCGGTAAATGAGCGCAAAAGAGAAACTGCCCGCCAAAACAGGGAGAAGGTTTCGCAATGGGAAAAGGATAATCCCGAACTGGCCCGCAAACTCAATGACTTTTACCAGCAGAAATTGCCGGATATTGATTTCACTGCTATACAGCAAAAACCCAACATTGCCAGTCGTGCCGCCTCTGGCACTATTTTGTCGCACCTGGCAGAAAAAGTGGAAAATATGATCGTTGCCTCAGCCGATCTTTCCAACAGCGACAAAACAGACGGATTCCTGAAAAAAACCACCCAGTTTGTAAAAGGTGATTTCAGTGGAGCCTTCCTGCAGGCCGGTGTATCTGAGCTTACCATGGGGGCTATTGCCAATGGTATGGCATTGCATGGCGGGGTGATCCCTGTTTGCGGTACCTTCTTCGTATTTTCCGATTACATGAAACCTGCTGTGCGACTGGCAGCCCTTATGGAGCTACAGGTGATCTATGTATGGACCCACGATGCCTTCAGGGTAGGTGAAGACGGGCCTACCCATCAACCCATTGAGCAGGAAGCACAGATCAGGTTGCTGGAAAAGTTAAAAAATCATAGTGGTATCCGCAGTCTGCTGGCCCTGAGACCTGCTGACTCGGCTGAAACCAACGTGGCATGGAAAATGGCACTGGAAAATACCAGAACCCCTACTGCACTTATCCTTTCCAGGCAAAACATCAATGACATCCCCACAAAGGGCAACCGTTACCAGGAGGCACAGGCAGCAGAAAAAGGGGGTTATACCGTTTACCGCGACGAAGGAAAGATTGACCTGGTACTGGTAGGTAATGGCTCTGAAGTATCTACACTTTACGATGGTGCCATGTTGCTGAAAGAACGCAATGGACTGAAAGTACAGGTTGCCTCCATCATCTCCGAAGGATTATTCCGAGAACAAACAAAGGATTATCAGCAGGAAGTGCTGCCGGCAGATATTCCCAGGCTGGGACTTACCGCCGGTTTGCCTGTAACCCTGGAGGGGCTTACCGGCTCCAATGGTATTGCTGTGGGGATGGAAAGCTTTGGCTATTCGGCCCCGGCAAAAGTGCTGGACGAAAAACTGGGATACACCGGTGAGAATGTGTATAAAATTGCCGTCAAGCTTTTAAAGTTGTAATGGCAACGAATGAAGCAATTGATTTTAATTTAGCGGCGGGGGCACTGGAAGTGGCCCCGTCGCGTTTTACCACCCCCTTCGAATTGTGACGGCGCTAATTCAAGTCACCCCCCACTTTCTGGCATTGTGGTCAGACGACTTCAGCTCGTCAGGCCATTTTTTTTTTATCTCGCAAAGTGACAGAGACGCAGTTTTGAAAATCACGTTGTGATTTTTGGGGGTACTTGAAGTGGCATTTGGTGAGGCTGAGCGGCATTTGCAATGGCGCCCCGATACATTATTGAATTTATAATTCAATGATCCATCAATGTAGCAGGATTTTTTGGGCCACGAATGCACGAATGGTTTTTTATGGTTGAA
>CAYVQC010000019.1:0-35683 GCA_964453995.1 uncultured Bacteroidales bacterium | reverse complement strand
TGAAAATGATGCTTACATTTGCCGGATAAGGATTGAATCCTTATGTTATGAATTGTACTGGAAGGATATAATTCACCAATCAAAACCCGGCACCATGAAGGTTTCAACAAAACATTTCGGCACATTGCCCGATGGCACAGAGGTAAAGCAATTCTCCTTCGAAACCGACGAAGCCCTGTCAGTGAAAATTTCAAATTTCGGAGCTGCCATCACCTCTATCCGCCAGCCCGGCAAATACAATCCACCGGAAGAAATCACGGCAGGATTCCCCATACTCGAACCTTACCGGGTAAATGACCCCTATTTTGGTGTAACCGTGGGCAGATTTGCCAACCGCATTGCCAAAGGAAGATTCTCCATCGGAAATAAAGAGTATCAACTTGCTGTAAACAATGGCCCCAATCACCTGCACGGGGGTATTGAAGCTTTTCATAAGCAAATATGGGAACCTTCACTGGAAGAAAAACCCGGCAAAGCAATACTGATACTCAAATACATAAGCCCTGATGGTGAGGAGGGATATCCAGGACAGCTGATAGCTACCGTAATCTATACCGTTTCTGATGACAACAGCCTGGAGATCCGGTATGAGGCCACTTCTGATAAACCCACCCATATCAACCTCACCAATCATACTTACTTCAACCTGGGCGGTTTCAAAGGAACAGTTGCAGATCATCACCTCTACCTCAATGCAGACCAGTACCTTCAATTCAACAATGTTCAGATCCCCACCGGCAAATTGCTTCCCTGCCAGGGTACACCTATGGATTTCAGCCAGCCGCAAAAACTGGAAACCCAAAAGATCCCCGAAGAAAAGGAATTGGACCATTGCTTTGTTCTCAATACAGCCCGAAAAAAAAATGAACCGGCAGCCATCCTGTATCATGAAGCCTCGGGCAGACGACTGACCATTTTCACTACACAGCCCGGCATACAGGTGTATACCTCCAATCACCTCGATGGAACATTGCAGGGTCATGAGGGCACAATCTACCAAAAGCACCATGCCATCTGCCTGGAAACCCAGCATTTTCCCGACACTCCCAATCAGTCGGGCTTCCCTTCTACCCTGCTGCGCCCGGGTGAGATTTACAGGGAAACCAACACCTGGTATTTCGACACGCTGTAATTGCATCCATTCCCGGTGTCGAAAGAATTTCTCTTTATGTTTCAATGCATTACGTCGCTTATGATTCCCTTTACCGGCTTGATGAGTATTATTCCCAAACAGATTTATACCTTTGCAATAATTTTTTAAGAAAAGCAGAAAGTAAATAATATCATTGATCATGTCGAAAAAAATCCTCGTTACCGGTGGTACCGGTTATATAGGCTCCCATACTGTTGTGGAGTTGCAGCAAAGTGGCTATGAAGTGTTCATCATAGACAACCTGACCAATTCAGATGAAAGCATTGTAGGGCAGATTGAAAAGATCACCGGTATTCGCCCCCGCTTTACCCGGCTTGACCTGACTGACCGCCAGGCTACCCTGGATTATTTTCGACAGCACAAAGATATATTGGGTGTAATTCACTTTGCAGCTTACAAGGCCGTGGGCGAGTCAACCGAATATCCTCTCAAATATTACCATAACAACCTGGGCTCACTCACCAGTCTGCTGGAAGCCATGGCTGATGTTGACTGCAAAAACCTGGTATTCTCCTCATCGTGCACGGTGTATGGACAACCCGATGAGCTTCCCGTAACAGAAAATGCCCCCATCAAAAAAGCCATGTCGCCCTACGGCAATACCAAGCAGATTTCTGAAGGGATTATTTTCGATCAATGTCTTACCGGTAAACTGGAAGCCATATCGCTGAGGTATTTCAATCCCATAGGAGCCCACGAAACGGCCCTTATCGGGGAATTGCCCCTTGGGGTGCCCAACAACCTGGTGCCCTTCATAACCCAAACTGCCATTGGCAAAAGGGAAAAGCTTCGTGTATTTGGAAATGACTACAATACCCCCGACGGTACCTGCATCCGCGACTACATCCACGTGGTTGATCTTGCCAGGGCTCATGTGGTGGCAATGGAAAGGCTTACCGGCGGCCATAGACAGAAAAGATATGAGGTCTTTAACCTTGGTACGGGAAATGGATTCAGCGTTTTGGATGTGATTCTCACCTTCGAAAGTGCAAATGGCCTAAAACTCAACTATGAAATTGCCCCCCGCCGCCCCGGCGATGTGGAGAAAGTATGGGCCGAAACCACCCGCGCCAACGAGGTGCTGGGCTGGAAAGCTCAACTCGGACTGGAAGCCATGCTCAAATCGGCCTGGAAATGGGAGCTGTATTTGAAGGAGAGGGAAGAGTAAGGCACCAAGCCAGATCTTAACCCATGCATATTACCTTTATGATACAAATTTTTTCTTCTGCAAAGGGCTATTATTCCCAAGGGTGCTCCGATCAGCAGGTAGAAGATAATATAGAAGCTGAATCGATCCGGTAAAAGAGCAAACCTTATTTTCCCTTCTTTCAACCTTAGTAGCCATGTAAGATGGCATAAATCCGGAGCACCCGCCACGAACGGTAATTGTATACATGGTAACGGCGCAAGAAGTATTCGAGCAAAATAGAAAACCAAAAAGGAATATTATGACATAATATTCATATTTCTAACTCACACGCATTCAATAACATAGAAGAGGTCACCAGCATTGCAGGGAGAATCTGTAGGGTTTAACCGGACACCAGTAAGAAAAATCCTCACCCCATCACCCCTCCCTCTCCCCTCTGAATCATCATTTTAAGCATTACCCACATCTCTGCACAGCCCGGTAATATAATTTTTTCAGTACTTTGTTTTGCATAGTACTGTTTTTTGTTTTATCTTTGCTTCGTATTTCTAACAAATTGCTTTATGAACCTTGAAAACACAAAAGCCCAAATGAAAAAAGGAGTGCTGGAATTTTGCATTCTATCGCTTCTTTCGGGGCAGGAGGCCTACACTTCAGAGATCATTGGATTGCTGAAAGAGTCCAGGTTGCTGGTGGTGGAGGGAACCATTTACCCGCTGCTTAACCGCCTGAAGAAGGACGGCCTGCTCACCTATCGCTGGGAGGAATCCACCAGCGGCCCGCCCCGCAAGTATTACAAGATCACTCCCCTGGGAGAGGAATTCCTGGAGGAACTTCGCAAGACCTGGAATGAACTCCAGGCAGCTGTTAAAAAGACCACGTCGAAATAATCTTAATTTTGTACAACCACAAAAACGAACAGGAAAATTCAAATAGCCATGAAAAAGACCGTTACAGCAAACATCAGTGGAGTTGTATTCCACATTGACGAAGATGCCTACGACAGGCTCAACCTATACCTGGCCCAGGTTAGGGATCATCTTTCTTCAGAAGATGGCACAGATGAGATTCTTTCAGATATTGAGAGCAGGATTGCCGAAATGTTCCAGGAAAAACTCACTGCTGTTAAAACCGTAATCACCATTGCCGATGTGGATGATGTGATCAGCCAATTGGGCGAACCCGAACAGTATGATGATATTGAAGAGAAAGCAGGTACCAAAAAGCAAAACTATAAAGAGAGGGAACACCGCAGGCTTTTCCGCGATCCCGATGACAGCTATATAGCCGGTGTTGCCGGTGGATTAGGCTTGTTTTTCAACCTTGACCCGGTATGGATCAGGGCAGCATTCATCCTGTTCACCTTCTTCTACGGATTTGGACCCATCCTTTATTTAATCCTATGGATTGTAGTGCCCAAAGCCCGCACTACCGCAGAAAAGCTCGAGATGCGGGGCGAGAAGGTAAACATTTCCAATATCGAAAGGTCCATTCGCGAAGAACTGAATGAACTGAAAGAGAACCTCAAGGAGTTTTCAAAGGAAACTCGTGATACTTTCAACGGAAAGAACAAAAAAAAAAATAAATCCGAAGGAGGCAGCAACCGACATGCCAACCTGATAAGGGCATTCAGCATTGCCGCAGGTATAATCCTGTTGGTCATATCCTTTTCCATGATCCTTGGCATATTATCTTCCTTCTTCCTGATTCCGGTTGCTTTTAATGCTATCGGAAATATTTTCCAGGTTTCCCTTCCTGAAATTATAGGCCTGTTCATTCCCTCTCCTGTAGTAGCCAAACTTGCCCTTACGGGTATTCTACTCATCGTTGGAATCCCCATATTCTGGATCCTGCTGACGGCAATTCAGTTGCTGTTTGACCTGCGTGCAAAATTTCGCGTACTGGGAGCCATTACATTGGTGTTGTGGTTGTCAGGAATAGGCATGGTGGTATTTGCCGGGTTGAGCGGTGCCAGCAATTTCACTTCCAATGTGGAAGATCGCACAGGCTATGTTATGGATGAATCGGAATGGCCCAACCTGTATATCACTTTCAACGAGAACAATACAGAAGAAAAGTCAACGCATCGCAAAAGTGCACGAATTGCAGGACAAAGCTTCACCTGGTTTGAAAACACAGTACAGGCCATGGGAAAACCAGAACTGAAAATTGTCCGTTCAAGAGATGATGAAGTTTTTCTGGAGGTAATCACCGAGTCATGGGGCTCGTCTCCGTGGGATGCCAACGAAATTGCCGGCAACATCCGGTACGATTTCCAGCAAAAAGATTCATTACTGATTCTGGATCCCGTATTTAGCTTTGATAAAAATGATGGCTGGAGAAATCAAAAGGTTCGCCTGGAATTGCACGTACCAGAGGAAAAAACAGTGGTGATCCGGGACAATAATAACAACACCATACCCATTGAGTGGAGCCGGAATGTGAATGTGAGGGAAGCAGGATAAACATCATAACATATTGCTCTTAAAGAGGTAGACTTACCATCAATGATTAAAAAACGTAAAGTGCCTTAAAGTATTGAACAATTCAGCATTTTTTTTATTTTTGTTTACGAGAGATTGTCAAAACACATTAAGCACCCTTTTTTAATCATTATATAAACATGTCTACAGTCAAAACATCGAGCAAAACAAAATTCACATCTGCACAAATCAAAGAAATATTAGCTGATTATCGCCTGGCGCACGAAAGTCGCCAGGCGAGTGTATTGGGTCGTCGTGAGGCCCTTACCGGGAAAGCCAAATTCGGCATTATGGGCGATGGCAAGGAAGTGGCCCAGATCGCCATGGCCAAGGCTTTTCGCAACGGCGACTGGCGAAGCGGCTACTACCGCGACCAAACCTTTATGCTGGCAGCCGGCATGACTACCCTTGAAGAGATCTTTGCACAGCTGTATGGCGATACTGATCTCCAGGCCAACCCTTCCAATGGTGGCCGCATGATGAACAATCACTTTGCCTCCCGCAGCCTGGACGAAAACGGAAACTGGAAAGATCTTACAAAGCAGAAAAATTCCAGTGCCGACATATCCCCTACTGCCGGTCAGATGCCAAGACTTCTTGGTCTGGCTCAGGCATCGAAAGTTTACCGCAATCATCCCGACAAAAGCGTTCTTAAGAATTTTTCCAGCAACGGCGATGAGGTAGCTTTTGGCACCATTGGCGACTCTTCCACCAGTGAAGGGCATTTCTGGGAAACTATGAATGCCGCCGGCGTATTACAGGTGCCTATGGCCATGTCGGTGTGGGATGATGGCTATGGCATAAGTGTACCCATTGATTATCAAACCATAAAAAAAAGCATATCTGAAGCGCTGAAAGGCTTCCAGAGAGATGAAGAAAATAAGGGCTTTGAAATTTTCGTGGAGAAGGGCTGGAATTATCCCGGACTCATCGAAACCTATAAAAAAGGTGTGGAGATCTGCCGCAAAGAGCATGTGCCTGTGTTGTTTCACATTACCGAAGTAACCCAGCCCCAGGGCCACTCCACCAGTGGATCGCACGAAAGATACAAGGATGAAAAGCGCATGCAATGGGAAAAAGATTATGACTGCCTCAACCAGATGCGCCTGTGGATATTGGAGAATGACATAGCAACCCCTGAGGAGCTTGATACCATTGAAAAGGAAGCTGTTGCCCGGGTAAAAGAAGCCCGAAAAAACGCCTGGGAGAATTACCAGAAACCCATCAGGAAAATGCGCGATGATTTTATCGAACTGGTTAATGTAACACAATGCCAGTGCCTGAAAGTAGATAAAATTGACGCACTCATTCAAGACCTGAAACGGGTGGGCGAACCTATCCGCAAGGATGTGGTAAGCACCGCAAAAAAGATACTGCGTCTTATCTGCCATACCTGTACTACTGAAGAATCGCTCAAAATGCAGGTGAGCAAATGGCTGGAAAACACCCTGCAGGAAAGTCGTACACGCTACAGCTCTCATATCTACAGCGAATCGGCACAATCTGCAATGCGTGTAAAAGAGGTTAAGCCGGAGTATTCGGAAAACAGCAAGCGGGTAAACGGTCGCGAGATCCTGGTAGCCAATTACGATCATAATTTCAGCAAGTACCCCAACACCCTTGTTTTTGGGGAAGATGTGGGTAAGATTGGTGGTGTGAACCAAACCCTGGAAGGCATGCAGGCCAAATACGGCGAATTGCGTATAAGCGATACGGGTATCCGCGAGGCTACCATCCTGGGGCAAGCCCTTGGTATGGCCATGCGTGGCCTCAGGCCTATTGCCGAAATCCAGTACTTCGACTACCTGTTGTATGCCCTGCAGGTGATCAGCGACGATCTGGCCACCCTGCACTACCGCAGCGTGGGCGGACAAAAAGCACCCGTAATCATCAGTACCCGCGGACACCGCCTGGAGGGGATCTGGCATTCCGGAAGCCCATTGAGCATGGTCATCAATTCCATAAGAGGGGTGTATGTGCTGGTGCCCCGCAACATGACACAGGCCGCGGGCTTTTACAATACCATGTTGCAGAGCGACGACGCTGCACTCATTATTGAACCCCTTAATGGCTATCGCCTGAAAGAAGTTTTGCCCGATAATATTGGTGAGTATACCATTCCCCTGGGAAAACCTGAAATCCTTAGGGAAGGGGACGATGTTACCCTGGTAACCTATGGTTCATGCGTGCGTATTGCCGAAGATGCTGCAGATCAGCTCAAAGAATACGGCATTTCTGTTGAACTGATCGATGTGCAAACCCTTTTGCCTTTCGATATTGACAACTCCATTGTAGAATCCCTTAAGAAAACCAACAAAATTGTTTTCTTTGATGAAGACGTACCCGGGGGAGCAACGGCTTATATGATGCAAAAGGTACTTGAGGAGCAGAACGGCTATCTGTATCTTGATGCCAAACCGGGCACAGTTACTGCCAGGGAACACAGGGCAGCCTACAGTACCGATGGTGATTATTTCTCCAACCCCAATGCTGAAGACGTTTTTGATGCCATCTACGAGATCATGCACCAGTACAATCCTTCGCGGTTTCCCGATTTATACCCACACAGCCGCTAAAGGAAAGCACGCTGACTATCTCATGATAACTGATTTCTTTGTGAACTGACTAAAAAAAGAGGCAACACAACCCCGTTTACCTTAAATGCCTGTTTAATTTTCCCGGCAATTAAACAAAAAAAGGCTTACCTTTGCCACTGGACAAGTAATAAGAAATGTAGGGCATGTACAACTGCTCACAAGCATTATCAAAGAAAAAGCAAACAAAATGAACGAAATAACCGAAATCCACAAGCAGGACCTGCTTGACGGTAAGCGATTGTATTACAGCTTTTTGGCCGGTGCTTTCCATGTGTTTGAAAACCAGCGGATGCTCAATAAAATCAACGTTTTTCCGGTTCCCGATGCTGACACAGGAACCAACCTGGCTTCCACATTCCGGTCTATTATTGAAAATACTGTTCCCAGCAATCACATCAAGAATACATCTATAGCGATTGCAGAGGCAGCACTGACCGGGGCAAGGGGAAATTCAGGAATCATCATTGCCCAATTTCTTTATGGTATGAGCAATGAATTGGGAAATGAAAAAGAAATAACGGTGCAGTCATTTGCCGAAGCCACCAAAAAAGCAGTGCAGTATGCCTACCAGGCCATTGCCAACCCTGTTGAAGGCACCATCATTACCGTATTGCGCGAATGGGCTGAGTTCATGTATGAAGTAAAGGACAAATTCAACACCTTTGAAGATTTGATGAACGAATGCCTGGCCAAGGCTCACGAATCTCTTGCCAAAACCCCGGAAAAGCTCAAGGTGCTTGCCAAAAACAATGTGGTAGATGCCGGTGCACAGGGGTTTGTAATCTTCCTGGAAGGCATCAACCAGATCTTTCAGAAGGAACATGTAAAAAAAATCCTCAGCTTCAAAACCGTTTCTCTGCAACAGGATGCTGTAGTACTTGAAGAACATGGCGAGAGCGAATTCAGGTATTGTACCGAAGCACTTATTTCTCTTAAAACAACAGGAAAAGAGCAGATCAAAGAATTTCTTAGCACAATGGGTGATTCCCTGGTAATGGCAGGGCCCGAATCCAGGATGCGCATCCACATTCACACCAATCAGCCCGAAGAGGTTTTTGCCCATCTGGCAGATGTTGGTTCCATTCTCTACCAAAAAGTAGATGATATGGTGCGGCAAAATGAAATTGCCCATCGCAGAAAACACGATATTGCCCTGGTGATTGATTCCACATGCGATTTACCCAAAGAGGTCATCGAGAAGCACCAGATCCATGTGGTGCCCCTGAATGTATTCTTTGGTGAAAGCCAGTTTCTTGACCGTCTTACCATTACCCAGGAGAAATTCTTTCACCTGCTGGAAACATCAGAAGTTTACCCCACTTCTTCCCAGCCTGCCATCAAGGATATCATCAACACTTTCAGTTACCTCTCCACCCATTATGAATCCATTATTGCGATCCATATTTCTTCTGTGTTGAGCGGAACTTTTGCCAACAGTAAAAAGGCAGCTGAAAAAATACAACAGGAAAGCGAAAAGACCATCGATGTCCTGGATACCCGCCAAACCAGCGGTGCCGCAGGACTCATTGCCCTGCGTATTGCAGAAGATATCCAAAACGGGCTGGAACATGACCAGGTAAAACAAAGGGCAGAACAATGGATCAATAAAGTAAAGCTGTTTGTGGGGGCCCGTTCGCTGAAATCCTTTATAAAGGGAGGAAGGGTAAGTCCGGCAAAGGGATTCATTGGCAATATGCTGAATACGAAACCCATTATTTCCATTGATGAAACCGGCAAAGCACAGCTTTTTGATAAAGCATTTAGTTACAAGGGCAGTTTGAAGAAAATCCTTAAGCATGCCCAGCAATATATCGAAGGAAAGAAAGTTTGGGGTTATTGCATTTTCCATGCAAAAGATCCGGAACTTGCCCATTGGTATTCCCGGGAAATTGAAGAGATAACCGGACAAAAACCCAGGTACATTATGGAAGTTTCTCCGGTACTGGCCATCAGCGCAGGTATTGGCGCAGTGGGTATTGCCTTTATGCTTGAATAATACTTACGAGAACATTTTACCAGACAAAAAAATGGCTGCCTTGAGAAGCAGCCATTTTTTTATGCAACGATTGTATTGATTGCATTGATGAAGCTAAGGCTTAATAATTCTCGCAGAATTCTTCGAAATATGCCTGAGGGTGCCGACAGGCGGGGCAGTTTTTCAGTGCTTTTTCACCTTCATAAATGTACCCGCACTTGCGACAATACCATTTTGTTTTTTCTTCGCGCTGAAAAACAGTTCCCTCTTCTACCCTTTTGAGTAGTTTGAGGTAACGCTCTTCATGATTTTTTTCTGCCTCGGCTACCAGTTTGAAGGTGGTGGCGATACGGCGAAAACCCTCTTCTTCTGCAATGCGTGCAAACTCAGGATACAATACCTGCCATTCTTCATTTTCGCCTGCTGCCGCACCTTTAAGATTTTCGGCGGTAGTACCCAGTCTTCCGGCAGGGTAAGAAGCGGTGATTTCTACCATTCCCCCTTCAAGGTGTTCATAAAAGGATTTAGCATGCATTTTCTCCTGCTCTGCTGTTTCCAGAAAATATCCGGCGATTTGCTCATATCCTTCTTCCTTGGCAATTTTTGCATACATCTGGTAACGCCTTGTTGCCTGAGATTCTCCCGCAAATGCCTTGAGCAGATTTTGTTCTGTTTTTGTTCCTTTAATACTTTTTTCCATCTTAGTTACTTTTATTCTGATTTATAATAGCATACCGTTTCCAAGCCGGCTATCACCTGAAGCCGCGGAGATCAAAAGTACGCTAAATTAAGAGAAAAGGACCAACAAGGAAGTGCTAAACTGCTCAAAAAGTGCAATTTAGAATTGATTTAAATAAGGAGATGCTCAAAATGCCGCCGAACAATTTGATAATGAGAGTACATTCTATTTTACAATGGTGTGCGCCCTGTCGGGACCTGTAGAAACAATGAATACTGGTACTCTAGTATAATCTTCCACAAGAAGAATGAAATCTCTCAGTTGTTCAGGCAGGTCACGAAAAGAATTAAAAGGTTTGAGATCGGTTTTCCAGCCTGGCAAAGTTTTATAAACGGGTGTAAGCTGCTTTGATTGGGGATCGAAAGGTATGTAATCTATTTCTTTCCCCTGGTAATTGTAGGCCACACAAACCATGATCTGATCAAAGATACTCAAGACATCGGCCTTGGTCATAATAAGCCGGGTAACACCATTGAGCATTACGGCATATTTTAGTGCGGGCAGATCGAGCCAGCCGCACCTGCGTGGCCGGCCTGTAGTAGAGCCGAATTCGTTTCCCTCCTTACGCATGGCTTCCCCATCGGCATCAAACAATTCAGTGGGAAAAGGGCCGCTGCCCACCCTGGTGCAATATGCTTTGAAAATTCCATAAACTTCTCCAATGGCCGAGGGAGCAATCCCCAGTCCGGTGCAGGCACCTGCAGCAACGGTATTAGAAGAGGTAACAAAAGGATAAGATCCGAAGTCGATATCCAGCAGGGAGCCCTGTGCACCTTCGGCAAGCATCTTGCTTCCTTTTTGGAGTTCCTGGTTTACAAGAATTTCAGAATCTACCAGTTGTAACTCCTTAATCAGGTCTATACCTTTGAACCACTCTGTTTCCCAGGTTTCGAATTCCTTACCGTCGGGACGGAAAGATTTCGGCTCAAATCCCAGGGAAACAGCCATTTGAAAATGGCTTTTCTTAAGCTCATCATACCTGCGTTGAAAATCTTGCTGCAAAATATTACCTACTCTCAGACCTGATCTCGCAATTTTATCGGTATAGGCCGGTCCTATTCCTTTCAAAGTGCTGCCGATTTTGGCAGTTCCTTTGGCATTTTCCAGCGCGGCATCAAGCAGTTTATGTGATGGAAGGATGAGATGTGCTTTTTTCGACAACAGAAGTCTTTGTGAAAATTCTTTAAAGTCAATTTCGGTAGATTCAATCTCTTTCCTGAAGATACAGGGGTCGATAACTACCCCGTTGCCAATAAGATTTGTAGAACCTGCATGAAAAATGCCCGAAGGTATGGTATGCAGGATATATTTTTTATTCCCAAATTCGAGGGTATGCCCGGCATTGGGGCCACCCTGAAAGCGGGCTACCAATTGATATTGTGGTGTAAGAAAATCAACAATTTTTCCCTTCCCTTCGTCGCCCCATTGCAAACCAAGGAGCACATCGGCTTTGTTTTCTGTTATCATAATGAATGACTAAATTATTTGCAAGATACCCATAAAAAAAGCCGAAAACCGGCTTTTCACTGTCAAAAGTAGTGTATTTTTTTGGAATATTCTTAAGGGATTTGCGCAATAAATAGGGCTGCCGGAATTTTAATTCTGGTTTCTTTTTTCACAATCCTTGCAAATACCATAGAACGCCAGAGACCTGTGGGTGATATTAAAATGCAGCAGGTTTTCAATGCTTTTTTGTATTTCCAGAAGGCGTGGATCGCAAAATTCCATAACCTTGCCACACTCTGAGCAAACCAGGTGATCGTGTTGCTTGTATTTGTAAGATTTTTCAAATTGCGCCACATTTTTGCCAAACTGGTGCTTGATTACAAGGTTGCAGTTTTGCAACAACTCAATGGTATTGTAAAGAGTAGCTCTGCTAACCCGATACTTGTTATTTTTCATCTTAATGTATAATGACTCTACATCAAAATGCCCTTCGGTAAGGTAGATCTCCCTGAGAATGGTAAATCTTTCAGGGGTTTTTCTATGCCCGTTATTTTCAAGATAGGCAGAAAAGATACTTTTTACCGTTTCGATTACCTCATAGTTTTCCTTATGATCCTTCATGTATTTCATCAGAAAAAAATCCTCTTTTCAGATTAGCGACTTTGAAACGTTACAATCCTCTCCCAAAAACCTAATATTTCCTTACGTTGTCAAAGTCAATATTAAAATATGATTAACTGCAATGCCATAAAGATATAAAAACTTTTCGTTATTTGTAATGATTATAAATAAATAATTAAAACCGCTGGCTTTCAGCGCAATAGAATGACTGGTGCGAAGGAATTTTTCACCTTTTCTTTGCAGGGTGTCGGGAAGCAAAATAATCCTTCCAGCTTATTTACCGATCCTGGAGACCTGTTTTACCCCTTTTATCCTCTTGATCTTACTGATAAGATTGTTCAGGTGCTGGGTATCGTTTACATACAACATCACGGTTCCTTCAAAAGTTCCGGCATTGCTATCGATATTGATCGACCTGATGTTAAGGTTATATTCGCTGGAGATAAGATTAGTAAGGTTATTCAGTATACCCATATCATCAATTCCCCTGATTTTAATACCACTGAGAAAGGCAATGGATTTGCCGGTATACCATTTTGCTTTTACAATGCGGTAGGCAAATTTTGACATCAGTTGAACTGCATTGGGGCAATTGTTACGGTGAATCTTAATCCCTTCATTGATGGTAACAAAACCGAAAACGTCATCACCAGGTATGGGGTTGCAACATGGGGAGAGGGTGTAATCCAGGGCTTCCATACTGTCGCCAATGAGAAGGGTATCGGGCTTTTCCTTGAGTTTAGCCCTGATGGGGTCATATTGCTCTTTTTCCGTACGGGAAGGCCTGCTGGTTTTTGAAAAGGGATTTTTCAGATAACTCAACAATCCGCTTTTCTCCTGCTCTGAGAGGTAGGTTTTAAGATCTTTGATATCGAGTTTATCAATAGCAAACTCATAGTAAAGATCAATAGGTGCCTGGAGCTTGAAATAATTTAGAAGCTTCTGAATATTGTCATGGTTATTATCAATCTTGAGCTGTTTGAGTTTTCGATCAAGCTTTTCTTTACCATCTTCGGCAATTTTCTTTCTTTCTTCTTTCAGTGCTGATTTAATCTTTCCCTTGGCCCTGGCGGTAGTAACGTAGTTGAGCCAGTCGGGTTTGGGTTTTTGCTTAACCGATGTAATGATCTCAATCTGGTCGCCGCTTTTCAGGGGATGGCTCAGGGGCACCAGCTTATAGTTGATTTTTGCCCCAAGGCATTGGTCTCCCACTTTTGAGTGAATGCTATAGGCAAAATCCAGTGCTGTTGACCCCAGAGGCAGTGTGCGCAATTCTCCTTTGGGGGTAAAAACAAAGATCTCATCAGAGAACAGGTTGAGTTTAAAGTCGTCAATAAAGTCCAGGGCATCCTTTTCAGATGTTTTTAAAATTTCCCTTATACGGTTGAGCCATTTATCAATGCCACTTTCTCCTGATTTGGACTCTTTGTATTTCCAGTGGGCTGCATATCCTTTTTCTGCCACATCGTCCATACGGCGGGTCCTGATCTGCACTTCAACCCATTTTCCCTGCTTACTCATCACGGTAGTGTGAAGCGATTCATATCCGTTGGCTTTAGGCGTAGAGATCCAGTCGCGCAGGCGGTCGGGATTGGGGCGGTATATATCGGTTACAATGGAATACGCTCTCCAGCAATCGGCTTTTTCCCTGTCTTCGGGGGTGTCGATGATAATGCGAATGGCGAAAATATCGAATACCTCCTCGAAGGGCACTTCCTGTTTCTGCATTTTTCCCCATATGGAGCTGATAGACTTTGTGCGTCCCAGCACTCTGTATTTGATGCCTTGTTCGTCGAGCGATTTCTTGATAGGCCAGGTAAAGTTTTCAATAAACCGGTTGCGCTCATCTTCCGATTCAACGATTTTGCGCGAAATGGAGCTGTAGATTTCCGGATCGGTATATTTCAGTGCAAGATCTTCAAGTTCGCTTTTGATGGCATGAAATCCAAGCCTGTGAGCCAGCGGGGCAAAAAGATAAAGTGTTTCGTTGGCGATTTTTAATTGTTTGCGCGGGGGGAGAGCCCCCAGGGTGCGCATGTTGTGGAGCCTGTCGGCAAGTTTGATGAGTATTACCCTTACATCGTCGGAAAGGGTAAGGAGCATTTTCCGGAAATTTTCAGCCTGCAAAGAGTCTGTTTGTTCAAATATTCCTGAGATTTTGGTAAGCCCGTCAATGATGCGGGCAACCTCTTCGCCAAAATACTCTGAGATATCACCCAGGGTATAATCGGTATCTTCTACCACATCGTGGAGCAGGGAGCAAATTACGCTGGTTGTGCCCAGTCCGATTTCTTCCACACAAATGCGTGCGACAGCAATGGGATGGTAAATATAGGGTTCTCCGCTTTTGCGGCGGTGATCCTTATGAGCCTGTGTAGCAAAGTTGAAGGCCTGGCGGATGCGTTTCCGGTCTGCCAGGGTAGTCCCGGGACGGCATACGGACAAAAGGCCACGATACTGGCGAAGGATCTCGCGACGTTCTTCCTCGAGCTCTGCTCCGGATAATTGGTTTTTTTTTACTTCAGACACAGGATAATAAAAATTGAGTGCGACATTGTTTTTCTCTGTTCTGTTACGGAAATACCGGGGGTATGGTATGTGAAAACGCTCATCCAATCCCTATACAAAGATACACCAAAAGAGGGCTTGATGTTTACCTTAAACAGCGAAAGATTGAGCAGAATCAGCTGGCGGGGGTTTTATTTTCAGTTTGGATCTCTTTATACAGGGCAATAACAATACCGTCACTAAGACCTATTTTGGGTACCAGCAAGGTTTTGGAACGGGTGTGTTTCATGATAAAATAAAAGATACGGGCAGCGGGCAAGATCACATCTGCCCTATCGGGCCGTAAACCCATAAGATCAATGCGCTGCTGAAGGGTGAATTTTTGCAGGTGGTTTAAGGCGTACTCAAGGTTATTGAAAGGCAATGTTTTTTCGGGAACTCTACCATAAAGTTTAGCAATTTTATTAATATTTCCCCCGGCACCCACACACAACATTTCGGGGAAGAACCGCTCGAATTGCATCAACCACTCTTTCATCCTGTCCCATTCTCCCGGCTCTTCTTTTTTATTGACCATTCTTACCGTACCCAAGCGGAAGGATGAAGATGCCTCAGTGCCTTTTCTTGACATCAATGACAATTCTGTACTCCCACCTCCAACATCAATATACAACGAATAATTATACTTGTGTACCAGATCGAGATTCTGCACTCCACTTACCATCCTGGCCTCTTCAACCCCGTCAATAAGTTGGATATCGATCCCGGCTTTTTCCTTTACCCTGTCAATTACCTTTTTACCATTTTTCGCCTCCCGCATGGCAGAAGTTGCGCATGCCCGGTAAGCAACGGGTTTGTTCACTTCCATCAAAAGCCTGAAAGCTTTCATCGTTTTTATAAGCTTTTCAGTTTTTTCGTCTGAGATCTTGCCGTGCACAAATACATCCTCTCCAAGGCGAACAGGGATTCTCATAAGAGAGGCCTTTTCTACAACCACATGCTCATTCTGCTCAAACACATTGGAGAAAAAAAGTCTTACAGCATTGGAACCTATATCAATAGCAGCAAGAAGCATAGCAAAATTTTTTCTTAATGGGTATTGTAAAACTGGGTCCTGAAGTAGTTGTATATTTCAACCTGTGTTCTTACCTCGGGTTCATTTTCCTGGCGTTGCACGTAGCAGTTTAGATTATCCTGCCCCAGCAACCTTGCTTTTACGTTGTCTTTCCACTGGATATCCAGCATGGTTTGGATCTCAGTTTTCAATTGCTCATCCCAAATAGGCACACCCACCTCGATACGGTTATCAAGGTTTCGCGACATCAGGTCGGCAGAAGAGATATAATACAACGGGTTGCCATCGTTGTGAAACACAAAGATGCGGGAATGCTCAAGGTAACGATCTACAATACTTATGGCTTCAATATTCTCAGAAAGCATTTTTACTCCGGGCACCAGCACACATATTCCCCTTATGATGAGTTTGAATTTCACCCCTGCCCTGGAAGCGGAATAAATTTTTCTTACCAGGGTTTCATCTACAAGTGAATTGAGTTTCATGATCACTTCAGCTTTCTTTCCTTTGCGGGCATTCATCATTTCGCGTTCTATCATTTTGGTGATGAATTGCCTGGTTTTGAAAGGAGAAACAACAAGATGCCTGAAATTAACAGGCGCCAGGTAAGTTTTCTCAAACAGCATAAATACCTGGTCTACCTCATTAGTAATTTTGGGATTGGCCGTTAACAAACTGGTATCAACATAAATTGCACTTGTAATTTCGTTAAAATTGCCGGTACCAATATTGGCATACAATACTTTTTTATTCCCTTCTTTACGCTCTATAAGGATTAATTTGGAGTGTACCTTAAGTCCTGCAGTGCCATGGATCACCTCTACGCCTTCTTCATGGAGTTTTTCCGACCAGAAAATATTAGCCTTCTCATCAAAGCGGGCCTGCAGCTCAAGGTAAACAGTTACTTTTTTCCCATTTCGTGCTGCATTGACCAGGGCATTTATAACCTTTGAATTACTTGCTACACGGTAAATGGTCATTTTTATGGACCTAACCTTTGGATCGATGGATGCCTCGCGAAGAAGGTCAACAATATACTGAAACGACTGGTAGGGGAAATTGAGCAAAATATCTCTTTCCCTGATGGCTGCCAAGATACTCTTTGCTCCTGACAGGTCTTTATGCGGTAAAGGAGGTGCTGGTGGATATTCCAGATGCACCCCCCCCACATTGGGAAACTTCATAAAATCTTTGAAGTTATGATAACGGCCGCTTTTCATAATATTATCCCTGCCTGAAATTTTAAGCCTTTCCATGAGCAGCTTCAACATAGAAGCAGGCATTTCGCGGTCGAATACAAATCGAACAGGACGTCCTCTTTTTCTTTGCTTAAGGCTATCGCTCATGCGCTCCATAAGACTCTTGGATACGTCATTATCGATCTCCATTTCAGCATCGCGTGTAATTTTTATGGTATATGCATCGAACTCATCATAATCAAATATAGAGAAAATATCTGCCAGGTTGTAGCGGATAACATCATCCAATAAGATGATATAGTTCCTGTCTTCTTTTTTAGGCAGAATAAGGAAACGTGAGAGCACAGTGGTGGGCACCTTGATTAAAGCATAATTGTCTTTGATACTCTTATCCTGTTTCTTTAGATGTATAGCCAGGTAGATAGATTTATCCCTGAGCGAGGTTGTCTTTTTGAGGTTTTTCATCATGATGGGAAAAAGATTGGCCCTTACATGATCGCGAAAATACTGCCTCACATAAGCCCCCTGGTCATCAGTAAGTTGTTTTTCACTGATGATGAAAATGTTTTCCTTTTCCAATTCTTTAAGCAACTCCTTGTAGATCTGATGAAACCGTTGTTGCTGCTCATGATCAACCTTATTGATCAGGTTGAGTATTTTCGATGGTGATTCGTTCAGGCTGGTTTCTGCCCCGGTCAGGTCTACCAGTCTTGTCCATGTAGCAACCCTGACACGGAAAAACTCATCAAGGTTATTGGAGAAAATACCTAAAAATCTCATTCGCTCTATAAGGGGAACCCTGGGGTCGGCAGCTTCCTGCAAGACCCGCTCGTTAAAAGAAAGCCAGCTGATCTCCCTGTTGATCAAAAATATTTTTTTCATGCCTTAGTGGGGTAAAACTCAAAACAGATGCCTATTCCCTGGAAATGCCTTAAAAGATTGCTCTCAGGTCATACAAACACCTGTACTATTTTAAAGTTTTAGGGGTAATTACAAATTTTATTTCACGGGGACAGCTCATGATCTCATTCCATAAGGTAGTGTCAAACTCAATGGCTACAACACCCGAGGTGGGCAAATAATCGATCTTTTCAAAAAGAAAATGGTTGGCAAAATTTGTCATATCAGGATTGTGGCCCACCAACATCAATTGCTCATGACGATCATCAACCGAATAAATGATATTTTCCATGGCTTCTGCTCCTGAAAAATACATGTCTTCCTCAACCTGTATCTTCTCTAAGGGATATTTTAGTTTTTCGGCAATTATACAGGCTGTTTCAAATGCTCTCACAGCATGACTGGAAACAATGAGCTGCGGGCTGATACTATTTTCTTTAAGGAATGAAGCAACTTTCTTGGTGCGCCGTATTCCCTTGGGAAGCAGCGGGCGCTCGTAATCTTCTACAGATAAATTATCCCATGAGGATTTCCCATGGCGAATAAGGTATAGCGTCTTCATAATGAGCAATTTTGGGTTTGGCCATAAAAATGGTTATTATTTCACAATTATCCAAAGAAAATAATATCATTTTTACGTTAATTATCAGCACTTGCGCGATATTTTCCAATCTTTGCCATCCTGCTGTGAATTAATAAAAACCTTCTGCTTCAGAATAGGTTTATAACAACTCGAGTGATTCCGCTCCCTGGCTTATGATACTGCACTGAGCAGGTGAAGTAAAAAAAGGCCCCTGCAGCAGGAGCCTTTTCTTACCATCAGCCTGTATTTACCAGGCGAAAAGCGGAAAATGCCCCATGAGGTCATTCACTTTCTTTCTGACACCGGCAATGGCTTTTTCATCATCGATATTGCTGATCACCTCATCAACAAAATCAACAATTTGTACCACATGCTCTTCTCTAAGGCCCCTTGTAGTAACGGCAGATGTGCCGATACGGATTCCCGAGGTTTGGAATGGAGAGCGGCTATCGAAAGGTACCATGTTTTTATTGATGGTAATATCGGCCTGTACCAGTATGTTCTCAACTTTTTTCCCGGTGATGTCGGGGAATTTTGAACGCAGATCTATCAACATCAGGTGGTTATCCGTTCCATTGGAAGTAACGTGATACCCCTTGTTGACAAATGCTTTGGCCATAGCCTGTGCGTTTTTCATTACCTGCTTCCCATATTCTTTGAAGGAAGGATCCAGAGCTTCGCCAAAGGCAACGGCCTTGGCAGCGATCACATGTTCCAGTGGGCCTCCCTGGGTACCGGGGAAAACGGCTGAATCGAGAACCTGTGAAAGCATTTTGATCTCTCCTTTGGGGGTTTTCAAACCCCATGGGTTCTCTACATCTTTACCAATAAGGATTAAACCGCCGCGAGGTCCGCGCAGGGTTTTGTGCGTTGTGGTGGTAACGATATGACAGTGGGGCAATGGGTCGTTGAGCAGTTTGGCAGCTATCAGACCGGCAGGGTGAGCAATATCGGCCATAAGAACGGCACCTACTTTATCGGCGATCTGGCGCATACGGGCATAATCCCAATCGCGCGGATATGCAGAAGCACCTGCAACGATCAGTTTGGGTTTTTCTGCCATGGCAGTTTTTTCCATCTGGTCGTAATCAATGCGGCCGTCTTCTTCTTTTACTTCATAGGCAACAGGCTTGTAAAGAATACCTGAAAGATTTACAGGAGCACCGTGCGAGAGGTGCCCACCATGGCTCAGGTCAAGCCCCATAAAAGTATCGCCGGGATTGAGGCACGCCAGGAAGACAGCTGCATTGGCCTGGGCTCCGCTATGGGGTTGCACATTGGCCCATTCGGCACCAAACAGCTCTTTGGCCCTTTCTATGGCAAGTTGCTCGGTTTGGTCTACGATCTGACAGCCACCGTAGTACCTTTTACCGGGATAACCTTCTGCATACTTGTTGGTAAGTACACTGCCCATGGCTTCCATCACCTGGTCACTCACAAAATTCTCAGATGCAATGAGTTCTACCCCATGCAGCTGGCGTTGCTTCTCCTGTTCGATCAGTTCAAAAATCTTATGATCTCTTTTCATAAATGTGTAAGAATTTTATTTTTTATCGTATTGCAAATTAAGCAGTTAAACGCTGGCGCAAAATTAGCAATATTTTCCGGATTGCCTGTGCAATCGCAACGAAATTACCTGTGAATTCAACATAAAGAATCGGGTTGCCTGATGCCGGGCAACAAACCTTTTGAGTAGCTGTATTTTCTATTTTTACCCAAAAAAAAACTGCACTTCGGTTTACAGTTGTTATATTTACGCACTGAAAACAAAATTTTCATCAAATCTGTAATAATCATGACACAAAAACTATTTATTATCATCACTTCACTGATGATAACACTACAACTGAGCGCCGGCGAAAAGCTGGTTATATCGCAATGGATGAAAGCAGGCCCCCAACCTGTAGCATTTCCTGTTTTTCATGACATGGAAAATACCAAGGGAAACACCTTTGAACCAATTCATTTGCTCGAATTTGATCATATCAATCTCGGGGGTCATTTTCCTGAAACAGGCAAAACACTTACAGTAGTAAACGGAAAAGCTCTGCAATGGACCTCAGATCAACCTGATGCCAATGGATACCTGTTTCCGGATGCAGATGTAAGCAATGATCAACCCCAGGTGGCTTACATGGCTGTTTACATCCAGGCCCACCGCTACATTCATACCACCCTCGAAATAAAAAGCCCACATATGCTCAGAGCATGGCTCAATGGTGAGGTAATAGGAACCAAGAAAACCATTGAGGAGGAAGAAAATACCGTTGGAAGTACAACAAAAGACCTGAAACTGGAAAAAGGGAAGCACCTGCTTATCATAAAAACCCTAAAGCCTGCCGTGGATGGGCCCGACTGGAAAGTGATGGCCAACCTGGATGTGGAGGAACCCTGGGTGGTTTCCGACCTGGATATCTCTTTATCGCCCCTTACCATCAAGAACATAGATCATATCCTGGAAGGGGTTAAAATCAGCAGTATACAACCTTCACATGACGGAACATACTATTCAGTGAGTTATTCCCGCGCGCTGCCCGATGATAAGACCGAAAGGTGGACCGACATAAAACGCACCGAAGACCAGAAGCTGATTCACACCTTTCGTCATGCCCGGGTTTCCCAGCTGCAATGGCTCCCCAACAGCAACAGGATCTCTTATACCAGCAGCCAGAATGGCAATACCACCCTGTTTCTTCACGACATAGAAAACGGCAACCATACCCAGGTGCTTGAAGATATGGAAGATTTCACTTCTTATCGCTGGGCTCCCAATGAGGCGTTTATCATTTACAGCATCAGGGAAGAAGGTAGCAAAACCGATACCGACATAAGGCAGGTACTAGGCATGAGTGATCGCCAGGGCTATTTTCGTCATCGCAGTTTCCTTTACAAATTTGATATTGCATCAGGTTTGCACCAGCGCCTTACTTTCGGAAATCTCACCACATCGTTACAAGATATCAGCCCCGACAGCAAAACCATCCTTTTCAGCCAGAATTTCCCCGATTATACCACACGCCCCTTTTCCAGGCAAAACATGTATTTGATGGACCTTGCTACTCTTGATACAGATACACTTTGGCTAAATGAAAGCCGCGGTGTAAGTGTAGATTTTTCTCCCGATGGTGATTATTTACTGGCAACCGGCGGGCCCTCTGCTTTCGGTGGTATTGGTGAGAACGTGCCGGCGGGAGTTGTCGTGAACAATTATGATACGCAAGCCTACATCTACGAGCTAAAAACCGGCAAGATCAATACATTTACCCGGAATTTTGACCCTTCCGTGTCATCAGCAACATGGCACAAGTCTGACAATGCCATTTACCTGGTTACTACCGATGAAGATTATCGGAGATTATACCGTTATGATGTTAAGCGTGAAGAAATGACCCGGGTTGACCTTGGAATGGATTATGTTTCATCAGTGAGTTTGGCTGACAATGCAGCAATGGCCATTATATCGGCATCACAAACCGATGCTCCCGAGCGCCATTTTTCACTAAACCTGAGAAATATGAGGCAAACCTTGCTGGAGAACCCCGAAGAGGACATTTACCAGCATGTGAAATTCGGAGAGGTAAAAGACTGGGACTTTACCACCAGCCAGGGAACGTTAATCAAAGGCAGGGTATACTATCCCCCGGATTTTGATGAGCAGAACAAATATCCTGTAATTGTTTATTACTATGCCGGGACTACACCGGTTGGAAGAACTTTTGGCGGAAGATACCCCTTCAATCTTTGGGCAGGTCATGGATATGTCGTTTACGTATTACAACCCAGCGGCGCTGTTGGTTTTGGGCAGGAATTTTCTGCTGCACACGTTAACAACTGGGGCAAAACCGTTGCGGACGAAATCATTGAAGGCACCCAAAAATTCCTGGCAGCACATCCCTTTACCAATGCACAAAAGGTGGGCTGCGCCGGGGCTTCCTATGGTGGCTTTATGACTATGCTACTCATGACCCGTACCGATATTTTTGCAGCAGCCATCTCTCATGCAGGCATCAGTTCCATCTCAAGTTACTGGGGAGAGGGCTACTGGGGTTATTCCTACAGTTCTGAAGCTTCTGCCGATAGTTATCCATGGAACAACCACGAATTGTATATAAACCAAAGCCCATTGTTCCATGCCGATAAAATAACCACACCTCTGCTGCTGCTTACTGGCGATAGCGATACCAATGTTCCTCCGGGAGAAAGTATTCAACTTTATACTGCACTGAAAATTCTTGACCGACCCGTAGAACTTGTTTTTGTTAAAGATCAGGACCATCATATCATTACACATAGCAAACGCAAAAAATGGCATAATGTGATTATGGCCTGGTGGGATAAGCAGCTGAAGGATCAGCCGCAATGGTGGCAGGAGCAGTTTCCGGAAAAAAACTACTGAAATATGCAGCAAACAAAATAAAAATATCACGGTATACGTTGCAGAAAAACACTGTTATTTTCTCATTTTCAAAAACTTAGTTATAAATGCTGTTAAAATGAAAGTCGTTTAACATTTAATAATTATCTTTGTGCCCCTGAAAAAAAAGGCATGGTTCTTGAAAATCATTTTTATCAATTTTGCGAATTATCAGATATAGAAAACAATTAATACTCAAACACAAAAATGACCAAAATGAAAAATCTTCTTAGTATTTGTATTGTAGCAGTTATCCTGTTGGGCTTTAATGCCACCGCTTTTTCACAGGCTAAATTTGGCCATATCAATACCAACGAACTGCTGCAGATGATGCCTGGCCGTGCCGAGGCAACTGAAGAGCTTGAAAAGTACGCCCGTGAACTGGAGACTACTTTTACCTCTCTGCAAAGTGAATTCCAAACCAAGTATCAGGATTTTCTTGAAAATCAGGAAACTTTCTCTCCCCTGATCAAACAATCCAGAGAAAAAGAACTCACAAGCCTTCAGGAGCGTATTGTGGAATTCCAGGAGTCTGCACAGGAAGATCTCGTGCAACGTGAAACCCAACTGCTTAATCCTATCATTGAACAGGCCAGAAAAGCCATTGAAGATGTAGCCCGTGAAAATGGTTATACCTATGTTTTTGATACAAGCATGGGAGTTTTGCTGTACTCAGAACCATCTGACGACATCATGGACAAAGTAAAAGAAAAGCTTGGAATCTAAGCAAATCAACAAGATATTAAAAAAAGGCTGCCCGATTTGGACAGCCTTTTTTTTATTCCTTATACCATCCGGCATACTTGATGTAATTGTTGGAGATTCGATCAAGCAAATGACCGGTAAGCTCCTGGTTAATGTCTTTGATCTTCTTTGCCGGTACTCCGGCATATACACTGCCGGGCTCTACCACAGTATTCTCGAGCACCACTGATCCGGCTGCAATCACTGAATTGCTGCCTATACGGGCATTGTCCATAATAATAGCACTCATTCCCACCAATACATTATCTTCAATAGTGCAACCATGTACAATGGCATTGTGAGCAATGGATACATTGTTGCCAATGGTAGTAGGTGCTGTTTCGTAGGTGCAATGTATGATCGCCCCATCCTGTATGTTTACCTTATTGCCTATTCTGATAAAATGTACATCGCCCCTAACCACCGCATTGAACCATACACTGCATTGATCGCCCATCACTACATCGCCGATCACTGTTGCATTCTCTGCCAAAAAACAATCTTTACCAAATTTGGGGGTGAAGCCCCTAACGGATTTTATTAGTGCCATATCACTATTTTGATTTAAAATTTCAAACATCAATCAACTCTTTTGTATTGATGTTTGCACAAATAACAGAGAATGGCAGTTTTTTTAATAACCCACCATCCTTCCTGTACCACTTTTCTAGCGAATCTGTAACAAAATTACGATCTTACCCACTCAATTGCAAGTAATAAAAACTTGCTGCCCTTTTTCTTTACAGAATAGATGGCACCAGCCTAATCGCTGATATAAAATTCATCAACGATATTGCCTGAAAGGCTGTAGGTTTGCACTTTCAGCCGGTCATATTCTACAAATATCACCAGGTATAACTGCATTTGGGTGATGGCTTTTTGTACCCATTGCGCATCCCTATCCCAATCTTTTGTTCTCGACCCCGATGGGGTTGTAACATAGACGGGTAAATCAGATGTTGAAGATATTCCTCTGGCAAAAAGATGTTCATGCGACTGCAATACCAGACCTACGCGATGCTTTTCAAGAATGGGCCTGAGGACTTCCTCATGACTTGGGTAAGAACGCCCTTCCCGTGCACTTAAAACGGGATGATGCATTTGTACAATATTCCATTTTTGAGGGCTCTGGGCAAGAACTTTGTCAAGCCATTCCATTTGTTGCATAAAAATTTCTTCGCTTACTGGCAGTGTATCGGAAATGTAAGTAGGCCTGTAGTCTTTTGAAGCTTCTAGTCCGCTATAGAGAGTAATTATTCTCACCTGGGGATAATCTACATAATATGCAAGATTTTTGAGTGAGGGAGGAGGAATTGACGGAGTGGAAAAAATGCCATGCCATTGCGGAAATAAAACCCTGTAGGCAGAATCAGCTGTTTTTCTTTCCCAATGGTCACTGCTGCCGGCGGCAGGCAACATAGGAAATTTATTAAAGATCTGTCTTCCGGAATAAAAAAACTCGCCCCAATCGTCGTCGCCACCTCTCGCCTGTACCAGGTCACCCGAGTGCATCATAAACTGTGCATGGGGAAACCGGGTAGCAGCCTCACTATAAATTCTTGAATCATATTCCAAAATGAAATGCTGAACCCCGCCAAAATGAATAAAATGCCAGGGTTCAAATTCCTGGGGCGCCGTGCGCACATGAAACCATTCAGAGCGATATTCCTTCCCTCCTACCCTAACCTGGTAGCTGGTATTGGGCTTTAGGTTTTCAATATTTACCCTGAAGTAATGATCGGTGATCCCTTCGAAAGGAACCGGGTTCAATACTGCATTTTGTATAGAAATCTGATCTTTAAAATTCAGACTGTCTGTAGCCTCCAGGTATTCGACATACCCCTCTTCAACCGAATTATTCATACGCCAGGTAAAAACGAGCTGGGTGGCAGGATTCTCTGCTGCATTTCGGGTGATTCGGTCTGGCAATAATCCAGAGGGAAACAAAGGATTGGAAGTGTCTACCTGCCGCCGTGGAGCCTTTTGAGGGTTGTCTGCAAAGGCAACTAACTGTTGATTTGAAGTATCAGTGATACAATGATACTGAAAACAAGGCCATTCTTTATCATAACTTTTACTTATTTGCTGATATTCAATAAATTGTTTAACTACACTCATACGAGATAAAAATGAAGCTGAGCGGCAGCAATTAAGAAACATTGGCAAAAATATACTTCACCACAAGAAGTAAAATTTTTCCGCAATCGCATACCTGCAGAAAAAGAGAATAACACCACCCTTTCTCAACTTTTTACCGTTATGGATGTTTAGAGATTTTGTGCACTCAAAAAAATTGATCAGATGTCACTCCTTCGCCCAAAGAATACGCCTTCCAACCGCGATGCACTGTTTCTGATTATGAGCAGTGTTTTTATTACTGCTTTGATATTGGGCAATTTGATTGGAACGACCAAGTTCATTCATCTTTTCACGATCCATCTTCCCGATTGGTTTCTGCCTTTAGTGCCTGCCCTTGTGCGCGATGGCAATCAATATTCCATGATTGTGCCGGCAGGGCTGATCGCATTTCCGGCCACTTTTCTTGCTACCGACCTGGTTTCAGAGCTTTTTGGACGGCGCAAGGCCCAGCTCTTGGTATGGGTAGGATTTGGTGTCAATTGTTTTATGCTGATCCTTATGACCATCAATTTTCATTTGCCTAATGCTGAGGGGGTGAGTGGCGGTTTGCATCTTTTCGACGGCATCTATGGGTTTATGGTCGGGAATACCATTGCCAGTATGATTGCCTACCTGACAGCACAAACCATTGATGTGCACCTGTTTCACTTCTGGAAGAAAAAAACAGGGGGAAAACACCTTTGGCTACGCAACAATGCTTCTACAATGGTGAGCCAGCTTGTTGACTCCACCGCTATCATAACCATCCTTTACTTATCAGGAAACCTGGGGGGCAGTATCACCAGCCTTTCGGCAGTTGTCATTCTCATTTTGAATTCCTACCTGTTCAAATTCTTCGCTGCTCTTCTGGACACACCCATCATTTATGCCGTAGTGGCATGGTTGAGAGATTTCGATGAAGATACTGTTGGCACAAAGGAAAACGAACCCGATCTGGTGCAGTGGGTAAAACCGCAAGCCGCAAAATAAATCAAAGCCCCAGTAAGACCTCTTCCGGGTCTTTACCAGGATGAAGCATAGAAACAGGATTTTCCAGGAACTTCTTCACCTGTACAAGGAACCCTACCGATTCTTTTCCGTCTACAATACGATGATCGTATGAAAGGGCCACATACATTATGGGGCGTATTTCAACCTTTCCATTGATGGCTACCGGCCTGTCTACAATATTGTGCATCCCCAGGATTGCACTCTGGGGGGGGTTAATAATGGGAGTGGAAAGCATGGACCCAAAGATACCACCATTGGTAATGCTGAAAGTACCACCGGTAAGTTCCTCGATGGTAATTTTATTATCACGGGCCTTGCGGGCAAGGCTTGCAATTTCTTCTTCAAGCTCAAAAAGGCTTTTGGTTTGTGCATTGCGAATTACAGGCACCATCAGTCCTTTGGTTGTGCTCACGGCAATTCCGATATCTGCATAATCAGGCAGAACGATGTGACCTTCATCAATCCGGCCATTGACCTGTGGGAAGAAAGGAATGCTTAATGTTACTGCTTTGGCAAAGAAAGACATAAAGCCGGGCTTGATTCCATATTTTTCCTGGAAACGGTTTTTGTACTTTTCACGCAAATTCATGATAGCCGACATATCCACCTCATTGAAGGTAGTAAGCATTGCCGTTTCATTTTTTACAGCTACAAGGCGTTCGGCAATCTTCCTTCTCAGGGTAGTCATTTTGATTTTTTCCTCCTCACGACTGCCTTTCCAGTGTACTTCCGGCTGGCTTTTTTCCTCTCCCCCGGGCTGTTGCTTCTCCCTTGCCAAATGGGCAATAGCCATCAGCACATCTTTTTTTGTGATTCTTTTGTTTTGCGGGTTGGGATCTATCTCTCCTGTGCCGATGCCCATTTCCTCAAGCATCTTGTTTGCCTGTGGGCTAAAAGTAAAAGGTGCAATAGTTTTTGAATCTTCATCCGCTGGTGCCTTTTCCTTGTCCGGCATATCCTGGGATGTTTCAACCGGAGGGGACTCATCCGGTTTTTCTTGCACTCCTATTTCCTTCTTCTCGGAAGCATTGGGTTGCCTTTGTCCCGCCTTGTCTTCTGCCGGCTGTTTATTCACGGGCTTTTCAGCCGAGGTATCGATCTGGCCAATAACCTTACCGGGTTCGATGGTAGTGCCTTCATCAATAATGATCTTCAACAGCCCTGCTGCATCGGCATTAATAGTAAGCGTAGCTTTATCGGAGTCAATTTCTGCAATCTCCTGGTCTTTTTCTATATAATCGCCATCAGCGGCAAGCCAACGTGCCAATTCAACCTGGGTGATGGATTCTCCCGCTTCTGGTACTCTGATATCAATCATGATTAAATTTTTGAAAAATGTGCTTATTTTGTTTGTTTTTTTTCCTGGCAGAAAACGAAAGGGCAAAAAAGCCCTTCCCTGGCTTAATAAACATTAAACTGGTTTAGATGACTGATGCATAGCTGCTTGCATTCGTGGCATACATTTTCGCAGTTACAATCTTCAAAAGCCTTTTCCACGATTTTGTTCTGCTGGATCACATGAAATTTGCTGGATCCACTTGCCGGACTGCCGCTCGCAGGACGGGCAATGACACCGGGATTGAGGAAATCCATATATTCCTTAATAAAATACCATGCTCCCATGTTTTTGGGTTCTTCCTGCACCCAAAGCCAACGCTGAGCATTGGCGTATTTCATCTGCAGGGCCTTCAGGTTTTTCTCCGGAAAGGGATACAATTGCTCAATACGTATGATGGCAGTAGCATGATAATTTTTTTCTTCACGGTATTCCATCAGCTCATAATAGATTTTACCACTACATACCACTACCCTTTCCACATTTTCAGGAGACGCTATGGGATCGTCAATTACAGGTTTGAAGCTACCCTCTGCAAGCTCATCGAGGGTGGAGGTACAACTGGGATGCCTCAGCAAACTTTTGGGTGTAAACACCACCAGTGGCTTGCGGAAGTTTCTCTTCATCTGTCTGCGAAGCAGGTGGTAGAAATTTGCCGGAGTGGTGCAATTGGCAACCTGTATATTGTTTTCGGCACAAGAGGCTAGAAACCTTTCCATCCGTGCGCTGGAGTGCTCGGGCCCCTGGCCTTCAAATCCATGCGGCAGAAGCATCACAAGCCCGTTCATAACCTTCCATTTTTCTTCTGCACTGGTTATAAACTGGTCGATGATGATCTGAGCTCCGTTTACAAAATCGCCAAACTGTGCTTCCCATATCACCAGGCTGCGTGGGCTTGCCATGGCATATCCGTATTCAAAGCCCAACACGCCATATTCCGAAAGCAGGGAATTATAAATTTCGAAACGTCCCTGGGTATCAGAGATGTTATTCAAGGGCACATAGCCAGCAGCAGTATCTTCAGTGATCAAAACAGCGTGCCTGTGCGAAAAGGTTCCCCGTTCCACATCCTGGCCCGATAGACGTACATTGATTCCTTCATTCAGCAAGGAAGCATAAGCAAGCAATTCGCCCATGGCCCAATCCAGATCCTTACCTTCCCTTACCTGCTTTGCCCTCTCTTCCATCAACCGCTTGGTTTTGCGGAAGAAAGACATACTTTCGGGGAGCCGGGTAATTCTTTCTCCCAGGTTTTTCAAAACTTGCAGCTCTACCCGTGTATCGGCTTCATCAAAAATCTGTACTTCATCGGGTTTCAGGAAACCTTCCCAGGTTTTTTCCAAAAAAGGATCAATGGTTCCTTTCTCGATCTTCCTGGATTCTGCCAGTTCTTTATCAAGAATGGCATCAAGCGATTCACGCAGTTGACGTGCATCATCTTCTGTAATAGAGCCTTCTTCAATGAGCTTTTTAATATAAATTGTTGCCGGGTCGGGGTGCTTTTCTATAATACTATAAAGAATGGGTTGGGTAAAACGGGGTTCGTCGCTTTCATTGTGTCCATATTTTCTGTAGGAAAGAAGGTCAATAAAAACATCGCGCTGAAACTTCTGACGAAATTGCATGGCCAGGTGAATGGTATACACCACAGCTTCCACATCATCGCCATTAACATGAAATACCGGCGACTGCACGATCTTGGCCACATCGGTACAATAGGTACTACTGCGCCCGTCGAGGTAATTGGTGGTAAACCCAAGCTGATTGTTAATGATCAGGTGAATGGTACCACCGGTTTTATAGGCTGGCAGTTGCGACATCTGAACAACTTCATACACCACGCCTTGCCCGGCAATGGAGGCATCGCCGTGAATGAGGATAGGTGCTACTTTCTGAAAGTCGCTCATATATTTCAGGTCGGCTTTGGCTCTTGCCATCCCTTCTACAACAGGATTTACTGCCTCCAGGTGGCTGGGATTAGGAGAGATGCTAAGATTGATGACCTTGTCTGTTGCCGCTTGTTTTTCCAGGGTACATCCCAAATGGTATTTAACATCACCCAGGAGTCCTTCATCGGCATAGGCCATCCCTTCAAACTCACTAAAAATCCTTCGGTAGGGTTTTTTGAGAATATTGGCAAGTACGTTGAGTCTACCCCTGTGGGCCATGCCTATTACGTATTCATTAATTCCCATGTCGGCTCCCAGCTGGATTACTGAGTCCAGGGCAGGAATCAAAGTTTCACAACCTTCAAGAGAGAATCTTTTCTGACCCGGAAACCTTTTTCTTACAAAGTGCTCAAAACCAACTGCTTCTGTAAGTTTTTTGAGAATCTGCCACTTGGCATGTTTATCAAAGGTGGGTGTATTGCGGGTAGTCTCCATTTTATTTTTGAGCCATTCCACAATTTCAGGACTTCTGATAAACATATACTCAGCCCCAATACTTTGGCAATAGGTAGTTTGCAAATGCTCAATGATCTTTTTCAGGGAAGCCTTTCCAATACCAATTTCATTTCCTGCCTGAAAGGTATGGCCTAGATCATCATCAGTAAGGCCAAAGTTTTGGTGATCCAGGGTGGGTGAATATTTGCGGCGGGTACGCACCGGGTTGGTTTTGGTGAAAAGGTGCCCTCGTGAGCGATAAGCATTGATCAGGTCAATAACGTTAAACTCATTGCGAAATACCCGGGATTCTTTTTCCGAAAGGTTTTTGCTATCAGGATAAAAAGCCTGGGCAAAATCAAAACCTTTGAAAAAGTGTTGCCAGTCTTCTCCAACACTTTGAGGGTCATTTAAATAAGATTTATACAGGGATTCGATGGTTTGCGGATCTGTATTACCCAGATATGAGAATTTTTCCATTTACTGTTGTCTTGTGTTTTTACAGGGTGTAAACTTATTACAAAAATAATATTTAAATTGTTTGATACAGGGCAATAAATCGGACAGAAAAGATAAGTTGCGGTATTTTTATTTGGAAATATCTATATTATTTATAAATTTGTTGCTGCCAAACCAAATCACTAAAAACTAAACCCTTAAAATTATGCGCAATTCTGTACTTCGCATTATAGGTGTATATAAAGGGAATTCATCTTCATCTCCATCCGCTTCCTCATTCAAAGCTATCAATTTGCTATCCGACCTTTCAGGCAAAAGGGAGATACTCTAGATTTTGGTTATTTCAAGGCAAAATTGTCTATAG
Source organism: uncultured Bacteroidales bacterium (assembly GCA_964453995.1). Classification (GTDB taxonomy): domain Bacteria; phylum Bacteroidota; class Bacteroidia; order Bacteroidales; family UBA7960; genus SKVR01. Next base: position 4,424 of record CAYVQC010000019.1, on the reverse strand, counting down.
GCCCCGGTGTGTCCGGTCGTATGTAATATGGTCAAAAAATTAGTTTGTTAAAAAAAATCTAAATTTTAAGTTAAACTAAAAATTCCTGCCTATGATAGAATGAGAGTAGATGTTACATCCCCAAAAAAATCAAACAAAATTTTGAAACAATTGCTAAACTAAAATTAAAATTATGAAGAGAATTACATTATTACTAAGCTTGTTTCTTATAGCTTTGTTTACTTATGGACAAAGCTATTATCAACATCCAGAAGATCTTGAAAAATTAACAGCTCAAAGAGAAGCCGCCGTTGAGAAAATTGTGCAGCAAACTCCCGTTGAGTTGAAAGCCGATCCCATGGATTTGAGCCGCACCGGAACCTGTCCCGACGGTACCTTTATGAGTAATTCACCCGATGGAGGCACCGCCTATACATCATCTACCGATGCAGATCTTACCAATTATCAGTATTACAGTGGTGCTGATATGATTGGAGGAATATCCTTCTGGGCCCTTCAGGGCTTTTTTGATGGTGTAGCCTGGGCTGAGTGCACATCAGACCCTATGGATATTCAAATTAAGTTTTATGAAGACAACAATGGTGAACCCGGCACAGAAGTACACAGTGAAACGGTATCTATTTCTCCGGTACCTGATCCTGATGTTACTTTTGGAGACTGGACCGTAAAATCCTTCATGGCTTATTTAAGCGATCCTGTTGCCCTGCCCTCAGGATGGTTTTCTGTTTCTTCCACCAACAACCCAACCTGCTGGATTTTGGCAATAAACAGTGAATCCGGAACCGGTGCCAATGGTTATTATGATGAAGGTGTATGGACGCCACGCGAATTCCCACAAAACTATTGCTTCCTGGCTCCTCTTGCCGATGACAATGCTCCTGCAGCACCCACCGATCTTACTGTTACAGCCGCTGAAATGGGTGAACTCGAGGCAACTCTTGCCTGGACCAATCCCGCTCTTACTTTCAGTGGTGAAACTCTAACCGAACTTACAGAGATCAATATTGTCAGAGACGGCACAGTAATCCATACCATAGATGACCCCGTAATTGGTGCTACCGATAGCTATACCGACAATACTGTGACAGAAGCCGGGAATTACTCCTATGCGGTATATGGTGTTAACACAGCCGGCGATGGCCCGGCAGTAACGGCCAGTACTTATATTGGTGAGGATGTGCCTGCAGCCCCTGCAGATGTTACCCTTGTGGCTGTCGGCAATGACGGAGAACTGAGCTGGACAGCACCCACAGAAGGCCTCAATGGCGGGTACCTCAGTGGTGATGGCATTACCTATACTATTGTTCGTATGCCTGGTAACGTTGAAGTTGCTACAGATGTCACCGAAACAGAGTTTCTCGACAATACCGTGCCCGGAATTGGCAACTACTCTTATACCGTTACAGCAAGCAATGCCATCGGTACAGGTGGATCTGCTACTTCCAACACTGTTTTGCTGGGTGCCGAAGGAATCCTTTTGTATGAAACCTTTGACTATGAAATTGGAACAATTCCTCCCGACTGGTTTGTAGAAGCCGAACTGGACCCCGACGGAAACAACCAGGGTGATGGTATGGAAAACTGGGGCGTAAATAATTCCTCCTCAGCCGGGGGTACAGCTCCTCAGATGAGATTTAACTGGAGCCCACGCTTTGAAGGAATGTCAAGACTGGTTACCGGTGCTATTGATACCGAAGGAAATGAGCAACTTCGCTTAAAATTCAGACAATACCTCAGCAATTTTTCTGTGGTGGAGAACACTCTGGCCGTAAGAGTTACCTTTGATGGTGGCGAAACATTCGAAACCATTTGGGAACATCTGATCACAGGAAATATACCCGCTGAAATGGCTGAATTGTACATTGATATTCCTGCAGGAAAAGAAACTTTCCATATTGCATGGGAATTTAATGGCGACGCTTATCAGATCAACCAGTGGTTCATTGACGATGTTATCCTGGAACCTGTGCTGGAAAATGACCTTGTTGCAATGTCTGTCTCTGGCAACACTACTCCTTCAGAAGGTATGGAAACTGTTTATACCGTTAACATACAGAATGCGGGTACTTTAACACAGTCCAGCTACAATGTTAAGCTGATGCAGGAAGGCGGAGTCGAACTTGCCTCTGTAGCCGGTAATGCAATTGCCTTTGGCGAAACCCAGGCTTATGAGCTGGCATGGACGCCACCCCCTGGCAGCTTGGGAGAAACATTTATCTACGGATATGTTGAGCTTGCCGGCGATGAAGTACCCGGTAACAACCAAACCGAAAACCTGGATCTTGTTATTCAATCCTCTGACATACTTGCAGTTACAATAGGAGACGGCGAACTTATGACCACCCAGCCTTACAATATGGTGTATGACTACAGTCTCCAACAAACCCTCTACTACCCTGACGAAATTGACACAGGTGGCGGAGTGATCACGGGTATACAGTACGTAAACAACTTTGACGTAGACTGGCCACAAAGGCACATCCAGATCTGGCTGGGTGAAACAGAACTGGAAAACCTTGCTGACGGATGGGTTGATCCTTCCTCATTGCAATTGGTTTTCGACGGTATGGTTGATTTCCCGGCAGGTGAGAATAACATTTTCATCCCCTTCGATGATATTTACATCTACGGTGGTGGAAATCTTGTTATTTACAATTATAAAATGGATGAAGAATGGGAAGGTGGTAAAAACTTTTATAACACTGATGATCCCGAATCAAGCCGTACACGACGGGCACAGCAGGACAATGATCCCTACGACCCTGCCAACCCACCTACCGGCACAGTAACGCATAGTTTCCCCAACATCACCATGTTCTTCAGCACAGCCGGTTTAGGTGCTCTGGAAGGTAATGTTACCGACGGTACCGATCCCATTGAGGGAGTTATGGTGAAAGTACTGGGTACCAACAGTTCAACTCTTACCGATGCCGATGGAAACTACGAATTCCCTTACCTGCTGCCCGAAACTTACAATGTTGAATTCAGCAAGTTTGGTTATGAAACTGTCGTTGTTGAAGGCGTTATTATTGAAGAAGAAGCAACTACTGTTCAGGATGCTGCTCTTACTGCAATTCCACAATTTACCGTAAGTGGTAATGTGGAAGGCAATGACGGTGTACTTCAGGAAGGTGCCATGGTGACCCTCGAAGGCTATGACAGCTATTCTGCAACTACCGATGCAGAAGGCAACTTTACCATCGAAGGCGTTTATGAAGGCACCTATACCATTACTGTATCGGCTGTGGGATATGAAGAATATATGGATGAAGCCCTTATTGTTGATCAGGATCTCAACCTGGATATTGAGGTGATTGAGATCATTGTTACACCCTTTGGTGTGATGGTAGATGTTGACAACCAGGAAGAAGGCAATGCCCTGTTGATGTGGAATACAGGAGAGCCTTATTTTGCTGACAGCTTCGAAGAGGGTAATCTTGACGCTTGGTATTCATTCATCCAGGGCGATGGCACTCCCGGCGAAACGGGTATGGCATACTGGCACACTGCTGATTATGACACTGCACCCGACGGAGCAAAAATTGCCAGGGCCGACTGGGGTTACAATATTGATACATGGCTCATCAGTCCGATGATCATTGTTGATGACCAATCCAGCGTAATTTTCAACTGGAATTCAAGCTACCATTGGAGTGTTGATCCTAACCCCAATGCCGAGCTTATGATCAAAGTTTCTACTGATGGCGGTAATACCTGGGAAGAACTGTGGAACTGGCAAGACATTGGAACCTGGGTAAACTGGACATGGTACGAAAGTAATGTTTCACTTGCCGATTATGCCGGACAGTCTGTTCATGTTGCCGTTCAACTACTGGCCAACGACAACGCCGAAACTATGCTCGATAATGTAAGAATCGGTACCGCTGAGAGATCAGGAACATTTGCCCTTACTCAGCACAACCACCAGGAGAAAGACAGCAAAACTATGCCTGCCGCACTGAAATCCAACAAAGCATTTATGGGTTACAATGTATTTCTGGATGGTAATGAAGTTGCTACTGAAATTACCGAAAACCAATATCTATTTGAAGAGCTGGAAGAGGGTGACTATCAGGCTGGTGTTCAATCTGTCTATTCCACCGGCACTTCTGACATTGTCAACGTTGATTTCTCCATTGTATTCGGCGTTCCTGCAACAGTTACGGTTACTACCAACTCAGGCGACAGCCCTGAAGGTGCTCATGTAGTTCTCACCAATCAGGATAACGATCAGTATGTTTACGAACACACTGTAGGAGCCGACGGTGTGGCATATTTCGAAACCGTTCGCAAAGGAATGTACACCATACATATAACCCATGATCTCTTCCATGAATACATTGTGGAAGACATTGACATCCAGGAAGAATTTACCCACACTGCCGAACTGGTGGAAATCATCGATGAGCCTTACGGATTGATGG
>CAYVQC010000018.1:0-65709 GCA_964453995.1 uncultured Bacteroidales bacterium | reverse complement strand
AAAACAACTATGACTATACTATATAGTTTTATTACAGATGTAGCCACCAACATAATATACACATTCTCCCTACAAAAAACACAGACACTCAAACAAAGAATATACATAGTAATATATAAAACTAAATAAAGTTAAATTCCCCTAACCAACACAAAAAGGATTTAAACGTCACAAGCTACTCAATTTATATGTCCAAACATCATCCTTAGATTCCCCGATCCAACACAACAAGGATTGAAACAAATAGCATCAATTGAAAAAGAAACTTACGCTCAATCTTAGATTCCCCGATCCAACACAACAAGGATTGAAACTCGCACCGCTGCCAATAAGCGCCCTGCTATTCGTGCACTTAGATTCCCCGATCCAACACAACAAGGATTGAAACTCAATTTTTCTTTCTTACAGGCTACCCAGGTTCAGTACCTTAGATTCCCCGATCCAACACAACAAGGATTGAAACTGGGCGTGAAAAAGGAAATCTGGACCGGCGAGCTCGCTTAGATTCCCCGATCCAACACAACAAGGATTGAAACTATTCTCGTCGGTCCGGGATTCTTCATAATTACAATACTAACAATATAAATTAAATTTATGTTTGTAAAGAAGTTGTCCAACTCTGTTAGCCCCGTTCAGGTTGCTGCTTTATGTGCATTTCCTTTATATTCTTTACGGAGAATCTTTAATTTTTAGTGTAAGCCCAACTCCGTAATACAAATAAACAACTTCTTGTTCATAGGAATGTGTTTCAAATTTAATGGTACCCTCCATTTTATTCGACTTAGTTACATCATACTTTATTTCTGGTTTCTGGTATGATAATTCAGAAAAAAGCTGTAAGCCCAAAGTCACATTGTAAAAGGCCACTATGTTATAACTCAAATTAAAACCACCGTTATAAGAAGGGAAAGAAGTGACAAACACATCACTATAGCTAATGGTCCTGTATATTTCGTTATTCGAATCTTTCTGATAATAATCAGCATTATCTGTTATGAAATTAGATATGCCAATGGAAATCCGTGGTTCAATATTGAATTTATGGTAACTAAATCTGGTTGTTATTCCCAGATATCTCCTGGAAGTTCTATGCTCGCCAAGATAAGAATCTGATGGTAATAGATTGTTGCCATGGACCTTTTCAAAAGTAGTTTTATCCAAATCAAACTGCATTGCTGTAGCACCTAAAGTCAATCCTAACTTTGGAAGTAAATATAAATCAAGGCCCATATTAAAGCTCTTTGCAAAGTGGGATGTATTAGCAACTTCTATTGGATTGGTAGATGTTGGTTTAGCTTTATAAGCTCCTAATGGAATTGATTGTCCCAGATTTAAAAAAAAGGATGCATGACGGTTTGTTTCTTGTGCATTTATTGCGGACGAAACAATGATTAGCAGCAGGAAGGAGAGCTTTCTTATCATAATAGAGTCTGAGTTACAAGGTATGATAGGTTTCCCACCTAAGCAGGAGAACTCGCATGATAAACATTTTGTGCATATTGTGTTTGTGTGTTGAAAAAAATGCTCTATTCATGCTAATATATTCTCACTGTACTGGTTGTGTCTACTAAAAATCTGTGATCAGATAATTCAATCCTGATTATGAATTGATGCAATGCATCAAAAATTTGATCAGTATTTAATACAAGGTTAATATTGTCTATTGGTTGGTAAACTTCTTCGTTGACAATAGATATAAAATCAGCAATTGGATGTATGTCTGCAAAATGAACAAATTCTGATTGACCCAAAAAATATTCACTTACATTGGATAAAGAATCTTTTTCCAGGTTAAATCTATTTACTGATATGATTTCGATGCTTATTATTGAGTCTTCCTTTAAATATATTTCGTAACAATCAGTTGCATAGGCTCCATTAATTAAAAAACCTTGGCTATTTGAAGAATACTTTCTATTGATTAAATGTACCTTGATCCCAAAATTTTCCTTTGAAATTGAATCCAGGCTACTAACCTGTTTACTGTCCATGTTTTCCGTTATGATATAAGTCCATTTATAGTAGTAGCCTTCACAACAGGAATGGATAACCAATCCTGTAATTGTCGATGTAATAAGTATGAATAAAAGCTTCTTCAGTCTCATTGAAACATGTTTTAAAAATTATCACAAACAGGGAATTCGTTCAACCGCAGAAAATCGCCTGATGCTACGTGTCGCTCATTTTCCTGCATATTGTGCTTAGTACCTGTTTTTACGCATGTCTTGTTTGTAATTCTTAAGCAGCTTTTCTCCTTAATTTTCAGCAGCTCATTATTAATGAGCTAAAAGTATTTATTTTTTGTGATTATATTATTCAAAATCAAAATATATTAAAATTTCTGGATGCAAGGCGCTTGAGGAATAATCTTTCTCCCAACTTAGATTCCTCCATCAACTACAACAAGGATTGAAACCGGCTAAGCATCATTTTTTGGTTTTTTTGTTTTTTTGACAGAGTTGAATGTGCTATATTTAAGTAGCTTAATCCCTGATGTTAAATGAAGTATGATGGCGATTGCCTACAAGACAAGCATATTCCCTTTTTTGGTTTGTTTTATAAAATTTTGAAGTTATGATCAAAAGAAGACTGGTATTTGCAACATTATTTGGGTTGCACTTATGGATGATTTTCCCAACCTTCGGGCAAATTGATTGGCAACCTTTTCCCGGTGATCTGAAAAAGGAATTAGCGGAACAGATCAAATTTGGCTATTTGCCGGTGCCAGAGAACCATGACAATCCCGATTCGCGCCAGATCCATGTGGCTTTCACCATCATAAAAAGCAAATCGGATCAGCCCTTGCCCGATCCGGTAGTGGTATTGCCCGGTGGACCGGGAGGGGCTTTTAGTCCAATGGTGGAGCGGATATACAACACTGAGTCAATTCAGAATGTGCTGGCCCACCGGGATATTATACTGATTGATCCTCGCGGCACTGGTTTTTCGAACCCAAAGTTGTGTGATAATATTAATGATTCTGATCTGAGTAAGGCGCTCACTTTTGCCACGGAGGAGCAACGTCTTGAGCTACTTGCCGAAGCCTGGAGCAAATGCGCAGAGCTAATGGCAGAAGCAGGTGCTGATGTACGTGGGTACAGTGCCATACAGGTTGCCCAGGATGCTGAAAAACTAAGACAGGAGCTGGGTTATGAATCCTGGAATATAAGAGGGCACTCTTATGGCTCATATTTTGGCTTTGTTTTAATGCAGACTTATCCGGAATCCGTCAGAAGCGCTTTTTTAAGTGGCATGGTAAACAGAAACCTGTATTATGATTTTTCACAATTTGATACCTGGAATGTAATCTATAATACCATTGAAGCCTGCAAAAATGATCCTGACTGCAGTGCCCGTTTCCCCGATTTTGAAAATATTATGCAAAAGGCATTTCAACACCTTGAAAGTGAGCCGGTAGCCATAAACTATTTCAACTCAGAAAAGGATGAAATTACCGCCTATATTACACCCTCTATTTTGCTAAATGGCTTACAGGCCTTGCTTTACAATAAACAGGGGATTGAAATTATTCCCTTGTTGATGAATGCAATCGCTGAGGGTAATATGTGGATCATTGAAAATCTGGCTGCATCACTGATCAACGACGGGCGCTTTTCAGGCGATCTCCGCCAGGATATGCTTACCATTGTTCGTGGGAACGATCTGCCATTGGATCCTGCTTTTCTGGCTCCTCCCACTAATCCGAATGCATTGCAATGGCTGAAAAACGAATGGATTCCCAATGATTCGGAAAGGCAGCAATTTACCTGGGATATCATAAAAACTTCCGACTCAATACCCCAACCACAGTGGAAGGTGCTTGATATTCCTGTGTTGCTGGTATCGGGTGGTCTTGATCCGGTAACACCTGCATACCGTGGCGAGGATGCCATGCAATACTTCTCCAACGCGTCGCATCATGTGGTGCCGGGCTCAGGTCACTACCCGCATACCGATGGCAAGGTTGATTTTGCAGCGTTTCTCGATAACCCGGATCCACAGGTTCCCTTTGAATCCATTTCCGAAATTACCTCCTTGCAGTTTGTTACCGATATAAGTTTCAATAAGGGTATTGCTTCGCTGATGGCTACTATTGTAAATCAGAATTACGGAGTATTGGTTGTTCCCGCCCTGTTCATTTTTCTAAGCTTTTTTGGGTTTCTGTATTTTCCCATTGTGGCTCTTGTGAAAAAAGTAAGGAAAAGCAGTTGGAAACTTCCTTTTAAGGTTGTCTTTCCTGGCTGGTTGCTTTCAGCTTTTGTTGTGGCCATTTTGGGGCTGCTTACGGTTGCTGTTTTCAATGCTGTTTCCCTCAATCCGTTTATGCTGGCTATGGGCGTGCCATCGCGGTGGGATTTTATTGCATACATTGCCCTTGCTGCTGGTATAATTCTTATTTACAACGTAGTCTCCGTGTTCAGGGGGTGGGGTAAAAAGCAGGTACCCTTTCTCCTAACCCAACTGGGTAGTTTGGGTTTTCTTGCCTATATCTGGATTGGGGGTTTTGTGTAGTCTTTTGTGTAAAATCCTTTAAGATGTCTTGGGAGGGGAGACTATACTACCTTTGATGTGCATGAGCATCATATCTGGTATTACATTTCACTGGCGGTAAGGTTTTGAGGTTTTACCGCCAGTGAAATTTCCAGTCATTCAGTTTCTAATGGCAATGGCTGGGATTATTCCACCAGCTTCACCTCTTCTACCTGCAGCACCTGTAAATCCTGGTTCATAACGTAAACTACGACATTACAGTTTTCTGCCACCCATTCGGGGTCTATGTCAAAATCATACATTTTGGTGATCTTTTCCCCATCGTCGATGGGCTGTTCGCTGAGTTTTTCTCCCCAAATATTGGTGATTGCCTTGCGCAGAACATATTTGTGCTCGTAATCGGGAATATAACCCTGGGGGTAATTTACGGGGTCATTTACCTTTTGAGGGCTGATAATGCCATTTTCGGTGATAACTGCCACCAGGTAATGGTCGGCACTCAGATTGGTAAGGGCAGTGGTTTCAGCTGTAAGGGTGAAATTGTTATCGGTTTCGTTTGCCATTTTCAATGCAATGGCAAACGAGGGTTCATTTTCAGAGAGTTCTTCCATGGCACTTCCCCAGGCAGAAGGTCCCAACAGCCTTGTGCCTTCGTATTCGGTACGGTTAACTATCCCCATGGGGTTTTGCACGATGGAAAAGTAGCTGTTGAGTTCATCTCCTTCGGGGGTGGTGAAGTCATAATTGAAAGTAGATCCCGAAGCATTGGCAAACCATCCGGCATGGATGGACACAATCACCAGTTTGTCGCCATAGAAGGTTTTCAGTGCATCGGCTTCCTTGCTACCTTCGGGGCAGTTGGGGCACTGGTGTCCGGTAAACTCTTCAAGCAGAAACTTCTGGACTACCTCAGTAGTATCTCCATTGGGGTTGGTATCTTTCAGATAGGGTTCTTCAATTACATCACAGCCTGCCACCATAAAAAGAAATACAGCAAGCATGGCAATTGGGGAAAGCGGTTTGAAGATTTTCATAACAAAGGGTATTTGGTACGTTTTAAAAGCTGCTGGTTACATTGAGTGCCAGGCCCGAAGAGGCAGGAACTACACGGCATACGCCCCCCACGCAAATGATTCCCTGGCGCTGTCGGCCCCAGGTCATACTGATGCGATGGGCATTGCGGGTATACCCTGCACTTATATTGTAATAATGCTGGCGCTGGTTTGGATCATCATGGCCATAGTTGTACTGGTCAGAAACGGCAATAAACCACTGGGGAGAGAAGTTAAATTCTACCAGGGCCATCGCCCAGTTGCCCCGGTCCTGTTGGGTGGAAAGATGCTGCAGTTCATAGCGTACCGAGCGGCGGTTGGGCAGACGTTGCGAAATATCTGCCACAACTATGTGGGCCCTCACATCTTCCCGGTCTGTATAGCCTTCAATTACATTCTGGTTGTAGAACAGGTTCATATAGGTGAAGGTTCCTTTTACCTGCCTGTTGAACCGGCGGTTGATTTCAATATTAAAATCGCGGAAGTAGCGTTCATCGCCCACGGCAAAAAAATTTGAAGTATAACCGTCAGTACCAGGCTGGCCTACCATGGTGGTGTCGTTCAGTGCGTTTTTCTCAATAGCATTGGCAAGGCTGTAATTGATCACTACCGTAGTGCCGAATGGTCCACCCAGGGGGCTTTTCCGGGGCAGGTTGAAGGTAAGTTCTGCAAGGGCACCCATTTCGCCGGTAGGTTGGGTGGCATAGGGATACATGCCGGTAAGGCTGTACACATGCTGGCGGGTCATGGCAGGCAGGTAGTTTATGTTCAGGTCGTTGGCACGGGCGCTGCGGTTGCTGCGAAAGCCCATATTGTCGATACGTTTGGCTGAAAGCAGCAAACCAAAGCCACTTACCGAATAAGAGGTGCTCAGGGTAAGGGCCTCCCCATGACGGTAAATGAAACTGTTGTCTTCTGAAGGATCGTTGATTTTGTAGGCATATTCAGCATTCAGCAGGAACCCCCCTCTTGCGAAATTCATTCTGCCTGAAAAAGCGGCAACATTTTCGGGCAGCACAAAAAGAGGATGCTGAGCACGCTGGTACTTACTTACGGTGCTAAAACCCAGCGACAGTTGGTTGCCTGTGCGGGCCAGGTTATTCCACAGGTCATTCAGGAAGAACTCTGCATCAGCACCCCTTACAATACCCGGGCCTTTGTCAAAAAACAGGCGTTGTTGCCCTATCACTGTGCGAAGGGTAATTCCGTCAACAGGCTGATACAGCAGCCTTATGCCATCCAGTGAGTTGTCGATACCCAGGTTGGGTTCCACATAGGTGCGCAGGATCAGCCCGTTTCCAAACTGCTCGTAAAAGTTTCCTACGGTTACTTCCAGTTTTTCGCGTCGGTAGGAGGCAAACCGGTAAGGAATGCCACTGCCCTGGTATGCAGGGTCAAAACCCAGGAGCGGGTTTTGGTAGCTTTCGTAGCGTAAACCAATGGTTAGGCCCTGGTATTCCATGTTTAGATTTAAGAATGCATTCATCAGGATTCTCTCCGGTACAGTATCGGCCCGTATGAGGCTGTCGGGCTGATAGTACTGTGCGTCCATCTGGAAATTTCCCCAAATGCGCGCCCCTGGAAGCAATTCTTGTGAGAACAGCGTAAAATGCATTGAAAGCAGCAATATTGCCGCAGCCAGTGATCGAACACAATTTTTGCCCATGATCCTATTCCCCTTTCGCCAGTGCATTAAGTTTGTCAAACATATCCCATTCCATGCCATCAGAAAAGGAAGTGTGCTGGCTTACAATCTCTCCTTTGCCATTGATAATAAAGGTATGAGGCACCATATTTACCCCCATGGCACGACGAAAATCGCCGTTTACATCATGATAGAACTCATACTCCCATCCCCTGCCATTTACCATGGGCAGGATGTTGGCTTTTGTTCTAGCATCATCGGTACTTACAGCAATAACCTTAAAGCCCATGGCTTGCCATTCGTCGTAAATTTCGGCAATGGCGTTGAGTTCTTTCAGGCAGGGGCGACACCAGGTAGCCCAGAAACTCAGTACATAGGGTTTGCCATCATTGTCGAACTGGCTGGTGGAGAAGTCTCTTCCGTCGAGCGTTTTGATGGAATGGGCCGGGATGCTCTTGTTGCCGGGGCTTTGCGCAGCAGAAATGTTGAAGATCAGCATTGCTGCTACAATAAGGGTGGTTCTGATAGTCCGTTTCATTTTTTGTTGCGTTTTTATTTTTAGTAGGTTAAATGTTATATCAGGGTTGGGCGATTATGCTTATTCTTTTTGTGATACGCTTCTCCCGGCTTGTAAGATGTAATATATAAACTCCCGGTGTGAGGCCGGAAACGTCAAGTGTGCCTGTATGCCCTTCATAAAGATATTCTCTCAGTACCTGCCTTCCCTGGAGATCATAAATTATACCGACCTGCGGCAGATGGTTGTCACGGGAAGCAATAGTGATAAAGTCTGAGGCTGGATTGGGGAAGACATTTATTTCCGGCGTGTGGGGATCAACAATGGATGTGGGATCATCGGGATCCATGAAAATATTGTGGTCCATAAACACTGCCTGGTAAATTTCCTTGCTTTGAAAATCCTGTACAAACAGCATCAGGGTCATTTTAGCTGTGTCAAGTTGTTCTATCCATGGCATACTTTTTTGCATCGCTATGGATCCGTCAAAAGCATCAGGTGTTATTCGTGTGCCCTGGGCATCGGGGGCAAAAAAGCGCATTACATTGTAAAAGGTGTCTTCACCGTTGGAGCCCGGAGGGGAGTCAAATGCAACGCTATCCTCCACGCCAACCACCAGGAGCCTGAGATCTTTTTGCGGATTTGCTGTTTCCATAAATATTTCGCCTTCAATATCATAATATAATGTATTGTCCTGCACAAACCATTCTCCTGACAAACTGAAACCGGCCCACTTGTTTAGTTCATATTGCAGCAATTGTTCGTCTACCAGTTCGCTGCCCCCAGAAAATAAAGATCCTATTACGGAAAATGGCGTGTAGAATACATCATACAGATCGCGGCGGTTGTCCTGATCTTTGGGATTGAAGTGATACAGCGGGCTGTTTTCGTAATGTAGCGGATGGTAATAGATCTGCGCATATTGCTGTGGGTTTTGTGCCACCAGGTTGCGCAGAATTGGGGTTACCAGGGCGCAACTTCCACAATTCACGCTGGAAAAGCTCTCAAGCAGTACTACCTGCTTTTGGGGAAGCTGATCGTAAACCTCTATGGTTACCTGAAATTCTTCGCTGGCGGGTACATTGGATTCATCCCCGTTGAGGCCTGAAAACCAAAAGGTAAACTCATATACACCTGCCTGTGTGGGGATCCATTTTTCAGAAACTTCATACCGGAAGGGTATATAGGGATTGAGGGACAAGTCATCAAAAAATGTGGTTTGTACCTCATCATCATCCTCGAGTTGCCAGTTAAGATAAACCGATTCAAAAACACCATCTCCCATATAAATAACCTCCCCTGCAAGGGTATAGGGTTCATTGGTTTTATGGACAGGGCCACCAAAAAATGCATCCACCCTGATGAGCAGGCTCTGGGGGGTGGCTGTGCTGCTGAAGGCAAGGCACATAAAAAGTGCAAGAGCGAGTGAAGTTTTGTAAAGTCGTTGTAGCATCATGATCATTGGGTTGTGTGAAGTTTTTCGGTTGAGGTTTTTTGGGGGAATGCCTTCTGATGAATTGGTTACCATACGGAGTTTGTAATACTCAAAAACGGGTAAGGCAGTTCCAAAAGAATATACATGAAGTTACCAATAATTTCTCTTTTACCCAAAAGGTAGCTTTATGCCGGAAAACAGAAAACACAGAGGCATTGCCGGAAGGTTTTCCCGGCAATGCCACCTGAGTTTTACAGGGAATATGTTTTTTCCCTGCAAAGGGAAGGAGTGCGATAATATTCCTTGTTGTTGGCAAATCATTTTTACCTGGCGATCAGTAGTTTTTTACGAGCTTTAAAGTTTTCACTTACCACATCGATGAAATAGAGACCATCAGAGAGTTCCTGCAGATTCATTTCCACGGAGTTGCCGGTAATGATTGCCGTGGATATGATTTTTCCGGTATGGTCTATGATTCTAAGCGTGGCTCCTGCTACCTCTCCGGGAAGAGAAACATGCACCCGGTTGCTGGCAGGATTGGGAAAGACCTGGAAATCTCCATATTCCCAACCACCGGCCAAAAGTGATTCTACTGTGGTAAAGGTAATATGAGCAGGATCGCTCAGTTCATCGTCAGTGCCCAGTAGTTCATCTATCCCCAGCATATAGAGCTGGTCGATGGCCAGCTCGCCGGAAGGAGTAACGGTGATAAGGTTTTTTTCGCTGTTTATGGTTGCACTAAAGGACACGGCGTTGCCTTCTTCGTTGGTTTCATAAAACATGATCAGCTGTGACAGGTCATCATCTGTAATCTCAGACCCATCGGCCTGTCGCACCGCCTGGTTCAGTTCAATGGTCGCCACTACATCAACGGAAACATCTGTTTCGCCATCTTCAATGCTGAAGGTGGCAACGGGGGCGCCGGCAGTTTGGCGGGTGGTGAAGGTGCGGGTCATCTCTGGTGTGAGGTCCTCTTCCGTTCCCAACAGAGGTGCTACAGAGATCACAAATGTGGTATTGCCGGGAAGCTTATCAACAGGATAAAAGTCAATGATGTTTTTGTTTGCATTAATGGTGATGTTCAGTGCAACCAATTCACCTTCAAGATTGTCCCGGAACAGGTGCAGGATATTCCCGATGTTCTCTTCAGTGATTTCGGAACCATCTTCTGCCCTTACCGGTTGTGAGAATACTATCCTGAATGTTGGCGTAAGGTCAATATCTGTAGCATTGTCTGCAATATTGTACCATGCCACGGGGGCTCCTATAGAGGGCCTGGTTGAAAAAACTGCCTGGGCAGGTGAGTTCATTACGCCGTCTTCTCCCATCACTGCTGCAATACTCAGTGTATATTGGGAAGATACTGAAAGATTTTCTGTTGGTACAATTTCAATGGCTGTATGATTTGAATTCATATGAGCTGTGAATCCTGTGCTTTTATTTCCATTTCCGGAAGCTTCAAGCGTTATGGCCTGCTGCAATTGTTCATGGGTGAAGAAATCGCCGTCAGCATGGCGCACCTGCTGGTCGAAATGAATGTGAAGCGGAGCATACAGCTGGGTGATTTCGCTGCCATCTTCTGGCGAGAAAGTTACCACAGGAGCTTCCAGGGCTTCGCGGGTGGTGAAAGTGAAGGAAAATAGCTCGCTGAGCACACCCCAGTAACCTTCCACCGGCTCAACAGAAAGGGTATACGTGGTAAGGGGAGAAAGATAGTCTGTGGGAGTAATTGTAAACATATTGCCAAATTCATTTACCTGTGCTGTAAATGCAACGGTATTCTCTGGTTCCCCTGCAACATGAAAACTTATGATATTCTGCAGATCAGTGTTGGTGATAGTTTTTCCCGGGGGGAGGGTAACGATTTGATTGTAAAGGATCTCAATATCTTTCCATACAGAAACACCCTGTTCTCCATCAGCAATATTGGAAGAGGCTACGGGAGCACCATCCGTTGTTTTGTCAAGGTTGGCAGACTGGATGAGTTCTTTGGTGCCATTATCCTGTATAAAAACGATCACGCTCAGGTCTTCCATCTCTTCCACATTGGTAGATGACATGTCGAAGGAATGATCGAAGCGGTATTCTTCTCCGTCCGCGAAACTATGGGTGAGGCCATTGGCATCGGGAAGCATTTTCATCATTACATGATGGAATTCTGTTTCGCCGTTGCTGCCTGTATTGCCATAAGTGGTATTTTCAAGCACCACTACATGAAGGGTAAGATCGTCAATACCTGCGTAAGGCAATACACTTCCTTCAATATGGATAAGGTCGTCCTGTGTCCTGTAAACACCTATCAGGTCCACAACTGTTTTTTCCTCGAGTGCTTCATTGAAAGCAATATTTACAGCTGAACCATTGGTAGGTATCATAGTGCCATTGACTATCAGGCTGGGGACACCTGAAACGGAATAGTAGGTTCTGCGCACTCCGCCTTCGGCAGTATAATAGGGATCACCTGAGCCAGGCCAACTCATCTGGTACTTGATGATAGAAAGGTTCTCTTTATTGGTGCTGATGAAGTTGTTGAAGAAGCTCGTATTGAAACTATAGCAGGGCGGGCATGTGGAACTGGTAAACGACTCAAAGAGCGGCCTTTTTGCAGAAAGTTGGGTAGGTACTACAAAAGACTGAGAAATATGGTCATTTTCCTGGTTGTCATCCAGTGCATGCTCATTTACGTTGGAAATGTACGCTTCAATGGAATAATTGCCTGTTTCAGAAGGGAGCATGGTATGAGCCTGAAAATTAAAGGCTTCATAAAGACCCAGTTCAAGGCCAAAGAATGATTGTGTTTGCTCAGGGCCACCGTTGATGCTCCAGTTCAGATCAAAGGAATGCACAAGAGATGTTCCTGCGTTTATTACTGTTCCTGAGAGATAATCCTCTTCCTGCAATACAAATGGAATATCCAGTTCCTGGAGGGCAAGGTCTGTTTCCTGGGGTGCCATCACAAGAATGTTGTCTATGTACCAGTAATTAAGGTTGTAGCTGTTTCCCTGAAAAAACAATGCAAATTGCAGCTCTTCTGCCTGAGTGGGAAAGTCTTCAAGGATAATAGTTTTTCTTTGCCCCGCAATACTTGAGTTTACTGTTTGCGTCCACACGTTGACCCAGTCTCCTGTTCCAATTCTGTAAGCCAACCCGAGGGTAAAAGTATTTCCGTAATGATCCACGGCATGATCGAAGGAAAAGATTACCTTTCCACTCATGTTTTCTGATAAATCGATCGCAGGTAGTTGTAGCCTGGATGCTCCGTTGAACTGGGGGTTCCAGGCAAGGCGCACCTCCGGGGCCTGGCCACCGGCATGTGAGGTTCCTACTGCAGACCAGTTGGTGGTGTTTGCTGAAATACTCCAGCCTGAGGGAGGAAAGTTGTCGCCGCTAAAATCTTCTGAAACATAAACCTGGCCCTGGATGGCAAGGCTTACAAACAAAAGCAATACAATGAATGGTAATGTTCTCTTCATAATAAGTGGGATTTTTGGTTTAGATTTCTGATCAAGTATGTGCAAAATTAAATATATTTATGAGTTTTTGTTTAACGAATTGTTAAAGTTATATGTAAGCCCAAATTGGATTGACCTTTTTTCGAAAAAGCCCATTGTTATTTCTTGTGTCAGGCTTGTGCTATTGGTTCGGATGAAAAATAAATATGAATAAAAAGAAAAACAAAAACACAGCGCATTGTTAAAAAAATTTCATTATACCTGAGTTTGCAAATACACATACTAAAAAAAATCAAAAACAAAAAGGAAGATAATGAATTAAATCATTAATATAAATACTGTTATCTCAGGAAGAAATAGTGCGTAATTTGACATTTTTAGTGTATATACCCGAAATTGGTCTGGTATTTGATTTACTAAAAAAGTGCAAATGAATATTGAAAAAATTGGAAGAAAATACAGATTTAATGCTTCAATGAGCACGCAGAAAAAATCCAGATGAATGCATCCTGAAAGTTTTTAATTATCTTTGTGCCAGAATATAACCAATACATAAGGCTATAAACATAAGAAACCCACATCAATACACACACACTATGAAAAAATTATTACACACATTGTCTATACTGCTTCTCACGGTCTTCGCGGCACATTCGCAAGTCGTACTTCTTGATGCCGACGGAGAAGACATTACCAATCAAACCATTACTGTAACAGGTACTACGGATGAATCCTACATTAGAGCCAATATCTTTTTTTCCAATTCCGGTGACGAAGATGTGGAAGTGTGGGTGCGAAAGCATGAAGTAGACCTTGCTCCAAGCCATGCCAATACCTTCTGCTGGGTAGGGTTTTGTTTTACTCCGCTAGTTTTTGAGGTTGACTCGCCTGTAGTGCTTGCTTCAGGAGAATCCTCAACCTCTGATGATTTTTATACAGAACTATATCCTGAAGGTGCATCTGGAACTTCTCAGGTAATGTACGAATTTTATGATGACCGCGATAGCTTTGAAACAGTAACCGTATCAATCATTTATGAAGTAGAAACTCCTACATCTGCAGATTACCTTTCGAATACCAACCAATGGCGACTTGAAGATGCCCGGCCTAATCCTGCCCGCTCTCATACCTGGATCAACTACCAGGTTCCTGCAGATGCACACAATGCCAGCATTGTGGTGAGAAACCTGCTGGGCAACCCTGTCATCAATGAAGACCTCAGTGCTTCTGAAAACAAATTGCGACTGGATACCAGCCGGCTGAGCAATGGTATTTATATATATTCTCTTTTGATCGATAACCAGGTTGTGCAAAGCAAGCGACTCGTTGTTGCCAACTGATTTTATCAACTAAACCCATATAAAGCCGGATATGTTTCCGGCTTTTTTTTACTTGTTCCTGTCTTTGTTTGCGACAAACCTGTTGTAGTTTGTTTTAATTCCATTTAAAGTACTTCTCACTTCCTTTCATATCCTCAAACCAGCCGGCATGAAGAGATCTATATGCACAATTTTTTTTCATTGGTTTTTCTGATGTTTTCATCAGCAACAATTAACGATCAGTTATCCATACCGGTTACTCTACCGGGGTTTCTTTCTGATGCCCTAAAGACGATGGAAGTTCCTGTTGAGGCTATGCGCCCGGTGGATATGACCCGCCTTTTACAGGAAGACCAGGTTTTTGATATGATTCGTGACATACCCTGGCGGTTTGGCGATAATATAAATGTACAGATCAACCCCCGGAATTCGGGGCGGTGGGATTATTTAGAAAGTGGAGCCAGGATGTGGCGTATTTGGTAGTTATGCTAATCCGTGCCGGTGATTTTTCGGGCTGAATGCCAGGGTCAATTCTGCAGAGAAAAATTGAATCGGGCGGATCCGTTCAGTTTTTCCTTTTGCTTTGCCAGGGATATTCAGTAAGGTGTGCAAGGGATAATTAATTGCCTTACCAAGGGGTTCGCACAACAGCCTTGCCATAGTAAGCAAAAATACCAAACCCTTACCTAGCCGGCACTGTCCTTGTTCACCATACCATAGGTATCAGTGATCGACGGGCTGGTATTGTAGTAGAAGAATTCTTTCCCCGATAGTCTTTTTTGGCTGCAGAGGGTAAAATGTTTATTTTTGATCCCACCAGCACCAAACCCCAGAAACTATGATTTATATTGCTTTTTCACAAAGCATGCGAAAATGTGCAATGAGTTTAGTGGCCATATTGATATGCCTGCCTTTATTGCATGCCAGGGATAACGACATCCCCGATTTTTTTCAACCCAACCTGAGCTCTCCCTACCATGCTGTAGTAACGCATTTGCATTATCTGCAGCCCGAGAGCTATGATGTGGGAAAAGCATCATTGCCTTTTCTGCACAGCGGAGTGGATTCGGCAATGGCTGCCAATATGGCCATACGGCTTAAGCAGGCGTGGGATGGACGCGGGCTCCTTGTGAAAATTGAAGAGTTCCCGCGCAATAACCAGTATACAGATACCATCACCCAAAGACAGATCTTCCGCCCGGTACCTTATACCCCTGAGATTTTCCTTGCACGGCAGGCCGATGGCCGCTGGCTTTACAGCCTGGAAAGTTTTGAAGCCATCGAAAGGTTCCATTCTGAGGTTTTTCCCTATGGGGCCGACAAGATCATGGAGCTGCTTCCCCGCACCGGCTCCTATAGGTTCCTGGGCCTGTACCTGTGGCAGCACATTGGTATACTGGTGATCATAATTCTTGCCTTTTTATTGCACAAATTGCTTACTTTCCTTTTTAACCGGCTGTTATACAAGGGAGCACACCACCTGGGATATGGTAAACTGGTAAGACCCTACCTTTTACCTGTTGCCCGTCCGTTGAGTCTTTTTGCCGTATTTTTAATGGTGATGGTTTTGTATCCTTTGCTCCAGATACCCCCGCAGGTATCTTTTTACCTCAACTATGCGTTCAGGGCTATTCTACCCTTTTTTGGTATGCTGGTGTTTTACAAACTGGTGGATGTGTTCGCACTGTACCTGGAAAATGTTGCCGGTAAAAGTGAAACCAGTCTTGATAATCATGTAGTGCCCCTGATACGGAAAATCCTTAAAGTTTTTGTGGTGATTGTGGGAGGGTTGTTCATTTTGCAAAATCTCGATGTAAACATTACCGCGCTGCTGGCAGGCCTGTCTATTGGAGGATTGGCGGTAGCACTGGCAGCCCAGGAAACCTTGAAAAATATGTTCGGTTCACTGATGATCTTCGTAGATAAGCCTTTTTCCGTAGGGCACTGGATTACATCGGGCGAAATTGATGGCACCGTTGAGGAAGTGGGATTTCGCAGCACACGCATCCGCACTTTCCGCAATTCGCTCACCTACGTGCCCAACGGCAAGCTTGCCGACAGCACCATTGACAACCATGGTTTACGGCAATACCGCCGTTTCAATATGCACGTGGCTGTTACTTATGATACCCCGCCAGATCTTATTGAGGCATTTGTGATAGGGCTTCGCCGTATTGTAGATGAGCATCCCGAAACAAGGAAGGATTTTTATATTATTGAATTTCACGAAATGGGCGATTTTTCGCTAAAGATTCTCTTTTATATCTTTTTTACTGTGGCTACCTGGCCGGAAGAGTTGCGTGCACGGCATGAGGTGCTTATCGAAATTGTGCGTCTTGCCCAGAAGCTTGGGGTTCGTTTTGCCTTCCCCACACAAACGGTTCATATGGAAACTTTCCCCGACAAAAGCAGTCTCACGCCCCAATACGATATGACTATGGCCGACTTTAAAAAGGTGGTGGATGATTATTTCGACGAAAAGAAAGGACACTAAATAAAAAAAGAGGCCGTCTGGCTTATGAGACAGCCTCTTTTCTTGCGGTTATTTCCTATGGTCATTCCGGCACTGTTACTTTATTTGAAAAAACAGCTACAGCGGCAGGTTCAATAATCTGGAATGTAAAAGATTCGGTGTAATACAGCTGAACTGTTTTGCTGTTGTGCGCTTTGTAGCCGATGGAAATATCCTGGCCGATTACCATTTTAAGGTCACCACCCCTTTCGGAAACAATGTATGCTCCATCAATGTTGGGTGCCATAATGATAGAGCCGCCCAGCAAGCTTTCCAGTTGCTTGCGCATGGGATAACCCTTTACTACACTATTAACTTTTTGCCATTTTTCCTGGCTGAGCACAAGTGAATAAGGACCTTCAATGGAGTTGGCCTTGAATTGTGCCAGCACATTGGCCACAGCGGCGGGAATATCTTCTCCGTTTTCGGGGAAGGCAGGAGTATCATATTCATTACATGATTTCAGGCCTTTGATGTTGGCTGCTTTAAAACCTTCGAAAATGGCGTTTTCTTCAAATTTAGCAATTTCTCTCGCTGCCTCTTCCAGGGAATCCAGGTCAATATCTTCAGCACCACGGGCCACATTATCCAGTTCCCAAATGTTCAGTTCAAAGGGTATCCTGACCTCTACCAACGGCAATACCTGGTGTACTCCATATTCCAATGCACCATCTTGATTTTCGGGAACATCTATGCGACCGGTGGAAAGGGCTGCAAAATCCCATCCTTTTGGTCCTTCTACATCTACAAACTTCCGGGCAGAAAGTACCGATGTGAGTACATCTTTGGAAGTTTCATTGATCTCTTTCCAAGCTTTGTCAGAAATGGGTGCAAGTGATTTTCTTAAAATATCCATTATTTTACCTCCTTTATTTTTTAAGTTTACCAATACCTAATGAGTCTGATCCGGAAGAAGCACCGGGCGCAATCTCCTGACCATCATCCTGCCCGTTACCATGGGTTCCCATGATGGGTCCGTCTTTAAATAACCAATTGCGAAGCTCTTCATCCCAGCCCGGCATATTGCGCCTGAGCCACTCCAGGGTCATGCAGGCATGTTCAATTTCTTCATCTCGGTTGTGGGCCATAATCGCTGCCAGATCAGGATCATTGGTGGTAACTACCCGTTGATGATACCAGTCAACAGCTTCAATTTCTTCTTTCAAACTATTAAGAGCCCTCGAATAATTTCTTGCTTCAGGGGTTAGCTCCCCTGTTGGTTCATGATAATTAGACATGTTTTCTTGTTTTTATAGATTAACGATTGAAAAATGTGTGCAATATGCAAATATAACCCTTTTTTAACGCAAATAACAGCCCGTTGGGCTTTGATGGTTGCTGAGGCTATTAAAAAACTATAATCCGTTGCATGTGTTAATTCAGGTCTTTTTCTCTAGTCCTGCGTATGTATAGGCCTCTGATCGCATTAATAATCGCCTGCCTGTAATTAAATTAATTCTTTAAATGGAATAATTACAATCTGAAAACAATTTCACGTCTGTATTGTTTAAAAAGCATCTGGCAGAAACAAAGAAGTTCTCAGTATTCTGTAAAAACGGAAGCCAGGCCGGCAATTGAACAAAAAAGATATTGAAGTAAAAAGCTCAATTATATGAAAACGGTACAGGAAATAGCAAAAACCATAAGTGAGAGTGGCTTAAAGGTTACACCGCAGCGCATTGCCGTAATCCAGGCCCTGGAAAAGCTCGAGCATCCCCGGGCGGAGGAAATCTACAGAGAGGTGTCGCAGCACATTCCCGGGCTTTCTCCAACAACAGTATACAATACCCTCGACATGCTTGTAGCAAGAAAAATCATTCGTAAGGTTTACACTGAAGCGGATGTGATGCGCTATGATGCTGTGCCCGATCATCATCACCATCTTTACTGTATGGAAAGCGACCGGATGGATGACTATTTTGATCCTGAACTGGATCAGATCCTGCAGAATTATTTCGAGCGAAAGAGTATTCAGGGATTTAAGCTGAAAGAAATTAAGCTACAGCTTATGGGAGAGTTTATGAAAGGAGAGACAGCCTGATTCTGCACAAAAATGAGTAAATGAATATGAAAAGACTGCCGGGAGCAAACTGACCCCACTTGATGGAATTCATTGATGATCTCCTGGTGATTTTATAAAACTTAATATAAACCTTAAAACTTTATTTAATTATGGAACAAACAAATAAAATTGGATTGCAAGATAATCAGGTAAAAGAACTGATCGAGAAGCTCAACGATCTTTTAGCCAACTACCAGGTTTTTTATCAAAACACCCGCGGTTTTCACTGGAATATCCGGGGCCATAAGTTCTTTGAATTGCACGTGAAGTTTGAAGAGCTTTATAACGATCTGCATGCCAAGATTGATGAAATTGCGGAAAGAATCCTGACTCTTGGAGGAACGCCTGTGCATACCTTTAATGATTACAGTTCCCTGTCGCAGGTGAAGGCAGTTAAGAATGCCTCTGAAGATGTGGCTTGTGTGCAAGGTGTACTTGATGCATTGAAAATTCTGCTGGAAAAGCAAAGGGTAATCCTTGATCTGAGTGATGAAATGAACGATGAAGGTACCAATGCCATGGCTAGTGACTATATTCGTGAACAGGAAAAACTTGTATGGATGTATTCTTCATGGTTGAATGACAAATAATATGTTGTTGCACCCGTAAATGGGAGCATGTGGTTTGACACCCTAACCCCTGAGACCGTCTCTGCCCTGGAAGACGGTCTCTTTCTTTTTACTGTTTGAGCAGGGTGATTTAGGTCTTGTCGTCAATATGCAAATAAATAGAGAATTTTGCATTTTCCATGATGAAAGAGCCTGTACAATCACACATAGTCGATTTTGCAGATAATCATGTAAGATTTTGACAGGAATCAAAACAATGCATATCTTTAGCGCCTAAATATTAAGGCTATGATTGATACACCCCTGATTGAAAAAGCATCGGGAGAGAAGGAACATTTCGATCCTGATAAACTGCGCCGTTCTCTTATAAGAGCTGGTACCACAGAAAACCTTGTGGAAGAGATCGTAGAGGATATCATTCTGCGACTTCAAACCGGTATGACCACCCAGGAGATTTACAAACAGGCATTTGCCCTGCTGAAAAAGAAGAAATGGGCCAATGCTGCCCGCTACAGGCTGAAGAAAGCCATAATGGAGCTGGGACCCACCGGATATCCCTTTGAAAACTTTGTAGGACAGGTACTTGCCGCCAATGGTTTTACTGTAGAAGTAGGGCAGGTTTTGCAGGGGCAGTGTGTTACCCATGAAATAGATGTAGTAGCAACTTATAACAACACGCAATATCTTGTGGAATGCAAATTCTACAATAGCCAGGGGAAATATTCGAGTGTCCAGGTGCCTTTGTATGTGCGCTCAAGGGTTGATGACATCATAGCCTTCAGGCAGAAACTGCCGGAATTTAAAGAAACAAGATTCTTTGGCTGGGTGGTCACCAATACGCGGTTTACTGAAGACGCGCTGCAATACGGCAGATGTGCTGGCTTGCACATGCTCAGCTGGGATTTGCCAAAAAATAAAAGCCTGAAAGACATGGTGGAAAAAGCTAATGTTTATCCCATCACTGTTCTTACAGGCCTTAATCAGAAGCAGAAGGCATTTCTGCTGAAAAAGGGGTTGGTTCTGTGTGGTCAACTTCGCGAAAATCCAGCCGTGTTAAACCAGCTTGGGTTGAGCCAAAGCACCCTAAAATCAGTGCTCAAAGAGCTGGATGATCTTCAAAACGAATAATGACTATTCCCCGTAGTATATCCGCTTAATTGAGCGGATTTGCGGTCATTTTTGCCGTTACTTCAAATACCAGTGTAAAATCAGCAGGCACCTCATTGATGCTCGATTCTATAGAGTATTCGAAGGCATGGGGAGGAAGTTCTACCAGGTCTTCCAGCTTGCTTCTGCCTTCAGGAATGATGGTAAGATCTGTCGGATTGTTAAGAAGCTGATGTAGTGCAATATTCTCAAGCGCTACTACATCCCTGGCATCGGTGCCATCGGCATTGGCAACCCGCAAAGTCAGAGTGTTGAGCATTTGCTCATCGCTACCATTATGGGCAATAAGCCAGTACTTAATGCTCTGTACTTCAATTTGCTTGATCTTACTGCCATACTCCTCAATGAGCGGGTGATCCACCCCAAGATTTACCAGAGCAGTGTCAGTGAATGAAGCCTGGTTGGAATAAATTACAAATTCGTGCTGAAAGGTAAAACTTTCTGTTACATCAAGTATGTCTTCATCGCAAGCCTGGAAAAGCAGGAAGCTGCTGAGGATCAAAACAGGTAAAAAGTTGAATTTTTTCATAAGGCAAAGAATTTAGGTTGTTTTCACAAAAGTAATAATTAATTTGGTCTTAAACCCGCTAAGTTTATATGGCAGAGCACAATATGTATTATACAGGGATAGATGGATGCAAGGTTGGCTGGCTGATGGTAGGTCTTTCTGATTCCAATTTCAGGTACTCCCTTTTGACTGATATTAACGAGTTGTCCCAGATGTATCCAAATCCGGTGAGGATCCTTATTGATATGCCAGTGGGCCTGCTGCACCAGGGGATGAAGCACTTTATGCAAAGACCTTGTGATGTTGCTGCCCGAAAAATTCTTGGCAGAAAGCATTCGTCTATATTCAGCCCACCCTGCATGGAAGCGTTGTTTAAAAAAAGTTATGAACAAGCCAGCGAGACCAACTTCCGTATACTGGGCAAAAAGCTGAGCAAACAAAGCTGGAATATTGCGCCACGTATAAGGCAGGTGAATGCCTTTCTGCATTTGAATCCATTATGGCGGGGCCATTTGCTGGAGGCTCACCCCGAACTCAGCTTCCAGTATCTTAACAACAACATCCCTCTGGGTTATTCCAAGAAGACTCCACAGGGTATTGCGGAAAGACTAAAGATACTGAACGGTCATTATGCAGGGGCAGAAGACTGCTATGATCACATGCGTTCTGACAACCTTCTGCGGGGTAAGACACAACCCGATGATATGGCAGATGCCCTTGCACTGGCTGTGCTGAGCTATGTAAGAAAAGACCGCTTGCAAAACATTTCGCAACATTATCTGCAAGACTCTCTTGGCAACAGCATGGGGATTTGGTTATAGCTCTCCCCTTCTTTCGATGAGTATTTCCTTAATCTTTCTTGCCTTGTCTTCTGTAAGGTTGTATCTCCACATTACCAAAATGGCCAATCCGGCTGTAGATGCTGGAATAAGAATATCAGCAAGCCTCAAACGTGTAAGTGTTTCTGCTGTTTGAACTGCAGCATCCTGATCAAATCCTACAAGTTTCAACACCAATCCACCCAAAACCAAAGCGATTGCCTGACCCAGTTTTACCATCCACCAGTAAATGGCCCCAAATGTGCCTTCTTTTCGTGGCATTCCGTTTTTTAATTCATCCAGGTCGCACACATCGGCAGTCATACTCATCATCAATGTAAAAAGACCCCCGATACCAAATACCATGAAAGGTACAGGCATAAACATCAGCCAGGGGTTACCCGGGCTAAATCCCCACCATTTCAAAGTATATCCAATAATGGAGATGAATGTTGATACAATAAAAGCATTGCGTTTTCCCCATTTATTTGACATCCATGTGACAATTGGAATAATAAGAAACGCAGTAAATAATGCACTTACGGTTGAAAACCAGGCCGGCCATGTTCCCGCATTATCATAGTTGCCACCAAACATAT
This sequence comes from uncultured Bacteroidales bacterium, assembly GCA_964453995.1. Classification (GTDB taxonomy): domain Bacteria; phylum Bacteroidota; class Bacteroidia; order Bacteroidales; family UBA7960; genus SKVR01. The sequence continues at coordinate 43,563 of CAYVQC010000018.1, read as the reverse complement.
AGAACAGAATGATAAAGTAGCTGAAAGAAGCAACCAGCTGGAAGCCGTTAAATACCAGGAAGGTAGCGCCACACAGCCTCACAAAAGGTTTATTTTTAAAGATCAGCACCATATTTCTCAACAGGCCCTTGAAATTCTTTGATATGTTCTTCAGGGTAAGATCATCCCTGTTGGTAAGGTTTGCCTGGTTCACCTCTTTACAGAAGAGAGCGGGGAGAATTCCCAAAACCATACATATTCCTCCTACAAGGATTGAGAGCTTTCTTACCCCAACAGCCTGGGTCTCGAACAGATCAGGATTCGCAATCAGCACCCAGAACCATGGTACAATCATCCAAGCAAACTGCCCGATAGTTTGAGCAAATGCCATCAGGCGGGTACGCTCGTTGTAGTCGGGGGTCATTTCATAACCAAGCCCAATGTAAGGTGTTGCAAAAATGGTATTGGCAATAATAAAGATGAAAGAAAGAATAAGGAAGTACCAGAAATTATATATCTCAGAATTGTCCGGATTGAGCTGCCAAAGCAGGGCAAACATTATACCGCTGAGAATGGCTCCGATGAAGATATAGGGTCTTCTGCGTCCAAACCTTGACTTGGTATTGTCGGTGATATAACCCATAATAGGATCGGTGAGAGCATCCAGCAACCTTGGTAAGCCGCCCAGAAGCCCGGCAAGGACCGGGTCGATACCAAAGGCGGTGAGAAGGAAGAACTGGAATACTCCAAGGGCACCCGGCAGCAGGTTGATTACCAGGTTACCGGTTCCGAAGGCAACTTTTTGCCCTAAGGGTACTCTGTCTTTTAAGGGGGTTTGGTAGGCTGTCATCTCTTTTCTTTTAGGGCTTATTAAATGGTGCCGTTCTTGTCTGAGGGAATAACCAGGGTTTGAAGGGCCTTGGCACTAATAGTAAATTCAATTGATTTCTGTGCAAGGGAGAGTTGTATTCCCTTCTGTTCCTCGCTGGGATTGAAAAGTACTACAGCAATGCTTCCATCGGGATTTTGCACTGCAGTAACCATCAGCTGCTCATCTGCATTTTCAAAACCAATTCTAACGGCCCCCGGCCTTATATAGCGGCTGAAATGTGTCATGGTGTAGTAGAGAGGGGTGAAATACACCTCATCTTTGTCAGGATCGACAATGACAGGAGCCACACACCAGTTTTGAGCCCAGTTGGGTCCGCCCTGCCGGTTCAGCACCATATTCCAGTCTACCCAGCCGTCTACCCAATTGTTGAAGCAACCGATGATATCACGGGCATAACGGAATACAGGGACGTATTTGGGGTGCAGATGCTTTTTTTCTTCCGGGGCCCAGTCCCATCCCCAGTCGGTTGCTTCTTTAGACCAGTACCAGGCATCATCATTCCACCTGGGAACTTCAGCGTCAACACATCCTTCAGATTGAATCAAATGCTTGCCTGGAGCTTTGCTATGTGCATACTGCAAAGCATCGGGGAAATAGGAGACTGTACTTCCGTACCAGTGCACAGCTGTACCATCATAGTATTGTGCTGCTTCTTCGTCGTCGTACATGGCATCTACCCATTCAATCAACTCTGTATCTCGGTTTTGATCGTACCCCAGTATTTTTACATCATGGTTGTCTTTTTGTAACCGGGGCCCCAAATGGTTTTTCACAAATTCATTTTGCTCCATGGGGGTAAAGTGCATGCTCTCCCAGTTGCTGTCGTTGCCAAGGGGTTCATTTTCTACGGTAAATGCCCATATGTCAATCCCCTGTTCCCGGTAGGCGTCAAAGTATTTTGAAAAGAATAAGGCCCAGGTATCATAGTACCGGGGTAAAAGCTTGCCCCCTTTCCAGTCTTTGTTATCTTTCATCCATGGGGGTGCCGTCCAGGGTGAGGATATGATCTTAAACCCCTCTGTGGAAATGGCCATGGCATCTCTGATCATAGGGATGATGTCATCCATGTCTTCTTCTATGGAAAAATGCTTTAGCTCTACATCACCTTCCACCGGGGCATAGGAATAATTATCCAGCGAAAAATCGCAGGAGTTCATATGGGTTCGGGTGAGTGAATACCTTGCTCCCGAGTCTCCGAAATAAGCTTCCAGTATCTTATTCCTGTTTTCCTGGCTCAATTGGTTGAGGAGGTAGGCAGAGGCCTCGGTAAAGGAACCTCCAATGCCGGTGATGGTCTGGAATTTTTCATCTGGCGAAATAGTGATTTTTACGGGCTCTTCAACATTTGGGAATTCTGTAAGGCGGGTAAGTTTATTTCCGCTTTCTGATGTTTCATAGATTTCTGCCTCCAATAACGGAGATTGTGTACAACTGCTCATAATGGCAATGATTATGAATAAGGCGCTGGTTGACAATATTTTGTGTTTCATGTTTTAAGAATTATGGTGTGGTTAAATCCGGTTTGATTCTGTTTGGTTTCCCTGGTTTATATTTCGTTCCTGCCTTTGCCAGGTAATGATTTATATTCATGACGCTTATCAGTCCCTTTCTTCTATTTCCTGGCTGGTGGGTGGCACTTTTACAGTTTTCATCATGGCGTCATAGTCACCGTTGAAAGTTTTGGTAATGGGCATTCCATCGCGTGTCAACCCATCGAAAATTCCTTCATCCACAAGATCCCAGAGGGCATATTTTGCCTGGGCCTGCAGGTTGATTAAGCCGAAATGGTTTTCTGAACCCATGGGGTTTGCAGCGTCTTTCCATTTTTCGTCAAAGGCTTCAAAATAAAAGCAGGTAATGTTTTCGTTGTTGGTCCATTCGCGCATGTGCTGGTAGTAAAGGGCTGCCTTGTATTCATCAATAGCCCTTGCGCCTTCCTCGCCATAAAATTCATTGGATTGGGAAGCCCAACCGGTTTCTCCGATATGAACGGGTTTATCCACGCCCAGGCTATGCATATAATCCACCACACTTTTATATTGTGAAATGGCGTAATCGCGGGCCCTGATCATGGCCGAATGAATCTTTTCCTGGTCTGAAAGATCTTGTTCATCTTTCGGCACTCCCCAGAATTCGGGGTTGTAGTGGGTATCGTGCATGGGGTATGTGTGCATGGAGATGAAGTCTACAGCTTTAATGAGTTCATTCAAATCTTCTTTATGATACTCACTGCCACCACCACCCCATGATGCAAAATTGTCGGAGCTGGTAATCCAAAGGGTTTCTGGCAGCTCTCCCTGCTTTTTCAGGTTTTGCAGATGGTTTACCCAGTTGAGAATGATGCCTGGTTCAACATAATAGTTCCATGCCCAATGCACCATGGCTTCGTTGCCAACGGCAATAATTTTTACAATATCGGGATATTGCTGTGTAAGTTCCACAGCACGGGCTATTTCCACAGTATTTCTTTCGCTTTCCTGGTCGCGGATGCGCTCGGGCAGATCGGTCCATGCATTTTTGCAATCGATCCATGCTCCCAGCATGACGTACATTTCAAAGGTAGGGTCTTCTGCCTTCAATTGTCTTATGGCTTCCAGCAGGTTGGCTGCTTCATCCAGGTGCACGTTGTAGGTACGCAATAGCTTTATTCCCATGGCCGAGAGTATCCTCATGTCTTCTTTTAACTGGGGAAGGGTTGGCTGGATATCCCTTGTGGTTTCGCGGTATCCGCCATAGGATATAGCCTGGTATTGCGGATTACCCAGTATCTCAGCAGCAGTTTTGTCCTTGGGTACCCGCGCCGTAGTGCATGAGATCATTAGCAGTGCTGCCAGTAATGGGATCAGGAGTAAAATTCTTGTCTTCATAATTTATGGGGTTAAGCCTTATAGTTATAATAATTGTGATATCGTGCAAAATCCTTCATGCCGTTCATTATCGATGATTTTTATTTTCCTGCTCTTCGCTGCTCAAGGTCTTTTTCCATTTCCAGGCAGGTTTTCTGGTCAATAGCATAGTAGTAAAGCAATATGGCGCATGACATATACAATACCCCGGGAAATACCGAGATCATGAGTTTAATACCCGTAAGAGCCGTAGCCGTTTGTTCCACGTTTGCCTCAAACTTAAACCATTCCAGCATCCAGCCTGCCAATGCCCCGCCAATTCCCCATCCTGCTTTTTGCGCAAATGTGGCCGCCGAAAATACCAGGCCTGTAGCCCGTCGGTGGAATTTCCATTCGGAATAGTCTGCGGTATCTGCAAGCATGGTCCACAACAAAGGCACCGCAGGGGCATAGGTGAATTTTGCCAGGATATTAAGAATATAGACGGAGTATATGTTTTCATTGCCAGGAATGTAAAGCAAAATAAAAAACAAACCAGACAGAAGGGAGCTGCCTATGTATGTATTCCGTTTTCCAAAACGCTGGGCAAGAGGTTTTGAAAAGGGGATGCCGGCGATCAATGCTATGGTACCGATGATATTGAACAACTGAACGCTTTGTTCTTTACCCACGTAATACTTAAAGTAATAGGCTATGGACAAATTCTGTAAAGCAAACATGATAAAAGAAATGATACCTACAAAAAACAGGATCACCCACGGCCGATTTCGCAGAAGGTTTAGCAGGTCTTCCCGCAGATTGTTTTTTTGGGCCGGGGGGGGTACCACTCTTTCGCGGGTGGTTTTGAATGTGACCATAAAGAGGATGAAACTCATCAGTGCAAAAAGGGTAAGGGTATACTGATACCCTTTTGCCATATCCCCTTTACCCAACCAGGTAGCCAGATAAAGTGCCGATCCTGTTACAATAAACTGACCGGCAAAGGCAAAAATAAACCGGTAAGAATTCAGTCCTGCCCTTTCATAGGAGTTGGATGTCATAACCGCTCCCAGGGAAGAATAGGGCAGGTTAATGGCAGTAAAAACTGTCATCAGAAGCAAATAGGTAGCCCCGGCATAGACCACCTTCCCTGTGGGGGGCAGGTTGGGTGTGGTAAAAGTGAGTACGGCAAGCACACTGTAGGGCAATGCCATCCAAAGCAAATAGGGCCTGAATTTACCCCAACGGGTGTTGGTCCGGTCGGCAATAATACCCATCAGTGGATCGCTGGCCATATCCCAGAAGCGGGCAATGAGCATTATGGTGCCGGCAGCTGCCGCAGAAATACCAAAGGTATCGGTATAAAAGATCAGGATCCAGAATCCTACCATATCCCACACAAAATGCGATGCGGTATCGCCCAGCCCATATCCGATCTTTTCCTTTATTGATAGTTTTGTGTGTGTTTTGCCCATATTTATTTCCATTTGGGTTATGTAGTGCTTTTCATGTATAGTGTGCTTATCTCACTGCTATTTTTTTTTCACTGGGGCTAAAACCCGTTGATTTGAATTTTATTCTTTAGGCTGTTTCCTGAGCCTGATTTTATAAGTACGCAGAGCTTGTTGAAGCGGGCTTTGTGCTGATAATCAGATGTCGTTTCGACAGGCTCAATGATCAATACGCACATTAGCCTCTATTAAGTTTTATCTAACCTTCCGATCAGAAAATATTTCAACAACCTTTTTAGGCTCACGCTCTACGGTGAAGAGCCCCCAGTGCTTTTCGGCTCCCAGGGGGTTGTTGGGGTCGCCTTTCCAGTCTTCATCAAAAGCTTCAAATATGAAAGTGGTAACATTGTTCCGAACCGACCACTGCATTAGCTCTTCAATGTATTGCTTTTGTTTTTCCTGGCTTGCGCGTGGTCCAAATTCCGTTGCTGTAGTGGCCCATCCTGCTTCACTGATTACGATTTGCTTTCCTGGCAATGCAGTCATTACCTCCTCGATATTTTCCAGGGAATAACTCATGCCCTGATCAATGTCGCGACCTTCCCAAATGGGGTATATGTGAATGGAAACAAAATCCACAACTTCAGCCAGGTCTTTTCCCTGGTCGGCCCACCACTTATAGTTGTCGGCCACGGTAACGGGTTGATCAATAGCCTTTTGAACTCTTTTTACGTAGGTAATTACAGAGTCCACGTGTACCCGGTGTTCGTTCCAGTCTACCAGGGATTCATTGCCCACGTTCACTGCCACTATGATATCCTGGTATTCATTGGCCAGTTCTATACCTTTTGCAATCTGCTGATCGTTGAGCTGTTTGTTCCTTTCCAGGGTTTCCTGGGGCCAGGGTTCATCGAGCCATGTGCAGGTTTCATAACTGTCGATTTCGGCCCTTAGCCAAATACCCAGCATGACTTTAAAATCCAGGTTGTTTTCCCTGATCACCTGCAACACCATCTGGCTGTTTTCGTCACTGTCGTAGAGACGAAAAAGCCTGAAAGGAGTTTGCTCCCTGAGAATCATCAGGTCTTCCAGGATTTCTTCATAGCTGGGATTAACAGCTCCTGCGCCCCTGTCGGGATGCTGCCCGGTTCGAAATCCCGAGTAGCAAATGGCTTCTGACATTCCGGCAATCAAGCTGCTTTCATCCTGGGGTAGCATGTGATCTACACGCGAATCATTGGTTTGGGAAGAATTGCACGACATAAAGCTCAGTATTAAAGCGAGAATCGAAAGTTTTAGCAGTATTTTCATCATATCATGGTGTTGGTTTTTTTCATTGTCTGTTGATTTGCAGGGAAACCTCCAGGCGGCTGATTTTTCCTGTTCTTCCAAAGATCATCCTGCTGTGTTGCTGGCTAAGGGAATTGCCCTGTGTGGTTTCAGTAGAACCATCAGTAAATAATATCAAAATACTTTCATTATGAGAATTAGAATACACAACGGGGACCTGGCAGCAGGTAAAGGCAATCTGGCCTTTTGTAAGAGCGATTTGCCCCGCATCTCCATTAATGTCAACATAATCAAACATCTGCGGTCCGTCCAGGAGTTCTTCTTTTCTCAGCAGGGATGGTTTGAAATGCAGGCAGCCATCTTTAACAAATACACCCAGCTCGCCAAAGCGTACCAGGATGTCTTCCTTCACCTGCCCTGTCATACCGGGTTGCTGGGCACCACGGTGCCTGGGGGTATGAGAATAGGGATCAGTGGGAAACGCCCCATACAATTCAGGGGATTTGTGTACCCCAATACCGGCCTGTATTTCGTAGTAATGTTCCAACAGTTTGCCAACAAGAACAGGATCGGATTTTTCATCGATAGCCTTCAGGCAGCATTCCTGTACCGCCAGCAACAACTTGGAAACCATATGCCAGTAGATGGAACCCAGCCCTTCGTAGGCGTAAAAAGTGCCTGACCTGCCGGTAAAGGCTTTGTGGTTGAATACTTTTTCAAAAATCTCCAGCAACAGTTTGCGGTCTTTTTCCACCAGCTCTTTGTATTTCCCTGTTGCAAGCGTATCCAGGGCATTTTGCAGATCTTTTGCATTCCGGAAGCTGCCATTAAAATGGTAGTTACCCCTTATATCCTGGTCAACGATCTGCTTATTGCCATCAGCAACCAGTTTCCGGATTAATTCTGATGAATTGGCGTCTTGCCCGGGAATGGTGTTTTTCTGCAAAAAGCCGGGTAGTTCTTTATTAGGATAAAGAATGTAGCTGTATTGGTCTTCCCTGAACAATGCGCTGCTCTTCAATGCATCCAGCACTTGCAGGGCTTGGTTCGAATTCAGATAACCCGAGCTTAAGACCGCAACCTGCCCTTCGAGCATTTCGCTGAGATGAGCATAAGAGACCTCTGTATCACTGACGCTCATCAGGTTGTAGGCATGATACAGGTTGTCATTTCTCTTATTGCCACCAATGGAATGCTCGATAAAGTCGAGGCAATTCCTGGTGAATTTCTTCAACCCGGCAAGCGATACACTTCTTTTCTTGCCCCAAAAACCACTTTGATAAATGTGCTGACGGTAATCAGAAGCAGCTTTACCCATACGGTCCAGCATGAGCTTTCTGTCTTTGTCACTGATATCTTTTGACAGCAGGGGGCTGAAATCGGTGAGCGTTTCTCTCACGGAATGATAGAATTCAATCAGTTCGCTGGAAACCTTAATCTGGTCAAGATTTGACTTTTCCAATGCCTGCGCGAAGAATTTTATGAAACGGTGCAGATAATAAAGGGTAACCATGGATACGCCATTTCCTACCAGGGCATTGTTGGCATCGTTCCACTCGGGTCTCTGGGTATTGAGCCAGATGCCTGCCCCGGGAATAAAATTGGAGATCTTGGCCAACATGGTAGCCATGATCTTTTCCAGGAAATTTACGTGGTATATCTCTTTGTTGTCGGCAGTGAGCAAAGCACCATCGGCTCCAAGCAATTCGCGCTGTTTCCTGATGGCAGCATCCCATGCATGGTCGAATTCGATTGTATCTTTTGGGTTTTTCAGTATCTGGTCATAGGGTTTTATAATGTAAGGAACCGCCGCATATACAAACCACTCCTTGTCAAAAAAGGATTGCAATGTTCCGGGATGATATTTTTCTATGATCTCGAAAAATTTCTGCAGGTAAATAATCTGGTGATCGCCCCAGTAGCCAATATATGACCAGGGATTGTCGGGTTCGATGGTTTCCCAGTCGAAACCATCTTTGGTTACCCTGTAAGGATTGTAGCCATCAAAGGTTGTAGCATTCAGGAATTTGAATATCATACCTTCAATGAATTCGGGGTAGGAGTGGGCCAGTGCTTCCCAGTTCTGGAAAATGTCGCGCCAGTTTCCTTCATAATCCAGTATTTCTGTGCCATCTGCTTCATTCTGTATATTGATGGTAAAATAGTTCCATGGGCGGCTGGGGTCACCGTGCCGGCGGCTGAACTTAAGAGGCAGATACTCCAGGGAAAGCCTGATCAGATCCACATCTTCGCTTTTGCTTACCATGCTTTTGAGGGTGGATTGGCTGAATACATCTTCCAGATTTTGGATAAATTCCCGGTTCCTGGACATTACATCCTTATTGGCCCGGGAAAGGTAAGCTGTGAAATCTGCCTTTTTAATCTGGTAATTGTCGTCAAAAATACCACCACGCATAATGTTGAAAAGCACATTGGCATAATGGCGCGTATCGATGAATTTATCGGCGGTATATTGGAGGCCGTCGGCACTTGCAACCAGGCGGATCAGGTTTTTGGTTCCTGATTCAATGTCGTTTGCAATGGTTTTTTCCAGGTTTTTGTTCTCTTTTATGGCTTCTGCAAGGCTGACGATCTGCGAATGATTCTGGTTTACATTGGCAATGATCATCCATTTTCTGGCAGCACCAGGGGCCAGTGAGATATCGGTAGTAACAAAATAGGCACCTTTTTCTCCCTTAATGTCTTTTTCTGCTTTGATGTCGAGATTTTGCCTGAAATTTTTCAACTGCAACGACGAAAGAAGATATTTTGGATTGTCAAGGCCCACCGACCAGGCAATGTTTGCTTTTAAGGCTTCGCTGGGCTCGGCTTTATCAACAATAATGGCGCTCAGCGCATAAATACCGATCCCTGAAGTGGGCTCCAGTTCACTTCTTTTATAAGCATCTACCAGGTTGCTGGTAGATCTTTGCAAATCACTGGGTACTCCATAGGGCATAATATTCTGCAGGCCGTCAATCAGGGTAATGTGGTATTCTTTATCAGAGGTGTTGACCAATTCAGCTTTTCTGATGAAACCAAATAGTTTGCCTGTATTCCATTGGTAGCGGAATGTCAATCCCAGATCAGTATTTACCTCTTCAAAGATGATTTTATTGCCGTAAATGCTTTTGTAAAGGTTACGGATGATAGTATACTTGCCTGTTTGCCTTTCAGAGAAGGGCTCCCAAATGAGGTTGTTGTTGTTTCGGATCCGGAAAATGGATTTACTTCCTGTAATGTCTGCCGATTCTGTAATCTTATCATCAGTATAATAGGGAAACAGGGCGTATTCGGGATTTTTTCTCCCTGCCGAAAGACCGCCATTGCTCGAAATATACATCCAGTGATTGGCATCACTTACTATACTCATAAAAAAGGGTCGCATGGCATCATGGTTGCCGATTTTGAAGTAACGTTCACCTTCGTGTTCAATCACATTCATTTCGACTTTTTTGTCCTGGTCATGATCTGCACTGTATATGTTTGCTTTCGTCATTTTTCATAATATTTAACGGGTTGATATATTGGGTACATAAGAGCCAGGGCTTTTTTCTGTGGCAGTTTTGTAGCAGGTAAAAGCAAATTTTCTTTTTGGCGATGTTGTTTCAGAAAATGAGCTGGTGCACTTTCGAATCTGCCTGGCAAAAGAATTACGGGTATGCCTGTTCGACATATAGTCTGGGGGCTAAACCCTTTGGTTGTTTGTAGCAATTATTAAAAAAACTGCCTCCCGTTTTAAAACAAATAAATCCAAACCATTACGGGAGGCAGCGATAAACAAAAAACAACATTATGAAAAAACTGCCATGTAATGCAAGTACGACAAATCTTCCTATTCTACTAAAAAAGGAATGTTTGCTGTAGCAGCATTGTTATATTGATCAGTAACATAAACAAGTATTCTGTAGGGGCCCGGATCCCGGGGAGCCTTGAACTGAATTTCGGAAATGTTTGCAGAGATTATAAGGCCATCAATGGAAGTGGGCCTTGGTTCGTAATCACCGCCAACGCTGACCTCCTTAGGTTCGGGCATTATTTCTGCCCTTACGCTGAGGTTGTCCGGGTTTTTATGCTCTACATCAATAAGCGTTGTATACTCTTCCTCACGGGTTAGCTTCACATTGTCAAATCTTCCTCCTTTTCCTTCAATGGTGATTTCATGTAAATGTGGTGCTCTGTTTTCGGGCCAGGAACCTGTCCACAGGTACTGCATCATTCCCACTGCTTCTGTTTTTTCTCCATTTTCGGTGTACAGTCCATACCATGTTGGTGTACGTTCCTGTTTTTGTCCCCACAGGAAAATAAAAGAACCCATACAGTTTTCTTCATCGGCAAGGATCACGTTTTCATATCGTGTCTTTATGGACTCAGCCTTTTCTGTTGAGGTTTGCTGAATGGGTGATCCCCATGATGTTTCCTCTGCCTCCCAATGTCCTGTGGCACCCCATTCTGTAATGAGGTAGGGGCCATCATATCCGGCTCTCTGCAGTCTTTGTTCAAGAATTTCTATACTGCCATAGAGTTGTATTGACAAAAAATCGATGTTCGGGCTATGTTCAGCAATGTATTCCACCTCTTCGCGTGCAATGCCGGCAAGCATAGTAGTAACCACATGGTTTCCGTCTACTTCTTTGATCATTGCGGCAATGTCATTTACGGCATTCCAAACTTTCTTGTTGGTATAGTTTAGATTGAGCTCGTTTCCAATACCCCATCCCAACAGGGCCGGATGGTCTTTGAGTTCCAATACTTCTTTTCTGATGCGCTCCAGTTGCTGTGCCACTGCACCTTCGTCGTTATAGTCAAAACCGTGTCGTTCACTACCCACATAGATTCCCATCAATACCATCAGTCCATTCTCCCAGGCATTATCGAGCATTTCACGGCCCGACAATCTGCCATCTCCGGTGCTCCATGTGCGAATTGCATTTCCCCCGTGTGAGGCCACCTGGTAGCAAGGGCCATTTTGGCATCCCGCTCCCTTTACATAAAATTCTTCCCCGTTTACAAACAGGCGGTAGCGGCCATCAATATTACGCACTTCAACTTTTGAAGGGCCTTCAGAGGTATTTTCTGCTGTGTTTTCTGTTGTTCCGTTGCAGGCAAACATAAGAATGGCCATTATATTTATTGCTGTAATCTTTATAAAATTATTCATACCCTTTTCATTTTATAAGTTCAGATTCCAGTTCTTCAAGCGATTTCCCTTTGGTTTCGGGTACAAAACGCCATACAAAGAGCAAGGTAAGTAACCCAAAGAAAGAGTAGATCAGGTATGTATTGCCTGATCCCATAAACTCAAGTTGCGCGGGAAAAACAGTGGCAACAGAGAAACTGACAATTGAATTCCAAAAACCCATAATTGATATGGCAAGGCCGCGGAGTTTGTTGGGAAATATTTCTGACAACAATGCCCACATCACCGGGCCCATAGAAATGGCAAAAGAAGCCACAAACATGATCAAACCGATCAGTACCCACAATCCATTAATGCTAATGGAATGCTTCAGGATCAATTCCTTATAACTATTGTAGGTGTCCTGACCTGTGATTTCCTTTACCCTGGAAAAAAATTCCGTTTCGCTTGCAAAAACCTCATTTTCTAAAAGAACTACCGAACTAATATTTTCGAGGTGCCTGTCATCAATCTCCATTTGAGAAATTTCTGCCATTAGATTTTCCATGGTGTTGTTATCAATGGTATATTTTGCGTTGTGGAAAGAAAATCCCACAATGGCAAGAGAGATAAAAATCCCTGTGGCTCCAATGTACAAAAGCGGTTTTCTGCCAAGGCTATCGATAAGAAACATGGCAACAATGGTCATTACCACATTGGTAACACCCAGTATTGCTGCCTGTAAAAATGCAGCATTGGTTCCCCCTCCTGTCATTTCAAAAATCATGGGGGCGTAATAGAAGATAGCATTGATACCTGTTATTTGCTGGAAAAATGCAATTCCGAAGCCAATAATCAGTACGGTTTTCATTCTCCGGGAAAACACTTCCGACCAGGTGGGCCTTTTTTTATTGATCTCTTCGCTGAGGCTTTGATGAATTTCGTTGTATTCTACAACGGCCTGGTTTTGTCCATGTACCTTTACCAAAATCCGCATAGCTTCTTCCTGCCATCCTTTTTGCATAAGCCACCTGGGGCTGCGGGGCACGAGGAACAGGAAGATGAGGTACAAAAATGCAGGAACAGCTTCAACCCCTAGCATTACCCTCCACTTGGTATCGGGATCGGCTATGGTTTGCTGGAAATAGTAATTGGAGAAATAGGCTACGGAGATGCCCAAAACGATATTGAGCTGGTTGAAGGTTACCAAGGTGCCCCTAAGGTTTCGGGGAGCAATTTCGGCAATATACATAGGAGCAATCAAAATGGCCATACCTACACCAATGCCACCCAGTATCCTGGCAATTAGAAAGATCACAATATCGGGGGCCATGGCCGACAGCACTGCGCTGATGGTAAACAGCACAGCTGTTGTCATAAGTATTTTGCGCCTGCCAAAAAGGTCGGCAAGCTTACCGGCAATGATATTTCCCAATATGGCTCCCAATATAAGGGAGCTAACAGAGAAGCCTATCAGCATGGAACCAGAGTTGAGGCCGAAAGTCTCACGGTAAAAGGGGGTTGCACCCGAGATTACCGCGCTGTCGAAACCCAACAGAAACCCGCCCAGGGCCACGATTAGTGAAATAAAAACAGTATATATTTTTTTGGACATAGAGTAACCGTTTGTAAACAGATATTTCTTTCGGGATCAATTGGTGTTTGAAAGCCCGATCATTGGGTAATGAATGTTGTAAACCGCGATGGTAGCGGGGCAACAGGGTTATTTCCCTGTAAACCCCCGAACCAAAGCGGATCCAAACAAACCATTGATGAATTGTATTCACCAATAACTAAAACATTATTTATCTTAAGGCAGCAGGTTTTCCAAACACCATTCCTTCTCCATAACCGGCTTACCCGGGTAAAATACACCTTTACATTCATTCAATAGCAAATCAAAGAGCTGGTAGCCTGGAGTGTGTACACCGGGCAGGAACCTGATGCTTCGAATCCTGCCACGGGTACAACCCTCAGCTGTCATTCATTATGTATCTTTAGTATCCTTCATTTTGTACAAACACCCCTGCAGAAAGGTCAATTTCTGATTGAGGAATGGGGAGGAAACCTTTGGTTGCCGGATTGAAGGTAACATCGTAAATTACCTGGTCGGGCGACTCGTAATTGGGGCCCCTGATACCCGAGTGGGTTAGCTCCTGATTGGCATAGTCAAGCCCTCTGCGCAACAGGTCGAAGTACCTGATTCCCTCCAGGGAGAGTTCCAGTCTTCTTTCGCGGAAAATATTCTCCAGTGTTGCCGGAACGGGGTCTAAACCAACTCTTGCCCTAACCCTGTCGAGATAATCCTGTTTGTTGGGGCTGTCAAGCTCGGCAGCCATAAGCAGTACATCCGAAAAGCGAATTACGCGATGATTGGCTGTACGGTTGAGTTCAAACTGCCCATCAGCACCCCAGTGTTCGGCATCAGAGGTGTACTTTCTGGAGAAATATCCTGTGTGCTGGTATCCTTTGCTAAGCGTTCCATCGAGTTCTTCTTCCAGCAAGATGGTGTGCACACGACGAGGATCATCTTCCATAAAAAGAAAGAGTTTGTGGCTTACAGGAGCAAAACTCCAACCGCGGTCCCAATTATCGGAATCACTTACCCTTGGGCCCTGCATCTGAGCAGAAAGATTTCCGTTTCCACCGCGAACATAATCCCAGTCCCACCACGGAGGGGTATCGCCATAAGAGATTTCAAACACCGATTCAATACCAAATTCTCCTTCCAGGCTGAAATTGAGGGAATAATCATCAAACAGGTCGTGACCGCTATTGGCAATGAGGTCTTCGAGTTGTTGCAGAACATAGGTACGGTTTACCGGGGTGTTTCCTGCGGTAAGATCAGCGCCGTATACACCATTGTAAAAAAGATAGGTTCTGGCGAGCAGGGCCTGTGCAGCCCACTTGGTAACCCTGCCTGCTTCTGCAGAAGGTACCGATTCGGGAAGATCTGGGATGGCTTCCACCAGGTCGAGGGCAATCTGATTGTACACCTCCTCTGGTGTGTTTTGTTCCTGGCTGTATTCAGAGGGTCCTTTGATAGTTTCGGTTATTAAGGGGATATTTTCAAAGAAACGAACCTGCTCCAGGTAGAAATAGGCCCTTAAAAATTTGGCTTCGGCAATGGTTCTTTGCTTAAAGCTTTCACTGGCATCTATATCGCCAATGATCTCAAGAAAGAGGTTTGCCCTGTAGATCCCAATATAGTTTTTGATCCAGGTGGCGTGAGCTATGGGGCTGTTGGTTTGTGCCCTGAAATTGTTGATCTGGTCCCATTCAAAGCCATCATTGGCATCAGAACCGCCTGCAAAGGCATCGTCAGACAAAACATCGGCTACAGTAATAAATGGGGCCCAGCTTACCCCTGGGGTAGACTGGTAAGTAAGCACATCATAAATGGCTACCAATGCCTGATAGGCTTCCGTTTCTGTACGGTAGAAGTTTGTTGTTACTTCCTGGTCCAGGGGCTTAAGGTCGAGAAAATCTTCGCTGCATGCACTGAAAACCAGTAGTGTTGCCAGTGCAATGGTGAATTTTGTGATTATATTTTTCATGATAATTCTCCTTTCTTTAGAATGAAATGGTTGTTCCCAACCTGAATGTTCTTGCCTGTGGATAAACACCGCGGTCAATACCTATATCAAAAGAACTTAATGCACCAATTTCGGGGTCAGCACCGGTATAATTGGTAAGGGTAAAGAGGTTTTCGGCAGAAACATAGATTCTCCAAGTATTGGCCTGTATCCTGTTAAGTATTGCTACAGGGATGGTATATCCCAACTGGATGTTCTTCATTCTCAGGAAAGATCCGTCTTCAATATAAAGGTCAGAAATCCGGTTGTTGTTATTGACGTCTACCCAGGTATAGCGTGGAACTGTATTCGAAGTTCCTTCGCCTGTCCAACGGTCAAGTGCATCAATGGTACGGTTGGTATAGCGCAGGTCTGGTCTTTGCATACCATTGAAAATGTCATTTCCATAGGTACCGATGATGAGAAAACTGAGGTCAAACTGCGCATAGTTGAAAGTAGCATTAAACCCTAGGGTCCATTCTGGTGTCGGGTTACCGATCATTGTACGGTCATCAGCATTGATGATGCCATCGCCGTTAAAGTCAACAAAACGCACATCGCCAGGCTTTGCATTGGGTTGCAGCATCTGTCCGTTTCTGTTTACATGCTGGAATACTTCAGCCTGATTCTGGAAAATGCCGTCGGTTTTATACCCCCAGAAAAAACCTATGGGCAAACCCAGTTCTGCACGGGTAACCATGCCTGCAACAGCCCAGCTTGCGCCGGGTAGTACGCCATCTTCGTTACCAATTTTGATTACTTCATTGTGGTTGTAAGATACATTTGCCCCAAGTGTATAGTTGAAAGCACTTTCAAAGTTTCTGTATTGCAGAGAAAGTTCAACACCTTTGTTTTGTACACTACCTACGTTAGAGTAGGGTGGATCGTTGCCCACATGACCCGGGATAGGAATAATTTCAAGCAGGTCGCGAGTGGTTTTGATGTAATAGTCTAAAGATCCTGTGAGGCGGCTGTTGAAAAAGCCAAAGTCAAGAGCAAAGTTCAATTGTTCTGACTCCTCCCACTTGAGGTCAGCATTTTCTACAAAGGATGGAGAGGCACCAAAGGCTCTTCCTGAACCAAAAATATAGCCCCTGCTCTTGTTGATGGTTGAAATGTATCTGAAACGACCAATGTTGTCGTTACCATTGATACCCCATGAAGCTCTTATTTTTAAAATGTCAAGGGCATTCCACTGGGGGAAGAATCCTTCCTCGCTGATGATCCAGGTAGCTGCTACCGAAGGGAAGATACCAAAGCGGTTATTGGAACCGAAGTTGGAAGATCCATCGCGACGCAGTGTGAAATTGAAAGCGTAGCGGGTATCATAGTCATAAATGATTCTACCAAACTGAGAGAGCAGTGCGTAGTGAGACGCACCACCATAAGCTGTCCATACAGTATCGGTAGCCATACTCAGGTATACATTATCGGGATCATCTACAGGAACCTGGGCATTGAAACCTGATAGGTCTTCATAGTTTTCCTTTCTCGCTGTAATACCTGCCAGAACAGAAAAGTTATGTCTGTCTATCTGTCTGCTGTAAACCGCTGTATTTTCCCAATCCCAGGTATAAAAGCGCTGAATCCCCTTGGATACATTGGTTTTATCGGTATTGCTCTGGGCCCCATTGAGGTAAAACAAGGGTGTGTGCGAATCGTTAACAATATAGGCAAAGTCAAGACCCATGCTGGATTTTATTTTCAATCCTTCTATGAGTTCCAGTTCACCATACACATTTCCTACGATTTTATCCACGCGAGTGTTTTGGCGCTGCGTTTCAAGCAATGCGAGGGGATTGACGATTTCTGCCCCCACATAATTGGAGATGCCGTAAATTTTTCCTTCAGCATCAGTAACAACGGGCTCTTCCGAATAGGGATACTGATCGAGCGTATTTTCATTGGTTTCAAATACAGGAGTAAGAGGGTCAATGTTTAGAGCGCTGCTGTATGCGCCGTTGAAAGAGGTGTTGCTGGCAATGCCACGTCTTTCAATGTAGGAGTAAGCCATGTTATTTCCAAACGAAAAAAAGTCATTTACCTTATGGGTAGTATTCAGGCGTGCTGTGATCCTGTCGAATTTTGACTTTTCTCCGCCAATAATGCCTTCCTGTGAGAAATAGGAGAGAGCAGAGGAGTAAGTAGAGCGATCAGATCCCCCGGTAACGGTTATATCATGATTAAAGATAGGTGCATTGGACTGGAACAGTTCGTTTTGCCAATTGGTATCGTGCTCTGGGATCTCAGAAAGATCAAATGGTTCTGAAAGGCCGGCATTGCGGGCACCTTCGTTCATTAACATCCGGTACTGATCAGCATTGAGCATATCGATGGTTCGGGCAGCATTTTGTATGCCCTGGTATGCAGAATAGGTAATGCTCATTTCTCCCCTTGTTCCTGACTTGGTGGTGATCAATACAACACCATTGGCTGCCCTGGCACCGTAAATGGCGGCAGAAGCAGCATCTTTGAGCACATCTATTGATTCAATGTCTCCGGGGTTGAGATAGTCTATTCCACCTACTACCATTCCGTCAACTACATAAAGAGGAGCTGCATTACCGGTGGTACCGGCGCCACGGATCCGAACTGTGGGAGCTTCACCCGGCTGTCCCGAGAGGCTGGTTACCTGCACACCGGCTGTTCTACCCTGCATAGCCTGTTCCATGCGCAAAACAGGGGTTCGGGTTATTTCTTCTGAACTCACGCTGGCAATGGCACCGGTAGCTACTTTCTTTTGCTGAACACCGTAACCGATCACAACAAACTCCTCAAAAGTTGTAATGTCCGGGTAAAGTGCAACATTGTATACCTGTGTCTCATCGGCCTCTAAAGTAATCTCAATGGTTTCTGAGGCATAGCCGAGGTAAGAGAATACGATATTATATGTTCCGGGTGCAAGACCAATCTGATAATTACCGTCGAAATCAGTAACTGTTCCCTGGGTGGTGCCTTCGATCACAACGTTGGCTCCAGGCAGCGATTCATCGGTCATGCGGTCAGTGACTTTTCCTGTAAGGGTTTGACCCTGTACGGAGAGTCCCCATAAAACCCCGGAAACCAGAAGCAGTAATTTGAATAAGGGTTTTTTCATATGCATTGATTTAAAGGTGTTTGAAATTTGTCCCGCACTAATTCCGGGCATAAATTCAGTTAAAAATTAAGTAAAATGAATGTTCCATTTATCACTCAAAATGTAATGCGTCATTATTGTTGCTGAAACATTCGGATATAATCAACTCTCATTTGTTGGGGAAAGATTGTGGTTTCGTCGGGATATCCCGGCCAGTTTCCACCAACAGCAATATTGAAAATAAAGAAGAAGTCATTGTGGAACTCAGACATATGGGAGGGGGTAATGTCGATTGCATGGTATTGGTTGTCATTCACAAACCAGCGAATGGAAGTTTCATCCCATATGATAGAGAAAACGTGGTATTCGTCAGCAAAAGTGCCGGAAGGAAGTGAGTAAGAACCCCCGGTATAGGCATGTCCGTTGGTATCCCAGTGCAATGTTCCGTGTACTGTTTTCTCCCTGCCACTTCCGCCAATCATTTCCATAATATCAATCTCTCCACATGCGGGCCAGCCAACACTTGAAATGTTGTCGCCCAGCATCCAAAGTGCCGGCCATATACCCTGACCCTTGGGCAGCAATGCACGAATATCTACACGTCCATATTGGAAGGATTTTTTTCCCTGGGTTTTCATGCGGGTAGAGGTATATTGGCTTCCTCCAAAATTCTCCTGTCTTGCCTCAATGGTGAGCACTCCATCGCCAACCCAGGCATTTTGCTGTCGGTAGTATTGCCACTCATTATTTCCCCATCCACAAAGATTGGGGCATCCGTCGCCGCTTTCAAATACCCAGTAGTCGGTATTTATGCTGTTACCCTCAAATTCATCATGCCACACCAGATCCCATCCATCATAGGTGAGAGGTGTAGTGTATCCCTGGTCGATGTTTACATCGGAATCGGGAATTGTAATGGTGAACTGTACCTCTTCACGAAGAAAGCGGCCCGAAGAGCCATAAGCCCTTATATCAATGGTATAGTTTCCCGGTTGATCATATGTATGTTCAAATATTCCAGAAGTATTGGTTTCTGTGGGGTCAGTTGCGTTTCCCAACCGGAACTGGTATTCGATCGT
Organism: uncultured Bacteroidales bacterium; assembly: GCA_964453995.1. Classification (GTDB taxonomy): domain Bacteria; phylum Bacteroidota; class Bacteroidia; order Bacteroidales; family UBA7960; genus SKVR01. The sequence continues at coordinate 24,277 of CAYVQC010000018.1, read as the reverse complement.
ATTTTGGGCTGTAGCCTGTATGAATACGGTGGTATGATCCTGTATCTCAATGTTTACATCCAGATCGGAAGGATCTCCTGGGTTGGTAATTTCTTCATCGTTGCAGCCAAAGGCAAGCAAGAGTAATGGGATAAAAAAGTACATGGAAGTGAACCTGGATTTATGCATGATAGTAAAAAAGAGAGTGTATAAAAAAACCCTGCCTTTAACCAGGGTGGCCTGTTGAGAAAGGTACAGACCACCCCGGTAAGAATTCACGGTAATTCAATCAAAAGAGATTACTATGAGGCAGGGAAAAATCGCTTATTCAAAAATGAGGTTTCTTACATAGAAAGTACCACCGGCTTCGTGGCCACCGCCACCCATGCCGAGGTAAATCATGTCAAGATCATTACGGGCCTTTACATCGGTAAGGTCAAATTCGTAAGTTGTCCATTCGCCCAACACAACATCTTCGCCTTCTTTCAAAAATTGTACGGGGCTGTTCCACCATTCCTGGGTAGCACTTACATCTGCAAAACCGAAAACGAACGTTCTTTGCAGTACTGAGAAGTCAGTATCAGCAGGGATGTAGATATCAATTTTGGCAGTTGTGAAGTTGTCAAACTGGATATCGTTCAATTCAGGAGTAGTTCTGAATTGCAGTTCCTGGTACTGAACGCCTTCAGTTCTGGTAAATTCACCTACATTTTGATCTCCACCCAGGGGATCTTCTACACCGAAAGCAACGGTTGAACCAGAAGTTACAGTGTCAATTGTTGCCATGTTTTCGGCATCTCTTGCAGCAAAAGTTACAAAAATTTCATCGGGAGTAATATCAGGAAGATCTTCTCCCCACTCCTGGGCTTCTTCTTCTACGGGTGGTTCCAATGACGGATCGTGGTAGTGTGCGTAAGAGAACGACCACACCAGGTCACCATAATCATACCATACGTGCATATAGTCGTAGCCTTCGCGCTCTTCAATAGACATGTTGAAGGTTACACTGGTTTGAGGAACGGTTACTTCTCCGTCTGTTCCGGTTTTAGGGAGGCCAATCCAGGCACCTTCCCCTAAAAGTGTCACCTGGTTTACAGCTGCATCAAATTCGAATTGATGGGTTCCACCAAGCCATGCACTTACGTCATCGCCGTCAACATTGAACATGTTGGCCGCTTCGGCTGGAAAGCATGTTCCTTCCAAATCTTCGGGAAACAAGCCGCCTTCACCCCAGAAAGAACCATTATCGTTAAATTCATAAGTACCATCGCGGTGGAAGGTAAACTCATGGTAGTATACACAGGGGCGTGTACCATCGTTGAAAAGTGCCCACCAGTCGCGGGGAGTCTCCATGTTGGGGCCTACACCCATGCTTGACTCAACACGGTAGAGTTTCCAGGTCTTTGATGTTTCTCCTGCCAACCGTGCCAGGGCTTCAAAAGGATCCTGTATTTCTATGCTTGCATTATAGCTTGCTGAAACATCGGCGCTGTTGGTTGCGGTGAGTGTTACTTCATAAACACCAGGCTCGGCATAAGTGTGAACCGGGTTTTCGTCGGTTGAGGTATTTCCATCTCCAAAAGCCCACAAATATGTTTCGGCATTGGAAGAAAAGTTGCTGAAGACAACCTGCAGATAGTTTTCTTCACTGATCTCATACTGAAACGTTGCAATGGGATCTTCTACCGGATCTTCTTCTTTGTCGCATGAATTGAACGACAATACAACGAATACTCCCAGGAAGGCAAGTGCCATTGAAAGGAGTAGATTTGTTCTGTTCTTTTTCATAGTAGTGTTGTTTTAGTTGTAATGAAATGGATAAAAATTAAAAGAATGAGCTACAATGAAGCAATTCTGCCCAATTATAGCGGGTTTTCATGATGTTGGACAAAGAAACAAACGTTTGCGGAGCCATCCAAATATTTACACACATCATAACTACAACAACCCGAAAATTCACTACATCATAACTACGTCATGATATTTAAAAAATATTGGAAATAAGTCGTTTGAATCGTAAATCAGCTGTTTAGCTTCTTTCTCAGTAAGGCTATCCAACAGTTAAAATGAGGAAAGAAAGAAAATCAGGATTCGAGGTATTTGAAAAAGGATTTTCGGGTTAAAAAGAAATAAAATAATCGGAAAGATTGATGTCATGTTCAAGGTTGAGTTTTTTCCTTAAACGGTATCGGCTGATCTCAACACCCCTGATGCTGATATTCATTAGAGGTGCAATTTCCTTGGTAGAGAGATTCATCCTCAGGTAAGCACATAAACGCAGTTCCCTGGGCGAAAGATCAGGATGTTTTTCTTTTACCCTGCTGATAAAATCCTGGTGAACCTCATCAAAATAGTTATTAAACAGTTCCCAGTTTTTTTCATTACGCAAGTCCCTGTTTACTTTTTTCAAAAGATTGGCTACCGTGTGTTTTTCGGGATTATCGGAAGGTATGGATTTGAGAACTTTGTTCAGGTCGGTTTTTAGTGATGTAAGGGTTTTGTTTTTCTGGATAAGGTGAAGGGTTGCATTGGCCAGTTCCTTATTTTTGTATTTCATTTCGTTTTGAAGGCTCTTGTTGCGAAGCTGCATAATTTCTTTCTCGCTAAGTTCAGTTTGTTCTTTAAAGAGCTTTTCCCTTTGTTCAAGGCGTTTTTCGTGCCTGAATTTTTCCCGCTGCCTGATCTTAAGTATCCTTCTTCTTACAAAATAAAAATTACCCACAACGATCAAAAACAATACTACTGCATAAGATATATATGCTTCCCGCGATCTGAGCAATGGGGGTTTGATCTCGAAGTAAAATGAGGCAACAGAAGTTTCAATTCCAAAGGCATTCAACGCTTTAACCTCAAACACATATTGCCCTTCTCTCAGGTTGGTATATTCCTTAAAATTTACGGCCTCCCAATCTGACCAGGTTTGGTCAAACCCTTTTAAACGATAGGAAAAGCGGATTGCTTCAGGGTTTTCAAAAACCGGCACGGTATACCCAAAACTGACAGAATTGAGGGCGTAGGGTAGTTGTAGAGGATTCTCCTTCGTTTTTGTAGTGTAATGACTGTTGTACATCAAATTAAAATTGCGCGAATCATGCTTGCTGTAAAATGATACTTCCCTGAAAAAGGTATTTTCCCATGCTGAATAATCATTAATAATATAGGGATTGTAATGAACCAAGCCATATTGCGAGCCGATGAATATGTTTCGGCTGTCGGCGGTAAAAATATTTTGAAATGCCGGAATCAGGAAGTCATTGATGCGGGCAAAGGGAGATGTTATGTCGCGAAACGAACCATCTTCCAGTCTTCTTTTCAGACCAAGATATTCATCGGTGTAATACCATAAATTTCCCTGGTTGTCCTGGTGCAGTTTGTCAATAAAGCCTTTTCCGGCAAATAAGCGGTTTAGTAAAGTGTCGGGAACAAATTGTTCCGATCCGGCGTCATATTGTTTCAAGCCGTCCAGTGTAGAGACCACCATTTTCTGATTGACATTGTGCAGGTTATAGGGTAATTCAGGGGGAAGGCCGGCTGAACCATGGAAGAGTACTACCTTTTCGATGTGCGAAAAGTCTTTTGAGGGGATAAGTCTGAACAAACCCCTGTATCCATGAGAAACCCATATGTAGCTGTTTTCATCAATAAAAAAGTTTCTGCTCGACTCCCTGAATCCTTTCACTTCATCGAGAAACTGCCATGAATCGTTGTTGCGAACCAGTCTTACCAGGCCCGAATACGTGCCAGCCAAAATGGTGTCGGTGGTATTGGGCAGGTTTCTGAAAGACCAGTAACCCCTGATGTCCGATATTTCCCTTGCCTGGTATCCGTTTATCTGGAAGCATCCGTAGTTATGACCGCAAAACAAAGTGTTATCCACCATTTCGAGGCTCCATACCTGCCCTTCGGTGCCGGGTATCAGCCTGAAAGATTCTCCATTGGCACCAAATGCTTCGAGCTCATTATTGGGCGCTGCAAAAAGGCCCTGGTTGGTACCTACATAGAGGATGTCATCATGTACAATGGAAGTGTATGTACTCTCAATATCAAAATTGTGATTGAAGATGGTAAGGGGTAAACTTATTTCGATATAGTCGATTCCGTTGTCGAGGCCCAGCCACAAATTTTGACGCTGGTCCTGGTACAAGGCCAGAATTGTATTGTTTTGAAGGCCTTTGCTGCGGTTTAGGTGTTGTAAGATTTCCCCGTTTCCATCGGTAATATATATGCCGTTTCTAATGGTGCCGAAGGCCAGGTAGTTTCCGTGTAAAACTTCTGCGGTAAAAAGATTGTGCTGTGCCAGGATTTCATTTACTGGTGCTTGCCAGGGGTAAATCTGGTTGCCATCCCATACAAAAGCTCCTTCGTTTGAGGTTCCCAGCAAATATTTCCCTCCGTTGTAGGGGAGAAGAGCGGTAAGCTCATTGCGGAATAAAGCCGGATGTGTGGCAACCAGGGCAAGGGTATCGCCCTGCAGTTTCATTAATCCCTGCTCATTGTCAACCAAATAATAATTATCATGTACCTTATGCATGAAATTGAACTGACCCCTGGCCGGGATCACATACAAATTGTTGTCCTCATAAATGAAGATTGCTTTGAAAGATTGAAATATGATACGATTACCAACTTTGAAAATGCTCCATATCTCATCGAAGCCTGCATGCTGAGGGGGTACAAGATGGTGAAGAGAATTCCATGTGAGTTCTCCCTTTTCGTTGGGGGCGAGGAATCCAAATTGCTCAAAGGCACCGGCATATATGGTATCACCTACTGCCAGAACAGACCTTACTACCGAGGCATTGGGTACAGGATAAACTCTCCAATTGGTGCCTTCATATTCCAGGACACCATCATTGTTGGCAAAATACATGTATCCTTTTTCATTTTGAGTAATTGCCCAATTCTGTGTGCTGGCATGATAGGTATTGCGCTGATGATTGATAATAAAGGGCAATCCTATGCCTTTAATTTGGGTAAGGGCATGTTCTGCCATTGAAGACATGAGGATACAAAAAAGTAAAAGTAAGCGTATTCTTCTCATTAAAAGTTTATGATCTGGTCCATGAGGGTTTATTTTCCTCTTAGCAAAATTTCAAGTTTTTTGAGTTCATACCCTGCTCTTTCTGATATTTGCCTGGCTGAAATCAAAAAGTTAATATTTTGCTGAAAAAGCATTTCGAGGTTTTTGCGTTCCCCCAGGGTAATTTCCTGGTCGAGGAGTGCAAAGTAGTTCAGCACAGAAATGGTATTGAGCCAGTCAATCAGTTCTTCGTAGTTTTCTTTGCTGAAGTAGGTTACGCCCTGGTATTGGTTGGTGCCTATAAAGCTTTTGATTTGTTCGTTGTCAAGCATATCTGCAGCTTGTTTGGCTTTTTGCATTTCAGTGTTCTTTTTCAGCTTTTGTGCTTTGCTGAGCCTGAAATCCTGGTGGCTGAGGGACATAAAGTCAAAGAGGTTTTCCTTTGTTTGCAGCAGGATCATTACCAGCTGTATGTCGCGTTCAATGGCAAATCCGCCTTTCCCGCTGCGCTGAAGAATATGTTTCAGGGGCCACTGCAGGCGCATCTGCTCATCAAGGTAGTTGCGGGTTTCATCCTTTATATCTTCAAAGAGGCTTTGCAACACATAGTAAGCCAGCAAAACGATCATATTTTCCCTGTAGCCTCCCAGACTACCGATGGTGAGCAATCGTTCGGGATTGCCTACACCGGCCAATGAAACAAATTCTTTACGTTCATTTTCTCCCTTACGGATAAAGTCGAAAGTGTTTTCAATACTTTTAACCCTGAGTATGAAGTTTTCCGAAGCTGCTTCTGTTTCTGTATTTTTTAAATCATAGTGCTTAACCACCTGATCAGCAAATTCCTTAAAACGGGCTTTCATGAGGGTATAACCCAGTTTTTCTGATCTGCCGCTTCTTTGCTGTGTTATCCTGTTGACCAGGAAGTTGATGATGTCTTCGGCAAATATGGCTTCAAAACTTTCGTGCAGAGGCTTCAAACGCATCACCTGCAATTCGTTTTCTATGGAAGGCACTCCACCGCCATTTTTCCAATAAATCCTTTCGTATTCTCCCGTATGGTCGTATACTTCGCGAAACTCCCAAAAGAGCCGGTATTCAAAGCCGTTGAGATTCCATTGCAGGCCGTCATGATGCATGTCGCGTCCTCTCCTGATGTATTCCAATCCGGAAAAGTGCTCCCGGAAGATGTAAAAAATCTGGTCATCGGTTTTAATATCGAGGGCCTGCGCCAGCCCAATGCTTATGGCTTCTTTTCCTGATGAGGTACGTACCAGCTTGGGAGCACTGAAATGAATTCTGCCCGTCGCCTGCTCATATTTATTGTTGTAAAGTACCAATGCCCTTTCCTCCCTGAAGCGGTTGGTAAAGGCAAAAACATTTTCATTTGTATTGCCGTAGCTGTCAATGTAGTCGAAAATGTTGAAATCATCTATTTCACTGAAAAGGTATCTTTTACGGGTAATGGGAAAGATCTGCCGTTCATGTTTTTCTACCAGCCATTGCTGGGGTTCTTCATTGTAATAGGCCCTCTGGTACTCCATGCCGTATTTTTCAGTATAGCCTTCAATCTGGCCATGGGCAAACATAGGCAATCCAGGCAGTGTATTCATAAGCACGCAAATTCCAAAGTATTTATCGTCTGTGCCAAATTGCCTGATAGCCGTTTCTTCATCGGGGTTGCTCATGAAATTTACATACCGTTTCAGGATCTCAGGTTCAAATTCAAGAGTATTGGTGATAAGATCGCGGTATTTTTCATTTTCCTCATTCTTCAGCATGTGCATAAACGCCGAGTTGTATACCCTGTGCATGCCCAGGGTGCGCACAAAATATCCCTCCATAAACCAGAAGGCTTCTGCAAGCAGGAGAGTTTCGGGCATTTCGGCATTCATCCGGTCAACCACCTCGCGCCAGAATTCTACCGGAAACAGATCGTCAAATTGCTTTTGCGACATGGCATAGTCGGCCCTGGAAGGGATATCGCCACCAGAGCCGGGCCGTGGATACCACAATCTTGAAAAATGTTTTTTGGCAAGGGTCATGGCCGCATCGAAACGGATGATGGAAAAGCGGCGGGCTACCTCGAAGATCTTATCGATCACGGCCTGGCGCACTTCATGTTTGATCATGTCAAGCTGTGCCGTGTCGTTCCAGGGCATATTGGTGCCATCGTTGCCATGGTAAATGTAGCGTACCTGCCCGTTGGTCTTGTTCACCCACTGGAAAACTACGGCAGCGTCGGTTTTGCTGTAATAGCCGTCTTCCAGTCTTATCTCGTAATCAGGATGTTGCGACAGGTTTTCGCCGCTAAAGCTGTATCCGGGAAATGGAGGCTGGGAAGACTGGATGAAAAAGTCGGGGTGTTCGATCACCCATTTGGAAAAGATGCCCGTATGGTTGGGTACCATATCGCTGGCAAGCCTGATGCCGCGTGCACGGGTTCTTTCGTTAAGGTTTTGATAGGCTTCCTCGCCACCAAGATCATGGGCTATCTGGTAGTCGTAAAGGGAGTAGGCAGATGAGACTGCATCAATATTTCCCATAATGTGCTTGATGCGGCGTGATGCCTCACTTCTTTCCCAAATCCCAATGAGCCAAAGGCCTGTAAAATTCCATTTCCTGATCTGATCGAGTTCCTCATCGGGAATCTGGTCCAGGCGACGAATTTCGCGCTGGTATTTTTTTGAAAGCTGATCCAGCCATACATAGGTATTCTTTGCGATCATTACTACGCTGGGCATCCAGTGTACATCAGGGGTAAAAGCCTCATGCTCTTCATAATCCTTTTCCAGGTCTTCTGCATATTTGTAACCTGATTTGCCAAGGGAAAACATGCCTGCATCATCTCCCATGCCTTTATATCTAGGTGCCATGGTAGGAATTCCTACCCCCCCTGTGGTTTCAAATCTTACATCTTCGCGCAAAAGATCCTGGCCCGTCAGCAATTGGGTGCGGATATTTTCGGGCAAGAACCGTTGCCATTTTTCAAGGATATAATCCAGCTGCTTGCTGATGTCGTCGGGAGCTGTAAGTATAGGGGTTTTGAAAAGGTCGAAGATATCCTGGTTGTCTGGGCCGTAGGGTGGTTGCTCTTCAAAGAAATCTTCCAGCAGATCGATCATTAGCCTGAAGCCCTCGGGATCGTCCATGTATTTGTCATCAAAAAGTTCTTTTAGTTTTTTATTGGCAGGATTGAAATTGGCAAAAAACAACATGATACCTTCCTCAATGGATATTTGCCTGTTTGATCGGCCTGCTGAATTTCCTTCAAGGTATTTTCCCAGGGTGGTTTTCCCCTGGTAAACTTCGGTAGGTGGAAATTTATCGATCATGTCTTGCAGCAGCAGGTTGAGTTTTTCCTCTCCGAGGGCTTTTGAAAGATGGGCTTCGGCTTTGCGAAAAACTGCGGGATTCACCTCAAGTTCGTACTGACGCAGAATGTAGTGGTAGATCTCCTCCAGCAGTCCGGTTGCATTCACTTCGCCGGGATATACATGCAGGCGGGGGTCCCTTTTGGCATTGAGCTGGTAAACAAACTTTCTTACCGCCGCAAAATTTGAGAAAATAATGCTTCCGCGCATTGAAAATAATGCTTCGTCGATCTGGTACTTATGACGCAGTGATCGCTCCATATGAAATTCGTACATGGGAAATTCTTCATTAAGCTGTTGATGATTGTCGTAGTGCTGCATATCTTTTTTGTTGATTGTTTGGGCTGGTTTGTTTTTTATGTTCAACAGTAATTTGCTTGTATTGTTGATGTTAGGCATTTCTATTGCTTTTTATATTCTGTGAGGTAAAAAAGCATTTTTTGTTTGCAATCGGAGTTGCAAAGGAAACAATCGTGCTTTTTAAGGGAACAGCCCTAAAAATACTTATTTTTTATCATTCCGTCCGTTGCTGGTGGGGTTTAATTTGTGGGATTTTTTTTTAAGGATACTTTGCATTGTTAACAATATTTTAAAAAACAACTGCGTTATTATATTAAACGACGTTTTTGATCCATTGCTCTTTGCGCGCAAAGTGTTTGCAGGCATTTTTTCCCGAATATCATTATTCACTTAAATTACAATGCTATGAACACACAAAGAACATCCCAGCAAAAGCTCGACGGCCGGAAAGGTATTTTTCTTAAAACAGGTATTATCATTGCCATGATTGGAGTTCTTCTGGCCTTCCAGTATCGAGTTCCCGATAGAATTTCTCATGATTTCACCGGAACTCAAATGGAGGTTCCTGAATTAACCATGGTACCCATTACCATTCCCAAACCCCCCGATCCGCCCAAGCCATCGGTTCGAAAGGATCTGGTCACCACAAAGGAGGAAATTGTAGAAGAATTTGTACCCCTGGATGTGGAAGGATTACCAGAAACAAGGATTCCCGACTATACTCCTGTTTTCCCGGAACCAGAAAAAGAGGTAGATGAAGACATTATTATTGACAGGCCGGAATACATGCCGGAATTTCCGGGAGGAGACCAGGCATTGTACAAATACCTGGCACAGGCCATCAATTATCCGTCAATGGCTGTAAACCTGAATATTGAGGGGGTTGTTTTTGTAGGTTTCGTGATAGAAAGGGATGGTAGTGTAAGCAATGTTCATGTAATCAGAGGAATAGGTGCCGGTTGCGATGAGGAGGCAATAAGGGCCGTGGAAAGTATGCCCGGGTGGAATCCTGGTCGAATGGGAACCCAGCCGGTGAGGGTAAGATATACTTTGCCTGTTAGATTCAAACTGAAAAGATAAGAACTCTGCACTTTATCCTTCCTTCTGAAAAGAGACTGAGCCTGTCGAAACTCCAGCTGTTGCTGCCAGTTGAATCGACAGGCTCAGTTTTTTTAGAAGGGTGTTGACCCCTCCCCATGGTTTATTCTTTCAGGTATCTTTCCAGCCAGTTATGTAGCTCCTCGTACCAGAAAATTGAGTTTTGAGCAGTAAGTATCCAGTGGTTTTCATCGGGGTAGTATACCAGCCTTGCTTCAAGGCCCATTGATTTATAGATGCCGTAAACCAGGAACCCATGTGCTACGGGAACCCTGTAGTCCAGTTCTCCATGAATTACCAGCATGGGGGTTTTGAAATTATGGGCAAACTGTGAGGGGTTTTGTGAGTTGAGCACATCAAAGTTTTCCCAGGGGGTACCACCATATTGGTAGCCTCTGTTGCCTGCATAATCTGAGGCAAACTGCAGGTGAAGATCATATACACCGGCATGATTGACCAGGGCGGCAAACCGGTCGGTATTTCCTGCAATCCAGCTTACCATATAACCGCCGTAGCTTCCACCGGTAGCGGCCATTCTGCTTTCATCTATATAGTCTTTTTCGATCATATAATCAGTAGCTTTCATGATATCCTCGAAGGGCTGGTTGGCATGTTCTCCATGAATAGAAATGGCAAAATCCTGTCCAAAGCTGGTGCTTCCGTGGAAATTGGGCAATGCCACCACATATCCCGGTACAGCGAAAAGATGCGCATTCCAGCGGTAATGCCAGTTGTTACCAAAAACACCGTGCGGGCCACCATGAATCATCAATACCAGTGGGTATTTCTTTGTGGGATCAAAATCAGGCGGATAAACAATGTACATCTGAACATCAGCATCATTGGCACCTTTGTAGGTTACGTTTTCTACTTTGCCAAGATTAAATTTTTCCATTCGTTCCTTGTTAAAGCTTGTAAGCTGAGTCAGATTATCGCCGCTGTGATCTGTCAGGAAAATTTCGGTGGGCATATTGAGATTGTGATGCGTGAAAAGCAGGTTTCTGCCTTGTTCCCCGGCAATGGAGACGTTTCCATTGGTTCCTTCTTCAAAAACCAGTGTGTGATCGCCACCATCGGCCGGAATGCTGAAAATTGCATTTTGTGCTTTGTGTTCGGCATGGAAAAAAATGGTTTTCCCATCATTGGAGAAAATCCAGCTGGAGCAGGAAAGATCTATATCTTCCGTTATATTTTCACGGGTATCATCAGCCAAGTTGTAGGTTACCATCTGGACATTGTCAGCATAAAAATGATAGATATTCTGTTGCCCGTAAAGAATTTGCCCGCCATCAGGACTATATAGAGGCGAGAGATCGTTGGCTTTGTTTTGAGAGGTAATGTTTGTCAGGGTACCGCTTCCATCGGTAGGGAGGAGGTAAATGTCATAGTTAAGGTTGTCGAAGGGAGGTTCGGTACTGTTCATGCTTACAGCGATCTGATTTCCATCCGGGGAAATGTCGTAAGATACACCCCCCATCATATTGAAGTAATTGTTTGTGTTGGGCATCAGATCGGTGACCTCTTTCGTGCTGGCATTCACTTTAAATAGCCTTGGGTGCTCTCCGCCTGTAAGCCAGCGATCCCAGAAACGGAACATAGTGTTTTCTGTAACTTTGGCTGTGACTTTGCTCTCCTTCTTTTGTTCCAGCAGATTTTTGAGTTTGTCAAAATCTCCTTCATATTCCGGCAGAATGTTGGCTCCAAAAGCAATTTGATTGCCATCAGGGAACCATTTTATGGAAAAAACTCCCACAGGTAAATCGGTGACTTGTTTTGCCTCACCGCCCCGCATGTCAAGGATATAAATCTGGCCCGGTCCATTGTGCCTCCTGGAAACAAAAGCGATCTTATTCCCATCGGGGCTCCAAACCGGTGAGCTTTCTTTGCCCCAATAGGTGATCTGGCGGGTAGTTCCTTCTTCAATGTCAAGAAGATAAAGGTTGGTGGTGGATGCATTGGTTTCGATGTTGTAACTGGTAACCGGGAAAACGGCACTCATCCCGTCGGGCGACACATCAAAAGAGCCTACACGCTCCATTTCCCACATTTTTTCGGCAGTGAACAGTTCATTTCCCTGCTGTGCAGCAGCAACAGAGCAAATCGCTGTAAGCACAGCAACTGCAAAATGTTTCATCGTGTTCATGTTGTATGGATTTAAGTAATAACTGATTCGTATACAACAAAGAAAATCCAATACGGTGTTTTTTGCAAACATGGAGTTTGTTTTTGTTTTTTTTTAAGACAAGTGTTTAGCCTCGCTGCCGTTTACGGGTTAACCGCCTTTGGCATAAGTTATATGGGATGGAATATGTATCAGGTGGTTCTAGCACCAATATCTGTGGCATTTACCCTTACAGAAGCATAGGTTATTGCTGCAGAAAATCCATTACCAGGTCGTAAAATTCATCGGGTTTTTCGGCATGCAGCCAATGCGATGCTCCTTCAATGGTTTCTATTCGTGCCTGCGGAAAGAGTTTTTTGATACGTGGAATGTGGTTTTGCCTTATGTAGAGGCTTTCGCCCCCCCTGATGAAGAGGGTTGGCTTTGGGTAGGGATGTGAAGAATCGATGGCGCGGAAAATATGGCTGAGGTTTTTGTTGATCACTTCAAGATTGGCTTTCCAGCCCAGCGTTGAACGATCTTTCCAGTGAAGATTCTTCATTAAGAACTGGCGTATCCTGTCATCTCCAATCTTTTCTTTCAGTTCCCGGCTAACTTCGTTTCGGCTGTTTTTTCCTTTCAGATCAATGGAGAGCATAGCATCAATAAAGGCGTCGTGTTTATGATTGTATTCGTCAGCACTGATGTCGGCAACGATCAGTTTATTGATCTTCTCAGGATGATCGAGGGAAAACTGCATGGCGGTTTTTCCACCCATGCTGTGGCCAAGCAAAATGGCTGATTCTATCTGGTGGTCGTCCATAAACTCTTCAATGTCATCAGCCATGGCTTCATAATTGAACACCTCGTGCCAGCCTGACCGGCCATGGTTTCGCTGGTCGATAACATGAACCGAATAATGAGCGGCAAATCTCTTTGCAAGGCTTACCCAATTGTCTGACATGCCAAACAAACCATGCAAAATGATCATAGGACTGCCTTCTCCGTAATGCTGATGGTACAACTCCATATTGTCAGGATAATAAAAAGAGAGTAAGGTTCTTTTGGGTTGAGATTTTACACTTTCAGTTGTCTCAGGTACAATTGGATGGTATTCTCAAGCCCAAAGTAGAGTGCATCTGATACCAGGGCATGCCCTATGGAAACTTCCAGCAATCCAGGAATTTTCTCTGCAAAATATTTCAGGTTTTCCAGGCTCAGATCATGCCCGGCATTAAGGCCCAGCCCCACCTCCAAAGCTGCTTCTGCAGCCTTTACAAAAGGCTCTATTGCCTTTTCCCTGCCATGCGGAAAATCGCTGGCATAGGGTTCGGTATACAACTCCACCCGATCGGTACCGGTTTCGGCAGCTTTGTATATCAGTTCCTTTTCTGTTCCAATAAAAATGGAAGTGCGTATACCGGCAGATTTCAGTTCTGCAATTACATCTTTGAGCAGGTCGAGGTGTTTTATAGTATCCCACCCGGCATTGGAAGTAAGGGCATTGGGAGGATCAGGAACCAGGGTAACCTGGTGGGGTTTTACGTCCACTACCATGTCGAGAAATTTGCGGTTGGGATAACCCTCAATATTGAACTCTGTGGTGATCAAAGGCCTGATATCATAAACGTCTTTGCGTCTTATATGTCGTTCGTCAGGCCGTGGATGGACGGTAATGCCTTGTGCTCCAAATCTTTCGCAGTCAATGGCCGCTTTTACAACGTCAGGAATATTTCCACCGCGTGCGTTGCGTATCGTTGCGATTTTATTTATATTTACACTGAGTCGTATCATAATCTTTTTTGTGCAAAGCTATAAAAGTTTCACCAGAGTAACTTAAGACAATAGTGCACAATTTTTTGCAAAAATGATTGTTAGACTATGACAAAGGCAAAATGCTGAAAAAACTTGTTTTTTCCTGTGTTAATTTCAACCAAATGATTACTTTTAAGGACTAATTCAATTACTATGATGGCAAGTGAACTTCTGAGCGACATTATTCTTCCGTTGCGCACATCCGATACCGGTACCACAGCGTTAAGCTGGATGGAAGAGATGCGCGTATCCCATTTGCCAATAGTCAATAATGAAGCTTTCCTGGGGCTGGTTTCCGAAAAAGATGTTTATGATATGAACAACTTTGAAGAGCAACTGGGTAACTACCGGCTCTCATTATCTCGCCCTTATGTAAAGGAAGAACAGCATCTTTTTGATGTTATCCGTGCCGTTGGATCCATGAAATTATCCCTCATACCGGTATTGGATGAGCAGGAAAACTATTTGGGTTGTATTACACAATCCCGGCTGGTGGAGGAAATATCGAAAACAGGTTCATTTGATCAGCCCGGAGGTATAATTGTGCTGCATATGAACCTGCAGGATTATTCACTGCACGAAATTGCCCGCCTGGTAGAATCCAATGATGCCAAGATATTAAGTTGCTGCACCCGTACCTTTGGCGAAAATACCAAGATTGAAGTTACCCTGAAGCTTAATAAACTAGATGTTTCGGTGGTTATACAAACATTTAATCGCTTCCAATACAATATCATTGCCTCTTATTCTGATGAAAACGATTACGATGATCTGCTAAGGGAAAGATTCGGGGCGTTGATGAACTATCTGAATATTTGACTAAAAGTCTTTTTGATGAAACGCATTTACCCGGCGGCCTTGTTCATTCTGTTCTGGGGTTGTATAGCTACCCTCACTGCACAAGAGCAGCTGGCATCGCTTTGGCCCTACAGCCGGTATTTGCCCGAAGGACACTGCGAAAATCTCCCGGAAGCTGTTAAGTCATCCGATTTTATTGTTATCAGTGATATCCAGTTTGAAGGTAACCTGTCTACACGTCAACACATCCTTCAGCGTGAACTGGTATTTGCTCCTGGCGATACTTTGAGGCGAACTGAAATATCAAACGTGTTGGAGCAGAGCCGCGAAAATCTTCTCAATACCTCCTTGTTTAACTTTGTCAATGTTTCACTTATCTTTCATGATCTGCTGCCCGCCGCAAGCGTAAGGTTTACTTTTGTAGAGCGTTGGTATATCTGGCCCTTTCCTATTTTTGAAGTTGCCGAGCGCAACCTTAACGATTGGATCATGAACCCTTCCTTTGAGCGCACCAATTATGGAGTGTACGTTGTAAAAGAAAATTTCAGGGGCAGGATGGAAAGAATCAGCATCCTTGCCCGGGCCGGGTACAGACAAAACTACAGTCTGGGCTATTATATCCCTTATATCAATAACCAGCAAAAAATCGGGTTATCCTTCAACATAGGTTTGAATCAGCGTAATGAGATAGAATACATGACAAGAGATAACATGCAGGTTTTCTATTCGGAAAAGGGTTCTTTTGCTCTTCGACATTTTTATGTAAATACCAGGATGATATACCGCCGAGGCATTCATGACACCCACCATTTTATAGCAGAATACAATGATTACCGATTTGCCGATTCACTCCTGGTCCTCAATCCATTGTTCTCTCCTGGTTCAGAAACCCGGGCACCTTTTCTTTCTCTGGGGTATGAATTTAAGCATGATCACCGCGATATCAGGGCTTATCCTCTCAACGGGCATTATTTTGACATTCGCCTCAAACGCAAAGGGCTTGGTTTGCTTCCTAAAGAAAAAATGGATATGACCACCGCGCAAACCTCATTACGAAAATTCTGGACCCTAAGCCCAAGATGGTTTTATGCAGCAGGGATGAATGCAAAAGTTACCTTCGGCGATTTTAAACCGTATTATTTACAGCAGGGCTTAGGATTTAAAGGTGACCTGGTGAGAGGGTATGAGAACTTCGTTATTGATGGACAGCATTTTGCAGTGGTAAAAAGCAATTTCAAATATGCCCTGGTACCACAACGTGTAAGCAGGATCGGCTTCATAGCCAATGAAAAATTCTCCCTTATCCATTATGCCTTGTATGTTAATTTCTTTACAGATTTTGGATATGTTCACGATACCA
This sequence comes from uncultured Bacteroidales bacterium, assembly GCA_964453995.1. Taxonomy (GTDB): domain Bacteria; phylum Bacteroidota; class Bacteroidia; order Bacteroidales; family UBA7960; genus SKVR01. The sequence goes on along the minus strand of CAYVQC010000018.1, from coordinate 8,432 downwards.
TATTCTTTATGGATAATCCCTATTCCAACAAGCTGCTTGCCGGAGCAGGAGTGGGGCTCGACCTGGTGACTTATTACGACAAAGTTTTCCGAACAGAATTTTCTATTACCCGCCAGGGTGATACAGGGGTTTATCTTCACCTGATTGCTCCAATATAGATATCCTGAGTTGAAGCAATAAACCACAATGAACTTCATAATTATCAGAGAAAAAAAATTTGCTTTTTTCGGTAACCCAAAAAATTCATGTAATTTTAACGCCTTATTGTAAGTTAGCGAGTTACTTGCTATTACAATAGGGTCTTGCACAACCCAGAAGTAATTACAAAAGAAATCCTTTGAGCTCATACCAGGCAGGGTATGAGCCGGTTTTATTGTAAGGGTAAGTGCAGACCATGGAAAAAAAGGAATAATAACTTAAACAACAAAAAATGAAACAACAACCACGCTTGAGTTTCTGGCAGATTTGGAACATGAGCTTTGGCTTTCTGGGTATTCAGTTTGGCTTTGCCTTACAGAATGCCAATGTAAGCCGGATTTTTGAGAGTTTAGGTGCTGATGTGGGATCGATTCCCATATTGTGGATTGCGGCACCGGTAACAGGACTTATAGTACAGCCTATTATTGGTTATCTTAGTGACAACACATGGAATCGATTTGGTAGAAGACGTCCGTTCTTTCTCATAGGGGCGGTTTTTGCCTCTCTGGCATTGATTGTTATGCCCAACAGCCCGTTTTTATGGGTTGCTGCCGGGATGCTATGGATATTGGATGCATCCATAAATGTTTCTATGGAACCTTTCAGGGCATTTGTTGGCGATATGTTGCCCCCGGAACAACGCACCAAGGGATTTGCCATGCAAAGTTTTTTCATTGGTATAGGGGCCGTGGTGGCAAGCGGGCTGCCCTACATGCTCACCAACTGGCTTGGCGTACCCAATGTGGCTGATGTAGAAGCCGGTGAGCTTATCCCTCAATCCGTAAAATATGCTTTTTACCTGGGAGCGGGTGTATTTTTCCTCTCGGTGTTATGGACGGTTATTCGCACCAAAGAGTATAGTCCTGAGGAATTGGCAGAATTTCAATCATCCCGTAATGAGGAAGAGCAAAAAAAACAGTATGGCAGAGATGATATGCTTCCTGCCCAAAAATTTTTACGGCTTTCTCCTTTCTGGATTTTGGCGGGGGTGTTATTTACCCTGCTGGTTTATTTCTTCCAATTTGAAGCAGAACTCTATATCCTGACAGCAGGTATTACACTTTTTGGTTTTATCCAGCTTGTTACCGGATTGCTGATAAAAAACAATAAAACAAAAGGAGGTTTTGTTGTAGTGGTTAATGACTTGTTCAGAATGCCCAAAACCATGGGGCAACTTGCTGTAGTACAGTTTTTCTCCTGGTTTGCATTGTTTGCCATGTGGATCTATACAACAGCCGGGGTTACCAGTCATATCTATGACATGAAAATGAATGCAGCGGATGTGCAGGAAATGCGGCAATTGATTACTGAATTAGAGAATCAGCCTGAAGCGGAATGGTTTAATCGAATGGAAGCGGTAGACGAAGAACTCGCCACTTACGAACAACAAATTCTGGCCGGACAGTCCAATGTAGTAGCTAGTATGCGGGTTGTCAATTTCTTCAGAGAGCATCGTGATCTCACCGTTTCGGAGGGACTTGAGAATACACTGCTAAGGGTAGAGCAAGAATATAATAAAGGAGCTGACTGGGTAGGAGTGGCATTTGCCGCCTACAATGGATTTGCTGCACTTCTGGCCTTTTTACTGCCCGTATTGGCCGGCTGGACCAACCGTAGAATTACCCACATGATTGCATTGCTTGCTGGTGCCCTGGGGTTTGTGTCAATATACTTTATTACAAACCCCATTTTTATTATAATCTCTATGCTGGGGGTGGGTTTGGCATGGGCAAGCATACTGTCTATGCCCTATGCTATTCTTACCGGATCATTACCGGCTCATAAAATGGGCACATATATGGGTATTTTTAACTTCTTTATTGTAATTCCACAAATCCTTGCTGCCAGTATACTGGGATTCTTTGTTGCCACAATCGCAGGTGGGCAAGCTATTTATGCCCTGATTCTGGGTGGCGCTTCCTTTCTGATTGCGGCCATTACTATGTATTTTGTGGATGATGAAGATGAGAAAATCATAGCTCAAAAACGGGAAGAAATATAATTTCTGTTTCTCCTGCAGATAATACCAAATTAAACAATTTAAAAAAAACACATGTTTAGCTTTGAGGTGCAGTTGTTTCTCAAAGGCTATCATTAAAAAATATAAAATCTTATGAATACTAAGCGTTCAAGTGGAATCCTTTTACATATAACCTCGCTTCCCGGCAAATATGGTATTGGTACTATGGGTAGTGAGGCTTACCGTTTTGTCGATTTTCTGGTAGAGTCAGGTCAAAAAATATGGCAGATCCTGCCCCTGGGACATACAGGGTATGGAGACTCACCCTACCAATGTTATTCTGCTTTTGCAGGTAATCCCTTGTTGATCGACCTCGAAAAACTGGTCGAAGAAGGCTTGCTGCAAAAGGATGATCTCCCCGATAATATTTATTTCGACGATGAGAATGTAGATTACGGCAAGGTGCATACTGTAAAATATCCCCTGCTACATAAGGCCTATCAAAACCATAAAGCCAACGGTAACCGCCTGAGGAGTATAAAGTTTGATAATTTTTGCCGGAAAAATAATAAATGGCTGGAAGACTATTCCTTTTTCATGGCCCTGAAGAAACACTTTAAAGGAGTGGCATGGACCCACTGGGATCATGATATCAAGTTCAAGAAACCCGAATCCATGGACTATTATCGTGATCAACTGGCCGACGACATTGAGTATTATAAATTCATCCAGTATTTGTTCTACAAACAGTGGCTCGAAGTTAAATCCTATGCCAACCTAAATGAGATCATGATTATTGGCGATATACCGTTGTTTGTGGCCTTCGACAGTTCTGATGCATGGGCCAATCCGGAAATTTTTGATTTTGATGAAAACCTTAATCCCAATAATGTTGCAGGCGTACCACCTGATTATTTCAGTGCCACAGGGCAATTGTGGGGCAACCCATTATATGATTGGCAAAAACTTAAAGAAACCGGCTATCAGTGGTGGATAGACCGGGTTGAGGCCAACTTTACTCTGTACGATTGTCTTCGCATCGACCATTACCGTGGTTTGTCAGCATTTTGGGCTGTGCCTTTTGGTGAGGAAACGGCTGTAAGTGGCCGGTGGATTGATGCACCAGGAGGGGAAATGATACAAGCCGTGCTGGATGCTCTTGGTGATCTAAACATTATTGCTGAAGACCTGGGCGTGATTACCCCTGATGTGGTGGAATTACGCGAAAGATTCGGATTCCCGGGGATGAAAATCATTCAGTTTGCCTTTGATTCGGGAGAGGAAAATGATTTTATGCCCCACACCTACGAACGCAATTTTGTAGTTTATACAGGCACGCATGATAATGATACTTCCCTGGGACAATACAAAGCCAGCAGTGATGCGGATAAAAAACTTATGGACGAATACTTCCATGTAGACAAGAAGGATCCTGCCTGGTCGTACATTAAGCTTGCCTGGTCTACCGTGGCAAATGTAGCTATAGCCCCCCTGCAAGATATCTTACGCCTGGATACAGAAGCCAGAATGAATTATCCCGGTAAAGCTTCCGGAAACTGGAAGTGGAGATTCAGTAAAGGTCAGCTCACTGAAGAAAAGGCGGAAGAACTACTCAGACTTACCCGCTTATATGGCAGATAGTATATAAAAGATTCATTGCCGGCCCGGGTTGTAGTGCCGGTATACTTACACCAATCCGGGCCGTCAGAGTCTATTAAGAGATCTAAGGTAAAATGCTGAAATTATTTTAAACAAAAAATAAAATTTATTCAAACAGAAAATACGGACACTATGGGACAGATCGATATTGTAAGAAGCGCATTCGAAAAACTGGAAAAGTATGATGGCAGCAACCATCTTCTGGTAGGATTTGATGGTTTTGTGGATGAGATCATTCACGTTGTTGATCAACGTAAAAATGCAAATGAATACGAAAGGATACCAGACATCAAGGCATTTTCTGAGCGTATTGCCCATGTGGCCGGTCTGAGTGCCAATGTTGAGCTCGTGCCTACCCAGGTAAAATTGGGTGGAAACGGGCCTATTATGGCCAATGCCCTTATTGCCCAGGGGCACCCGGTAAGCTATGTGGGTGCTATAGGAAAGCATTATATACACCCCGTATTCAGAGAGTTTGCTGATTCCTGTCGCAAAGTGGTTTCTCTCACTGATCCGGGCCATACCGATGCCCTGGAATTTTATGATGGTAAGATCATGTTGGGAAAGATGGATAACCTGGTAGAGGTAAGCTATGAAAACCTGTTGCAAAAACTTCCGCAAGACGAACTCGAAGAGCTTCTTGCTGAAACCGATCTTGTAGCTTTTACCAACTGGACCATGCTCGCAAATCTAAACAGTATTATCTCTGCTTTTAGTGATATCTTTGAGAAGCTTGATAAAAAACCTCTTGTTTTTATCGATCTGGCTGATCCCAAAAAACGTACCCAGGATGACATTCGGAAAGTTCTCAGGCTAATCTCGGCTATTCCTGCACAAACGGTATTGAGCATGAATCTCAGCGAATCTACCATCATAGGACTTTGTCTTGGCATAAAAGAAGATGAATTGCTTAAGCGTGCAATAGATATTCGTGAGAAAATGGGGATATTTGGCATCGTTATTCATCCTGTTAATGGTGCTGCTATTTCTACCAGGGAGGAGAGCCGATGGGTTGATGGCCCTTATACTGCACGCCCCAAGCTTACTACCGGAGCAGGCGATAATTTTAATGCCGGCTTCTGCAACGGGTGGCTGGCAGGAATGAAGCCCTCTGAATGCCTGGCCCTGGGAGTGTGCTCTTCAGGATTTTATGTGAGAAACGCCGGTTCTGCATCCAGAGACGATCTTCGCACATTTATGAAACAATGGATTGATGCTGATCTGGGAGAAATATAATCAGTTCGGTACACCTTTTTTATTTCTCCTTACCTGCCAAGATAAGAGGCGAGATAGTACTTCCATACTTCAATATCAGCTGCCGACCAGTCGAGTTGTTTTAGCTCTTCAGGATGAAACCACAGGGTTTGCTGATGTTCTTTTGCCATGATGGTGGTTCCCGGGTAGTTGCAAACAAATGGGAACAATCGTATGGTTTTGTCAGGATAAGTATGAAGTACCTGGGGGAGCGCCTTTATGATTTTAACCGGCACAGACAATTCCTCTTCTATTTCCCTTATAAGGCATTGTGAGGCCGTTTCGCCGTGTTCTATTTTCCCGCCCGGGAACTCCCATTTTCCGGCATTGTGGGTGTTGCGGTTACGACGGGCTGCCAGTACCTTTCCTTCGTGCTCAATAATGGCACAACTTACCCATATTTCATCCGGATTATTTTTCATGGCTGTCTGATGGGCCTGCGGTGGGATTTTCTGTTTTGCTGTTTCGGGTTTCGCTTTTCTTTTTTGATGTATTGAAATAATTCATGGTACGCTCAATGCCAATGGTTGCAAAACTTAATACCAGATCAGTGCAGGTTTTCATTACGGGTTCGATCTCCCTGAGCTCTTCCTCTTCCCATTTTCCCAATACGTATTGTACCTGCATCCCCTTTGGAAAATTGCTTCCTATCCCGAAGCGAAGCCTTGGAAACTCTGTTGTTCCCAACACGCTTATGATGTTAGCAAGCCCATTGTGGCCCCCATCACTACCTTTTGCTTTAAGCCTGATGGTGCCTGTAGGCAAAGCAACATCATCAGTAATTACCAGTAGCCTCTCGTTGTCAATCTTTTCACGGGTAAGCCAATAGTGGATGGCTTTGCCGCTCAGGTTCATATATGTGCTGGGTTTTAACAGGATGAATGTTCTGCCTTTATACCGGAACTGGGCAATGTCGCCATAGCGGGCCGGAGCAAAAACAACTTCCCGGGCAGAGGCAATTTGGTCTAGTACCATGAACCCTATATTGTGCCGGGTATTTTCATAATCGGGGCCTATATTGCCAAGGCCTGCTATCAAGTATTTCACTTCCTGTGTTTGGTTTGCCCGGGGCACTGGTTTCCCCAGAAGTTTTCGAAAAAATTTCAGCATACATGTTTATGCAAAAAAACAAGGCATAAAGATGATCCTTCATGCCCTGTTTGATTTATCTGGAAATAGTAGTCCTGTCTTTGTTCATCTGTTGGTGCCGGAAAAACACAACAGGGAAAAGGCAAAGTATTGCGATGTTACTCTGATGCTTGTTCAGAAGCACCCTCGGCAGCTCCTTCTGCTCCTTCTCCTTCTTCTCCTTCTTCTTCTTCTTCAGGACCTGCACCTGCACCACGGGTCATCTTCACAATTACTACAACTGCGTTGGCAGGATCTATGAATTCTATACCTTCTACATTCAATTCTCCTACTTTTACAGAATCGCCGATATCAAGTTTAGAAATGTTTATTTCTATTTTGTCGGGCAGTGCATCCATAAGCCCTTTTACCCTGAGCTTGCGAAGTTTGGTGAGCAATTTACCCCCTTTGATCACACCAGGAGAATTGCCTGCAACCATAATAGGAATATCAATTTTAATTTCCTTGTCAGGGAAAACCTGCAGAAAATCGCAATGGATGATCTTACTGGTTACCGGGTGGAATTGTGCATCCTGAAGGATCACATTATAGGTTCCTTTTCCTTCGATATCCAACTTTACGATGCAGGATTCAGGTGTATAAATGATGTCTTTGAAAGATAACTCGGGCAAGGAGAAGCTTACCTGCTCTTTTCCACCATAAAGTACACAGGGAACCATGCCCTGGCGGCGCAATTCCTTAGCATCTTTTTTCCCTACGTTCTCTCTGGGAGAACCGCTCACAGATACTGTTTTCATTGTTTGAAAATTTATATGTTAATAATCAGCAGCTTTACTTTTTGCAAAACCGGCTGCAAAGGTAATACTTTAGTTTGGGATTTTTGTGCTTTTTTGATCCGGAAAGTAAAAAACAGATACTCAGGCGGGTTCATCATGTTTTAGCGCATGGCATGTAAAACAGAGGGCCCGCTTGCAACACCTGCAGCCGGAATTATTCAGTTGCCATTAAAGTATGGTAGTAAACTCAAAATGTGTGCTTATGGATTGATGAGAGTTGACCCGCTTGATCACATCGGCAAATAATTTTGCCGTAGAAAGCACTTTGATTTTAGAGCATTCTTTTTGCAATGGAATAGTATCGGTAACAATAAACTCATCAAAAGCACTTGCCTCAATCTTCTCATAGGCTTTTGCCGACAGGATGGGGTGGGTGCAAAGACCTCTTACACTTCTTGCCCCGTTTTCAACCATCATGCCAGCAGCCTTGGTTATGGTGCCACCGGTATCAACAATATCGTCGACAAGGATAACATCTTTATCTTTTACTTCACCTATCACAACCATTCTGCCTATTTCATTGGGCTTGGATCGTTGTTTGTAGCAAATGGCCATTTCTGAATTGAGAAATTTGGCGTAGGCTGCAGCCCGGCGTGTACCACCAGTGTCGGGCGATGCCATCACAAGGTTGGGCAGATCAAGTTCTTTAATGTAGGGCACGAAAATGGACGATGCATACATGTGATCTACCGGAACATCAAAGAATCCTTGTATTTGATCAGCATGCAAATCCATGGTAATGACCCTGTTTACACCAGCAGCCGTGAGAAGGTTGGCGATAAGTTTAGCTCCTATTGGTACCCGCGGTTTGTCTTTGCGGTCCTGGCGGGCAAACCCAAAGTAAGGAATAACAGCAACTACCTGTTTGGCGCTGGCGCGGCGCGCTGCATCGATCATCAGCAGCAATTCCATTAAATTGTCGGATGGGGCAAAAGTGCTTTGGATGATAAAAACATCGTTGCCTCTGATGGTTTCTTCAAAAGAAGGTTGCATTTCACCATCACAAAAACGGGCCACCACTTCGTTGCCGAGAGGGATTCCATATTCATCAGCGATTTGCTGTGCAAGATAGCGGGAGGCGGAACCGGAAAAGATTTTTACCGAGGATGTCATTTGTGGCTTTATTTAATGTAGAATTATTTCTCCTGTTAAACGATTTCAGGTGTGTTCCGACCAATAAATTATGTATTTAACCGGAAGTTTTTTATCAAAACCCGTCTTTTTCAACATTTCAGCAGGCATTGAAAAAGCTTATAAACTGCCACAAAATTAGAAAATTATAACTACTTAACGGGTAAACAAAAAATGATTTTTCCAAATTTTTCAGTAGAATAAAATAATGTCTATCTTTGCACTCACAAAAATGCTCTGCAACAAACCGCGCCCAGGTGGCGGAATTGGTAGACGCGCTGGTCTCAAACACCAGTGGTAGCAAT
>CAYVQC010000017.1:0-65802 GCA_964453995.1 uncultured Bacteroidales bacterium | reverse complement strand
TTAATAAAAGTTATGACAAATAAGAAAAAACAACCCAGCCCTAAAGTAAAAGTTATACTTTTGCAATGCATTTGTTGGCTGTATACTTATTGTTTCTTGGGTTGAATGGCTTTAATGATAACCTTCTAAACCAAATTCCCAGCTAACGTATTTTCCAAAACAGGCATATATGAACTGAAGACCTGCTTTTGCCAATCCGAACAAAATTAGTTATTAATTGCATAAAAAATCAAAAAAAGTGAATAAGATAGGCGTTATGGGTGCCGGACACCTTGGTAAAATTCACATCAAATGCATACAGGAAACTGATAAACTTGACCTTGTGGGTTTTTATGACCCCAATGAAATCAATGCATCAGAAGTGGAACGCAAGTTTGGAATTAAGAAGTTTACCACTCCAGAGGCATTGATAGAAGAATGTGATATAATTGATATCGTAACTCCCACAGTATCGCACTTCGAATGCGCATCGATTGCACTTAAAAAATTCAAGCACGTATTCATAGAGAAACCTCTTACTACCACACTTGAGCAAGCCAGGACACTAATTGATCTTGCAAAAGAGGCCAATGTAAAGGTACAGGTTGGGCATGTGGAACGATTTAATCCTGCTTTTCTTGCCACCATGCCGTATATAAATAATCCAATGTTTGTGGAAGCCCATCGATTGGCCTTATTCAATCCTCGCGGTACAGATGTGCCGGTGATCCTTGATCTTATGATACATGACATAGACATTATCCTTAGTGTGATCAGATCGCCCATTAAAAGAATTAATGCCAGCGGAGTTGCTGTTGTTTCAGACACACCAGATATTGCCAATGCACGCATCGAATTCAATAATGGTTGTGTGGCTAATCTAACAGCCAGCAGAATTTCCATGAAAAATATGAGAAAATGCAGGTTTTTCCAAAAGGAAAGCTATATTGCTGTTGATTTCCTTAATAAAGAATCTGAGATCATCAAGATGCACGACGCACCGGAAAACCCGGGTCCGTTCTCAATGATACTGGATGCAGGTAATGGAAAAAAGCCAAAAGAGATTTTGGTGGAAAAACCGGAAATAAAACCGCTAAACGCTATTAAAACCGAACTGGAAACATTTTACGATTCCATCGTAAATGATAAAGAACCTTTGGTAACCATTGAAGATGGATATAATTCACTGGATCTGGCATATAAAATAATGGATAAGATCCGCATTTAATTCACATGCCAACTATTACAGATAAAAGCTGTTAATCAGAACCTGATGTAGACCTGGCACAATACTTCCATAAAAACAACGGATTAAATGATCGGATCAGGATTTAAGTGGTTATAAAATTCCAACCCAACAATTGTTTTTTGTTTAATATCCAAAAGAATTTTTTCGGAACAGTTTTTTTGTTTCGTAAAAGTTCAGAGAGTGAAAATTCGACAAATAAAATCAGCACCAGATTGTAAATATTAAAACTATTCAAGCAGATCTTCAACCTGAAATACCCCTAAATACAGCTTTTCACCCGTGCTATGAAACCTATATCAACAACTCTTGACACTATAGAGACACCTCATTACCAGCCACATGTACAACAAAGGAAATTCTTTCTAAAAAAGGAAGCAATAAAATACTTTTAAGAATTTTTCTACGTTACTTATACAATAAATACCCATACCCCGACTTTATTAGCTATTGCTTATTTATCAGGACGGCCAATGCGAAAAAGGATTAAAAACGAAAGCAAAACAGCGTGAATAAAAAATTACAACGTCTACAGGTTATAAAATATCTTATCGCCGATTTTTTTTCAGCATTTTTTGCGTGGTTTCTGTTTATTGCTTACCGGCAGAGTAATAATAACGGGAGGTTCAGCCATATCACCAACGAAGTCTTTATTGACGAAAATCTGCTTTTGGGCATTATAATCATTCCCTTGTTCTGGCTTTTGCTTTATGCCTTAAGTGGTAGCTATAAAAAAGTTCTGAGAAGATCACGTTTGAATGAATTTGGTCAAACCCTTCTGATCTCCCTTATCGGAGTCCTTATAATTTTCTTTGCTGTATTGCTGGGCGATGAGGTGAAAAACAATGAAGAATATTACCAATCCTTTGGTATTCTTTTTCTTCTGCACGTTTCTTTCACCTCAGTTTTTCGTTTTATTTTATCATCAATCACCACCCATCGAATTCACAACAGAATTATTGGCTTCAATACAATTATTGTAGGCAGTCAAAAGAAAGCCTTAAACATTTATTTGGAGATGGAATCACAGAAAAAATCTTCAGGAAATAAGTTTATCGGTTTTGTGAATGTGAATCTTTTTGACCACTACCAGATGCAGGAACATTTGCCCAGGTTGGGATGGTTCAAAGATTTGAAATCCATAATAGAACATCACCAGGTAGAAGATGTTATTATTGCGTTAGAAGCCAGGGAACACAAAAATATAGGAGTGATCCTTGCCGAGTTATACCAAACCAATGTTCTTATTAAAATCATACCCGAAATGCACGATATTTTTCTGGGGTCAGTCAAAATGACATCAATCTTTGACGCCCCCCTAATCCAGATTCAACAAGGTTTAATGCCAGCGTGGCAAATGCATATCAAAAGGTTTATTGATGTTAGTGCATCGATTTTTGCTCTTATTTTGCTCAGCCCGGTATATTTATTCACAGCCATAGGAGTAAAACTGTCTTCCAGAGGGCCTGTTTTCTATTCTCACGAGCGGATCGGCATTCACGGAAAGCCCTTTAAAATGCACAAATTCAGGTCGATGTATGTAGATGCCGAAATAAACGGGCCCCAACTGAGTTGCCAGGATGATCCCAGAATCACACCCTTTGGCCGGTTTATGCGCAAGGTAAGACTGGATGAGATACCCCAGTTTTATAACGTACTCATCGGCAATATGTCACTTGTTGGGCCACGACCTGAAAGACAACACTATATCAATCTGATTGTACAAAAGGCACCTCACTATAAATTGCTGCAAAAAATAAAACCTGGCATTACTTCGTGGGGCCAGGTAAAATTTGGGTATGCCGAGAATGTTCCGGAAATGATTGAACGCCTGAAATATGACTTGCTTTACCTGGAAAATATGTCCCTGGCAGTTGATTTCAAGATCCTGATTCACACAATTCTGATAATTATCCAGGGTAGAGGAAAATAACAAGGCTCAGGCAAGATTTGCACTTGCTCAATCAATGAGTTTATATTGCCCCCATTTCAATAAGCTCTACAATTTCTTCAATAAGTTTATCTTCACCATCCGGGTCGTATTCGGTTTTAAGATTATAGCCGAAGAGCCTTCCGAAAGATTGCCAGAAAACGGCTGTAAAACTGCCCCTGAAATCTTTCAGCACATCATACGAGGTAAATTGCGTTTCCCTGTCAATTAGTTTGATCAGGATATGTCCCTGGGATATGGTAAGCCTTTTAAGTTCACCCTCAAATTCATTTCTGATTTCTTTTTCGATCTCACGGGCAACTAACTTTCTTTGTACCTCCGAATCTATTCGTGCAAGCTCTTCACTGTATTCCCTAAACTTTTGTCCGGCAAGTTTTGCATAGGGATATACCCTTTTAACATTCCTGACCAGCAGTTTGTAGCGGTATTCTTCTATCTTGTTGGGAAAATGTCTTGGCGCCCGATAATTTACCTGGGGTAACTCTATATAAGGAATAGTGTCTCCCTGGTATATGACAGCACGGTGTGCATTGCCCCCGGCCTGTTGACTGGCTGCTTTGGGTATAAACAATCCCGTAAACGCAAACACGATACTGATGAATATTATCTTTAAAACAGGGACATTCATTTCTGGTTAATTTAGGTTTGTGTAACCATCCCGATTCAATATCCTTAGGGAAATGACAAATTGCATGCCAGAAAAAAAAAGCATCTCCCGAAAGAGATGCTTAAGGTACAATTTTTTATATAATAAAACAATTTTGCGTCAGGCAACTTTCAGTCTGCCTATATTATTTGCGCCCAGCTGGTTGCGTGCATAGTCAAGGGTAATGTGTACTTCTTTTCCTGCATTACCCGAAGGTGCATTAAACATGGCATCCAGCATAATCACTTCACAAATTGATCTTAATCCACGGGCACCAAGCTTAAACTCTACTGCTTTTTCTACAATGAAATCAAATACTCCCTCTTCAATTTTAAGATCAATATCATCCAGCTTGAAAAGCTTGATATATTGTTTAATAAGGGCATTTTTGGGTTCTGTAAGAATCCGTCGTAACGCTTGGGGATCAAGCGGATTAAGAAAGGACAGAACGGGCAAGCGGCCCACCAGTTCAGGAATAAGCCCGTAGCTTTTCAAATCCTGGGGCGCAATATACTGCAGCATATTATCACGATCAATGGCTTGCTGGTCTTTGCCGATATTGTAACCAATGGCATTGGTTTGCAAACGCGAGGAGATCCTCTTTTCGATACCGTCGAAGGCTCCACCACAAATAAACAGGATGTTTTGTGTATTGATCTGTATCATTTTCTGTTCTGGGTGCTTTCTTCCTCCCTGCGGGGGAACACTTACCACCGATCCTTCGAGAATTTTCAGCAGTGCCTGTTGCACACCCTCTCCTGATACATCACGTGTAATGGAAGGATTATCACTCTTCCGGGCAATTTTGTCTACCTCATCAATAAAAACGATACCTCGTTCGGCAGCTGCCACATCGTAATCAGCAACCTGCAACAAGCGTGAAAGAATACTTTCTACATCTTCACCCACATAACCAGCCTCGGTTAAAACTGTTGCATCGGCAATACAAAAGGGAACCTGTAGCATCTTGGCAATAGTACGGGCCATCAATGTTTTACCGGTACCGGTTTCACCCACAAGAACAATATTAGATTTCTCAATTTCAATCTCATCATCAACCTTGTTCTTCAAGGAACCGGCTATATGAGCCGAACCAATCCTTTTATAATGGTTGTAAACGGCTACTGAGAGTACCCTTTTGGCTTCTTCCTGACCAATAACATACTGGTCGAGATGAGCCTTGATCTCAATGGGTTTTAATAATTTGAAAGAAGGAATGTTGTCTTTTTTCCTTAGCTTTTGCTCTTCCTGTACAATCAGCTGAGCCTGGTCTACACAACGATTGCAAATATGCGCGTTAATGCCTGAAATAAGCATTTCCACACTCTTTCCTTCACGTCCGCAAAAGGAACATTTTCTAGTGTCTTTAGACATATTTATTATTTAGTTTTCCTGACTTTTTTGCAGAGGAAACGATTGAAATAGTGAAATATTTTTGTTTCAGAATTGAATATATACGATCACTCTGCTCTATTCTTTCTTCCTTGAGGAAGTAAGTACTTCATCTATCATTCCATATTCCAGTGCCTCCTGCGCTGTCATCCAGTAATCACGATCAGAATCTTTGTAGATTTTTTCGTAGTCCTGCTTGGAATGCTTGGCAATGATCTCGTAGAGTTCTTTCTTCAGTTTAAGGATTTCGCGGGCAGTAATCTCAATATCACTGGCCTGGCCTTCAGCACCACCCATGGGTTGGTGAATCAGAACCCTTGAATGCTGCAGTGCCGTTCTCTTACCCTCGGCACCGGCACACAGCAATACGGCTCCCATAGAGGCTGCCATACCAGTACAAATGGTAGCAACATCAGGAGAGATATACTGCATGGTATCATAAATACCCAAACCGGCATATACTGAGCCGCCCGGAGTATTCAGGTAGATCTGGATGTCTTTCCTGGAGTCAACAGATTCCAGAAACAACAACTGGGCCTGTATGATATTGGCTACATAGTCATTTACCGGTACTCCGAGAAAAATGATACGGTCCATCATCAAACGGCTGAAAACGTCCATTGTGGCCACATTCAACTGCCGTTCCTCAATAATGGTGGGGCTTATATAATTGCCATATACTGATGAGTAGTTGTGCAGGGTTGTGCTGCTGATACCCATATGGCGGGTTGCAAACTTATTAAATTCATCTTTTGGAATCATAGCGAAAAACTTTTAGGCTTGGTTTTTATTCTTATATTTTTCGGTCATTTCATTGACGAACTCATTGAATGTGAGCTCTTTTTCCTTCAACTTGAGTTTTTCTTTTAGAAGATCAAGCACTTTCTGATCAAAAAGCTGATCGTACACTTTTTTGAGTTCATCCTGGTTGGAAGCAACTCTTTTTACGAAATCATTAAGTACTTCTTCCTCAGGATCGTTCTGGCCATACTGCTTAAGCTGTTGCCTCATGTAATTTTTCAGAAAGTCTGATACTTCTTCCTGCTTCACCTCAATCTTATACTCCTTTATCAGATGATTTTCAATCAACTGCCATTTGAAAGAATCTGCAAAAGAAACAAATTCATTTTCAACTTGTTCAGGGGTAAAATCCTTATTATCGCGGTTGGTTTCTATGAGCCATCTTTTCAGAAAATCTTCAGGCAGGGAGAGGTTAGCTTTATCGAGCAAAGTTTTGATTGCTTCATTTTTGAAGTTTTTGTCAACATCGGCCTGGTATTGCTTCTGAAGTTGCTCAGCAATGAAGGCTCTGAAAGCTGCCTCATCTTTAATTTCCTGGTCGGGGGCAACTTTGGCAAACAGGTCTTCATTAAGGTCGGCGGGAATGTTACGGGAAATGCTCTCTATGGTAAATCTGTAATTCTTACCGTACTGTTCAAGCTCTTCCTTTTTAATTCCCAGCATACTGGCCATTTCGGTTTCATTCTCAACTGCCTTAACAAGGTCAATATCAATAGTATCTCCGGCTTTTTTACCAATAAGTTTTTCTTTAGTGTCCTGGTCTTTTATATATTGAATTAAAAGATTGGTTGTATTTTTCAAACCATCTTCAATTACATTTCCGTCGCCATCCAGTTCGGCAAATTCTCCATACAATGCGTCTCCTTCTTCTGAAACTTCAGGTTTGGTAAAGCTGCCATAGCGTTTACGGATATCCTCAATGGTTTCGTCGATCATGGTATCTTCCACTTTGATCTTATAGTAATCCACCTCAATCTCCTCAGAAAGGGTAAGATCAATATCAGGAGCCAGGCCAATTTCATACACAAACTCAAATTCAGATTGGGAATCCCAGTCGATTTCCGAGGTACTTTCATTGTCTGGCAGAGGGTTGCCGAGGATATTGAGTTCTTTCTCCTTGATGTAATCGTACAAAGCATCCACGAGGACCTTGTTCACCTCTTCTACGAGTACACTTTTACCGTACATTTTTTTTACCATACCCATGGGCACTTTACCTGGTCTGAAACCGGGCATTTGTGCCTTTCTTTGCATGTCTTTCAATGCCTTATCCACCTTATCCTGGTAATCTTCAGCGGTAAGCTGAATTTTTAATTTAGCTGTTAAATCACTAGTCTTTTCCTGAACGATATTCATACACCTGTTTTTTTATGGGTTTTGCCACGCTGCTGGCAAACCAGCCAGGCAAAACATAACATACTATGATACAATTAAATTATAAAATTACGAAATAAAAAATACCCCGTTAGATCCTGTTGTTGAATTTATCTTACGGGGCAAACCTCATACATTACAATTGTGCGGATGAAGGGACTCGAACCCCCACGCCTTTCGGCACCAGATCCTAAGTCTGGCGCGGCTACCAATTACGCCACATCCGCGTGCTGATTTGGGAGTGCAAATATACAACAATTATTTTTACCCGTTAAACCCACTGTGAAATATTTTAAAACTGGATAAACACCCCACACCCTGTGCAATTCGAAATGCAACATCTGTTGAGGTTTAGGCTTTTATTTTGACCCCGCAAGGACGAGTCTTCCTATGGTAAACGCCGGGCTGCATGCTGAAAGACCATTTGGAAAGGAAAAATCACCAAACCCTATTGCCCCCGGAGTGCTCTACAGGTAAAGATATGATCGTGAAAAAGTTTAGTCTGTATTTCCAATATTGTTTTCAATGGGCAATGAGAAAGTAAAAACAGAGCCCTTATTCAGTTCACTTTCAAATGAAATATTGCCTCCTTGTTTCTCCACAAACTCTTTACACAGCAAAAGCCCCAAACCACTACCCTTTTCATCCATGGTACCATAGGTTGAATGCAAGGTGTCTACCCTGAAGATCTTGCTCTTGCTTTCCTCTGTCATGCCCACTCCGTTATCGATTACTGATATGAAAACCATATGATCGTGGATATCGCTTTTTATCTCGATTTTCCCTCCCTGTTCGGTATATTTTAGTGCATTGGACAACAGGTTTCTGATGACCGTATCAGTCATATTCTTGTCAGCCCAAACTGGGGTATCGTCATCTACGGAGTCGATGAGCGTAATTTGCTTCTCATTGGCATTGTTACGAAATAGTAAGATGTTATCTTTAACTATTTCATGAATGGCGATATATTCGGGTTCATATTTGATCTTACCGGTTTGTGTCCTGGACCATTGCAGGAGGTTCTCAAGCAGATTGTTGATTTTCAATACCGACTTGTCAAGTTCAAGGGCAAGTTCTTTCATATCCTCTTGCGAGAGATTGGCCATGTCTCTTTTTAATATCCTGGAAAAGCTTACAATGGCAGCAAAAGGATTCCGAAGGTCGTGGGAGATGATAGAAAAAAACTTGTCCTTGGTAGCATTTACTTCAATGAGATGTTTTTCCGACTCTACAAGCTTCTGGTTTGAGAGATTGAGCTGATGGTTGAGTTCTTCAAACTTCTTCTTCTGCTCCAACAGGTTATGATTAAGGCTTACCAATTTTTTATTGGTTTGAGAAATTTCATCCTTTTGTTTTTCCAGCAATTGGTTGGCATTTTTTGCAATAAGAAACCTGTTGTACAATAAAAACAACGATATAAGGATAAGCATAACCCCTGCAATAAGGAAGTTTCTAAGCAATCGATCTCTTTGCGAGCTAAGCATGTTGATCTGTTCGTTTTTCCTGATCAGTTGAATTTCACTTTCCTTCTGCTCCCGGTCATACATCAATTGCAATTCAATAATCTTTCTTCGGCTATCTTCGCTGTAAAGGCTATCCTTAAGGGCAATAAACTGCTGCTGGTACTGGTAGGCAGTTCTGTAATTGCCAAGAGTGGCCATAAGCCCCGCAAGGTGGTTGTAATTTTCGGCAATCATTCTATTGAGGCCAATTTCCTTTGCAATTTCCATGCTTCGTTCAAAAAAAGAACGTGCTTCAGTAAGCTGCCCTCTGTTTTTATGAATCAGGCCAATATAATTTAACGTTTTGGACATTCCGCTTTTATCATCCACAGCTTCATAAAGATCGCGGGCTCGGTTAAGAAATCTCATGGCATTGGGATAATCACTTTGCAGATAATGCAGGTAACCAAGGTTGCTGGCCGTTGTGGCAATTTCCCGTTTATCATTCAATGAATCCCTTATCTCCAATGCTTTATAAAAATAATCCCTGGCTTTGTCCATTTGCTTTTTTCCCTGGTATACCAGACCGAGATTATTGTAAGAAAATGACATTCCTTTTATATCATTGGCTTCCTGCTTTATTTGTAAGGATTGTAAATGATAGCGCTCAGCAAGGTCATAGTCTTTTTGGCTCTCATACACCATACCTATATTATTCATTACCACTGCCATGCCTGCTTTGTGCTCATTTTGCTCGTACAACAGCAATGCCCTGAAATAATATTCAAGAGCCTTCTCGTAATAGCTTTGATCGGAAAAAATTAGTCCGATATTGGTGTTTGACCGGGCAATGCCAACCGGGTCATTTACCAGGGTATAAAGACTGAGGGCTTCGAGATGGTGATCGAGCGCTTGTGTAAAACTTCCCATTTGCCAATAGATTACCCCAATATTGGAAAGTGCATCTGCCACCTTATCATCCTGGTTCATTTTCTCGGCAAGGGACAACGATTCCAGGGCAAATTCCAAAGCCTGCTGGGGATTCACTGATTTCAACTCCCAGGCAAGCCTGGAGTAGGTTTCATACAACAGTGAATCAGACGATTCGCCTGACTCAATTATACCCATAAGGCTATCGAGCTCAGGGTCAGAAGTTACTGGCCTTGAAACACCACAAAATGCAACATGAAGAGATATAACGAAAGGAATAATCCTGAAAATAGCTTGTTTGGAGAACATAAAAGCCCTAAATGGTCGTAATTAGCATTAGAATTTCACAAAAAACAAAAATAATAAACATTATTGATTAATCTAAAGTTTTGGATTTTTTGAAGGGTTTTTTTTCCAAAACAAATACATTTTATATCCACCACAATCTTTATTTAGACTGAATACGTATTAGTTTTTTTTTAGGGCTTTCTTTGGTAGTTAGACCCTTTTAATATACATTTGAGTACTTATTATCCTAATTAAACGGACGAACGTACATATAAAGATATATAGCAATGAAAGCCCTGAAAAGAATAATCATTTTCTTAAAGCCCCCCATAAGCTGGAAGCTTTTAGTGATCACACTTATGGGTATCCTCACTGGTTTATTTTTGCTGGTTGTACATGTTTCCAATGCAACATCCTATTTGTCTGACGAGCCGGAAACCTGCATCAATTGTCATGTTATGTATCCCTATTATGCTTCATGGGCCAAGGGGAGCCATGGGCATGAAGCTACATGTTCAGATTGCCATGTACCCCAGGATAATTTTTTCAGGAAATACAAAACCAAAGCTTCTGATGGCTTATGGCATGCCACAGTATTTACCATGCGATGGGAGCCCCAGGTTATTAAAATAAGAAGCCATGGCACAAATGTAGTCCAGGAGAATTGCATCCGTTGCCATCTTGACCTGGTAGAAATGACCAGCCTGGTAGAAGTTACCGGCGATATGGCCGCCATGAACAAAGGAAAGGTATGCTGGGATTGTCATGAGGAAACACCCCATGGCACAGTAAGAAGTCTTTCTGCAGCGCCGCATGCATTGGTAGAAAGGCTGCCATCAGTAATGCCCGATTGGCTGCACAACTTCATGGACAGACCTGAAAACCCAGGTCAAAACAATTGATCAAACCCATACATTGAGCTCAAAACAAAATCTTCCATAAAAGCACCTAATCAAAAAAACATAATATGAAAACAATCAGAGAACTTACTGAAGAGAAACCCTGGCTGGGCTGGGTGTTATTTTTTGTCACCGTGGTTATCGTTTTCCTGATAGGCTTACTGGCATCTTCCATTGTAGAGCGGCGCAGTGAGGCACAGCTCTATTTTCAAATGGTAAACCCCATACCCGAATGGGAGCCCAACAATGCGGTATGGGGAGAAAACTTTCCACGGCAATACCAGACATACCTCAACACTGCCGACACCAGTTTTCGCAGCAAATATGTGGGTTCAGCGATGATTGATTACCTGGAAAGGTATCCTGAAATGGTAGTAATGTGGGCGGGCTATCCTTTTTCGCGCGATTACAACCAGGGCAGAGGACACTACTATTCAGTAGTAGACATCCGCAACACCTTAAGGACCACCGGCCCCATGCCTGCCACCTGCTGGACCTGTAAAAGCACCGATGTTCCCCGCCTGATGAACGAAATGGGAGTGGCAGAATTTTATGCCAGCGGTTTTAAAGAGCTGGGCCCCGAAGTCCTCAACCACATTGGTTGCCAGGACTGCCATGACCCCGAAACCATGAACCTGCGCATTACAAGGCCTGCTCTTGTGGAAGCATTTGAACGCCAGGGAATAGACATTGAAAATGCCACCCTCCAGGAAATGCGCTCGCTGGTATGCGCCCAATGCCACGTAGAATATTATTTCGGCGAAGACAACTACCTTATATTCCCATGGGATCAGGGTTATTCGGCAGATGAAATGGAAGTATATCTGGACAGCGTAGGCCACACAGACTGGGTGCACAGTATCAGCAAGACGCCAATGCTGAAAGCCCAACACCCCGATTATGAGCTTTACAAAACAGGAATACATGCCCAAAGAGGGGTTTCCTGTGCCGACTGCCACATGCCCTACAGTCGTGAAGGTGGAATGAAATTTACTGATCATCATATCACCAGCCCTTTGCAGAATGTGGAAGGTACCTGCCAGGTATGTCACCGCGAAAGCGAAGAAACACTCATTGCCAATGTGTATGATCGGCAGGATAAAATCTCCGAATTGCGTCGTATCGTTGAAAAAAACCTTGCTCAAACCCATATTGAAGCAGGAAAAGCCTGGGAGTTTGGAGCAACAGAAGAAGAAATGGAAGAGGTACTGCAGCTTATCCGTCATGCACAATGGCGCTGGGACTGGGTAGCAGCAGCAAATGGTTATGGAATACACTCACCCAATGAAGCCCTAAGGGTTTTGGGTACCTCCATACAAAAGAGCCAGGAAGCCCGCATCATTCTTGCCGGCTTGTTTGGCAAATACGGTGAAGAATATCCAATAGATATGCCCGACATATCAACCAAAGCCAAAGCCCAGGAGTATATTGGTCTGGATATGGAGAAACAACGTGAAATGAAAGAAGAGTTTAAAGAAAATGTATTGCCCCAGTGGCTTTCATCCCGCTAGGATTAATTCATCAATAACAAAAGAGATTGCTTAGAAAGAGCCTGCTGACCTTTAAGCAGCAAGGCAATCCCAATGAAACACGTGTCTAACGACTGCTGAATTCCAGCAGTCGTTTGGATTTATAGACCCCCTCCTGCCGGCTCGGCTATTGTAAAACAATTTTTCTTACTTCACTTCTACCCTGCTTTAATGAGAATCCCATCATTATCATTTTGATAGGCGGTCCACTCGTCATCAAGCTGGGCCTGGGTATGGATTTCAATGAGCTCATCGTTTTTATTGAAAATAATTGCAACTCCCGAATCTGTTTCAACAATCCTGGTGCCAATCCAGGAAGCCTTAAAAGGTGAAAAACAATCATCATAATCTTGAACACTCGCCGGGAAAGGGTAAAACACAATTTCCTCTGTTTCAAAAAAAATCGCCTTCTGCTGATTTGATGGCCTTGCAAAAAACCTCCGGCACAATTATCCTTTTGTATTCTTATGCTTTGAAAAACAAAACAAAAAAAATAGTAAAAATATAGTTTTTTTATACGAACAAATTCTCTTAAAAAGGATTTCCCAAAATCAGTCAAAACATCATGCTGCAAAAACCGATATTTCTGACATCATAACTCCCGGCTTCACCAGCAAAACCAGGCAAAAGAGCAGAAAGCTGATTTTAATTATTAAAAACCCAAAAATACTTGATCATTAAAATGCTATCTTTGCCTACTGATTTGGTTCTTTTCAGATGAAAAGGGAATCCGGTGCAAATCCGGAACTATCCCCGTAGCTGTAATCCCATGCCGCGCAAGCGGCAATTGTTGCCAGCGTTAATCCACTGTTTCGCCCTGCGGAATGGGAAGGAGCTGACCAACAGGGAAAGTCAGAAGACCTGCCAAATCTGTTACATCAACAAGTAGCTTTCGGGTGAAAAGCCACAGATTGAAATTCCTGCACGTACTATTCCCAGGATTCCTCTCTGATTTTCTATCCCGCGGGTTACCATTTATTAATTATTTAATCTATAAAAAATGAATGGTTTATCGCGTTACCCTTTCACAAAAAACAACACAGTGAGAAAATCTCACTGCAAGAAAATGTTTCCCAAAAACAAAATCCTTTTTTCAAAGGAAATTACTCCCTTTATCCTTACGATGGTGCTTCTCATCACAGGTGCCATATCCCCCAAGGCACAACCTTACCTGCAACCGGCACAAGGCTACCAGGTGGAGGAAATACTTCCTGATTATGACACGTTTTCATCCTTTGACGTATTTGAAAACATTTTGTACGTAAATTCCGGCAATACAATTATTGGTTTTGACATGGAAAATGGCGAAGAGGTATTTACCACCAACAAACCTTCCGACTATCCCTCATGGCCTTCTTTTCTGACAGTTTCACCTGATGGAAGTCAGCTTTGGGCCGGGTTTACCGTTTCAGGAAATACCGACGACCGGATATTTAAAATCGATATTGCATCGGGTACATGGAATCATATGGCAACATTGCCCGGAAATGTATCGTTGACATTTGCACAAAATGCCATCCTGGCATCTGGTGCCCCCTGGGGTGATCCCAACGGCATTTACCTGCTGGATACTGTAGCAGACAATCATCGCAAAATCATTGAAACAGGTGGTAGCCCAGCGGGTTTTGACCTTGATGCACAGGGAAACCTTTATTATGCCACTTACTTTTTTTCTGACGACAATGTTCTGATGCGATTTGAGGCTGAAGATATTGCTGAAGTAATCAGCAACTCTGAAAATCCTTTTCTCACTCCTGAACAGGCCACAATCCTGAGCATTCTGCCAGCCGGGGCCTATGACCTGGCTATTGATGATGCCGGCAATGTGCTTTTCACCATCAATGGGTTTCCGGATAAATTTTTGGCCATGTGGAATGGCATTGAAGGAGAAAATCCAAACTACCAACCCATCGGATCAACAACTGAGGACACAGACTGGCTTACTTATATTCATGCGAATGGAGATATTACACAATTTGGAGAGGGAAACGAAGCTTACATGCTTGGGTTTGCCAGACCCATTGTAAGAATAACACCTGAGCCACCAGCGATTACCGCTCTTCCCACTTCAAACATCATGGGATATGCAGGTGACGAACCGCTTGTCTTCGATCTGGGAGAATTTTTTGCATACGAAAACGAGGCGAACCCGATCTTTGAGGTTTCCCTCAATGCTTTCCCCTCAGTTGCCCAATTAAGTATTGATGGAAATACTCTTACCATTACCCCTGCAGAACCCGGGCAAACCAACATCCGTATCCAGGCAACCCTGGATGATGTTGTAGCAGAAGTTGCATTCGCAGTTGGCGTGATGCCCACAATACAGGGGGATTATGAACTGGCCGATTTCAGCAATTTATCCCTTCCGGAGGAAAGCTTCTGGAATGGTTCCGATGAAAGTGGCGGATTTTCCTCAGGGCTTTCCTATTTTCCCAATTCCTACAATACAGAATGGGGCGTATGGTCAGGATGGGCATATTCCAATATTTCTGATAATACCACCCCCGGCTGGATCAACCAATACAGCGCCATCACCGGTGCCGCCATTGATGGCACCGCCGAAAACCCGGGCATCTACGCCATGAACTACCTATCCTTCCCCGCTTCATCACTCACATACATCAACTCTTCGGCCCATCAAATCAAAGGAATGTTTATAACCAATGCCACCTATACTGCTTTAGCCATGATGTATGGCGATGATTTTTCCAAAAAATTCGGGGGTGAAACCGGTGATGATCCCGATTGGCTCAAATTATCCGTAACAGGCATGAAAAATGGCAACGAAACAGCCACCATAGACTACTATCTTGCCGACTACCGTTTCGAAGACAACACCAAAGATTATATCATCCAAACCTGGCAATGGGTAGAACTCAGCACCCTGGGAAAAGTTGACAGTCTTTTATTTACACTCAGCTCAAGCGATGTGGGTGAATGGGGCATGAACACACCTGCCTATTTTGCCGCTGATCACATTTATGTTACACCCGATTTGGCCCCGGTGGCAGCCAACCCGGTAGATGATATTACTGTGGATATAAATTCAGAACCCCTTACCATAGACGTTTCAGATGTTTTTTCAGACCCCGACGACAATGATGAGCAGATTGTTGTTTCCATAGCAGATAATTCCAATCCTGACCTTCTGCAAGCCAGCCTGACCGGTTCTGATCTGGTACTCACCTTTGCTCAGGACCAAAGTGGGGAAGCAGAAATAATGTTACAAGCGATTTCCAACGGTAAAACAGTTACACAAAGTTTTTCAGTTACTGTACTTCCGGGAACCGGAATAGCAGATAATAGCCAAACGGAATTCCAGGTATACCCTAATCCTTCGGCCGGCAACCTGCATGTGGTGCATCATGGCAATACAGAGGCCCAGCTGTCGGTTATGAATCTGTCGGGACAGGTGATCTGGCAGAACCATATAAACCCCGGAGTTGTTACTATTGATATAACTCACTTTCCGGCGGGTATTTACATGGTAAGCCTGCAGGATGACTTAGGAAGGTTTACTGCACGGATCATGAAACAATAAGTACAATCCTGCCAGGATGTTTTGTGAAAAGAATGCAACCCACCGGCAACCAATACTTTCATAAAACATCCTGGTGTATAAAAATTAGCTCATGAAAAGACGCTTATCCCTATACCTGCTTTTTTTACTGTTATCTTTTACCGGGCATACCCAGTATCAGTACATACATGAAGTGCTGGAATACACACCAGCTCCGGGCCAGTTTGTCAATAAAGCCCCCATGGGGCTGCCCGAATCAGCTGAATCCATTACCGGAACCATTACCGGTGCACTTTCCCTTGGGGCCTGGGGCGGCTATGTGGTTTTCAGGTTTGAAGAACCCGTACAAAATCATCCGGATAACCCTTTTGGTATTGATTTCATCATTTTCGG
This sequence comes from uncultured Bacteroidales bacterium, assembly GCA_964453995.1. Classification (GTDB taxonomy): domain Bacteria; phylum Bacteroidota; class Bacteroidia; order Bacteroidales; family UBA7960; genus SKVR01. The sequence continues at coordinate 49,412 of CAYVQC010000017.1, read as the reverse complement.
CAACCCCCTTGAAACCTGGTCTGAACCAGCCATAGTATGGGTAATGCAAGATGAGAACAGCAATGGAATGCCCGACGATACCTGGTACCAGCTGGCCGGTAGCGATTATTTCTTTTCTTCTACACTGCACAACTACCAGGTAACTTATTTCAATCCCCAATCCGAAACAGCAGCCGAAGTTCCCTGGGAAGACAATCTGGGCCATTCGGGCTTTATTCTTACCAATGGAGCACACACACAGCCTTATTATCCTTCGCATGAAATTTTCCCTCAAATCGCCCATGAACAATACACCTTACAGGGTACCCGCATATTGGGGAAGGTAGAAAACGACAATCCAGCCTTTATCAAGTCATATCGGAGAGCATTTGGATATGCCGACAATCTGCCTCGCGCCACATCACCCTTCAATGTACCTGACAACCCTTACACACCCGAAATAGAGAATGCCGGTGGCGATGGTTTTGATATCAATTGGGCCATTGATGCCAATGGCAGTTATACAGATCTGGATGAAATCCATTTCATAAAGGTACAAACTGCAATGCTCGATCATGGCGGCTGGCTGGGAGAAGTATCAACTGAAATAACCGGTGCCATTGTTGTTGCCCCAAATCCCGATATTTCAGGAATCCTTGATATGGTGGTGGCAAAAGATCTGCCCCGGGTAATAACCCAGAGTCCCTACCCTGTTGAGGCCTTCTCCTTTCACAAAGGCCGGTTACAACCCGACAGAACCATTCTGTGGACCTCTGACCAGGAAGGAGCTTTTGTAGACGAGGAGGGGTTTCTTCATTTTAATGTTTCAGGAAAACTCACTCTTACGGCTTATTGGGAAGAAAACCCTGATATTTTTACCACAGTTACGACTACCCTGGACTACAATCCTACCCATACACCTGAACCCAAAATGCACAAAACAAGGGTTTACCCTCTTCCTGCCGGTGACCATATTACGATCGAAACAGATCGTGAAGCAATATTCATCCTCTATGATATGCAGGGGGCAAAACTCATGGAGTTTACCCATAGTGGCGGTACAATGAGGTTTGATACAAGCACGTTAATGCCCGGCCTTTACCTGTTAACCTCAACGGATGGCAGGGAGTCTTTCAATCAGAAAATTGTCATTCGCTAACAGTACCTGAAAGATCTTCATTTATGTCACCCCTGTTTCGTTCTGCCATACAGCCCAAAAGCAAAGCAAAGTCACTTACCTCACAGGCATTGTTCCTGGCGATCATCCTGGGTGTATCTTTTCTTGCCCCCGGGCAAAGTGCCGGTGACAGCATCATTGAGTTGCAGGAAGTGCATGTTCAGGCCCGAAGGATCTTTGAAAAAGAAACAGCCGGGATGAAAGAAACCAGGGTTGATTCGCTGGTGATCAGGCAAAAGCTAAACCTTTCACTTTCTGATCTTTTATCAGAAAATACGCCGGTGTACATCAAAAGCCATGGCAGAGGAGCATTGGCCACCGCATCCTTCAGGGGAACAGCCTCGTCTCATACCCAGGTCAACTGGAACGGACTAAACATCAACTCTCCCATGTTGGGGATGGTGGATTTTTCGTTGATTCCGGTCTATATCATTGATGATATTACCCTCAAACATGGTGGTGCTTCAGTTTCCGACCAGAGTGGTGGTTTGGGGGGCAGCATCAATATTGCCAACCGGGCCGACTGGACCAACGCACGGCAGCTCACCTATATACAAGGGCTGGGAAGCTACTCTTCCTGGGACCAGTTCCTGATGACAGCCTTTGGCAACTCCAGGATACAATGGCGCTCCAGGCTGTATTACAACCGTTCAGAAAACAACTATCCCTTCATCAACAGGACCAAAACCGACTTTATTAACGGACAATTGATTCATCCCACAGATACAAACAAACATGCAGCATACAGCCGTTACGGTACGCTGCAGGAGTTTTACTGGCAGCCCTCACATCAACATATAGTTTCGGTGCAATGGTGGGGCCAGGTAGCAGAAAGAGGTATTCCACGGGTGATCAGTTTCGAAGGCCCCGACAGTACCAACATAAGCAGACAACAGGATCATGACCACAAAGCAGTAGCACGGTGGCAATGGTACGGCAGAAAGGATAACCTGACAATTCGCAGTGGCTACACCTTCAAAGATCTGGATTACATCCTCACCCACCATGTAAGTGGTACCTACCCTGCAGCTGCCATATTTTCTGAAAGCATACAGCAAAGTTTCCTGCAGCATATTGGTTACCGCAGAGAAGTAACAGAAACTCTATCTCTTGAGAGTGCCTTCAACTTTGGCCATCATAAGGTGAATACCCGCGACTCAGTAACACAAAGGGGGTTTAAAACACGCCGCAACGATTTGTCAATGTTTTTTGCCCTGCATAATCAGCTGCACAGGCGGATAAATATCAACCTGATGATCCGGCAGGAATTCCGGGAAAATGATTTTTCTCCCATTATTCCGTTCCTGGGCATAGATTACCTGGTGACTGAGAAGCATCCCCTTGTATTGAAGGCTAATATTGCCCGTAATTACCGCTATCCATCTCTCAATGATCTTTACTGGGTTCCCGGGGGCAACCCCGAACTGAAACCGGAAAAAGGATTCAATACAGAAGTGGGATTTCAGCACAACAGAGAAACCACCAGCATCAATCTTAAATCTGAAATCACTATTTTCCGCTCCGACATCAATGACTGGATCATATGGATCCCAAGCTTCAAAGGCTACTGGGAACCCCAGAATATCAGGAGGGTTCTGTCAAGAGGATTGGAAACTCATGCCACCCTTTCAGGTGAGCTAAATCAATTGCAGTACCGTATTATGGGGAGCTACACCTATACCGAGGCGATCAATTACGGAGACCCTGACCGGTGGGGAGATGCATCCTACGGAAAACAGCTTGTTTTCATTCCACAACATTCGGGAAATGTATTGTTTAATGTAGAGTACAAAGGTTATGCTGTAAGCTGGCAGCATAACTCCTACAGCGAGAGATTTTTAACCTCAAGCAACGATATCAGTCGCCGCAACCGGATATATCCCTACTTTATGAATGATCTTTCGCTGGCAAAAGGTTGGGATTTTGAAGGCTGGATGCTACAAACAGAATTAAAGATTTACAACCTTTTCAATGAAACCTATCATACCATTCTGTACCGGCCTATGCCGGGAAGAAATCTCATGGTCTCGATCAGAATAGACTTAGATGAAAGAAAATAGATTTTACCAGCATAAAAAGCGTTATCTCATGCTTATTCTTGCAGGTTTTATCCTGTTACTGCAAGCCTGTATGGATGACGATGCCCTTTGGGAAACCCAACCTGTACCTCTTGTTCCCGCCCCTAAAGGTGTTTTTATTATTAATGAGGGGAATTTCATGTATGGCAACGCATCACTCAGTTATTATGATCCCCAACAGATGCAGGTTGCCAATGATGTATTTTTCCATACCAATGCCCTTCCCCTGGGTGATGTGGCAGTATCAATGACCATAAGGGATAATCTTGGCTATATTGTGGTCAATAACAGTGGCAGGATTTATATCATTGACCTGGAAACCTTTAAATTAAAGGGGCAGATCACTGGTCTTACCTCTCCACGGTTCATGCATTTTGTAAGCGATGAAAAGGCGTATGTAACAGATCTTTACGCCAAAGCTATTGCCATCGTAAATCCTCAAACTTTTCAAATAACAGGTACTATTGACGTCAGCAATCCGCAATCAGACTTTTACCAGCACTCCACCGAACAGATGGTACAAGTGGGGAAATATGTATTTATCAATTGCTGGAGTTATGACAAACACATCCTGGTAATTGACACTGAAACCGATGAGTGGGTTGATACCATCGAGGTTCCCCTTCAGCCTCAATCGATGGTTGTGGATGCTTCAGATAAGATCTGGGTGATAAGCGACGGAGGGTTTGCGGGCAGCCCTTTCGGACATGAACCTCCTGCCCTGTTTAAAATTGATCCGCAAAGCCGTGAAATCGTAAAGACTTATCATTTTCAACCCGGGGATCATGCGCTGTCCCTGGCCATCAACAAAACAAGAGATACACTGTATTTTATCAACCGGCACCTTTACCGCCATCCTGCAGCATCCGCTGATTTCCCTGAAGTATTGATCGAAAGTCCCTATTCTGCTGATACTTTCGGAGGCTACAGGAGTGTGGGAGTCGATCCTGCCTCATCGGAGATTTATGTGGGAGATGCCATAGATTTTGTACAACCGGGCATTGTTTACCGCTTTTCTCCACAGGGTGAGCCCACCGACACCCTCAGGGTAGGAATTGCACCACGCAGCATTACTTTTATAACAGAACAACCCTGATTGAAATATTGCCACTTTATGGCCCCCATGCTGAGCTAGCGCTGCAGCACTTTGATTCCCACCCCCCGTATGGTTTGCCATCCTTCCTTATCAGTAAGTGCGAGGAAGAAATGATAATCACCCGTTTCGGCATCTTCGGGTATGGCAATGCTCACTTCCGCGTCATAGGTTTGCAACCCGCCAGGGATGGTAAAGGATTGGATGAACAGGAAAACATTTTCACCTGGCACCTTAACCGGATCAAGTTCACACTCTACATTCTCGGTACTATGACTGTGATGGTCAAAGTTATTGTGAATATCAATGCTGTAGGCACCCAGCTCCTGGTTGTCGGTAAAAGTCGACCTGAAGGTAAAGGTTTCTCCCACATACACTGTGTCGCATGACTGGGGAAAATGATGCATCTCCTCCATTTGGATTTCCGGTGGAACATCATCTGTACCGTCATGGCTGCATGACCATGCAAACAACATGGCAAGCATAATACCTGCCTTAAGTGCCAATGACACTATAGTTTTCACTAAACTCATAATCGTTTTGTTTTGCTGTACAAAAGGTTGCTCCGGGGCAAACCCATATGCCCCGGAACAAAATAATTTACCAGGATTATCTATTAATTGCCCTCTTGCGGCTCTTTCACTTCAAACTCTGTTTCTAAAACTGTGGTTTTTCCCTGCATATCTATCACTTGCAGATGAAAATGGTAATGGCCCAATCCGGCTTCCAGGGGAATTTCTATATGCTCATGAAAAGTAGTATTTAACAAACCGTTAAATTCCGTCCAGATGTATTCAAAGTCCCATTCCTGGTGACCATTATCGGTGCCCTGGCCGGATTTATGATGATGGTTTCCTTCGGGATGAATCTCAACTACAATCTGATCGATACGACCCTCAGCCACAATCATTGCTTCAATATGAAGTTGTGAGCCAGGATAGCCCACTTTGCTGTTTTCATGTCCTATTTCCAGGTCAGTGATGGCAGGTGCAGAGAAATCATCATCTTCATTGCAACTTACCAATACCATAAGGGCCAGTACAAATATGGAAAGTGTAGTTAAAAGTTTCGTGTTCATCTTTAAATGGTTTTAATGGATAAAAAAAATAGTATGTATTTGAGTTGTAAACGGTTTCGGGTTTTTAATAATAAATCACTTAATTTGATGCAACAATGTCTACCGGCACATGAACTGAGAGAGTAATATTTCTTCCCGGTTCGGGCACTCCAATGAGCCTGTAGTAGCTTGTGTGTTCAAGGTAGTGTGTGTTCAACAGATTGTTGACTGTAATATTCCAGTTGAAGTGGGTTTGATTCCAGCGCATCATACCGTTAATACCCAGGTTAAAAACCTGGTAGGCCGGGGTTTTTCTTTCGGGGGGAACGATTCTGTTTTGTGCTGCTGAAAAACGGGCATCGATTCGGATGGCTAAATGCCTGAAATCCCTATCTGCTTTTTCCCAAAAAGGTTTCCAGGTAACTCCTGCCAGAAGAGAGGAGGGTGGTGAAAAAGGAATGGTGAATCCCTTCTTTTCGCCTGACAATTGCTCACTGTAAACATATTCTGCCGTCATTTCCACCATGATATTATCCGTAATATTTCCAAGTAGAGCCACTTCTCCACCCCAGCGGGCAATCTCAGAAGCAGTATAATGAAAGATCTGGTTTCCGGCACCATAGCTAAAATCAAACAGGTAACCCGGATTCAAAAAGATATAATTGGGGAAATAGGTAAAAAAGGGATTTATATCTACACTCCATTGCGATGATTGGTAATCAACACCCAGATCCAATTGCCAGGCTGTTTCGGGTTTCAATGAAGGATTGCCAACTTCATAGCTGAAGTGATGGTAATTGACTCCGTTGGCAGCCAGCTCTTTGGCAAGCGGAACTCTGTAACTACGCCCTATGTTCAACCTGAGTACAAGTTGTTCTTTTTGCAGGTTAAGCCCAGCCATACCACTCATACTGCCGAATGTTCTGTGGATCGCCTCAGCCCTTTGTAAAAAGACTCCCTCGGTGGGAAACCAATCATGGTAGGATGCTGTACTGAGATCGAAAAGGTCGTACCTCATTCCGTAGTTCAGTCTTAATCCTGGTTTTGGCGCCCATTCATGGATCAGATAGCCACCCCACTGCCACTGCTGATAAGCCGGGATAAGAAAACTGATTCCACCAATACTGTTATCCTGGAACTCAGAGGATATTCCTGCTATGATCTCCTGTTGATCGGATAAATGGTGGTTCATTTTAATACTACCGGAAAAGGTATGTTTGTTAAATTCCCTTTCCAGGTCTGATGGTATGGCAAGCGTATCAGGGAAAACCGGCGGACGAAAGCCATGATCGACATATTGAGAAAACTCTTCACGGTAATTGTGCTGATAACCCAGAAGGCTTGTAAAGAGAGAGTTACCCGATTCAAAAACGGTCCTACCCACCACCTTAAAATGCCTGGCATCCTGCCTTGGATAAAGGATATCCCTGTCTGACCGGTCATAAAGGGCGGTATCAACTCGTCTTGGCTCAAGGCCATGAGCATTGGCAAAAAATCCGGCCCTCTGACGTATATGGCTTATAAAAAACCTGGTGTGGAAGCCATTGTCTACATAGCCAAAGGAAGAATGCAAGCCCAACTCAGTCCCTGCTGTATTGCGCAAACGGTTTTTATACAGGGGCACACGGTACGAATACACGTCTACGCTGTCTGCCGGCACCCGGGTGTCAGCATAATCGAGCCATGTAACGCGCGATGTGAAGAACCATTTTTCCTTTCTCCCTTCAAGAGCAGCAGAAGTACCTACCAGTTGGTTGCTGCTACGGCCCATCAGATCAACAGATGCCTTCATACTGCCCTGTGCAGGAATTTCGCTCTGCTTCAGTTGCACCACACCACCAATGGCGTCAGAGCCAACCACCAGTGAAGCTGGTCCTTTGACCATTTCAATATGGTTGTGGGCAAACTGATCTACCTCCAGGGCATGATCGTGCCCCCACTGCTGACTTTCGTGCTTTACGCCATGTTCTGTTACCACAATGCGGTTAAAGCCAAGCCCCCTGATCAATGGTTTAGACTGACCCGAACCTACATTGATGGCCTGAATACCCGGCAGGCGACTAAGAGTGTGCATAAGACTACCGTTGGCGTGGATCCGCAGAAAATCCGCCTCCACCACCTCCACATTTATGGATTCCTCTTTCCTGCGTTGATCTTCATAACGGTTTTCCACCATCACTTCATCTAAAAACAATACATCGGGCTGAAGGACAATATGAAAGACTGTGCCGGTTTCGAGGTATTTACTATCTCTCATCGTTTGGTAACCCACAAAGGAAACTGTAACTAGATAAGTTCCCTTTGTCAATCCGTCAAACAGGTATTTTCCCTCTTCATTGGTGAATGTGGCCCTCATGTGATCAACCCATTCCAGCTTTACAGTTGCACCAGCCAATGGTTTTCCATCCGGGTCAGCAACCATTCCAGAGAGAGAAAAAGAATACACACAATGACTGAAAATCAGCAAAAAAAAGACAAAAGCGATACTAACACGTATCTTCATGCATCGAAAAATTGAAAGGAAAAACACTAATAATAACCCCCCATTCCTTACCTGGATGGAAGCAAAAGATCAATAATGGAGGAAATAACTGGAGAGACTATGCTGCTGGCGGCCCACGGAGTGCAATGAGTTGCCCCTGGAATAATATAAATGGATGGTGAGAAGAAAGTATATCAAATACACCATAGATTTCTTTGGCCAGAAAAAAACCAGGACTGGAATAGATTTGCAGTTTGGCATAATGAAAATTGCAAATAGAACATTCCTCTTGTTTCTCTGAATAACCCCCGTTGCTACCGGAAGTATCGCCGGGGGTTGCAGAACCACCGCCCGAATGACTGCAATGGCTGCAACAGTGCACTTCTTCTGCAGTATGTGCATGCTCTGACGCGTGTATCGACTGGAAGATCAGGGGATACAGAAAAATGCACAACAGTGCAAAGCTGAATAATTTTTCACTTTTATGCAACATTGTTGCAAATTTACGAAAATACAAATGAATGATTGTAATAAAATTTCAGAAATACAGGGGAATAATTTCTTTGTCACCCCCGAATTTTCATGTCAAACTGATCAGGCAACAGGCAAGGCATTTTTCCTGTAACAGGTTTGAGCAATTATCATAAAAATCTGTTTCCAGGCTATTTTCTTCCGGTGAAGATAACTCCCAACAACAAAAAAAGTTTATATCCCTATTAATGGGGATACAAAGTAACCCCTATTAATTATCCGAAAAGCAGGTTCGTCTGACTAAATTACGTCATAGAGGACAATGAAAGGATATTTGTACCAAGAAATCCACAAATTGTCATATTCCAACATCAACCATATTTTTACCCATTTTTTGGGATTGTACAGCAATTTTCACGGGTATATTTTTGCCATGTTGAAGCCGTTCGGGCAAAACCACCAACTACCCGCAGCCTTGCTATGCATGAAATCATGAAATGGCATCTTTGCAGAGCAACCAGCTACCGGATTAAAACAGTAAACCTTAATCTAATCAACCAATCATGAACCTAAAAAATAAAAATCTGATAAAGATCAACAACCAGGAACAATGCACACGTCTCTTTTTTGCAGGAAATACCGGATCGACACAAAAAATATTAGCAGATATCATGATCCATAAAAACAACAAAAACATCCGGCAGGAAGAAACGCAATGGTTCCCACTGCAGTAGGGAAATACGTAATTAACAAAAAATCAATAATCCCCCGAACTTATGAAAAACGAATCAATCATTATCATCATTATCATATCTGCATTTTTTGCAGCATGTAATGATTCAACTTCGCGAAAAAACAGCTCTTCAGAACAAGATCAGCCTATTCTTACCATAGCAGAATTCATGGAAAATGCATCAGAGTCTATTGGCCATGAAACAGTTGTAAAAGGAATCATAAGCCACGTTTGCAGTCATGGCGGCAAGAGATGCTTTATTACTGATGGAAATAATTCCATAAGAATAGAGGCCACCGGAAATATTAGCGCTTTCAACAATGAGAACCAGGGAAACGAGATCATCGTCCGTGGTATCGTAAAGGAAAGAAGGCTGGATGCTGAGTTTATTGGCGAACGTGAAGCAGAAGCCATAGCCAACCTGGATCATTCCCATGAAGATGGAGAACATTGCAGCGCCGAGCTTGACAATATCAAAGAGATGATAGCCTGGATGGAGGCAAACAACAAAGATTACTTCTCCATTTATTACATCGATGGAACAGATTATGAATTGATCAACCTGTAATAATACGCTAATGAAGCTTGTAACCAGCACCCCCAATGGGCAAATTTTTGTTTGTGCCCGAAAAAGAAAACTACATCTGGAATTTGGCAACCTCTTTCTGATGCTCACTTACGATGAGTTTAACCAGTTGGCTGCCTACATAAAGTCCATAGACTACCAGCATTACCTGGAAAAAAACAAAAATGCCCAAAACAAAAGAAAGTTACTGCTTAACATTGGCTTCCAGGACATGTTCTTCGCGGTAACTGCTACCGAATTTCTCGAACTGAAAAACCTTATTTCACTGCAAAAAAAGAAGCATTGCATGCTTCACTCTTCACAAATCAACAACAATGTTTTACAATTAAATTAAATTTAAATTATGAATAAAACTGCCATTTTCTACGGTTCATCCACCGGCAATACCCAAACTATTGCCGAAAAACTGAAACCAGTTTTCAATGCCGACATTTATGATGTTGCCAAAGCAAGTACAGACGATATAGACAACTATGATTTTATCATTATAGGGGTAAGCACCTGGGGCATCGGTGATTTGCAGGACGACTGGGAAGTATTCTTGCCCAAATTTGAAAAAGCCAACCTAAAAGGAAAGCATGTTGCCATTTATGGTTTGGGCGATGCAGATGCCTACCCTGATACTTTTGTGGATGGCATAGGTACCATTTACAATGCCATTAAGGATTCGGGCTGCAAGGTGATTGGATTTACCGAAACGGAAGGCTACAGCTTTGATGATTCCACTGCCCTGGTTGATGGGAAATTTGCCGGACTACCCCTTGACGAAGACAATGAAAGCAACCTTACCGACAGCCGTCTTCAAAAATGGACAGAACAATTAAAAGGTGAGCTGATGTAGAGAATACACCCCCCATTCGCAACTCTTAACCCCATGGCAAAGCAGGATATCACAGAAGGTATTCTGCTTTTTTCTGTACCCGCAATTCGCGTTCTTTCTACATATATTACCTTATAAAAATTTTCAGTGTTTTGCTTATCTCTCCAAACTTTTGTTGGGCTATTTTTACCCTTCATAAGAAAGATTACCTGATCTCCCCCTCTGTTCAGGCAGGTATCAAACCTTAAGCTGTTGTAAAGATGTTTGACAACCAAGATTTAAATTCCAGTCTTACGGAAAACCTAACCTGCCCATGTCATGAAACAGGGTTGCCGGTGACAACATTACCTAAGTATACCAACGCTAAGATCAGCGACAATTACCATACTTCACTGAAGAAAATCGGTGATTCAATTATTTTCATACGCAGCCGGGGCGATTTGAGAAATTATAATATTGAACGATTCAATGCACTGATTGACTCATTCGTAAAGGAAGCGAAAGTTCAAATGCCATATGTTCAGATCCGGGACATGCAGGATCTGCAGGGCAGGATAGCTTTCAGGGCTCTTCAAAAACAAAGGAAATATTTTCTCAGCCGTCAGTCGGAGCTTGCTGGTTACATAGCTTTGAATGAGCCCAGATGGATGAAGGTTTTTATTCAATATGGGATTAAATATCTTGAACCTAAAATAAAGTATTACTCAACCAATGAATATGCAGATGCCATTTGCAGGGCGCAGGAAATCCTCGAAGGGAGTAAAAACACAAAAGCGACAGCCACTGGCCTCTCCGTGAGTCAAGCACTTGATTTTTCGCAAATCCGCTTCAGGCCAGAATGGGAATACAAAAGTGCAGACTCAGACTTCAGGTACAGAATCGGAGCTATTCCGGAAAAGCTACTTTTCGTTTCCATGCACAACAGCCCGCGATTCAAATCAGAGGTAACATCTGCTATTTTGTTGCTAGAAAAAGTACAGGAAGAGAATCGTCTTGTCAATATCCCCTGGATTGTAACCGACATTACCGAATTATCAGAGGGAATCGGTATCCATCTGCGACGGTCCTACATCAGGGATTTGAGAAGATTGCATGATAAGTTTAGGAATGACTGTGCAGTGCTGCTGGTAATAGGAGCAAGCAAACTCAACATCATGGCCACCAAGGTAATTTCCGTCATTTTCAAGCAAAACATTGTTTTTGTTGACTCTATTAATGAAGCCTTCAAAAAAATCAACGGTAGCAAGGAGTCACTCAAAACCAAAAACAAAGTTCAAAAGGGCACTTATGTAAGCCTGGAGGATCTTGAAGAGATCAGCAACGTTTGTGGCTCCATATTATGGGATGGTTCGAGCAGTAAATATGCAGAAGCGGTGAGCGAGAATAATCCTCTTGCCCATATTGCTGAAACCCTTGAATTGATTCGCACCGACCTGAAAGAGCTGCGCGAAAACGAAAAAGCCCAGGCAGAGGCCCGATTAAAAGAATCTGAAAGACACAGGATCCACCTTGCTGACATGATGAACGACATCCAAAAGGCCAAGGCAGACCTGCAGCATTCTGAAGAATCGCAGCGCATCCTGCTTGACAACATCCCTACTCAGGTTTGGTACTTAACCAACGAATACACTTACGGATCAGTAAACAAAGCCCATGCAATGTTTCTGGGAAAACATGCCAAAGAGATTGCATTCCGCAGCATGTATGATTTCCTACCCGAAGAAATTGTGGATGCATCACGCCGATCGTCACGGGAAGTATTTGATAACGGAAAGAAAACCATTACAGAAGAGTGGACACTGGATGCCCACCAAAAATACAGGCTGCTTTCGGTTACACGCACACCTAAACTCAGGCAAGACGGCAGCGTGGAATACGTTGTTTGCTCGGCCGAAGATATTACAGAACGCAGGAAAGCAGAAAACAAAGTCAGGCAACTCTCAAGGGCTGTGGAACAAAGCCCCGTAAGCATTGTCATAACGGATATCGAAGGCAAAATAGAATACGTTAATCCTAAATTCATAAACATTACAGGTTTTTCGCAGGAAGAAGCTTTGGGCCAAAATCCCAGCCTGCTGAAGTCAGGAAACCAATCCGAAGCGTTTTATAAAAAACTCTGGACAACCATTACTTCCGGGAAAACCTGGCAAGGTGAATTGCAAAACAAAAAGAAAAACGGAGAAACCTTCTGGGAAACAGCTTCCATTTCTCCTATTCTTGATGACAAGGGAAAGATTACGCATTATCTTGCAGTAAAAGAAGATATTACACAAAGAAAGAAAACTGAAGAAAAACTCAGGATTGCCAAGGAAAAAGCTGAGAAGGGAGAAAAGCGCCTGCAGGAAATGTTCTACGAACTGCAGGTGGCAGAGGAAGAAACCAGGGCAGCCAATGAAGAACTGCTGGCCACTACCAATGCTTTAAAAGAGAACAACGAAGCCCTTGAAATACAGAAAGCGAAGGCAAAAGAAAGTGAGGAAAGGCTACTCAGCATTACTGAAAATGTTTTTGACGGGATATTTCTTCTGCACGGAAAAAAATACATTTATGTAAACAGACGACTAAGTGAAATCACAGAATGTACCAAACGAGAATTAATTGCCCGCCAAAATGGATTCCTGAAGATGCTTACACCCGTAAGCCAGCAAATTCTGAAAAGAAAACTAAACCAGCATGGGCCAGATGAAACTTACTCTGCAACCCTGGAGCTGCAGGTGGCATCTAAAAGCCAAGACCTCAAAGACATTGAACTCAGCATTGTTTCCCTGGGCCTTAAGGAAAACCATCCCTTGCTTATTGGAATAGTAAGAGATATAACCGGGATGAAAATTGCAGAAGAAGAGGCCCGACAAAAAGAACTCCTTGAAAAAGATATTGCTATAGCAAGAGAATCGCTGGTATTCAAGCAAAATTTCCTGGCAAATATGAGCCACGAGATCAGAACCCCTCTTACCGGGATTCTGGGCATGATTGAGATCCTTCGACAATCAGAATTAACGGTAAAACAGGAAGAGTATTTGAATATCATCCGGCAATCGGGAGAAAGCCTGAGAGAAATTGTAAATGATGTACTCGACTTTTCAAAAATTGAGGCCGGCAAATTAACCCTCAACAAAAAAGGATTCAGGTTTTCTGACATAATTCAAAAGGCTGACAATCTTTTTCATGCTCTTTGTAAAAAACCCATCACCTTTACAAGTAATCTTGCCGATAGTATGCCTGAATACATTTTTGCCGATGATATCAGGCTAACACAAATTGTAACCAATTTCATTTCCAATGCAATAAAATTTACCGAAAAAGGAAAAGTAATTCTTGACACAGAGCTGCTCAGCAGAAATCAAAATTCGGGTCTGGTTAACATTAAGATATCTGTAACCGATACAGGTATAGGCATAAAAGAAGAAAAATTCAACCACCTGTTTCAACCCTTTTCGCAGGTTGAACGAACCGACATTCGTCATTTTGACGGTACCGGGCTAGGATTGGCAATTTGTAAAGAACTGGCCCTGCTGCATGGCGGCGATATAGGGGTACAAAGTGTTCCCAACCAGGGCAGTACCTTCTGGTTTACCTTCCAGGCTCATGCTATTTCGCCGGAGCAAATAGAAAAGAGCAACAAAAAAAGTTCTGCAACTATTGAATCCAGGCAGAAACTTAATATCCTTCTTGCTGAAGATACCATACTAAACCAGAAAGTGATCAGCCTGCTTCTCAACTCTATGGGCCACAAGGCTGATGTGGTTTCCAACGGAAAGAAAGTCATTGAAGCCTACCAACCCGGCAAATACGATCTGATCCTTATGGACATTCAAATGCCAATTATGGATGGCATTACAGCCACAAGAATCCTCAAGGAAAAATTCCAGGATCTTCCACCTATTGTGGGATTGAGCGCCAATGCATTTGAAGGCGACCGAGAAAAATACATGAATCAGGGCCTGGATGAATATGTAACCAAACCCATCGAAAAAGATCAGTTTATCTCGGCACTGGAAAGACTGGGAAATCAGGCCTGAAAGAACCGCAATACCCTCTCATTTTTCTGAAAGAGTAGCTTTTTCAAGGAATAGTATAAAACTTACCTTTAAAGAATTGTTTACCTTAACCATTCCAGGCCCTTTTTGGGGTGGCTCAAGGTGGAAGTCAGAAAAATGAAGTTCCTGCTCACCGCGAAGTATACTGTAATAATCATCCACATATTCCAGTTCATCGGTAATAACATAATGCCTTGTTTTTCCAACAATGGTGATTTGATTTCCACATCTATTGATGAAATGAACCAAGGCGGAATCGGACGCATCTTGGAAAGCCACCATGATTTTCAGGAAACCAGTCAATATCGGTTTTTATTGGCAAATGCCACCAAAGACAGCATTACCGGCACTTCCACCAGCACGCCTACCACGGTTACCAGGGCGGCAGGCGATTGTAGCCCAAAAAGGGCAATGGCTACCGCTACGGCAAGCTCGAAGAAATTGCTTGCCCCGATCATGGCTGCCGGGGCACAAACAGCGTGGGAGAGTTTTAGTTTCCTTCCACCAAACCAAGCCAGGAAAAAGATAAAATAGGTTTGAATAACCAACGGAACTGCAGCCAATAGTATGATCAGGGGATTGTTTAGGATATTCTGTCCCTGGAAAGCAAATAATAACACCAGGGTTATCAGCAGGGCAATGATACTAACCGGTTTAAGTTTAGGAAGAAAAACATCTTTAAACCACTGCATTCCATGACTGCGCAACAAGATGCGTTGTGTTACAACGCCCGCCACCAGCGGTACTACCACAAAAATCACCACACTGGCTACCAAAGTATCGTAAGGAATGATGACATTGGTAATTCCCAGAAGCAATCCTACAATGGGAATAAACAAAACGAGAATGATCAGGTCGTTAACAGATACCTGCACCAATGTATAGTTGGGATCACCATCGGTAAGGTAAGACCATACAAAGACCATAGCAGTGCAGGGTGCTGCACCCAGGATAATAGCACCGGCAATATATTCTCCAGCCAGAGTTGGATCAAGCCAGGCTGAATAAAGCTTATCAAAAAAGATCCACGCAAAAAACGCCATGGTAAAAGGCTTAATGGCCCAGTTGATGATCAGTGTCCAGACAACTCCCCTGGGTTTTTTTCCTATTTTTTTGATGCTGCCAAAATCGACCTGAAGCATCATGGGATAGATCATAAGCCAGATGAGGATGGCCACAGGAATGTTTACCCTGGCAATTTCAAGATTGCTGATCATCTCGATTCCATCGCCCACAAAATGGCCGATGCCAATTCCCACAAGAATACCCAAGGCTACCCAAATAGTAAGGTACTTTTCAAATAAACCAATTGTTTTCTTTGGCTGGTCAGGAATTATTATTTTTTTTATTGGATCTGTCATAGCTATTAAATGGATGGGACTTTTACCAAACCGCAGGTAAAACAGGGATTTACGCAAGCGAAGCAAAGGATTCATTTGCGTTCTTTGCGGCTGTGCGCTGATTGCGGTGTTATTTACAACTGTGGCTCAATTTCTTGCTTATACAGGTTATAAAAACCTTTCCTGATCTCTTCACGCACGCGAATGAATTCACTCCAGATATACTCTTGCGAGCCGGTTACATGCGATGGATCATCGAAACCGATATGTAAACGATGTTTTACTTTCCCCGGAAAAGCAGGGCAGTTTTCATTGGCACCACCACAAACGGTGATCACATAATCCCATTCCTCGCCAAGGTATTTGTCAACAGAGTCGGAAGTATGATGGCTTATATCGATGCCAATTTCTTTCATGGCCGCAACAGCTTTCTGGTTGAGCTTTCCGGAAGCTTCAGTGCCGGCTGAGCGCACTGTTATTCTTTTGTCAAAAGACTCCATAAACCCGTGAGCCATCTGGCTGCGGCAGGAATTTCCGGTACAAAGAATGAGAACTTTCATGAAGGTTATAAGTTAATAGTTTATAGTAAAAAGTTTTGAATTTGGTCTAATGGTATTGGTTTTGCGTTTTGCGTCTTACCTCGGGCTTCCAGCTTCAGCCTTCCACCCTTGAGCTTGCTAACAAAAGTCCTTTCCCACATCAATACCCGACAAAAACCACTCAGAATCCAGCCGTAAGGCTTTAATGGCTTTAGCGTTGAGGCAATAATTTGTTTTTACTCCTTCCACCGTACCTTTGATGAGACCTGCATTTTTGAGTTCCTTCAGATGCTGGTTTACAGTAGTACGACTCAAAGGAATTTCTTCGGCAATATCGCCGGTAATACAGGTTTGTATTTCTGCCAGGTATTGCAAAATGGCCAGCCGGGCTGGATGAGCGAGTGCTTTGTATAGCCGTGCCCGTTGTTTCAGCACTTCACCGAAAGAGGTGTCTTTGAGATTTGTCATGGCAATAAGCTTTAAAGTTTGAAAAACCGGTTCAATATCTTCATACCGCTGCCAACATCAATGAGAGATCTTTTCCCTGACAATATCAGCGATCCTGGCAATGTTTACCTTATCGCCACTGGTGGCAGTTTCACCATCTACCAATACAAAGGGAAGATTCACCTCTCCCTGCTCCAGCAATTGTTGTGCATTACGGTCAGCCAGCCATTCGGCCTCTAAAAATTCAACATGCCGAAAGTCTGTTTTCCCCGGAAAATCCTGCTCCAGCCTGTTGTTAAGCATTGCGGCCACATCCGGACGATTGGCCTGGTTCGATTCACATGGGGCCTGGGGCACAGTATAAAGAATGACTTTTGTTTTTTTATCCATACTGAAAAATATCGCCTTGTTTCTGTCTATTGTTTTTTAGGGTCCTGATATGCCTGTTGCAGGCATGAAAAAACAATCAATTACAGGTTCTTTTTCTTTTGCTGAAAAATATGACACAAAATTACGTCACAATTTTAATTACGACGTAATTTTATGTTATAAATTACTTTAAAAAGTTCATTCTTTTATTGAGTAAGACCTACACCTCAAATAATCCTTAGAAAAAAACCGTCTTCCCTCCAATTCTCTTTTCCGCTGAATGTCAGCTTCGTATGTGCGCAGTTTGTCAGGAAAAACAGTTAGCACAATCCCTTGAATCATGTCACCTGAAGTTTTTCTCTTTTTACTTTCTGAATTTGCAGCAAGCATTATTGGTGCAGTACCCTTTGGACTGGTAAATCTGAGTGTGCGGCAAACAGCTCTCAACAAAGAGCTAAAAGCGACCTTGCCCATATCTTACGGAGCAAGCCTGGTAGAGGTAGCTTATAGCACCCTGGGTATCTTTGCCGGAAGCCTTAGTTACCGCTATATACAAGTCAACATCTTTCTCAGGATATTATCATCATTGGTTTTGGTGTTGATGGGTATACTATTCATGGTAAGAAAAAGCCATTTTACTCCAACAAAAAATCGTGCTTTCAGTGGAATTTTGTATGGTGTAAGGCTAAACCTTCTCAGTTTACAGGTGCTGGCATACTGGATTAAAGCCATAAGTTTGTTTCCGCCCTGATAAACCAGGCATTTACCCCACTGGCCATCCTTCTGTTTCTGTCAGGCATATGGTTTGGAAAAATGATCGTACTGGTTTTCTATGCATCCCTGGGCAACAGAATAGCCAGTCGGTCGGAAAGGATATCAAGGAATATCAACCGGCGATTGGAGTGATACTCATTGGCATTGCTTTCATTACAGCTTTCAGAATTTATTTATAAATGTCTGCCTAAAAAAATGACCTGACGCATCTTTTCAATGACAGGAAAACACTATAGAGACGGGCTCCTGCTTTCTCATTTTCCTCTTTCTCCAACCTATGAATGGTATTCAAACCATTTATTCTGCTTTCTGTTTTATTTATTTGATATTGTCTTACCCTTATTGTTTCATTAATGAAAATGGTTATGAAAAAGAAAATACTTTTGTTAGTTTCGGCAATGTCCTTGTTGTTTGTCGGCAAAGTATGGTCACAAACAGATTCCCTTTCCCAGGCCCCAGATAAGCTGGTAATCGTTTGGACCAGCGACGACTCTTATGTTGCCGAAAGAATGGTATTGATGTATGGCCACGCGGCAAAAACCTACGACTGGTTTCAGGAGGTAACCCTCATCATTTGGGGCCCCTCGGCAAAGATGGTAGCAGAAAACATCAAAATACAGGAAAAACTAAAAGCCATGCAGCAGGATGGAGTGGAGATCAGAGCTTGCATTGTGTGTGCCGACATGTATGAAGTTACCCAGGATCTCAAAGCTCTGGGTTTTGATGTACAGGGAATGGGTAAACCTTTAACAGAATATCTGAAAAGTGGAGCCAACGTATTAACCTTTTGAAATACCCTGAAAAGGCCTTCTTTTGCTCGGAAGGGGCAATCCATTTTAAGGCTGCTTTTTATAAAAAACGAGTGTAAAATAATATGTAAAGCGTGAATAAGATGAAAATTGGATTTGTAGGATTAGGAAAAATGGGGTTTAACATGGTGCAGCGTCTATTAAAAGACCAACACCAGGTGGTAGCCTGGGACCCTTTAAAAGATAAAGTGCGTGAGATTGAAAAGCACGGAGCAATTGCAGCGGGTTCATTGAAGGAATTAACAGAAAAGCTGCCGGCAGAGAAGGTAGTTTGGCTGATGGTACCAGCAGGAAAACCCGTTGATGATAATTTGGCTGCATTACTCGATCTCCTTGACAAAAATGACATCATTATCGACGGAGGCAATTCTTATTGGAAAGAAACCCAGAAACGTGCTGAAAAAGCAGCTCTCAGGGGCATTCGTTTTTTGGACTGCGGAACCAGTGGCGGTGTTTGGGGACTTAAAAACGGCTACTCACTCATGTATGGTGGCGATAAAGAAGCTGCCAGATATGTAGAGCCCATCTTTGCATCACTGGCTCCGGAAAACGGATATGTCTATTGCGGTCCTTCGGGTACCGGACATATGGTAAAAATGGTACACAATGGCATCGAATATGGTATGATGCAAGCCTATGCCGAAGGGTTTGAAATTCTCAAACAAGCCCCCTATGACCTTGACATTGGAAAAATTGCCAATGCATGGCAATATGGTAGTGTGGTAAGATCATGGTTGCTTGAGTTGGCCGTTAATGCACTAAAGGACGACCCACACCTGGAACAACTGGAGCCTCATGTGCAGGACAGCGGCGAGGGAAGATGGACGGTACAAACTGCCATTGATTTTGATGTTCCCGCTCATGTAATTACTGCGGCATTGTACACCCGGTTTCAATCACGCCAGCAAGACTCCTTTGCCATGAAAATGCTGTCAGCACTGAGAAATCAATTTGGCGGTCATGCTGTAAAGTCAAAACAAAATGAACCAGAGAAATAACTTACCAGAAAATCATATCCTTGTTATTTTTGGGGCTACAGGCGATCTTTCAAAGCGCAAACTGATGCCAGCGCTTTTCGAGCTTGATGCACTGAAAATGCTGCCTGAAAAATTTATGATCCTTGGTATTGGCCGAAGCCCGATATCAGACCAAAACTTTAGGGAAGACATCACCAAGGCGTTAAAAGTTGCATTTAGCAAAGAAAAAGACCAGAAGCAGATCAGCGGATTCCTGGAGCGTTTGTTCTATTTACAGGCCGATCCACTAAAGGAAAAATCCTACCATACCCTCCGGGAAAAACTACAACTTCTGAAGGAGCAGAATGCACTGGCACATTTCAACCTGATCTTTTACCTCTCTACTCCTCCGTCTCTTTACGAAGTAATACCCAGGCTTCTTGCCAGTACCGCATTGAACAATGAATCGGATGGTTGGAAAAGAGTTATCATAGAAAAACCTTTCGGCTACGATCTGCAAAGTGCAAAAAAACTCAACGATTCCCTTAAAAAGAACTGGGATGAAAGCCAGATTTATCGTATTGACCACTACCTGGGCAAAGAAACAGTGCAGAATGTCCTGGTTACACGCTTTTCCAACGGAATATTTGAGCCTCTGTGGAACAGGAATTTTATTCATCATGTAGAGATTACTTCTGCTGAAAACTTCGGCGTAGGGAATCGGGCCGGATATTATGACCAATCCGGGGCTTTAAGAGATATGGTTCAAAACCACCTGTTGCATTTGGTTGGGCTTATTGCCATGGAGCCACCCGCCTCAATGGATGCCAACGCAATTCGCAACGAAACTGTAAAAGTATTCCAATCGCTACGTCCTTTTTCAGAAAAAGATGTGATCAACAATACCATTCGGGGTCAATATATGGCATCTACTATTGCAGGAAAAGAAATCAAAGGTTATAGAAGCGAAGAGGGAGTAGCACCGGGCTCGCAAACAGAAACCTTTGCAGCCCTTAAATTTTTTATCGATAACTGGAGATGGGGCGGTGTGCCCTTTTATCTTCGCACAGGAAAGCATTTACCCACCCGGGTTACAGAGGTTGTGATCCACTTTAAGCCTACACCCCACTACCTTTTTGCAAAACAGGAAACACGCAAATCCTGCAACCAGTTAATCATAAGAATTCAACCCGATGAAGGCATCCTGCTAAAGTTCGGTATGAAAACACCTGGTAGCGGATTCAATGTGCAAAATGTAAGCATGGATTTTCATTACAATGATCTTGCTCAAACAAGAATCCCCGATGCTTACGAGCGGCTGCTTTTGGATGCCATGATCGGCGATTCTACTTTATACGCGCGGATTGATGCTGTTTTTGCAGCCTGGAAATTTATTGAGCCCGTGCAACAAGCCTGGGAAAATAATCCTGATATTCCCCTGCATGGTTATCCGGCCGGAACATGGGGTCCCGATATTGCAGACAGCTTGATAGAAGAAGCAGACATAGGATGGAGATATCCCTGTGCTGCACTTACCGGCGACCATAATTATTGTGTATTATGATGGAAACAGATGTAAAAATTTTTGATTCTGTGAATGGTATTTCAGCATTTTTTGCTCAGGAACTTGCTCAGATTTCACATTCTAAACCTGATACTGGCTATACTTCCCTGGCGTTGTCGGGAGGCTCAACTCCAAAATCCATTTTTGAATATTTATCCGGTCCCGGCAGTGCGAAGATTCCCTGGAAAAAGATTCGTTTTTTCTGGGGAGATGAACGCTGTGTGCCACCAGATCATAAGGAGAGTAATTACAGGATGACAAAGGAGAATTTGTTTGACAAAACCCCGGTTCCACCAGAAAATATTTTCAGAATTAAAGCCGAAGATGACCCGGTGACGGAAGCCAGGAGATACAGTAAACTTGTTGCAAACTATGTTCCAGCTGTTAAAAACATTCCAATTTTTGATATTGTAATGCTTGGCCTTGGAGAAGACGGCCATACGGCTTCCATATTTCCAGATGAAATAGATCTTTTTGATAGCTCTGACCTCTTTGTTGCTACCCGTAATCCTTACACAGGACAACACAGAATCTCAGCTACCGGAAAAATAATCAATAATGCCAGGCGTGTTTTTTTCCTGGTGACCGGGGCCTCAAAAGCTGCTGTTGTTGAAAAAATCATAAAAAAACAGCAGAACTACAAAGAACTTCCCGCTTCAAGGGTAAATACCCAGTTCCATAATGTTTCCTGGTTACTCGACCAGGAAGCAGCGGTACTGTTGTAAAACAATGCAATCTGATCTATGCAGCCGGGGGGGGTCGATTCAGCAAAGAATCAGACCCTAATTCTATTCCCATCGGTTAAAACCCCGGCCACCAAATAGACTTTTACTGCACGCACTTATTCCACACTTCCCCTGGCCAATCCCACATAAACTGTATTTGAGGCATCGGCATTAATATAAATCACATCTTCGCGAAAATCGCCATTTACATCGCCAACAAGAATATCAAAAAGACCCCATTGATCAGTGGCCTGGTGATCCTGGCTGATGCGTGAAAAATCGAAATTGCCATCGTTTCCACCAAGGCCAATAATGCTGTGGTTAACCACATCCATTCTGTTCATAAGCAAATCCTTGCGCCCATCGCCATTCACATCCAGCAAGACAAGCCTCATATCGTATTGGCTGTAATCGGTATTGCCGTCGTCGCCAGCATAATACTGAAGGTCGCCTGCCACCAGGGGAGGGTTTAGGCCGGTACTCAAATCGCGGTGAATGGCAATATCCGACTCTCTAAGGGTGTTGACCCATACAAGATCAGCGCCGGCATTACCATCAATATTACCAACTACTACCCTGTAGTTGCTCCATCCTTGAGACAGTCTGTTGAAAGCATTTGTAAAGTCGAAAATATCCCCCAACTGATCTCTCCTGGAATAGGCAACCCAAACTATATGCCCGGCAAACCCCATTAAGCCCTGAGTATACCAAAGTAAGTCACTTCGGCCATCTCCATCAACATCAGCTACATGGAAGCGAACATAAGTATCATTCCATCCTGAGATTGGATGATCCTGGAATGTACCGCTTGTTGGTTCAAAATTATCGATTCCAAAAGTACCGTCACCATTAGAAAATGTCACGTAGGTTCTGTTATGTGCACCTACAAGAACATTCCAAACCAGGTCATCCCCGTCTTTGCCGTCAACATCGGCGACTTCAAACTGATAGCCTGTACCCCAGGAAGAGCCTTCCTTTGTAAACATTGGCATCTCTTCAAAGGTACCATCCCCGTTAGAAAGAGCAACATAGGTAGTATTGGTAGTAATTGCCCGGCTCCAGGCCAGGTCATCACGGCCATCATTATTGAAATCACCCACTTTCACAACATACTGATTCCATCCATTGGCAGGAATTACACTGTGGATTGTGGGCGAACCCATGGTAAAAGTTCCATTACCATTGGAAAAGGCTACCACTGTCTGGTTAGAGCTGGAACTTACATGATTATAAATCATATCCTGGTTGCCATCGCCGTTTACATCGCCCATCATAATCTTAACAGGAGCAGATATGGGCAATGAGAGATTCTGTGGATTCAAAAAACTGAACGTACCGGGGGTAGCCTGCGAGGCATCGCAGGAGCGAATATTGTATTCGGTGGTTTCGGTAACACTGGCAATACTGCCATCACCCAGGTTGCGGAAAGTATAACTGAGGGGGGCTGCACTGGAAAGTGGGGCACTGTTGGTAAAATACTGCGACCAGTCACCCGAGCGGATCATGGCCAGGGTAGCTTCAGCATCACCGCCAATAGATGTGATCTTGATCTTAGCTTCCTGGAGAATCGTTTTCTGCTTGTCATTCAGATTTACATCTACACCACCACCAATAGAATTGTACCCTGCCTGCATGGTTGCACGAACATCAGATTCATCGGCAGTGGATGTAAGAGAAAACATCATCATGCGCCCATAGACAATATTGGATACATACACCGGCAGGTTATCAGGACCAATACGCCCCAGGTTGATCTGCTGCTGAAGCTTTTCCTCAGTAAAATCATCACTGAAAAAGTCACCCGGACTTTGTGGTGCCTCTACGACAACTTCGTACATCTTTTGGTAGAATTGTGCTGTAACCGTCGTTTCTGATTGTTGTTGGTCAATGCTTCCGCTTGCTGAAGACTCAAAGCCCAGGTATCGTCCGGATATGCCCATCTGAAGTGCCGACTGTTTTTCACTGTAATAGGTTTCCATTTTAAAAGTAATGGAACTGGGAGTGGACAGTCCGCTGGCTGTTGCATTACCTATCATAGAACCAATGGCCTGGTCAACGGTAGCCTGGTTCGGATTATCAATGGTACGGAAATTATCGTCGTTGGCCAGCCCGGGAATGGAAACCCTTAAGGGTGAGCGCTCGGCAATCGGCAAGCCAAGCAGGCTTCCCAGCCCATCGCGATGGCTTTTACCCTGTATCAGGGCTCCGGCATAAAGAAGCTCACGATCG
The DNA here is from genome assembly GCA_964453995.1 of uncultured Bacteroidales bacterium. Lineage (GTDB taxonomy): Bacteria > Bacteroidota > Bacteroidia > Bacteroidales > UBA7960 > SKVR01. The sequence continues at coordinate 25,147 of CAYVQC010000017.1, read as the reverse complement.
GGGCTGTACATAACAATCTGCTCCGGATTGTCAGTAAGTGTGAAGGGCTGCACCTGGCAGGAATACATCACATCTTCAAGCAGGGTGATGCTGCCATCGTCATTAATGACTTCCACATCAAGTAAGACCTCATCCATGGGCTCTGGTTCACCTATGGGTGTGGGTGGCTTGGTTTCGCCTGGTGGGGCAAATTGAACCCATGTCGGGAGGTCCTCCAAATAACTGTCTACATTCTCTACCGTTACATCAGGATCTTCTATTTCATCTTTTTTGCAGCCTCCGAAAAAAAGCATCGTGGCAAATACCAGTACAAAACTGGTGAGATAGGACAATCTTTCTTTTTTTTCCATGATCTGTAATTTAAATAGTGAGTAAAAGTTTAATTCTCATCAGGTACAATCTAAAGATCCCTTAGCCTTTGCATCAGGAGATCATTTTTCACCCTGCGGCTGATGCCCTGCCCTGCATTTTTTGCAGGTGACCGGCGTTAAATGCCAGTTTAAAATTACCGACAAAACAAATAAAACACGCTAAAATAAGGGTGGACAAAGGGTGGACAGCGCCTGAAAAAACATCGCTTAACCGGAAAGTATTTAACATGGGCCAAGGGTCTTAGCTGATACAATGCAGAATACCGGGAACAAAATGGTGATTAAACCGGGAATTGAGGCAAGGCGAATCTATTTTTGGAAAGATGTTGCCAATGCTTTACTTTTGAATGTTTATAACAGTCATCAAACAAACTAAATCCCTATCCATATGAGTACTTTTTTTTGTGCAGCATGCAGCCTTACCTTTGAAGACAGCCAGGGCCTGAAGAAGGAATACCAGGATTACATCTACGGCCCATGTTGGAAATACATTGCTTATTGCCCCCAATGCCAGCAGGAATGCTCCGAGAAAAGAACTCCGAATCCTGGCAAAGCAAAAACTGAAGTCCCCATGGGATGTGGCGGTGGAGCCTGTCACAATCCAGGATGCAGCCGTTTTCAATAACCTAAACCCGTTTACACTATGCTATCACAGGACACACTGGAGTTTTTCAGAGAACTCAGGCTCAACAATCATAAACAATGGTTTGACCAAAACCGCCATCGCTACGTGGCTGTAAAAAAGGACTACCACCACCTGGTTTCGCGCTTGCTGGAGGAAATGCAAAAATATGACCATCACTTATCACATTTGCAGGTGAAAGATTGCATTTTCCGCATCAACCGCGACATAAGGTTCTCCAAAGACAAAAGCCCCTACAAAACACACCTGGGCATAATCATTACCCCTTATGGAAAAAAAATGGAATACGCCGGCTATTATATGCATCTTGATGAAGAACAGGGATCCTTTGCAGGTGGCGGCCTTTATATGCCCGCTCCCGACATGCTCAAAAAGGTAAGGACTGAAATAGCACACTTCTATGAAGACCTGGATGAAATTCTTTCTTCACAGGATTTCAGAGAAACGTATGGCGATCTGGATCGTTCACCAGACATCATGCTTACCCGTCCCCCGAAGGGCTTCAATGAAAGCGGGAAGGCACTGGAATATTTGAAACTCAAGAGTTTTACTGCAACTACTGAAATACCTGCTGATATGTTGGTTTATCCTGCAGCAATTCATAAGGTGGTAGAAGTTTTCAGGAGCCTTAAGCCTCTCAATGACTTTCTCAACAGGGCATTAAGAGCTGGTAATGAATCCTATCGCTGACCATGATAACTCCTACATCTCCCATCAAGCTCTCAACCAATAATGACTGATGTTATCATTTCGCCACAGGAGGTTACCGGAATCATCCTCGCGGGAGGCAAGAGCAGCCGCTTTGGCAGCAATAAGGCCTTGTTTTCATACCAGGGTAAAAAACTGGTGGAATACTCTGTTGCAATTCTTCAACCCCTGTGCGGCCATTTGTTGCTGAGTACAAATCAACCTGAGCAGTTTTCATTTACCGGGTTACCCACTGTCGAGGACTTTTATGCCGGCAGTGGCCCGTTGGCTGGTATTCATGCCTGTTTACAACAATCGGTAACTGAGCATCACCTGGTAATTGGATGTGATATGCCCTGGCTTGATACCCGGCTTTTTTCCCTGATATTGCAGAAAAGCCCCGGATACCAAATAGTTATGCCCATGCACAAGGGGTTTAGGGAAACCATGGCAAGCTATTACCATAAGAGTTGTACCAATGTGCTTGAGAATGCTTTGAGAGAGGAACGCTTTAAAATAATTGATGCCATAGCACCCCTGAAAATTTTGTATCCTGAAATTGAAGGGGAAGAGTTCTATTCAGAAAAACTGTTTGCCAACATAAATTACCGGGAAGACATAGATTAATCCTTCAACAAGCCAAATCACAAATTCACCTGATCAACGACTCAACATCAACGAATAAATTACACTACCCACTCCCATGCAGTACTTTCCTAAAAAACAACTCTCCGAAAAATGGCTTAAAGCAGCTGTAGTGGGCAGTTTATGGGCAACTGTAGAAATCGTTCTGGGAAGCTTGTTGCACAATCTGAAATTGCCCTTTGCCGGGTCGGTGCTTTCGTTTATTACAGTATACCTTGTGATGGCGTTTTTCAGGGTATGGCCTGTACATGGACTGATATGGCGTGCGGGTTTGATTTGTGCACTCATGAAATCCATTTCGCCCAGTGCAATGATTCTGGGCCCCATGATTGGTATTTTTTCTCAGGCAGTTATTCTGGATTTTACTATTCGCATTTTGGGGAAGAACAATTTCGGCTTTATGGTAGGCGGAGCACTGGCTGTTTTCAGTGCGCTGGTACAAAAGGCTGTTACACTACTCATTCTTTATGGATGGGACCTTGTAGTATTGCTTGAAAATATGTATGCGTTTGCCATTCGCCAAACTGGTATGGGCGAAATCCATCCGGGATACCTTCTATTGCTGCTCAGCATCGTATACCTCAGCAGCGGAGCTATGGCAGCGCTTATGGGCAACCAGGCGGGTGTGAATTTTCTGAAAAACAGCAGCAACAAGCACTTTGGCCAACACCTGGAAAAAGTTGCTCAAAGTGATCTTTTCAAATACACCCGGAAAAAGAATCATTCGGTTGTTTGGCTGGTAGCTGCCTTCATTCTTCTTACCGGAGGGATGATCACCATCAGCCAGGCCACAACATGGGTTGCAGCAACACTGGTACTGGTAGTAGTTGGGGCTGCTTATCTTCGATACCCCGGCAGTATGCGATTTATCAAAAAGCCCGCTTTATGGATACAATTGCTGATCATTGTGGCTCTTACAGCTGCATTCAAAAACGGGTTAGAACAAATCTACCATTGGCAGGGCATTGCCCCCGGATTGAATATGGGCATGAGAGCTTTGTTGGTGCTTTCATGCTTTGCTATGATCAGTGCGGAATTAAAAAACCCGGTACTGAAAAACCTGCTTTACAACAAGGGGTTTCGAAATCTTTACCAGGCCATGGAACTTGCATTTTCGGCTCTTCCTGGCATAATGAATGAATTTTATGAACACACCCAAAGTGTGAAACGATTTCGCAGGCTTACCCGAACAATGCTTAACAGGTCTGCTTCTATGCTCACCGATTTCAGGTACTCAGAAGAAAACCGGCCAAATATAATCATTGTTACGGGGGGTATTAACCGGGGGAAAACCACCTTCACCACAAAGATAACCGACATCCTCAAAAGCGAGGGAATCAGGGTAAGTGGATTTGTAACCCTTGGCAATACCAACGATAACCATCGCAATTCATATTCTATAAAGGAAATTAATACCGGCACCGGGGCTGAGTTGTGCACAATTATACCGCAGCAGGGTCAATTACAATACGGAAGGTTTTATTTCAACAAGAACACCATCAAAATGGGATGCGAGATACTATCAAACAGCGTAAAGCATACCCCAGACCTGATTGTAATCGATGAGATCGGTCCATTGGAGATCAACGGAAAAGGATGGGCACCCGCAATTGAAGAGCTCGTATCTACCTCCGGAATTACCCAGCTGTGGGTAGTAAGAGAAAGACTTGTAAAGCCCATAATGCGAAAATGGAATGTGGGCAATATATTATTGCTCAATATCAATGATGACAAACCCGAAACTGCAGCTTTGCGTGTAAAACAATTGGTAAGAAAAGAAACAGGCAATTACAACCTGGTTTGCGAAAATTAAAATACAGAATTCAAAACCCTACACCAACGGGTTATTCAATATTAACCCCTGCAATAGCTTCGTTGATATTCAGGATGGAATCACCTATCTTTTCGCAGGAAGAGATCAGCTTATTGAAATAAAAGCCACTTTTTACATGGGATGAACCTTTGTCCAGGTCATCAATAACTTCCACACTCACATTGTCGCGGAATTCATTTATCCCCTTTTCCAGTTCGTAAGCCTTGGAAATATTGTTTCTTGCATACACCTCACCCCGTTCGATATTGAGGATCATCATTTCAAAGGCTTCATTTACAAGAGAAAACATCTTATCCAATTCTTCCCTCTGGCTGGGCGTAAAGTATGCATTATCTTCTTTCTTTTTTTCGAGCAGGGTAGCCATTTTAAAACAGATATCGCCAATCTTTTCCACTTCACTGCACACCATCCTAAGGCGTCGTAGTTGCTCCGAAGCCCTTACACTGATCTGTTTGCGCGAAACTTTAACAAGAAAGGTTGTGATCTCTACCTCTACCCTGTCGGTAATTTCTTCGTATTTACTTACCCTTGCCAGAATTTTGATAAACTTTTTGCGATCAGTCTGGTATATCATTTCCGGAATAAAATTAAACATCCGGTGCCCCAGATCGCAGAATCGAAGGGTTTCGCGTTTGGCCTGCAGTACTGAAAGTTCAGCCATATGCAGGAATCCCAGTCCAAAAAATTCCAGTTGATGCCTTTCGTCGGTTCTACCTTTGGAAGGAATGATCTGCTCAACCGCCAAAACGATATATTTGACAAAGCCGATCAAAAGCAAGGTATTGCCAATATTGAAAGTAGTATGAAAAATGGCCAAACCAAAAGGTACCATTGCAGGATCCTCAAAGGGTGAGTTCAACCCTATGTGGGTCATGTAAGAGTCGATCCCATTGATAAAGAAAGGGAACAACATCAACATCCAGATGACCCCAACGACATTAAAGAGGGTGTGAGCGAGGGCAGTTCGTTTAGCGTGTACATTCCCAACCAGGGCGGCCAGGTTGGCAGTAATGGTAGTACCTATATTTTCTCCCAGCACGATAGCGGCACCATGTTCATAGCCTATCCATCCATTATTACACATTACCAGGGTGAGAGCCATGGTAGCACTGGAAGATTGTAAAACAATGGTAAGCACAGTACCAATACCCAGGAATATCAATAGGCTTCCGAAGCCATAATCGGTTAGATTCTGGAGGGCCTCAAACATTTGCGGATTTTCGCGAAGATCCGGCACTGATGATTGCATCAGGCCAAGACCCATAAACAAAAGTGCAAAGCCCAACAGCGTCTCTCCCAACGAGGTAATCTTATCGCGCGAAAAATAAAGCAGCGGGAAGGCAAGCCCGATAATTGGTAATGATAAGGCTGCAATATTGAGTTTAAATCCCAGGAACGAGATCAGCCATGCAGTGGTAGTAGTTCCGATATTAGCCCCCATGATCACCCCGATAGACTGCACCAGGTTGAGCAGGCCAGCATTCACAAAGCTAACTACCATAACGGTGGAAGCCGAAGATGACTGTACAAGGGTAGTAACCAGGAACCCTGTAATTACACCAAGTACACGGTTTGAGGTCATTGCACTAAGGATTGAGCGCAATTTATCGCCGGCGAGCTTTTGGATACCTTCGCTCATTACCTTCATTCCGAAGAGAAAGAGACTCAGGGCTCCAAACAGGGTCAGAAACTGAATAAGGCTGAAATTCATTGGTCCTGCTTGTTTTGCTAAAGGACAGCAAAATTAGTAAAATGAGGTGGCACCCTTACTTGTTAACATAAACTTAACATTGGCAAAAGTAAGAAAAACAGTTTATCATTTAGGCCATTGGCATGGTGCAGATAACAGATATAAACGTTAAGACCTCATTTTGTTATTGGCCAAAAAGTCGCGCTGTGACTTAAGCAGATTCACCGTATACAGCAACATATTCTTGGTTTCAGACAAATAATTGAAAATAACCATACTGTTTCTGGTACCTACCTTTTCAGCCTTAATAAGCCTAATCTGGAATTTCTTGATCTTTTCAAGTTCAGTAACGATTTCCTGGTTTTGCGAAATTATTGAGTTAAGCTCATCAAATCTGTCTTCTTTCAACAGATTCAAAATCTCACCAAATAATCTGGAGATACGATGACTCACTTTAGATATTCTTGCCTCCTGTTCATCAATTACAGCAGGATGAGAATTGTCGAGGTGTTCCTTGAAGGGTTCCGAGATAAAATTAAGACAATGCGTGATCTCTCTCAGATAATCTAAAACCTGCACATAGTGATGGCCGGTATCGATGGAATCTTCCTCAAGTTTCTTAAGGGTAATATACACGTCTTTCTTCAGCTCTTTAGTGAATCCACTGAGATCATCAACTTTTTTCATGGCCTTCTTCAAATCTTTGCGGTTCTCCATCAAAAAGCTTGTAGTGATATCATAATGCAGCTTCTGCACTCCTTTTACGGTTTGTACAATATTCTTTCTGCACTCGGTCATAACACTTTCTTCATCCCACGAGCGGGCAATTTTTTCCATGGCTTTGGTTTTTTCCATGCTTCTTTTCTTATGGATGAAGTTGGTTCTGATCACAAACCCGAAAGCTATCAAAAGGGCTACAATGGTAGCAGTGTAACCACCCCAGCTGATGAAAATAGCAAAAATGAAAGCTGCAGTAAAAGCGGTAAATGCGGTAAAAAACCATCCCCCGATTACAGTAATTACACCGGTAATACGGTAAACAGCACTTTCGCGCCCCCAGGCACGGTCGGAAAGAGAAGTCCCCATAGCTACCATAAAAGTAACGTATGTGGTAGAAAGGGGAAGTTTCAGGGATGTGGCAAGGGCAATAAGAATACTTGCCACAAACATATTGACGGAGGCCCTGAGAAGATCAAATTCAGCTGTATTTTTTGTTATCTTATTCCTTCGCTGGCTTATGGTAGGATCAAATCTTTTTTCAATTTTGTTTTGAAGTGACTGAGGAATAACTGCACTGACAACTTTTGAAATTGCCCTTGAACGGCGTACCAAAGCCTGTGCAAACAAAGAAGAGGAAAATCGTTCATAACCTTCACCCTGCCTTGCAAGGTCTACTTCCGTTTCGGTAACTGAACGTGCCTTTTTGGAAAAAAGAAGTGCAAGGATCATGATAATACCTGCTGCCAGCAAGAAGTAGGTAGGCGTTTGTACCGGCAGCAACAGGGATTCCATTGTAAATGAATTAGGATCTATGGTTGGATCGGCCAGGAAAAGCCGGAATGATTCGTAACCGGCCAATGGCACGCCGATAAAATTCACCAGGTCATTGCCGGCAAAGGCCATGGCAATAGAAAAGGTTCCAATGAGCACAATGATCCTGAAAATATTCACCTTAAACAATGAGATCAGGATTTGGGAAAGTACAGCAAACCCAATGAAACAGGAAACAAGAATAAGGGTGGTATTGGATTGTATCCAGTCTACAGTGGCAGGGGTCATAAAAGAAGCACCGCTTGCACCTTTCACCAGGATAAAATATACAATCGAAGTAATGGCTACACTACCCCACACCGCACCAAAATAGGGCATCTTGCGCTCGAAATTAAAAGTAAATAGGAGGCGCGAGAAAAACTGCACAATGGCACCTACAGTAAAGGCGATGACCACAGAAAGCAAGATTCCGGAAATGATGGCCAGGGCTCTTCCTGAATTGATGTAATTGCCCAGATCCTGGATAGCATCGGGAGTGAAATAAATCTTATAGAGTGAAACTGCCACAGCAGCACCAAGCAACTCAAAAACGATGGATACTGTTGTGGAGGTGGGAAGTCCGAAGGTATTAAAGGAGTCCAGCAGAATAATATCTGTAATCATAACTGCCAGGAAGATCACCATGATCTCATTGAAAAAGAACTGATCGGGATGAAAAACACCGCTACGCGCCACCTCCATCATCCCGCTGGAAAAAGTTGCCCCCAGCAAAACCCCCAGCGAGGCAACAAAATAAATTACTTTCTTTGAGGCTACCCTTGAACCTATGGCGGAATTGAGAAAATTTACCGCATCATTTCCAACACCAACAATCAAATCAGAAATAGCAAGAACAAACAGTGCAATTACAAAAAATAAATAGATGTTTTCCATTTTAGTGCTTCATTTTTGCCGCAAAGTTACACTGAGGCATGATTTTCCTGTATTAATTTATTATTAATTTTCCTGTGTATCCTACAAGACTTTGAGCGTAGGACAAAGATATCCATTGTTTGCAAGATTTACGAATTTATATGCTACTTTTCTTATCTTATGGGTAAATCGGCAAAATTGAAAAGGCAAATCACATTCAGAGTTTTATGATTTTCCGTGTAATTACATGATCATTGGGCAAAATAACCCTTAATACAAAAACGCCTTTGCCTAAAGAGGGAATATCTTCCACTATCGAATTTATACCCTGTAGAATTGACCGGGATACAGTATAGTTTTTTGCTCCTGAAACTGAGTAAAGAGAAATTTCGGCAACTCCGGCTGAAGTGGATTTGAGATCGATTCTCAATTTTTCCCTAAAAGGGCTGGTAACGAACAATTCAGCATCTGATGCGGCAAAGGGGTCTGTAACAGAAGTAGGATCTGTGGTTATCATTTTCAGCATCACCGGCAAGTGATCCGACATATTGTAAAGAGCAGACAGAACCTCTTCTGGTTGGCTGTAATTGGCCGGATTGAGCAAAGACTGGTTGTAGCGGTTTCCGTCCTGCCCAATAGTAACATAACTATCATCAACATAATGAAGCCCATGTGTACCTTCCAGAACAGGCATACTGGTGAGGATAAAATCGTACCGGTCATCCATGCCACCGGTTACAAAACAGTCATGGCTACCCGTGCGTGGGCTTTGGGTGTGGTAGAGAGCCATATCCGGGTTATTTCCCCAAACCCCGTTCATATCAACTGGGTCATTCAACCGGATAAACGGGTTGGCGTGGGCAACCATAATCTGGTATGCCTGTTCAAAGGATGAACGCATATTAAAATCACCGGCAAATATAATGTTGCCCGAATAATTGTTGCTGCCAAGGTAATTCATTACGTTTGAAATCATGGTAGTGCGGGTCTGCTGGTCCGATGCATCCTGTCCGGCCTTAAGGTGAGCAGCAATAACAGTAAGGAATGTGGTATCGCCGGTAAGATGAAGATCATCGGCTTTATAGTAAAGCTTGTAGAGATTAATATCGCGCAGGGTAGAATTGGGAACAGCCTCGTAAAGCAGGCCAAATTTTCGTGAGTCGTAATACAATGCATTGGCAAACCAACCATTGGAAGAGTTGGTGTAGGTACCATGATCGTAATAATCGACACCATTCACATTCAAGGCATTGTTTAACAATTGGGTTATATTACTGGCCCCGCGACCCATCTCATTGGCTATAAATATATCGGGTTTAAAATATCCGAGAATAGTTTCAAGATACTGGTCTTTATCGGATACATTATTATTGGCCGATGTACAGAAGTCGGTATACATACCGTAAAACATAAGGTTATACTGCATTACGCGGATGGTATCCTGCGCTTTTGCAGAAAAAGAAAAAATAAGTATGAATAATAACATCCAAAATTTACGGTGGAACTTCATTTGCTGAAATTTGATTTTTGGAGAGTCAAAAAAGCCGCCCTTGAGGGGCGGCTCTGAGCTTAATCTATTACGTCGTTTATTTCTTGTAGTATTTGAAATCTTTACCGAGGTACCTTGCAGTATCTCCAAGAATTTCTTCGATACGTAACAATTGGTTGTATTTTGCGATCCTGTCGGAACGGCTGGCAGAGCCGGTTTTGATCTGACCTGTTCCCAGTGCTACTGCGAGATCGGCGATAGTTGAGTCTTCAGTTTCTCCGGAACGGTGGCTCATTACAGAGGTGTATGAGTTTTCTGTGGCAAGGCGAACAGCGTCCATGGTTTCGGTGAGTGAACCAATCTGGTTTACTTTTACCAGGATAGAGTTGGCAACTTTGTTGTCGATACCTTTTTGCAAACGCTTGGTGTTGGTAACAAAGAGGTCATCACCCACGATCTGGATCTTATCACCGAGTTTTTGGGTCATAAGGGCCCAGCCATCCCAGTCATCTTCGCCCATACCATCTTCAATGGAAACAATGGGATATCTATTCACCCAATCAGCCCAGTAATCAACCATTTGTGCGGGGGTCAATTTATCACCGGTAGATTTGTGCAGATGGTATACATTTTCCTCAGGCAGGAAATACTCTGAAGATGCCGGGTCAAGAGCCAGGAAGATATCTTCACCGGGTTTGTAACCTGCATTTTCGATAGCCTGAAGAATAACAGTAATGGCTTCTTCATTGGATTTCAGATTGGGAGCAAATCCACCTTCATCACCTACGTTGGTAGAATAACCCTGTTTTTTCAGTACAGCTTTCAGGTTATGGAATACTTCAGCACCCATTCTGAGGGCTTCGCTGAAAGAAGCAGCTCCAACGGGCATTACCATAAATTCCTGGAAGTCGATACTGTTATCGGCATGAGAACCCCCATTGAGGATGTTCATCATAGGAATGGGTAAGAGATTAGCATTGGCACCACCCACATAGCGGAAAAGGTACTGATTTGTTTCCTGGGCTGCAGCATGAGCAACAGCAAGAGAAACGCCCAAAATGGCATTGGCACCCAGGTTGGCTTTATTGGGGGTGCCATCAATCTGCAACATAGTTTTGTCAATCAGGTTCTGATCGGTTACAAAAAGGCCTTTGAGTTCGTTATTGAGCACATTGTTAACGTTGTTTACAGCTTTGAGTACACCTTTACCAAGATATTTCGATTTATCATCGTCTCTGAGTTCAACGGCTTCGTGTACGCCTGTAGAAGCACCGGAAGGAACTGCTGCCCGTCCCATGATTCCGTTTTCAGTTACCACATCAACTTCTATGGTTGGATTACCTCTTGAATCCAAAATCTGTCTTGCATGAATATTTAAAATTGCGCTCATAATAAAAATAGTTTTAATGAAAAAAATGATCCTTAAATTCCAAATTACAAAATTATCCAAACCAACCAACTTATTCAAGCAGTATAAAACAAAAGAGGATAAAGCAATTTTACTTTATCCTCTTCATAGCTTGTCTTTGTTATGCTGATCAGGATTTCTGATACATATACATCATCTGTTTCCTGATGATAGGGTAAGCATTTCCAACAAAAATTCAAAGGATAGTACAAGAAATTCTATTCTTGTTTTTTGTTGTCATCTTCTTTGGCTTCTTCTTCAGCCTGACGCTTCTCTTTGGTTTCGTCTGCAACCTCAGCAGTATCATCCTTTTTAGCTTCAGGTTCAGTTTCAGGATTGGTTTCAGCTACCGGTTGAGCTTGTTTTTCCTTTTCAGCGGCAGGCTCATCAGCAGCAGGTTTATCAGTTTTCTTCTGAGCTTGGGTGGTTTTTTCTTCAGTACCTGAAGATTTTTTACCTCTGCGGCTTCTGCGGGTTTTCTTGGCTGTATCTTCAGCTGTTTTCAGCATGTTGAGATTGTAATCAACCAGCTCGATGAAGCACATTTCGGCGGCATCACCCTGTCTGAAACCGGTTTTCAAAATTCGGGTATATCCACCGGGTCTGTCAGCAATTTTCTGAGATACTTCTCTGAAAAGCTCACTTACTGCATGCTTGTTTTGCAGGTAGGAGAATACGGTTCTGCGGGAATGGGTTGAATCTTCTTTCGATTTGGTGATCAAAGGTTCAACATACACTTTAAGTGCTTTGGCCTTTGCCAGGGTGGTATATATTCTTTTGTGAAGAATGAGGGAAGCGGCCATATTGGATAGCATGGCATTCCTGTGCTGGGCTTTTCTTCCCAAATGATTTACTTTCTTTCTGTGTCTCATTGCAATTAGTCCTTATCTAATTTGTATTTTGAAAGGTTCATGCCAAAACTAAGGTTCTTGGACTTAATAAGTTCTTCAAGTTCTGTAAGAGATTTCTTACCAAAGTTTCTGAATTTAAGCAGATCATGCTTATTGAGGGAAACCAGATCAGCAAGGGTTTCCACGTCAGCGGCTTTCAGGCAGTTGAGTGCTCTCACGCTAAGGTCGAGGTCAACCAGTTTGGTTTTGAGCAGCTGGCGCATGTGCAGTGAAGTTTCATCAAATTCTTCATTGGTAGCTTTTTCTTCAGCATCCAGGGTAATTTTCTCATCAGAGAAAAGCATGAAGTGGAAGATGAGGATTTTCGCTGCTTCTTTCAGAGCTTCTTTGGGTGCTATAGACCCATCGGTTTGGATTTCCATCACGAGCTTTTCGTAGTCAGTTTTTTGTTCAACACGATAGTTTTCAACAAAATACTTGACATTTTTCACCGGGGTAAAAATAGAATCGATGGCTATTTGTCCAATTACCGGGTTGAGGGGTTTGTTCTCCTCGGCGGGAACATATCCTCTGCCTTTTTCTATAGTAAGTTCAATACTGAGGTTAACGGTGGGTTCCATATTACAAATCACCACATCAGTATTGATTACCTGGAAGTTGGAGAGAGCATTATTCAAATCACCGGCTTTAAAAACATCTTTTCCCGATACATTTATCGTTACCTTCTCACTTTCTTCTTCTTCAAGCTTTTGCTTGAACCTGATCTTTTTAAGGTTAAGAATGATTTCGGTTACATCTTCTACAACGCCCTTAATGGATGAGAACTCATGTTCTACACCATCGATGCGTACAGAAGTAATGGCGAAACCCTCGAGTGAAGAGAGCAGGATGCGTCTGAGCGAATTACCGATCGTAATTCCATAGCCAGGTTCAAGGGGTCTGAACTCAAATTTACCAAAGCTCCCATCAGATTCGAGCATTATGACCTTATCCGGTTTTTGAAAAGCTAATATTGCCATTTATCAGTGGGTTTTTATATTTTATGATCAAATCAATTCAATGGATAACTAACTGGATTATTTAGAGTACAATTCCACGATGAGCTGTTCCTTGATATTTTCAGGGATCAGTTCTCTTTCGGGCATGTTAAGGAATTTTCCAACCATTTTTTCTCCATCCCATTCCAGCCAGCTATAGGTATTAGCTCTACCACTGAGTGATTCAGTAATAGCTTCGAGGCTTTTGGATTTTTCTCTCACACCAATACTGTCGCCAGGACGCAGGGTGTATGAGGGGATATTTACAACTTCACCATTAACGGTAATATGCCTGTGCCCTACCAATTGGCGTGCGGCCCTGCGGGTAGGAGCAATACCAAGGCGGTATACCACATTATCAAGTCTTGCTTCCAGTAACTGCAGAAGGATTTCACCGGTAACACCTTTTTTGCGCGTAGCTTTTTCAAAAAGGTTGGAGAATTGTCTCTCCAGAACACCGTAGGTATATTTTACTTTTTGTTTTTCCTGGAGCTGGATGCCATATTCTGATTGTTTTTTTCTTCTTTTGTTGGCACCATGCATCCCCGGGGGATATTTTTTCTTTTCAAATGCTTTGTCGGCACCAAAAATTGCGTCACCAAATTTCCTAGCAATTTTTGACTTGGGTCCTCTATATCTTGCCATAGTCTTGAATAATTCTAATGTAAATAAAAATGTCTTTGAATAATGATTAAACTCTTCTTCTCTTGGGTGGTCTGCATCCGTTGTGTGGCAGTGGTGTAACGTCTACAATTTCAACTACCTCAATACCTGCTGAATGCAGTGTTCTGATAGCAGATTCCCTACCTGATCCGGGTCCTTTCACAAACACTTTTACTTTACGTAAACCAGCATCGTAGGCAACTTTAGCAGCATCGGTGGCTGCCATTTGTCCTGCATACGGAGTATTCTTCTTTGATCCTCTAAAGCCCATCTTTCCGGCAGAAGACCATGATATCACCTGACCAGTATTGTTGGTAAGGGAGATAATAATGTTATTGAAAGAAGCAAAGATGTGGGCTTGTCCTACAGGCTCTACTTTTACTACACGTTTCTTGGTACTACGTGCTCCTTTGGTTGATTTTGCCATAATTAATTTTAAAAATAATTACTCTGATCAAGCCACCAATTTAGGGGCAGGTGGCTTCAAAAAATTGAAAATACTATTATTTAGTTGCTTTTTTCTTGTTAGCCACAGTTTTCTTCTTCCCTTTGCGGGTACGGGCATTGTTTTTGGTTTTCTGACCTCTGAGGGGCAAACCAATTCTGTGACGGATTCCACGATAGCAACCAATATCCATCAATCGCTTGATGTTCATTTGAACTTCCGACCGCAATCCACCTTCTACTTTGTAATTATCATTAATGATATTACGAATGTTGGTGATTTGATCATCGTCCCAATCCTGAACTTTAACGTTCAGATCCACACCGGCTTCGACCAGTATTTTTTGGGCTGTGCTACGACCAATACCATAAATATAGGTAAGGGCAATTTCTCCTCTTTTATTCTTAGGGATATCAATTCCTGCAATACGTGCCATATGTATACTTTATTAAAAAATTATTCCGATTTAACCCTGGCGCTGCTTAAACTTGGGGTTCTTTTTGTTGATTACGTAAATTCTACCCTTGCGGCGCACAATTTTACACTCAGGGCTTCTTTTTTTTACAGATACTCTTACTTTCATTTGGCAGATTTTTACTGAGTTCAGTTTAGTTTAATTACTTGTACCTAAAAGTGATTCTACCCTTTGACAGGTCGTATGGCGACATTTCTATCTTCACTTTATCGCCGGGAAGAATTTTGATATAGTGCATACGCATTTTCCCGGAAATGTGTGCGGTGATTACATGTCCATTCTCCAATTCAACACGAAACATAGCATTACCCAGTGATTCTACCACGGTACCGTCCTGTTGTATTGAGGCTTGCTTTGCCATACTTATTGTATTATTAAAACATTGTTTTTATTTGCTTGAAGAGCTTCCCAAATGTACGAAAACGATGACAACACATCAGCTTTTTCTTTACCCACGGCTACAGTGTGTTCGTAATGGGCTGATGGTTTGCGGTCAGTAGTTCGGATGGTCCATCCATCCCTTTCCTGCACCACGAAACGTTTGCCAAGGTTGATCATAGGTTCAATCGCAATAACCAATCCTTTTCTCAGTGTCAAGCCTTTGCCACTTTTCCCAAAATTGGGTACTTCGGGAGCTTCGTGAAGATTTCGGCCAACACCATGACCTACCAATTCCCGCACTACCGAAAAACCTGCCTGCTCGGCATGATCCTGGATGGCAAAAGAAACGTCGCCCAGTGTATTCCCTTCTACTGCCTTTTCTATTCCCAGTAAAAGACATTGATAGGTAATCTCCAACAGCCGCCTGATCGACGCATCTATTTCTCCAATGGCAAAGGTATAAGCGCTATCACCATAAAATCCGTTTTTAAACACACCACAGTCTACCGATACAATCTCGCCTTCTTTCAACTCCCGGTTCCCAGGTATGCCATGAACTACCTGTTCGTTGGGAGAGATGCATAAGGTACCACTAAACCCTTGGTATCCCTTAAAACCTGGTTCTGCTCCGTGATCCCTGATGTATTCTTCAGCAATCTTATCAAGCTCAATAGTTTGAATACCAGGACGAATATTTTTGGCAACTTCACCTAATGTTTTCGCAACAAGTAAAGAACTCTCTCTAATTAATTCTATTTCACTTTCGGACTTATACTCTATCATTTGAGTAAAAATTAACCGGTCATTCCCATTGATGAACGTCCTTTGATCCTTCCAGATTTGGTAAGTCCATCATAATGACGCATGAGCAGGTGACTTTCTATCTGCTGCAGTGTATCTAAAACAACACCAACCATAATGAGCAAAGAAGTGCCACCAAAGAATTGGGCGAATTGTCCGGTTACTCCCATAGCTCCCACCAAAGCTGGCATAATAGCAACAAACGCAAGGAAGATAGATCCGGGCAGCGTAATTTTCGACATCACATTATCAATGAATTCGGCGGTGCGCTTCCCGGGTTTCACACCAGGAATAAATCCCCCATTTTTTTTCATATCTTCAGCCATTTGGTTTGGATTAACGGTTATGGCAGTATAAAAATATGTGAAGAGAATGATAAGGATAGCGAAAGTAAAATTATACCAGAAACCAAGGAAGTTTGAGAACGTAGCAGCAAAACCACTGAGTGCTTCAGACTCGGCAAATCCGGCAATTGTAATAGGAATAAACATAATGGCCTGTGCAAAAATGATAGGCATTACACCGGCAGCATTTACCTTAAGGGGAATGTACTGCCTTACGCCACCATATTGCTTATTACCAACAACTCGCTTGGCAAATTGTACCGGGATACGGCGTGTGCCCTGCACCAGCAGGATACTCAATACCACCACAGCCATTAGCACCACGATTTCCACAAGGAAAACCACCAATCCGCCTCCGCCGGTTTCTTCAACTCTCGCAATAAACTCTCCAAAAAGAGCGAAGGGAAGATTAGCAATAATTCCGATCATAATGATAAGGGAAATACCATTTCCAATTCCTTTGTCGGTAATTTTCTCGCCAAGCCACATAACAAACATAGTACCTGCAATGAGAATGATCACTGACGAGATCATAAAAAATCTCATTGACCCGGCAGGATCCCCATCAAAGGGAGTAATAGCTTCGCGGGGCAGTTGCGATGCCAGGTTAGCAAGGTAAGCAGGTGCCTGCGCTCCTGTAATAACAACAGTAAGATAGCGCGTAATCTGGTTGATCTTTTTTCTACCACTTTCGCCTTCCTTCTGCAGCTTTTGGAAATAGGGAACAGCTATACCCAAAAGTTGGATTACAATGGATGCACTGATATAGGGCATAATACCCAATGCAAAGATAGATGCGTTTGAAAAGGCTCCCCCGGAAAACATATTCAATAAACCGAGCAAACCATCAGAGGTTTGTGCCTGAAGAGCATCCAACATTTGTG
Source organism: uncultured Bacteroidales bacterium (assembly GCA_964453995.1). Taxonomy (GTDB): domain Bacteria; phylum Bacteroidota; class Bacteroidia; order Bacteroidales; family UBA7960; genus SKVR01. The sequence goes on along the minus strand of CAYVQC010000017.1, from coordinate 8,096 downwards.
GATCCACGCCGGGTAATACAACAAATGAACCCAACCGGTAGATCAAGATAATTCCCAAGGTATTGATAATGCGGATCCTCAGGTCTTCGATCCGGTAGATGTTTTGCAGTGTCTGGAAAAATCTTTTCATTACGTTACAGGTCTATAGTGTGTTTATTTTACCACCTTTAGATTCAATGGCTTGAGCTGCAGAGGCTGAAAATTTATGTGCGGTTACCTCCATTTTGACATTGAGTTCACCTCTTCCAAGAACCTTGATAAGGTCCTTTCCTGAAGCTAATCCGTTATCGATCAATACTTCGGGGGTTACCGCAGTAATGTTCTTTTCGTCATGAAGTTTCTGCAAAACATCCAGGTTGATTCCCTTGAATTCAACCCTGAAAGGGTTGTTAAATCCAAATTTGGGAAGCCTTCTAACCAGCGACATCTGACCACCTTCAAAGCCAGCTTTACGGCTGTATCCTGAACGTGACTTGGCACCTTTATGGCCTCTTGTGGCTGTACCACCTTTACCTGATCCCTGACCACGTGCTATCCTTTTTACGGATTTTACCGAACCATTTGCTGGTTTAAGATTACTTAAATCCATTTTATATGCAAATTTAAAATTATTACCTAACTAAATCTCTATTGTACCTCTTCTACGCTGAGAAGATGCTTTACCTTATTGATCATTCCCATAAGCTGGGGAGTACCCTCAACCACTACCGGGTTATGAAGTTTGCGCAATCCCAGAGCTCTGAGTGTACGTTTTTGGTCCTCCGGGCGCTTGATAGCACTTCTTACCTGTGCAATTTTATATTTTTTCATCTGAAACCAATATTTTTAACTGACGACCCTGGTTTGCATTTCAGGGAAACAATAATTGATACGTTTAAAATTACAGGTAGACTGACCTACTCAATCTACCTGTAAAAGAGCTATATTCTCAGCCATTAAACACTTTTTCTACAGAAATACCTCTTTGTTGTGCAACGGTAAAGGGGTCTCTGAGTTTGGTAAGGGCATCGATAGTGGCTTTTACCACACTGTGTGGGTTAGAGGAACCTTTTGATTTGGCCAGTACGTCGGTTACACCAACACTTTCCAGAACGGCCCTCATGGCACCACCGGCAATAACACCGGTACCATTAGCAGCAGGACGGATCAACACGCGGGCACCGCTGTATTTTCCTTCCTGGGAATGAGGAATGGTTCCTTTGTGTACGGGAACTTTAATGAGGTGTTTCTTTGCGTCATCAATACCTTTGCTAATAGCAGTGGTAACCTCTTTGGCTTTGCCAAGTCCATAACCAACAACACCGTTTTCATTACCGACTACAACAATGGCCGAAAAGCTAAAAGTTCTACCACCCTTGGTTACTTTGGTAACCCGTTGTATGCTTACCAGTCTGTCTTTAAATTCGATTTCGCTGGATTTTACCTTTTTTACATTAACGTTTGTCATAGTCTCTTAGAATTTTAATCCTCCTTCCCTGGCACCTTCGGCCAAAGATTTTATTCTACCGTGATACAAATATCCATTGCGATCAAAAACAACTTGCTCAATACCTGCTTCTTTAGCTTTCTCGGCAAGGAGTTTTCCTACTTCCTTAGCAAGATCACTCTTGGTTCCGGTTTTTTCAGCCATTGCCTTTTCACGGCTTGATGCTGAAAGTAAAGTAGCTCCTTTATCATCATTGATCAACTGGGCATAAATCTGCTTATTGCTTCTGAAAACTGACAGCCTGGGCTTCTGTTCTGATCCCAAGACTTTTTTACGTACACGGTACTTAATTTTCAGTCTTCTACTTGTTTTACTATTTGTTGCCATCTTTGCGATGATTTTAAAAGTTAAAAATTATTTACCGGTAGCTGATTTACCAGCTTTCCTGCGCAGTACTTCACCCTGGAACCTGATACCTTTACCTTTGTATGGCTCAGGCTTACGCAATGATCTGATCTTTGCGGCAACCTGTCCGATAAGTTGTTTATCGTGCGATTCCATAATAATTTGTGGGTTTTTCCCTCTTTCAGTCACAGTTTCGAGTTTTATTTCTTTGGGCAACTCGATAAAAATACTGTGAGAATATCCCAGACCAAGCTCCAGGAGCTGGCCCTGGTTGGATGCTTTATATCCTACACCAACAAGCTCCTGCACAATTTTATAACCTTCAGAAACACCGATAACCATATTGTTGATCAATGCACGGTACAGTCCATGAAGTGCCTTGTGTCTTTTCTGTTCTGTGGGTCGAACTACAGTAAGAACGCCGTCTTCTATCTTAACGGTAATTCCGTCTTTGAGTTCCTGGGTAAGTTCTCCTTTGGGTCCTTTAACGTTCACAACGTTTTTGTCATTAACATTAATGGTAACGCCCGCAGGAATTTTAATGGGTAATTTTCCTATTCTTGACATAGTTTCTCTCCTTTATTAGCTTACGTAACAAATTACTTCGCCACCCACACCTTCTTTGCGGGCTTCTTTGTCGGTTATCAAACCTTTGGATGTAGAAATTATGGCAATACCTAAACCATTCATTACCCGTGGCAATTCTGTATGACTGCAATACTTTCGTAAACCGGGTCTGCTAATGCGCTCGATTGAGCTAATAGCAGGAATTTTTGTGGAAGGATGATATTTGAGGGCGATCTTAATGATGCCACTTTTATCATTATCCTCAAATTTATAATTCAGGATATACCCTTTCTCAAAAAGGATTTTAGTGATCCCCTTTTTAAGATTAGATGCAGGAATTTCTACAATCCTGTGATTGGCCTTAACGGCATTCCTTATTCTTGTAAGGTAATCTGCAATTGGATCAGTTATCATTTCAATGTAAAATAAAAGTTATAAAATCTCTACCAACTTGCTTTGGTAACACCTGGGATAAGACCATTATTGGCCATTTCCCTGAAGTTGATACGGGAAATACCGAATTGTCTCATATATCCTTTGGGTCTACCGGTTAATTTGCAACGGTTGTGTAAGCGCACCGGTGAAGCATTTTTAGGAAGCTTTTGAAGTGCTTCGTAATCTCCGGCGGCTAAGAGCTCAGCACGTTTTTTTGCATATTTGGCCACGAGTTTTTCTCTTTTTCTCTCGCGGGCTTTCATTGATTCTTTTGCCATGTTCGGAATATTTTATTTTTTAATGTTTTTAAATGGGATTCCGAATTCACGCAACAAGGCGTAAGCTTCTTTATCGGTATTAGCAGTAGTTACGAAAGTAATATCCATTCCGGTGATCTTATTGATCTTATCGATATTGATTTCGGGAAAGATGATCTGTTCTGATACACCCAGGCTGAAATTACCACGGCCATCAAAACCTTTTTCATTGATTCCTCTAAAGTCGCGGATACGCGGAAGCGAAACAGCCACAAGGCGATCAAGAAACTCATACATTTTCGTTCCGCGCAAGGTAACTCTTACTCCGATGGGCATGCCTCGGCGCAGTTTAAAGTTTGAGATATCCTTTTTGGATTTTGTGGGTACAGCTTTCTGACCAGAAATAAGGGTCATTTCTTCAATAGCAGTGTCAATCATTTTCTTATCCGTAATTGCATCGCCCAGACCCTGGTTGAGGCAAATTTTGGTAAGCTTTGGCACCTGCATAGGATTGCTGTAGCTGAATTCGGAAGTGAGAGCAGGAATTATTTCCTTCTCATACTTTTCTCTAAGTCTTGGAATATAGCTCATTACTTAATTACCTCCCCTGACTTTTTAGAATAACGAACAATTTTGTTATCATCGGTTAACTTTCTGCCAACTTTGGTGGCATTACCTTTAGCATCTACCAACATAAGGTTGGAGATATGAATGGGTGCTTCCTGTTTGATAATACCTCCCTGGGTATTGGCCGCATTGGGTTTGGTGTGCTTGGAAATGATATTGAGCCCTTCTACCAAAGCTCTCATTTTCTTGCGGTCAATGCTAAGCACTTTCCCCTGCTGGCCTCTGGAGTTGCCTGCAATGGCCTTAACAGTATCACCTTTTTTAATATGTAATTTGGCTTGCATAATTTACAAATGTTTTTCAGTTTAAAGAACTTCGGGAGCTAGTGAGACAATCTTCATAAACTGCTTTTCACGAAGCTCACGTGCTACGGGCCCGAAAATACGGGTACCTCTCATCTCTTCGTTGGCAGTAAGGAGTACAACGGCATTGTCATCAAATTTAATATAAGAGCCATCGGGGCGTCTTACATGCTTTTTGGTTCTGACAACAACGGCTTTCGAAACGGTTCCCTTTTTGATGTTACCACTGGGAATAGCGTCTTTAACAGTAACAATGATTTTATCGCCAATACCGGCGTAGCGGCGTTTTGTTCCGCCTAACACCCTGATGCAAAGCACTTCTCTGGCACCACTGTTATCTGCAACTGATAGTCTGGATTCTTGTTGTATCATAATTACTTAGCTCTTTCAAGGATTTCAACTAATCTCCAACATTTATTCTTGCTCAAGGGCCTGGTTTCCATTATTTTAACGGTGTCGCCAATGTTGCACTCATTTTTTTCGTCATGAGCCATAAACTTGGATGATTTTTTAACAAACTTCCCGTACTTGGGGTGTTTAACACGGCGTAAAACGCTAATAACAATAGATTTCTCCATCTTATTGCTGGTCACTACGCCCACTCTTTCTTTTCTGCGAGTTCTCGTTTCCATTTATCTAAACTTTACTTTTAGTTTCTTCGATCTCCCTGTTGCGGAGCTCAGTTTTTATCCTGGCGATGGTTTTGCGGAAAAGCTGTATTTTCATCGGGTTCTCCAGGGGAGATACAGCATGATTGAGCTTAAGCTTCTGCAGCTGTTTCACTTCTTCATCCAACCTTTCTTTGAGCTCGCCGGTTGACATTTCTCGTATTACATTTGGCTTCATCTAAAAAACGAATTTTTATCGTTAAAAAAAAGCAGTAAGCATTTATTCTGGTATGCTTTAGAGGCTTTTTGCTGACAGCGGCCCGTAGCAAGCGGGCATGTGTTGTGGAAACCTCTCCAAAAAGGCTGCAAAGTTACAAAATTATTTTATATAAATTTTACTGTTCTTCTACAAAATCCCTTCTTACGATGAATTTTGTAAGAACCGGTAGTTTTTGTGCTCCCAGGCGCATGGCTTCCTGTGCTGTTTCCAGGGTAACACCTTCGGCTTCGAAGAGGATTCTGCCGGGGCTTACTCTGGCAACAAAGTACTCAGGAGCACCTTTACCTTTACCCATCCTTACCTCGGCGGGTTTTTTGGTAACAGGTTTATCGGGGAAGATGCGAATCCACAATTGCCCTTCACGTTTCATACGACGGGTAATGGCCTGACGCGCAGCTTCAATCTGGCGGCTGGTGATCCAGCTTTCATCTAATGATTTAATTCCAAAGCTACCAAAGGCAAGTTCTGCACCTCTTTTGGTGTTTCCTTTCATTTTGCCTTTTTGCTGCCTTCTGAATTTAGTTTTCTTTGGCTGTAACATTATTCAGTGATTTTTTTAAATACAATAAAAATAGTGCCCGTTATTTTTTCTGTCGACGTCCGCCGCCTCTGAAGCGATCTCTGCCACCGGTGCCGGGGCTACCTGCTTTGGCCTTGGTATTATCTTCTGTAAAGGGGGTGAGTTCTTTTTTACCATACACTTCACCTTTGCATATCCACACCTTTACCCCAATACGACCATAGGTTGTATGAGCTTCAGCGGTAGCGTAGTCGATATCAGCTCTAAGGGTGTGCAGGGGGATTCTGCCTTCTTTGTAGGTTTCGGTACGTGCCATTTCGGCGCCTCCCAAACGACCGGAAACAGTAGCTTTGATGCCTTCTGCTCCCAAACGCATTGTTGAGGAAACGGCAGTTTTCACTGCACGGCGAAAAGAAATACGTCCTTCAATTTGTTTTGCAATGGTATTGGCTACCAAAACAGCATCCAGCTCAGGTCTTTTGATTTCAGAGATGTTGATCTGCACCTCTTTTTGAGTGATCTTTCTCAACTCTTCCTTAAGCTTGTCTACTTCCTGGCCACCTTTACCAATGATAATGCCCGGACGGGCTGTATTAATGGTAACCGTAATCAGTTTGAGTGTTCTTTCAATAATAATCTTGGAAACGCCAGCTTTGGCCAAACGGGCATGGAGGTATTTCCTGATCTTATCATCTTCAACCAGTTTTGTCTCATACTTTTTTCCGCCGTACCAGTTGGAGTCCCATCCTTTAATGATGCCCAATCTAAGGCCGATTGGATTTGTTTTTTGTCCCATTTGAAAAGTTTTTAATTGTTTGTATTCTTACTATCCACCACAATGGTTACATGATTGGATCTTTTCCTGATCCTGTAGGCACGTCCTTGTGGAGCTGGGCGTAAACGCTTGAGTACCCTGCCGCTGTCTACAAAAACTTCTTTTACAAAGAGTTTGCTTTCTTCCACTCTGACACCTTCATTCTTGGCTTGCCAGTTTGAAATAGCACTCAGCAGGAGTTTTTCCAGTCTGCCGGCGGCTTCTTTTTTAGTATATCTTAAAATTGCCAGGGCTTTATCAACTTCTTTACCTCTGATGATATCTGCAACAAGGCGCATTTTCCTTGGAGACGTGGGGCAGTTGTTGAGTTTGGCTATATAGTTGGTCTTTTTTTCTTCTTTGACTCTTTCAGCCCTAAGATGTTTTCTTGATCCCATTTTTCAGTATTTTTATTTTTTGCCTTTATCTTTTTTACCCGCATGACCACGGAAAATACGTGTGGGAGCAAATTCTCCCAGTTTATGACCTACCATATTTTCGGTAATATAAACGGGGATGAATTTGTTACCATTATGCACTGCGATGGTTTGTCCGACAAAATCCGGAGAAATCATGGATGCCCTTGACCAGGTCTTGATCACAGTTTTCTTGGTACTGTTGGCCATGGTCAGGACTTTCTTCTCCAGTTTATAGTGTATATATGGTCCTTTTTTTAATGAACGGCTCATGATTGGATATTTTTCAGTGATTTACGATTATTTCTTCCTTCTTTCTACGATAAGTTTACCCGAAGATTTCTTTTGGTTGCGGGTTTTGTACCCTTTAGCTGGTAGTCCTTTGCGGCTGCGGGGGTGACCACCACTGGCACGCCCTTCACCACCACCCATGGGGTGATCCACAGGGTTCATTACCACCGGGCGGGTTCGGGGTCTGCGTCCCAACCAGCGGCTACGGCCGGCTTTTCCGCTTACCACGTGCATATGGTCTGGGTTAGAGGCACTACCGATGGTAGCACGACAGGAAATCAGCACCATACGGGTTTCGCCTGAAGGAAGCTTAAGAATTGCATATTTACCGTCTCTTGACATGAGCTGCGCATAGGTACCTGCACTGCGGGCCATTTTTCCACCTTGCCCGGGCTGAAGCTCAACATTGTGCACAATAGTACCCAGGGGAACTTTACTCAGGAACATGGTATTGCCAATATCGGGGGTTGCTGTTTCACCCGACATGATCACCTGGCCTACCTGCAAACCATTGGGGGCAAGAATATAGCGCTTTTCACCATCGGCATATACCACCAATGCGATACGAGCTGAACGGTTTGGATCATATTCAATGGTTTTTACTGTACCGGGAATTCCATCCTTGTTTCTTTTAAAGTCTACAAAGCGGAATCTTTTCTTATGACCACCACCAATGTAACGCATGGTCATTTTACCTTTATTGTTCCTACCTCCTGATTTATTTTTTCCAACCAACAAACTCTTTTCCGGTGTAGAGGTAGTTATTTCGTCAAACGCATTGATAAGCTTAAAGCGTTGACCAGGCGTGGTTGGTTTGAATTTTCTTAAAGCCATCTTTTAAATATTGCTGTAAAAATCAATAACTTGACCATCGCTAACGGTTACAATGGCCTTTTTAATACTGTTTTGTCTTCCGGACATGAAACCGGTTTTGGTATAGCGCATTTTTGCTTTACCAAGGTAATTCATAGTGTTGACTGATTCTACCGTAACATTGTACATTTGTTCTACGGCGGCCTTTATCTGACTTTTACTTGCCTTTTTGTCAACAACGAAACCATAACGATTGGGAAATTTTTCAGTAACCCCCGTCATTTTTTCGGTAAACAGTGGCTTAATTAAAACGTTCATTTTTTCTTTTTTTTAGG
>CAYVQC010000016.1:0-71813 GCA_964453995.1 uncultured Bacteroidales bacterium | reverse complement strand
CGGCAACAACAAGAATAGCACCGTCCATTTGGGCAGCACCAGTTACCATGTTCTTCACGTAGTCAGCGTGACCAGGGCAGTCAACGTGAGCATAGTGACGATTTTCCGTCTGATACTCAACGTGAGCAGTATTAATGGTTATACCTCTTTCTTTTTCTTCAGGTGCATTGTCAATAGAGTCAAATGATCTTATTTCAGAAAGACCTTTGTTTGCCAATACCATGGTGATTGCAGCGGTGAGGGTGGTTTTACCGTGGTCAACGTGACCAATGGTTCCAATATTCACGTGCGGTTTACTACGTACGAATTTTTCTTTTGCCATATCTAACTGGATGTTTAAATTTTAAAAAAGGGATTCTTATAAATGCTTTTAATTTGAATTAAAGATTTCACCTTTGAGCCAACGATGGGATTTGAACCCATGACCTCTTCCTTACCAAGGAAACGCTCTACCCCTGAGCTACGTCGGCAATGATTCATGTTGTTGAGCGGAAGACGGGACTCGAACCCGCCACCTACAGCTTGGAAGGCTGTCGCTCTACCGGATGAGCTACTTCCGCGAAAAAAATGTGGGGGGGGAAGGATTCGAACCTCCGAAGGCGAAAGCCAACAGATTTACAGTCTGCCCCATTTGACCGCTCTGGAACCCCCCCAGCTAATCGTTTTGCTGCTTTCAAAGAGCCGATGGAGGGATTCGAACCCCCGACCGTCTGATTACAAATCAGATGCTCTGGCCAACTGAGCTACATCGGCAATTGTTTTATCATTAAATTTTGTTCTGCAATCGCTCAAAGAACATTAAAAAAGCAGACCTTTCAAAAAGGTCTGCAAATGTACGAAAGATTTAAAAACTACCAAAAATTTATTTGTTTTTTTTGACCAGTCAGAATTTCCAAGATTGACGCGACTTTTAAAGACCTTTGACTTTTTCTTTTCGGCGTGTAATTTGTTTCTTAAGAGCATCTGCGGCATTGTCTATTGCCTCTTCAAATGTCTTGGCCTGTTTCTTTGCAAAGAGATCGTTACCGGGTAATTGTATCCGTATCTCGGCAATCTTATTCTCATTGTTAGATGATTGGTCTAATTTTAGAATAACATCGCTACCAATTACGCCGTCAAAAAGACCTCCTATTTTTGTAACCTTTTCGCGGATGAAGTTTTCTAATTTTGTATCAGCTTTAAAATGTAGTGAACTAATCATCACTTTCATAAGAATTCCTCCTCTGTTTTAGGCCCTCGGATGGGCTTGTTTATAAACTGATTTTATTTTTTCCACTGTATTGTGGGTATAAACCTGGGTGGCACTTAAACTGGCATGACCTAACAGATCTTTGATTGCATTGATATCTGCCCCGTTGTTGAGCATATGTGTGGCGAAACTATGCCTTAAAACATGTGGACTCTTTTTGTTGATTGTTGTAGTAGTGCTAAGGTAGAAATTTACTACACGATAAACAAACTTAGGATATATTTTTTTGCCTTTGTCTGTAACAAAAACATGATCAGTAGAGGCAAACCCAAACATTGAGGCCTTTTCTCTTTCATAGGCTGTATATGCTTTGACAAGTTCGTCAATCATAGGTACGATTCTTTGCTTATTGCCCTTCCCATGAATTTTGATCTGCGCTGATTTTACATTCACATTGTTATGTCTGAGGCCGACAAGTTCTGCAAGGCGAATTCCTGTAGAATAAAACATCAGGAGAATCAGTTTATCAAGGATACCTTTAAAATCTTTGGTAAACTCAAAATTTTCAAAGAGCTGTTGCATGTTTTCCTCCGAAACAAATACAGGCAGTTTCCTTCCTGTGCGTGGTGCGGTAACCTGGAGCATTGGATTTGTTGCTACCAGTTTTTTTGTTTCAAGGTATTTATACAATGATCGTAGGGTAGCAATCTTACGATTGACAGTTTTGGCACTCATACCTGAGGCTATCAAAAGAGATAGCCATGATCGTATTTGTAATGAAGACGCCTGGCTGGGATGGGTCTGAAATTCTACTTTCAGATGATCAGCAAACTGTTCCAGGTCGCTGCGGTAATTTTTAAGCGTATGCTCTGAATAGCGCTTCTCCAGCTCAAGATAGTTAAGGAAAGATTCTGTTGCCATAAAAAAAGAAGAAACTTTTGCTAATGTACAAAAAAACTATCAGCAAAAGATTCTCCTCTTATCAATATTATTGTTCCTTTTCCTTTGTGGTACAAAGCTGAACTTACAGGATCAACCTTCGCTCTCGTCTCTCAGCTTTTGAATATAGCGTGCTTTAATTTTTTGCTCGCGCTTGATCACAGAGGGCTTGGTAAATTTTTGTCTCTCACGCAATTCTTTGAGAATTCCGGTTTTTTCAAACTTTCTCTTGAGCTTTTTCAAAGCCCTGTCAATGTTTTCACCTTCTTTTATAGGAACAATGATCATGTTTACCTCTTTCTTTTATAAATAATAATATGTTTATTTTGATGGTTTTACTAAATCGGGCTGCAAAATTACAAATAGATTTTTGATAAATCAAAGAAAAAAACAAAAAATTGGTTCACACACACTAAGATTGTTTTTAAGGATATCTGTTGACTTACTCAATTGTTGCACCGACTTGCAAGAGATGAATAAAACCGTTGCCATCCTAGAGGTTTTCTTCCAGGAAGCGAGTCATCAATCTGTATAAATGCAGCCTTGCATTGCCTCCAAAAATACCATGATTGTGATTTGGGTAAATATTAAGGTCAAAATCAACATTGGCTTCAATAAGTGCGTCGGCCATTTCCATAGTGTTTTGGTAGTGAACATTATCATCTGCAGAGCCATGAACCAAAAGGTAAGCACCCCTAATTTTATCAACATGATTGATGGGTGAGTTATTGTCATAACCCTCAGGGTTTTCCTGTGGAGTTCTCATATACCGTTCGGTGTAGACTGTATCATAAAAACGCCATGAAGTAACAGGAGCCACCGCGATGGCAGCATCAAACACGTCATTTCCCAATGCGAGGCTAAGACTTGAAAGGTAACCGCCATAGCTCCAGCCAAATATGCCTATTCTATTATCATCAATAAATGGAAGTTGTCCCAGGAAAGTGGCTGCTTCAATCAGGTCCTGTGTTTCGTACTTTCCCAATTGCATGTAAGTAAGCTTTCTAAACTCCTCCCCTCTTGCACCGGTGCCACGATTATCCACCGAAACAACTACATATCCCATTTGTGCAAGCATCTGAAACCAGGCCCCGTTATACGTATTCCAACGGTGTGTAACGGTTTGGGAATCGGGGCCTCCATAAACATACATGAACAGTGGATATTCTTTATCGGGGTCGAAATCGGGGGGAAAGAGTATCCAGGTATTCAATTCTACGCCATTAGCCCCCGGAACCGTCATAAAAGTAACATCTCCAAAACGATGACTGGCAAGCTTTTCTTTAAGTTCAGCATTGTCCTCAAGTATATTTATGCGTTCTCCTGAAGAGTGATGGATGGAATACACAGGTGGTGTATTTATGGTGGTATGGTTATTTATGAAATAACGAAATCCTTCTGAGAAAGAAGGACTATGCCATCCCTCTGCCGGAGTTAGCAATTTCTTTTCCGATCCATCAGGAGCTATGCAGTAAAGATGGTTTTGCATGGGACTTTGCTCATAAGAGGTGAAATATATAAGATTGCGCGTTTCATCAAACCCCAGAAAGGAGTTGATATCCCAGGAGCCCTTTGTAATAGCTCCTATCTCATCACCATCAATGGTATAGAGATACAAATGCCTGTAACCGCTTTTTTCGCTCGACAGAATAAATCTCTCACCGTCTTTTGTAAAATATAAATGATCGTTTATATCGATATAGTATTTATTCTTCTCCTCATAAAGGGTATACTGATTGCCGCCGGCAACATCAAAAGCGAGAATCTCCAGATGATTCTGGTGCCGGTTGAGGCGGTATACCGCGATCTTATCTGCATTCCTTGTCCAGCGGATACGGGGAATGTACTGATCAGTTTCTTCTCCTGTGTCCAGTTTCAGGGTATTACCCGTAGTAAGATTGTATACGTGAATGGAAACATGAGCATTCTCCTCTCCTGCTTTGGGATACTTAAACCTGTACTCTTGCGGATACAACGAACCGTATAAAAGCATTACGAATTCCTTTACGTGCGATTCATCGAAACGATAATAAGCAATTTTACGGCTATCAGGCGACCATTGAAAACCTTTGGTAAAACCAAACTCTTCTTCATATACCCAGTCGGCCGTACCATTAATTATGTGATTGATCTTTCCATCGAAAGTAACCTGTTTCTCATTCTGTTCTTTTACCGAGGTGAGAAAAATATTGTTATCCCTTACAAAAGCAATATATTGGCCATTGGGAGAAAAAGTGGCCAATCGTTGTTTGCCGTTCTCCGATAAAGGGGTAATGGTATTATTTTCAATATCCGCAATAAGGAAATCCGACTGTGAAGAATGCCGGTAAATTGACTCAGAATTTACAGCGATAAGGATTTGCTTTTCATCATTGTCAAAATAATAATTGTCAATGCGTGGCGTATCACCTTCATCATTAGTAATAAGACCTTCTAAATTGAATATGGTTCTGACCAGCTTACCGGTGGCATACTCATACATATTAATCTTGTGCTGATCTTCCACCAGGGTATAATGTTCACCATCGGCCATGCTCTTGCCCAGGGATATGCCCCGGGGAACAAATGTCTGTTCATTCCATATTTTCTCCAGCGTAATTGTGTTTTCATTTGCTATTCCTTTTTGGGTAATAAAAGAAAACAGCATCAGTGCAATAATTAACTTGCAGGGTATGCGAATCATGTCTGTACGTTTGATTAAACAATCGGATAAAAAGAAGAGAATTTTCATGCTGCAGGGAGTAAGAACGATCAGGCAAGGCCTGTATCCGCAAGAATGAAAACATCAAAGGTAGGAAAAAATAAACGCATATATTTAACAAAAAGTCTAATTTTACTTTTCAAACATATATGGTATTACTTCAAAAGCTCTGAAATATCAAATTCATTTTTGTACAGACTTAAGATTTCATCTGTGGTAAGAACCTCAACTTTTTCGATTCTGTTATTATTGGGAACATACCATACCTCAGCAAAAAAGCCGAATAGGGTATATAACTTTATAGTAAAATACAGAAACTGCCGGGTAGCTATTTCGTTGCCGTGTTCAAAAACAAGGTAAACCTTTTCTTTAAGCGGATAGTTGGCAAATTCATGTGCTTTCATACATCGGGATTTTATCAAAAATAACACTTATTGAAACAAAGAAATTGCTCATTTGATTAATCATAACAATATTTATGAAGATGAAACAACACATTCCCAATACACTTACAAGTTTGAATTTATTCAGCGGCTGTGCCGGGTTGGTATTTGCTTTCGAGGGTAAATTGCACATAGCAGCATTACTGGTTTTGGCAGCTTCGGTGTTGGATTTTCTTGACGGGATGAGTGCACGGTTGCTGAAAGCCTACAGCCCCATGGGAAAAGAACTTGACTCACTGGCTGATCTTGTAAGTTTTGGCCTGGTTCCCTCTGCCATAGTTTTCAATTATCTTACCTATAGCCTACCCTCCTGGTCTATCATGGTACTTGGCCTGAATGCAGTTCCTTTCATTGCATTCATTTTAACGATTTTCTCAGCTCTTCGCCTGGCCCATTTTAATATTGATGAAAAACAAAGCGAAGAATTTATCGGGTTGCCCACACCTGCCAATGCTTTGTTTTTTATTTCTTTCCCCCTGATTGTTTATTACGGAAACGAAACATCTGCTTTACACGCCTTCATTCATGGACTGACGCAGAATTCTTATTTCATGATCGGGCTAACCCTTGTATTTTCATTTCTGATGGTTTCTCCCCTTCCTCTTTTTTCTCTCAAATTTAAAAGTCTGGGGTTCCCGGATAATCGCGCCAGGTATATCTTTGCAGTCATCAGTATTTTGCTACTGGTCTTTTTGACTATATATGCGCTGCCCTTCATTATTATAACTTATATTGCTCTTTCCCTTGTTATTCACTTATTACCTGTATCACCAAATCATTCACACAAAACCTAGTTATATGGCTGAATTACATGAGCTTGGTAAAAACGGAGAGGCCATTGCTTCAGAATATCTCAGGAATAAGGGATACAGAATAATGGAAACCAACTGGAGAAAAGGGCCGCTGGAAATTGATATCATAGCACTGAAGGATCAAACCATGGTTGTTGTGGAAGTTAAAACCCGCAGTACCAGCTTTTTTGGAGAACCGGAAGAATTCGTAACCCGTGCAAAACAAAAAAATCTTGTGAAGGCGGCAGATGCCTATATCATGATGCACAACCTGGATGTTGAAGCGCGTTTTGATATTATTTCCATTCTTTTTAAGGGCGAACAATACAAAGTGCATCATATCGAAGATGCATTCTACCCCACCCTGTAATCCCTGCTGCAGGGCAATTGATTCTGAAGGGATAAATTCCTTTCTTTTACTGCATTTTATATTCCGCGGGTTCTTACTGAGAAGTAAAAAAAAGCCCTCCTTTACCGGATTACGAAAAATTTTATGGCGTTAAAACATTCACGATAAAGCGGTGTTACATTGTATTGCTGATTTTTAATACTACATTATTTAACCCTTATAAATTTTAAACTACTAATTAATTATGGAAAACAATCAAGTAACAGAACAAATGGAAGCAGTAAGACTACCTTTGATCGGCGATCCGGCCCCTTCTTTCAGGGCCAAAACTACCATGGGCCCCCTGAATTTCCCTGAAGACTACAAGGGAAAGTGGGTAATTCTATTCAGCCATCCGGCAGACTTTACCCCGGTTTGTACCACCGAGTTTATGACCTTTGCTGTGATGCAGGAAGAATTTCGCAAGCTCAACACTGAACTTATCGGGCTCTCCATTGACAGTATTTATGCTCACATTGCATGGTTGCGTACTATCAAGGAAAAAATCGAGTTTAAAGGGATGAAAAATGTGGAAGTAACTTTCCCTGTGATTGAAGACCTGAAAATGGATGTTTCCAGGAAATTCGGAATGGTACAACCCAATGTTTCTACCACTCAGGCAGTAAGGGCTGTATTTATTATAGATCCTGATGCGAAAGTTCGTGCTATTCTTTATTACCCCCTCAGTACAGGCCGTAATATGGACGAAATCAAAAGAATGATCATTGCCATGCAGAAAGCCGATAAGGAGCAGATTGCCACACCTGCCAACTGGCAACCTGGTGACGATGTAATAGTGCCCCCTCCCGGATCTTGCGGAACAGCCAAAGAACGGGTAGAAAGCAAAGATGAGAATACCTACTGCCTGGATTGGTTTATGTGTTTTAAGCGTGAGCAGAAATAATCTTTCTTTACAGATGGTGTATGCCATCGGCTAATCAAAGAAAGTACTTCTGTAACAATCAAACAGCCAACTTTTTTCAACTGAAGTGAAGAATAGTTGGCTGTTTTGTTTTTCCGCCGGGGTTATTTTTTCAGGGAGATACGAAATGTAGTACCTGCCGCTGATGAACTCTTTACAAATATCTTTCCCTTATGATAATTATGAATGATCCTTCTGCTAAGAGATAGTCCCAGGCCCCAGCCTCTTTTCTTGCTGGTAAAACCAGGATTGAAAATATTTTTAAAATTGCCTTTGGCAATACCCTTACCGGTGTCAGAAACATCTACATGAACCCATGATGTATTGTAATAAATATTAATGGTAATGGTACCCGATCCCTGCATGGCATCCACAGCATTCTTGCACAAATTTTCCAAAACCCATCCAAAAAGGTTCTCATTTACCGGTACAACCGTGTTATTCTCGCCGTGATTATTCACTATAAACTTTACCTTCTTTGAGGTTCGTGTTCTCATGTAGTCAATGGTATCGGTAACGACCTCCAGAATAGGTTGTGGCGTAAGTTTGGGTTCTGAACCTATCTTCGAAAATCTTTCTGTAATATTTTCAAGACGCCCCACATCTTTTTGGATTTCCCTGATCATGGTTTCATCAACGCCCTGCATCTTGAGCAACTCAATCCAGGCGATGAGCGATGAGATGGGAGTTCCCAACTGATGTGCTGTTTCCTTGGACATACCCACCCATACCTGGTTTTGCTCTGCATTGCGTGCGGTACTGAAAAGAATATAAGCCACAATAAGAAAAATCCCTATGGCAATAAACTGTGCTATAGGATAATAACGCAATTGCGTAAGTAAAAAGGAATGCGTATAAAAAACATGACAGGTTCCGTGCAATGGAAGTTCAATGACCAGGGGCTGGTTTTTATCAGCCATTTTGGCAATGGTTTGCTGTACAAACAGGCTATCAGTGAAATCTCCGTTTTCGATATTGCCGGAAGCGATAATGCTTCTTCTGTTTTGATCGGTAATGATGACGGGAACATTGGCCGAATTGATCACTACTTCACTGAGGAAAGAATCGATAAGATCATTCATTACCTCCTGCATACTCTGGAAAAGCCATGAATCCTGGTAGTAGAGGTAATCAACATTTCCGGCCAGCACAATAGGAATGGGATCATAAACTGTAAACTGTTGCTTTAATTCACCTTCAAAAGGCATGTTATCATAGCGGATCAGATCCTGGTTGGGGCCGCTGATATTGCGTTGAGCGGTAATAATATTATCTGAATTTACCAACAATACCGGGATGGTAGTATTTTCTTCAATGATATAGCCATAAAACGAAATATCACTATCGTTGTCTCCTTCGATAAAGCGGCGGGTAGCCTTTGCCCACAGTTCTACCCTTTTGCGTTCCTCCTGGCGCATTTGTTCAAAAAACACATCGGTTACCCTTACCAGGTTGGCCCTGCTTTGCACAGCATCAGCCCAAATGCGAACCTTTTGCCGCTCATCTTCGGCAATTTTTTTTACTATAATATTGGTATAATAAAGGGATAGGCCTACGATAACTGCTGCAAATCCCAGCAGATAAATCTTCCAGCGTTGTTTTTTACTATAAATGTCCAATGGTTCAGGTATTTGTGTTTGAAAGCAAAATCATCGGATAAACGCAGCAATACATATTTTTATTTGCCGACAGTGCCTATTCATTTTCAAGAATCTTCCGGGCATTCTCTATATCTTCACGGTGTTTTTTGCTTACTACCGGAAAATGCAGGTCTAGTTGTTCCAGTTTCTCCACAATGATCCGGCTGATTACCAGGCGCATATACCATTTCTTATCTGCCGGTATAACGTACCAGGGTGCTGTGTTGTGTGTGGTATTTTCGAGCATCAGCTGGTAAGCCTTTTGGTATTTGGGCCAGTGCTGGCGCTCCAAAACATCGCCCATTTCAAATTTCCAGTTCTTGGCAGTGTTCTCAATGCGTGAGAGAAATCTTTTTTTCTGTTCCTCGAATGACACATTGAGGAAGAACTTGATGATCTGATAACCGTTGTTTGCGTAGTACTTTTCTATATTTACAATATCCTGGTAGCGTTGTTTCCAGAATTTCTCATCCTGGTGGAGTTTACTATTATAAAAGGGCAGTTTTTGGCGTGCAAGCAACTGGGGATGAATACGGGCAATAAGTACCTCTTCGTAGTAAGACCTGTTGAAAATGCCAATATGCCCTCTTTCGGGCATGGCTTTGAAGCATCTCCACATGAAGTCGTGGGCAAGTTCGGTAGCAGAAGGTGCTTTGAAGCTCACTACCTTACAACCCTGTGGGTTTACGCCCGACATAACATGTTTTATTACGCCGTCTTTACCCGCTGCATCCATGGCCTGAAGAATGATCAAAATCCCGTAGTGCCCCTGGGCATATAGCATACCCTGTAGTTGTCTCAGGCGGTCTATTTGTTTTTGGAATTCTTCCTGTGTATCTTTTTTGGAAGTATAATGTTCTGAAAATGCCGTATCAAATGCTTTTATATCCCCTTTGAGATGAAAAAGAAAATCGTTGGAATGAATCATATTCACCGTTCTGAATTATTGTTCTTGTTATTCAAATCGATCCCGGTACTACTGAATCAATACGTTTTGGTTGTAAAGTTAGGGAATAATCTGTGAGATGCGGTTTATTTTCTTAATGGAAAGTGCGCTTCGCCACAATGAGGTTGGTTCATTGCGCAGCAGGCTGAGGAAAAATTTTCATTATTGTGCTCTAAAGCAGAATGTTTCTAGTCTTCATCCCACTCAATGATAAACTTACCTTTCTCACGTTCTTCAATTTCTTTTCTTTCCTGCTGCTTTTGTGTGGGTGGCACAGGTGTGCCATCGGGCAGGGTATCGCCACGCACTATACCAAACTCGGTGCGCAGGTCATTTATAAGGTTTTGTCTTTCCTGCCTGAAGTCTTTTCGCAGTTTTTCTGCTACACCTTTGCGATCATATCGAAAAACAGGATCATCTATAGTACCGGTAACCAGCAGAAAAAGAGTTGTACGGCCCAAACCGTCATCTATAATATCACCATACTGTTCCTGGGGGTTACGGCTCTCGCGGTTGTTCCGGGCAAGCAGATCAGAAAGCAAAACCTGCAAACGGTAATTGATCTCATTATCGAAGGTATGTTCGCCCAGCAACCTGATATTAATGGCATTGGAGTTGACTTCCATATCAGGAATAATAATTTTTTGATCTTTGATGCGGATCTGGTTTTCGAGGGTGGAAAACTTAACCTGGTTTAGGTCGCCAACCCTGATAAACCGGGAAAGGGCAAGCATAGGTTTGTAGTTGATCAGCTCACCATTTTCAACTTTTATATCGGCAGTAGTTTCCAGTGTGTTCCAGTCGATTTCAAGGAAAGGGCTCCACCGTGATACAAAACGCGTGTTGGCCGTAATACGACCCCGCAGATTTTCATAACCGATACTTTGCTGGCCAAAGTTTCCCATTTGGTAAAAGAGGTCATATACGTCAACATTTTCAACTCTTGCTTCGCATCCCATGATGAGATGGCTTTCGTTTTTGCCATTGATATACCCCGAAGCTTCTATGGTACCCTTCATGGTAGCCAGAGAAATATTGCTGGCATAGAACATTTGATCCTTCATGCTGAGTGTTCCTCTTACCTGGGCGGCATCAAACTTTCGGAAGGCAAGTTGATCTACATCGGCAACCATATGGAAATCAATCTTATCCGACAGGGTGAGTCTGTAGGTTGTATCGCTTTCGTTTACACTGTGCTGCAGCAATTCATTAAAATTCAAATTGGTAGAACTAAGGCTTGCATCTACAAACAGGCGCTGATCATCCAGGAAAAGCCAGGGTAAAACATTGCGGAAAAATCCCTTCATATTGAAATGACTGGTTGAAGCATGCCCGCTAAAATGGTTTACAATTACATCGTTGTTGTTGAACAGGAAATCGGCATCGATAGAATGATAGTGCAAAGGATCTCCGGTAAGTCTGAAGCTAAGGTTCTTCGATTCAACAGCACCTCTTACCTGGCTTGCCATAAAGTGATAAGCGGTGAATTTCCTGTTCTCGTCAAGCTTTCCTCTAAACTCAATATCAATAAGCAATTCACCTGAGGCTTCGCGGATCTTTTCACTTTGCAAAAAACGCTGCCACTCATCTGCTGTGATATTGGAAAACAATTTTACATCCAGGCTGGGTTGATCAAAATTAACAATACCCACATCTGCCTGGATCTGCCCTTCATCTAGAACAGCTTTGAATTCTTTTACCATGAGAGATGAGGTACTCAACTTTCTTTTGCTGCCGTTGTCATATGAAGCATCAAAGGAAATTTCACGGAAATCTAGGCCGGCTTTGCTATGGTATAGCTCACCCCCATTAATACCAAATGTGGCATGCACATAAGGATTTATCAAATGATTAAGATGTCCGGTAATTGAGGCATCAAAATAAAACTCCCCTTTGCTGCGGTATCCATCAAAGTACTTTGCGAACCGGGAAGGCAGATCGCTTATAAAATCCTCCAGCCGGAGGCGTTGCGCGCCAATCCGGAGATCTACATAGGGTGAATCCCCCGACACATCTACATTGCCGGTAGCATTAAAGGCATGACTGCCAAGGGCAAACAGTCCCTTGCGGAAAGAAAACAATTGATGATCTGACACATCCAGGTCGAAATCAAAATCCATCATTGTTTGGTCAACAAATGAGGCATGATCTATTGTCACGTTGGTCACCATCATCTCACCCACCATATTTAAGAGATAGTTGTTGGCTGAAAAATTGCCTGCCAGGGTTGCATTGATATCAGAAAAGGAGAGCAAATGGCCGGAACTTTGGTTTTGGTATGTAAAATCCAGATCGTCAAAAAAAACTTTGCTGAGCATGAATTCCAGACTTCCCTGCCCAGCGGCAATATCTTCAGACCGGCTCCAGAAGGTATAGTTATTTGTGCCATTGGCATAATCTTTCATTCTTACTGTTGCATTTTGCACCACGGCCTGCCTAATGGCATAGTTTCTCCTGATCAGGTCCATGAGGCTGAACTGAAAACGGATGCGCGATGCGCTGAATAAAGTATCGGGAGAGTTGGCTGGCAGCACCTCGGCCATGGTGACATTTTTCAATGATATGGCCGCCAGAGGAAAACTACGTATCACATCGATTGAAATATCTTCGATTAAAACTTCTGTTTGCAGTCCCTTATTGATATAAGCAATAAAATGCTCTTTAATGCTATCACGGTAAAGCCATGCAAGTAAAGAAACCAGAAAGAATACAGTAATTACGAAGATTGCTCCGGAGATCAGGGCCAACTTAAAAAATTGCAGCAGTTTCTGCTTGTTGTGATTGGAGAATGTGATCATACAGAAATATGCAAGAGTTTGATATATTCAAATATAACCTGCTATCCTACCCTGGTAGTGTGTCAGTAATGCTTTAGACCTGGCTTATCTGCCATGAATTGATATTCCTGACAGGGTTTTTGGAGATGCTTTTTTATTGCAAAAGGCATTTACAAGAATCAACCAAATACTTCTTACTGGACCATCATTAGGTACGCCACTTCTTTTTCTGTAAGATAGCGCCAGTGTCCTCTGGGCAGGTCTTTCTTGGTAAGATTGGCAAACATGACACGATCAAGCTTAAGAACTTTATAATCCAGGGATTCAAAAATCCTTCTTACCACCCTGTTTTGCCCTGAATGCAACTCAATGCCTACCTGGGTTTTATCATTTTCTTTCCCTGAATAAGCAATCTCGTCAGGAACCACCAGTTCTTCATCTAGCTTAACTCCTTTTCTGATGGTTTCCATATCGGCTTTTGTAAGCGGTTTATCCAACTGCACATGATAAAGCTTCCTTACACCATGTTTGGGATGTGTCAACTTCTTGGTCAACTCGCCATCATTGGTTAACAAGAGCAGACCTGTGGTATATCTGTCGAGCCTGCCAACGGGGAAAATGCGTTGTTTGCCGGGAACCTTTACAAGATCCATAACGGTTCTGCGCCCGTGTGGGTCTGTTGCCGTAGTAATATAATCCTTGGGTTTGTTGAGCAATACATATATCTTCTTCTCCGCTTTCAGGGTTTGTCCGTTGTAAGCTACAACGTCAGAAGGTTTTACTTTGGTACCTAGCTCCTGAACTATTTTCCCGTTTACGGTAACCGCGCCAGAAGTAATCAGCATATCAGCTTCGCGACGGGAACAAACCCCGGAATTGGCTATATATTTATTAAGCCTTACCAGCTCCGTGTCCGAATCGCCGGTAAATGCGGTTTTTACAGCACCTTGTTTTACCGGATTCTCTTTAAATCCGGTCTTTTTCCTGGTAGGGCCGGCATCCTTTTTCCGGTTGTAGGGATTGGACTTCTTTACTAATTTCTTTTTCATTATCTGATGTGCTTTTCTGATTCAACCTGATTGCTTGCTTGCGTAAAAAATGTTTGCCAGGCTTACCCGAACAGGCAGGTTTTCATGAGGTTTCAAAAAAAAGGGGACATTTCACTGTAATGTCCCCTGCTGTTTATTTTTCAGGATTACTGTCCCAGGCGACCTAGCTTTTCAAAAACCTCATCGGTTTTTTGCATCATCTGGTTCAATAGCTGTGCATACCAGGCGTGAAGCTCTCCTCCTTTTAAATTCTTATCAGGATGATTTACCTTGTAGATCAATTCGTTGCGAAGTGCAAGAGTTTCTTCCATGATCTCGTGAATCTGGGGAACGATTTCCTCTTTGTTGGGTTTTAAATGATAGTGCAATGAGCACGTTTCAAGCACTTCATTGGTCAAAAAATTGATGTCTTTTTTAATTTCTCTTTTACTAGCCATTTTCTCAGGGATTATTTTTTTGCAAAGATAGTACAATCAGCTAAAGTAAAATTGAAAAGTTATAACGCCAGGATTTTATCAATGCCGGAAGCTTTTTCATATACCCTTATGATTTGATCGGAGCTTTCCATCCTTTGTCGGGCCGAAATACTAACAAACTTTCCGTTTTTTGACTCATTGCGGGTAATGATGGCCTCGTTGCTAAAAAGAGCTTCCACCCTGGCAATTTTATCCATTTGGGCAGGTACTATAAATTTAAACATATAGTTCATAGGCCAACTTGAATGCAGGTCGAGTTTTTTTCTTAATGATTCGAGGTTATTCATAATATTAATGCATTTAAAGAAGCTTTTCAAAATACATCCCAGCCGGGATACAGGTTGGAATTCTGTGCAGGGGATCTGAATCCAGGGTGCGATTCCGGATTTGCCTGAAAGGGAAACAGGATATCAAAAGGTATTGTTCTGAGAAAGCAACAAGGGAATTCCTCATTGACGTTTCTTCATCAAGCCAGGTTTTTGCCAATGAGATCAGAGTTGAAGCTGAAATCAATTGGCCACGTCCATGATCTCAAAATCAAAAATCAGACAGGCATGTCTTGGAATTGTACCTCCATAAGGCGGGTAGGCCCCATAGCCCAATGCGGAAGGAATGAGCAATTTTCCTTTTCCCCCTGTTTTGAAAAGGGGAATACCGATTTGCCATCCCATAATAGTACCGCCCAGTTGCAGAAGGGCTCCGGAGCTTTCATCGAATACCTTTCCATCAAGAAGTTTTCCGGTATATCTGATCCTGATGGTGGAATTTACGGTGGGATGCACTCCTGTGCCAGGATTTTCAACCACATAAAACAAACCTGATTCATGAGCTATTGCCACATCTTCGAGGCCATTTTCTTTAATGTATTCTTCAAGCTTTTCGCGGTCGCGTTCTGCAATGGCATCAGGATCCTCCTTCTCGCAAGAGGAGAACAGGATCGTTAAGGTTGTAAGCAGTATAATTAAGGGATTAAACCTGAGAGGTAATTTCATTTTTGTCATTGTTGAGAATTGTTGATTATTCCATAACTAAAAGCCAGGAAAATTATTTTGCAAAGATACTAAATTTGGATCTGAATCGGTTGCAACACCACTTTTGAGAAACCATTTATCTCTGATCTAAATTAAAATCCAGGCAAGGTTTTGTCACTTTGGGGTCTGCTTTACAAATTCTCCGGGTGTTATCCCGGTATACTTTTTAAAAACCCGGTTGAATGTTGCTTTTGAACTGAAACCGGCATCCCATGCCATTCCCATAATGGTAATATTACTGTTTTGCTCTTCCCTGCAAATTCTTTTAAACTCATTGATGCGATACTGGTTAATAAAATCGAAAAAATTTTTATTCAACTTACCATTTAGAATTGCCGAAAGGTAATCGGGTGTTACCCTAAGCTTTTCTGCCAGTAGTGCAAGATTAAGCTCTGAGTTTAAAAAGGGTTTTTCCTGTTCCATGTAAGCAGTAAGTTCATCCAGGAAAGTCCGGTCTTTGGCATTAAGGGTTTCATCAGATTTTTCCGGTAGGCGGGTTTCGGTTCTTTCCATTTCATATTTCACCGGATGCGAACTAAAAACACTGCCCTGCCGGTATCCGCGATATCCTAAAACCAATATGAACAGCGAAGCATAAGCGAAGCCAATGCTTTGTAAAAGATGATAGGAAAAAAGTCTAAAAATATAATCAACAATATACAGCAAACTGATGCCGGCATAAAATACCACGGAAGTGATCAGCAATGTTTTAAGCCAGGTAAGATCAATACTGTCAATCTCGGAATAATAGTTTTTGATATTGCTCTTGTACTTTTTCAACAAAAGCAGCCCCCAGACCAGATATCCCTGGGTGAAAACAGCAATCAGCCCTATAACAAAAGGAAAGGTGAATTCATCCTTGAAAGCTTCGGTTTTTTCAAGCATAGTTTTTTCTTCTGCCGGCAACCGATAGGGCCCCATAATGAAAAGTGCAAGTACCAAAACAAACGGAAGCAGGTGCAAAAGGTATAAGGGTCTGAAGGTAAAATGCCGGCTAGTAAGAGATTTTATGTACAACCAAAGTGCAGGTCCGTGCAGCAATATGAGGGGTGTGGACAAATTGATCAAAAACGGAAATGGGTAATGATTGGCGCGGTTGTAAATTTCCAGGTAACCCAACAACAAGGTCGCACCAAATACAAGAAACAAAACTGCAAGATAATGATCGTAAGATGACCTGTTCTTGCGCGTTAGCACAATACCTGCGAGTATGATGGTTTGATAAAATCCAATAATAATGAGTGCATCAAGAACAAGCATGAAAGGCCCAGTTATGTTGAAGAGCAAAGATACATCTTTTGGCATAGTGTCGCCTACTACCTGGTACTTATAAATAGTATACCAATTTGATCTTCTCCCGACAAATAGGAAATAATCATTTACCAAAAATGCGTACTTTTATTTTAATCTGACTGAATAGCGTTTTTGCCATGGTACCATGCCCGAAACCAAACCTATACTTATGCAAACCAATATTTTGTTACTTATTTCGGTTGTAATCTTTACCGTTTCAGGAGCTGCCACGAGCCAGTCCCAACCCATTAGCCAAACCAACGAACTTGAGCAACTCCACAAACTAATGACAGGCTTTTTCTCTTCTGAAACCCAGTCATTGCAAGACACATCCTACCTGCACATCCAATTGTGCATGCAACCCATATGGCAGCATAAGGATGATGGAATGTGGCTTTATGTGGAACAGGCCCTCTGGAGTGCCCCGGAGAAGCCCTATCGGCAACGTGTGTACCAGCTTTACCACGCCAATACCCCCCACACCTTTATAAGTAAGGTCTATGAATTGGAGGAGCCATTGCGATGGGCCGGAGCATGCAGGGATGAGAATTTGCGATCCACCCTTACTCCCGAGATGTTAATTGACCGACCCGGTTGCGAATTATATCTTACCCAAAACGATGATGGCAGTTTTTCCGGAGCAACAAAACAAGGTGGCTGCCAAAGTTCATGGAGAGGTGCCCATTGGGTAAGCTCACATGTTTACATCAGCACACAAGGCCTTATCAGCTGGGATCGCGGCTGGAGCAAAGAAGGCGAATTAATGTGGGGCCCTGAAGAAGGAGGTTATCATTTTGAAAAGCTTTCGCAGTAACCATCTTTTAGCATCTATATGTAAACTCTTTTCCAGGGATTGTGTTTTACACTAATGGCATTACCCTCCTGAGGTAAAATTACCTTGTAGCTTTTTCAGCAAAGGTAAGTTCACCCGTTAAAATGCCACTTACCAAATTACCCTAAACAACAACAGACCACAAATATGGAAAATAAGAATCTTCACATTACCGAACTCAGAGTTGAAGGAATGAGTTGCACCAACTGCTCCCTTGGAGTAAAGAAAGCTCTTGAAAAGCAAGGTTTCGAAGAAGTAGATGCCGACTTTACCCTGAAGGAAGTACGTTTTGGCACCTACAACCAGGACCGGATTGATAAGGCTATTAAAACCATTGAGGATTTGGGTTATAAAGTAATCCTACCGAAAGATACTACAGAAGAACAGAAACCCAGGTCCATCGGGATGAGCACCATTGAGAAAAAGTTCTGGTTTACTGCCATCTTTACCATTCCGCTCATTTCGGCAATGTTTATTCCCGTTGCATTTCTGCACAACGACCTGTTTCAGTTAGCCCTGACCTTGCCGGTTTTTGTTGTAGGATTTTACCACTTTGGCCTCAGTGCCTGGAAGAGCCTCAAATCAGGGGTTACCAATATGGATGTGCTGATCTTCCTGGGAAGCACCGCAGCTTTCATCTACAGTCTGATAGGTACCATTTACGGCCTTGGGCCCGATTATCTCTTTTATGAAACATCGGCCAGCATTATCAGTATTGTTTTGTTGGGCAACATGCTTGAACACCGCTCAGTAAAAAAAACAACCTCTGCCATTGATGAGTTAACAAAACTGCAAAAAACTACTGCCAAGCGGATCTCCCAGGAAATGAATGAAGGACAGGAGTATATAGAGGAGGTGGACTCCAGGCTGGTAAATATCGGGGATTATGTTCTGGTAAATACCGGGGATCAGATTCCTGTAGATGGGGAAATATACTGGGGCTACGGAAGTATTGACGAATCGATGGTTTCGGGCGAAAGCCAACCGGTAGACCGCACAAAAGGTGACAAGGTAATAGGAGGTACAATCCTGGAAAGTGGTACCATTAAAATCAAAACCACTGCCACCGGAAAAGACACCGTATTGTCACAAATCATTGAGATGGTGCGCAGTGCCCAGAAAGATAAACCAGGCCTGCAAAATCTTGCCGACCGCATCAGTGCAGTTTTTGTGCCCCTGGTAGTAGGTATTGCACTGCTTACCTGGCTGGGGTGGTATTTTGGTACAGACCTGGAATTTCGTGATGCGCTCATGCGCGGTATCGCTGTGCTGGTAATTGCATGCCCCTGTGCTCTTGGGCTGGCTATACCGACGGCGGTAGTGGTAGGTCTGGGTCGTACCGCCAAAAATGGTATACTCATCAAAGGGGGAAGCATATTCGACAAAATTCCAAAGGTAGAAAAAGTAATTTTCGATAAGACCGGAACCCTTACCACCGGGCGTTTCAGGGTAAATGACCTGCAGGCTACAGGAGGTATATCACAACAAAGCCTGGTAACCGTACTTTACAGCATTGAAAAGCACTCCTCCCACCCCATAGCAAAGTCGGTAGTCAAAGAATTCAAAGGTGCGGAACCTATCCTGTTTGATAAAGTGGAAGAAGAAAAAGGTATTGGTCTTAAAGCCTGGGATAAGGAAGGCAATGTTTATACTGCCGGTTCATACAATTCAGTAAGGGCGCTCACCAGTGACAATACCCACAGTATCTATGTTACCAGGAATGACAAAATTATTGGCTGGGTAGACATTGAAGATGAAATAAAACCGGGTGCAAAAAAAGCGGTTGATTTTCTTAAAAACCGTGGCATTATCCCTGTTATCCTCAGTGGTGACCGTGAAAAGAAGGTGAGCAAAATAGCCCGCGAATTGGGTATAGAAGAGATTTATGCAGAGAAAAGACCTGATGAAAAGTTGCAGATCATAGAGGAGCTTTCCGAAACCCATAAGATTGCCATGATTGGCGACGGCATCAATGATGCGCCCGCTTTGGCGCGCGCATGGGTTGGTATTGCCATGAGCGACGGAACCCAGGTGGCTGTAAAATCGGCTGATGTAGTTTTGCTCAAAGGCGACCTGGAACTATTGTCTAAAGCATTTGCCACTTCCATAATTACCCTTAGCACCATAAAGCAAAATCTTTTCTGGGCTTTTTTCTACAATGTAATGGCTATTCCTCTTGCTATTGCAGGAGTACTGAGCCCTATAGTTGCTGCCGCAGCCATGGGATTGTCAGATGTTGTAGTGGTGCTGAATTCACTACGACTCAAAAAACGAAAATTACGGTTATAAAAAAGCGAAGTATTGTATCATTAAAAAATTATAAAGGGTGCCCTTGTGGGGCACCCTTTGCAATTCTGAGTTCCTGAATGCTTCAGGATTTTCGTTTTCTGAACCTGTATCCTTTAGCCACTCATCGATAAAAGGAACTCTTCATTTGATTTTGTAAATCTCATTTTGTCCATCAAAAACTCCATGGCTTCAATGGGTGTCATATCGGCAATAAACTTGCGCAATACCCATACCCTATTCATAAGATCTTTATCCATAAGTAAATCTTCACGGCGGGTGCCTGAAGCAATAATATCAATGGATGGGAATATTCTCTTGTTGGAAAGACGCCTGTCGAGCTGCAATTCCATATTACCTGTACCTTTAAATTCCTCAAAAATCACTTCATCCATTTTTGATCCGGTATCAATCAAGGCAGTAGCAATAATAGAAAGAGAACCACCATTTTCAATGTTTCTTGCTGCACCAAAAAATCGCTTGGGTTTATGCAGTGCATTGGCATCTACCCCGCCGGAGAGCACCTTTCCCGAAGCCGGGGCCACGGTATTGAAGGCTCTTGCCAGACGTGTTATAGAATCGAGCAAAATCACAACATCATGACCACACTCTACCATTCTCTTTGCTTTCTCCAGCACGATACCGGCTACCTTTACGTGCCTTTCAGCAGGTTCATCAAAAGTGGACGAAATCACCTCTGCTTTAACATTTCTTGCCATTTCGGTAACCTCTTCCGGCCTTTCATCAATAAGCAAAACAATGAGGAAAACTTCGGGATGATTGGCGGCAATGGCGTTGGCAATATCTTGCAGAAGAATAGTTTTACCGGTTTTGGGTTGTGCTACAATAAGCCCACGTTGCCCTTTTCCAATAGGGGCAAACATATCGATCACCCGTGTTGATACATTGGATTGGGAATGCCCCGTAAGAGAAAATTTCTCCTGGGGAAACAACGGTGTAAGAAAATCGAATGGAACACGATCGCGCACTTCTGCCGGTTCACGTCCATTGATTTTTTCTACTTTGATCAACGGGAAATACTTCTCATTTTCTTTAGGAGGCCTGATTCCCCCTGATACAGTGTCGCCCGTCTTAAGCCCGAAGAGTTTTATCTGGCTCTGGGAAACGTAAATATCATCAGGAGAGTTAAGGTAGTTATAATCTGAAGACCTTAGAAAGCCATAACCGTCAGACATGATCTCAAGAACCCCTTCGGAAGTAATGATTCCATCAAATTCATACACAGGTTCTTTTTCTTTTTTCTCTGCCTGGCGAACATTCTGGTTACCGTCCTGCCGTGTATTCTGCTGATTGTCTTTTCGATGCTGTTGCCCTTTGTTTTGCTGTTGCTGCTGCTGTTGTTGCTGGTGGGCTTGTTGCTGGGGCTGCTGTTGTTGCTGCTGGGCTTGTTGCTGGGGCTGCTGCTGTTGCTGCTGTTGCTGCTGGGGCTGCTGCTGGGGTTGCTGTTGTTGCTTCTGTTGTTCACGACCCTGCGATGCCCGGTGTTCATGTTCCGGGGTGTCTTTTTTAGGTGAAGCGGGTTGTGATTTCTGCTCAGGTTTTTTCTCTTCTGTTGGCTGGGGTTGCTTTTGATCGCTCACGGAAGGCTTGAAATATTTCTCGAAAGTATTACCCCCAGTGTCAGAGGCTGACCTGGACTGCTCACCTGACTGGTTCTCTTCCCGTTTGTTGCGGGAGAAAAAGGAGTCATCTGACTTGATGGCAGGATGGCTGAAAATTAAATCGGCTCTTTTAAAGATATCCTCATCTGCAGAAGTTTTTGAATCTGCTTTTTCATTTTGACTCTCAGAAACGTTTTTCCATCTGTCAGGAGCTTTTTGTGGATTTTTGGCCTCTATTTTATTTTCCTTCAAAGCCTTATCTTCCGATGGTTTGGATTGAGATTGCTCGTTGCCAGAACTGGAAGCAAGAGGCTTTTTATTGTCGCCGGATGATTTGATAGCCTTTCTCTTGCGTGGACGCCCTGCTTTCTTTTCGCTTTTCAATACCTCTGCCGGGGGATTCATAGCCTGTGCATCAAGGATCTTATAAATGATCTCCTCTTTCTTGAAAGAGTCAACCTTCCTTACACCAAATCCTCTGGCAATGTCTTTTAACTCGGTAAGAAGCTTACTCCTGAGTTCTTCAATTTCGTACATGAACTATGTGGTTAAAATTAAAATTTTGGATGTTAATAACAGAACAATTGTTATGGGGTGATTGGAATCATTGTTTATTCATCAATTTTAAAAATTTTCCCTGAAACCGCAGGATGCGATTCTGAAATTTTCAGGAGAACTGATGGTTGTTGGTAAATAGTTGTTGAAAAATCAAAGAAAAAAACAATGAGGAATAACGCTGCAAATATAAGTATTTAAAGTGAAACGCAAAAAATATATTTGTATGGCTGAGAATATTTTCAACTTTTGGGAATTTTTGGCAATGGTGATCAAACAGAGTCCTTTTGTCTTTTAAAAGTTCTAATTTTGCACCAATAAATAAAATTACGCACCGTTTAACTTTCTTACCATGATCCAAAGAATCCAGACAATCTATCTCTCCCTCGTATTTTTGTTCACGTTTTTATTTTTAATTTTCCCCAAGGGAACCATTGATACCGGTACAATGATCTATGAAGTAAGAATATGGAATATTATCTCGGCGGAAAGTGGTGAAAAGATCGAATTTAATCACTTCCTGGGAATAGTATCAATAATTCTTCCCTTCGTGATTATGATCTTAAGCTCTTACACAATATATATTTACAAAAAAAGGCTTTTGCAGATCAAGCTGGGCAAGATTAATATTTTTATTCATTTGATCCTTGTTGTAAGCACATTTTTTTACCTGGATGCTTTGAAGGAAAACCTCAGGGGTGAGTTTTCATACGGTGTGGCGGTAGTATTACCTCTTTTGTCAATGTTGCTGCTGTTGCTGGCCAACAGGGCAATACGCCGCGATGAAAACCTTGTAAGATCTGCTGACCGCCTGAGGTAAACTCCCTTCTGTAAGGGCAGGTTCACTATAAAACAAAGAACCGCAGATTGTAATGAAGATACTTCATATCATCTGCGGTTTTTTCTTGGACTTGCCGCGGAACCATTGGGTCAACGCACCGGATTTGTCTGACATCAGATTTGAAAAGAATCCGTTGTCTGGCCTCCAATCAGTCTACAAGCCTTTTGGTTATGTATTCTGAATTGAACAGCCCCAAAGCACCCATGTATTTAAGCCTAAACTTCACATAATCGCCTACTCTGTAATTTTTTGGGTTTTTGCCAAGGTCCAGCACAACAATATCCGAGCTGGCTCCTGCAATTTCAAGGCTTTTATCGGTAGGGATAAGAAAGTCAGGAGAGATATCGAGCAATCCGATATCGATCAATGCACGCCATGAGGTTTTACCATAATCTTCAGGATTGATCTCAAACATGTCGCCCGAAGGATTCTCTGCCAGTTCACCTTCAGGAACAATAGGTTTTTCAAGTAGCTCTATGATCTCGGCATACAAGGTAATCACATCATCTTTCATGCCTTTGATGGTTTTTCCTGTTACCAGGTTATTGCCAAAGAAGAGGGTTTCCCCTACCCTGAAATGATTGATTCCTTTGGGTAGCTGCTTCTTCTGGATCATAGGGATAGCTACTGAAGAGCCTCCTGATATCCATTTAATCTTACGGTTAAACTTGAGCTCAATGATTTGCTTATAGAGGCTTAGCTGTACCATTTTATCATGAGAAGGCATTACACCATACAAGCAGTTGAAATTACTGCCAAACCCGATAACCTCAATGTTGGGCAACTCAAAAACTTTCTCGTAAAAGCCCACCAGGTTTTCGCCCAGCACACCTTCACGCAGATCACCCATTTCGATCATAATTATTACCCGGTGCACCTTGCCTTGCCTTCCTGCCTCTTTGGAAATAAGTCGTAGGGTTTCCAGGTCAGAGTTGAAACTTACATCGGCATATCGTATGACGGATTGCAGACTTTTGCGGGGAGGGGGCTTAATATAAACTGTATTGGTGGCCGGGTTTATCTTTTTGATTTTCTTAAGATTACTTATGCGCGAGTCCATCAGTTCCTGTGCACCCATATTAATAATCTCTTTTAAAAAAATCTCGTTGCCGCAAAGCAGTTTACTTACAATTCCCCACTCGATATTGTTTTGTGCAAAAAACTTTCGGAGGAATTCAAAATTATGCCTTAGCTTTTTGCTGCTAATGGTTATTTCTGCCATTTTTTCTGAAATTAACGGTTTAATCGCATTTCAAGATATTTATTGGTAAAGCCCAGCTTTTCATACAGATACCTGGCAGGATTATCAGGTTCTACATGCAACTTGATGCTTCCTTCTGCTTTATCAAAAGCCTTTAGCATCAAATCTTTCCCAAGGCCTTTGCCACGATAGTCTTTATGTACTGCAATATAAACCAGGATATTTTCAGGAATATAGCCTGCCATACCCGTTTTATTGATAATTACAGCACCTGTAATCTGGTCGTTTTCTTCTGAAACGACAATAAATCCACCAAATTTTGTTTCCTCATCAAGTGCAAAATTGATACAACGCATAATGGCATCGTGCTCATCGCCAAACTGATCGAGGTGGGTATAGAGAAAATCAGCAATCTCCTTTTTCCTTTCTTCACTAACGTTGTCTTTCGGAGTGTAATACGAGTAATTCATAATAGTTTTTTTGTAAAT
This sequence comes from uncultured Bacteroidales bacterium, assembly GCA_964453995.1. Classification (GTDB taxonomy): domain Bacteria; phylum Bacteroidota; class Bacteroidia; order Bacteroidales; family UBA7960; genus SKVR01. The sequence goes on along the minus strand of CAYVQC010000016.1, from coordinate 47,403 downwards.
GAGTTAATAATTTAATCGGTTTATTTTTTTTTGATTTTGCAGAATGGATTACGCCTGGATGGGCCGGGAGTAAATTTTGTTAAACAAAACAAATGTAATAAGCGAAGCCGATATTCCGAAAATATTGGCATCCAGGCCAAAAGGCAGCTCCATTTGCAGAACAATCAGGCTGATGGTAATTCCGCCACCCAGCAGCATAGCCCAAAACGCAGCCTGGGAACTTGCTCTTTTCAATAAAATTCCACCCATAACCGGCACAAAAAGGCCGGATACCATAAAGGCATACGAGTAAAGCATAAGCTCAAGCACATTGGGCATGGCCGAGGCGAGCAAAAGAGCTATCACTCCCAAAACCACGGTAAAGGCCTGGGAGATGAGCAAAAAACGCCTGTTACTTATGGGTTCTTTAAACCAACGCCCGAAAATATCGGTGAGAAAATTGCCAGAAGAAGCCATCAGGCAACTATCGGCTGTTGACATAATGGCCGAAAAGTATGATGCCATCATTAGGCCCATGAGGCCTACAGGCAAAACTGTTCTTAGCAACATGGGTAATCCTTTTTCTTCATCAAGCATTTGAGAAGGATCAACCCCAAGATCCGTGAACATGCCCTGCTCAAATGCCACCCTGGCAAACAATCCCAGGGTAACACCCATAAAGGCCATCACCGGATATTCAAAAAAACCTGCAATAATCCATGCTTTCTGCGCCTGTTGCTTATTGCGCGAAGCATAAATACGCTGGTACAGGGTCATACCCACAAACCAAATGGGAATGATAGTTACTACCCAATATACTATTTGTTGCCAGGTAATGTTAGATAAACTGAAAAATTCAGGTGGTAATACTTCACGGATCGCAGTAATACCTCCAATGCTGAAATAAGAAACAGGAATCCCGATAAATATCATCCCGGTCATCAAAATGATCCACTGGATAGTATCGGTATATATTACGGCTTTTATTCCGCCCATGGCAGTGTATACAATTACAATCGCACCCATCACCACCAGGGCAGTTTGCATATTCAACCCTACGAAAGTGGCAGAAGCCAACTTAGCCCCTGCCAGGATCTGGCTGCTGGTAAAGCCCAGGTAGCCAATACCTGAAATTATACCTGCGAGTAATGCAACCCTGGGATTATAGAAATAGCCAAGCAATTGCGGAAAGGTATAAAACTTACGGACTTTCTCGATGGCTTTTACCCTTGGAATGAGAACTACTGCACTAAGCCATGCTCCCACCAGTCCTGTAAACAACATCCATGACCCCGACAGCCCCATAATAAAGCCTAATCCCCCCAGGCCAATGGAAAATCCTCCACCTACATCGGTTGCCACAACCGATAAACCAATATGCCAGCTTCCGATTTTTCTTCCCCCCACATAATAATCATCCACTCCTTTGTTTTTTAACAGGAACCAGAATCCGATTCCTACCACAACAAGCATGTACAAAGTAAAGATTATTATATCTAATAGATGCATTTAGTGCTTTATTCTGTTTTGGCGATGCAAAGATACAATTTTTAAGGGGAGAGACAAAATAGCATGCTAATATATTCTTTACCAATACATTGCAAAAGCCATTGCATAACTATGCCTGTAATGCCAGGGAAGAATAAATGATTATTTTTGCCAAAAATCTCAATATGCAATTTCCATGGGGCAACACCAGGCCGTTTCATTCACTGGCAGATCAATACAAACAGAAATATGGCAGTCGCATACAAAAGGTCAGCATAAATGCCGGCTTTACCTGCCCCAATCGCGATGGCAGAGTAGGTACCGGTGGGTGCACTTTTTGCAATAATGAAGGATTCAGTCCATCATATTGCCACCAGGAGCAATCCATTAGCGAACAGATTGACAAAGGAATAGATTTTCTGAAACACCGCTACAAAAAAGCCAGTATTTTCGTGGCCTATTTCCAGGCTTATTCCAACACATATGCGCCAATGGGGGTTCTCAAAACCCGGTATGAAGAAGCACTGGCACATCCGGCCATTTCAGGATTATCTATAGGTACAAGACCTGACTGCGTCAATGATGAAGTCCTTGATTACCTGGCGGAATTGTCAAAGCAGTATTTCATCAATGTAGAATATGGGGTAGAGTCTTGTTATGAACAAACCCTCTTGCGGATCAACCGGGGCCATAGTTTTGCTGATTCGGTAAAGGCCATTGAGCAAACTGCTTCCAGAGGGTTACAAACAACCATCCATCTTATCCTGGGCTTGCCTGGTGAAAGCCGCAAAATGATGCTTGATCAAAGCCATATCGTTTCTTCCCTACCCATTCATTCGGTAAAATTCCATCAGCTGCAAATGGTAAAAAATACCCCAATGGCACTTGAATACCAACATCACCCTGAACGGTTCCGGTTTTTTGAACCCGGGGAATACGCCGATTTTATGGTTGAGTTTCTCGAAAACCTGAGGCCCGACATTGCAATAGAACGTTTTGCCGGTGAGGTTCCTCCGTTGTACAACCTTCGTCCTTCATGGCGTGGGCTCAGAAGCGACCAGGTTACCCTTTTGATTGAGGAAAAGCTAAGGAAGAAGGATTCATGGCAGGGAAAGAAATTCCATGGCTGAAACCGCAAAAAAAACATTATTTTTGGCCTTTTTTGTGGGGCATAGAAAAATATATCTTTCAACATATTTGCCTGTACACTAGCAGGAAACCATTTGTTAAGGTATTCTTGAAAAAAAGATTTATTGCTGATTTTTTTTTATGAAAGAACAAATACTAGCACGATCATGATTAAACAATAAAATACCAACAAAATATAACCTATGGAAAATCAAAAAACTGGATTTGTAGCAGGAATGCTAAATGTTATTGAGCGGGTTGGAAACAAGCTGCCACACCCCGGGGCATTGTTTGCTTATTTTGCTTTGGGGATCATTTTTTTAAGCTGGCTGGTATCAATGTTTGATGTTACTGCCGTGCATCCCGGAACAGGGGAAACCATCGAAGCCGTGAACCTTCTCAGCCGTGAGGGATTGCATATGATCATGAAAGGCATGGTAACCAACTTCACTTCATTTGCCCCATTGGGCACCGTGCTTGTGGCTTTGCTTGGGATAGGAATTGCCGAGTCAAGTGGTTTGATGTCCACGGGGTTGCGCCTTTTGGTGATCTCGGCTCCCCGTAATTTACTCACCTTTGCTATCGTATTTGCAGGAATATTGTCCAATACAGCCAGTGAGGTAGGTTATGTGGTTTTGGTTCCCCTGGGGGGAATGATCTTTCTGGCCATTGGCCGAAATCCCATCGTTGGGATTGCAGCGGCATTTGCCGGAGTATCTGGAGGATACTCGGCCAATCTGCTACTGGGTACCATAGATCCCCTCCTTGCAGGCTTGTCAGAAGAAGCTGCACGTATTGTTGAACCTTCATATACTGTAAATCCGGCAGCAAACTATTACTTCATGTTTGTATCTACCTTTTTTATAGCCACTATAGGTACATGGGTAACGGAAAAGATTGTAGCACCCAGGCTGGGCGATTATAAGGGAGATGCTGAAGCAGAAGAAATCAAAAACCTGGATGAATCAGAAAAAAGAGGTTTGAAATTTACATTGGTTGCCTTTATCATTATCGTGCTGCTGATTGCTTTAAGCGTTGTACCCATCGACAGGGGAATTTGGGCCAACATACCGGGAAGCGGATTTATGCGCGATCCCGATACCGGAGGGCTTTTGCGCTCACCCTTTATGAGTGGTATTGTTGCTCTGATCTTTTTGGTAGCCGGGATTCTTGGTATTGTTTACGGTATTGGTGCACGTACCCTGAAGAGCAGCACCGATGTTATCCTTGGCATGGGCAAGTCTATGTCAACACTAGGCACTTATATCGTTCTGGTATTCTTTGCAGCCCAGTTTGTGGCCTATTTCAACTGGACCAATCTGGGATTGATCTTTGCCATAAAAGGTGCAAATCTTATCGGATCACTCGGCATGGGCCGTATCCCTCTTATGATTGCCCTGGTACTTATTGCATCTCTCATCAACCTGGTGATTGGCAGTGCCAGCGCAAAGTGGGCTATCCTGGCACCAGTATTTATTCCCATGTTTATGCTATTGGGGTACTCTCCTGAATTTACACAGCTGGCTTACAGGGTGGGCGACAGCGTTACCAATGTTATTGCTCCCATGATGTCTTATTTTGCTATGATAGTGGCATTTATGGAAAAATACGACAAAAATGCCGGTATAGGAACCATTATAGCCACTATGATCCCCTATACGATCATATTCCTGGTTGCCTGGCTGATTCTGCTGATAATCTGGATTCTTGCAGGAATTCCTATCGGGCCCGGAGCGCCTCTGTTTTATGAATTGCCTGAGGTTTCACAAAGTCTACAGGCCATACCTTTCGTTAATATTGCCTAAAAATATCTTGGCGATGTTTTTTAAAGTTTAATCAGAAAAAAACCTTACCTTTAAGGGCTTGTTTTTCATTTCATTCAAGAGATAAAAACAAGCCCTTTTTTATGGAAATCTGTTAGCATGTAATAAAATGGCAATCAATTCAAATCTTTCTTTTTCCTACCTGGTGCCGTTGGATTTTACAGAAAGATCAGAACAGGCCCTGCACTATACTGCGGAAATCGTTAAGAAATACGATGGCCTTATCAGGTTATTGCATGTTGTTGATGAAAGAAATGGGTTTAATGACGACAAACTGCTGGCTATAAAACAAAAAACCACTGAATACGCCCGCGAAAAACAAGATGCCCTAAATATAACCGTTATCCCCAACATGGTTATGGGCAATATATTTGTCTCCATCGGAGAAGCTGCCAAAAAACTTGGTGCTCACCTGATCATTATGGGAACACATGGCATACAAGGAATACAATTTATTATCGGCAGTTTTGCTGCCCGGGTCATTCTTGGCAGTCCGGTACCTGTGTTGATCACCAACGGAAAAAAACACTTTTCCGGTTTTAAGAATATCGTTTTACCGTTTGATATGTCTGTAGACATGCAACATCTGGTAAGCAAGACAATAGAAATGGGCAAATTATACAACAGTACTGTCCATCTTTTTTTGAAAAACGAAAACAAAGGGCTTTGGAAAAGAAAAAATATTGAATTGAAAGCCCGAAATATTTTAAAGAAAATCAGAAAAGCAGGACTGACCTGCCAGTTAATTTCGCTGGAAAACAAAGACCAATCCTACATCGACTCGGTTATCGACTATGCCGATAGTATAGATGCCGATATGATTATGATCACTGCAAGGAGCAGGCATAACAGCAGCGAATATATTATAATAGAAAACGGTGTCCGGCTTATGGAGAAAGCGCGAACACCGCTATTGTTTTTTCAGCAGAAGCAATAATTAATTAGCACATCGCTGGTTTGTTTCCTTTGTTGATCTAGCCCAAACCCATCGGGCCCTTACATTTTGCCTTAATCTATTTTACCGAACTTGCCAAACGTGTAATTTCAGATCCCAGGTTCAATCCCACAGCTTTTGCATTGTTGGTGCTTATCTCATAGGTAGGTTTGTTATTGTTCATAACAAAATTTACCATTGCACCATCATCAAGTGAATTCCTTGATTCGGTTATTACCATAGCAGGTATCTTTTTCGTACGCAATACATTGGTTATTTCAACAATTTGCCTGGACTGATTGGGTGCTACATATAAAATGTGGCATTTTTCAATTTCACTGGCATTTGCATAATTTACTACTGTAATTTTCTGACTGCCGATACTGCGCATTGAGGCCATTTCCTGAAGCTCAGCAAGCATAGGGGTATTGCCATAAACTCCAATTACAAATTCACCACTCTGGTAAGCCTGGGGCCAGGCCGCCATACGGGCAAAATTGTATACAAACATAGACTGAATTCTAAACTTTTCCTGTGCATTGACTGCCAAAACAGGAACAATAATCATCACAAACAAAAGAAGAGCAAACTTTTTCACTTTTTCAGACATTTTGATTAATAATAATAATTGATTAACGGATAAATTATATGTGAATTCTATTTTGTAAGTAACCCATTATGGCGCGCCAAATCAATTGCCAGTGAATACTTTAATAAAAAAAGTTCTTCCATTTGCTGGTTTTATTCTTCAATAGACATATGACAATCAAACGCAGGTACAAAAATACTGCACATTTTACCAGTTTTATATATAAGTGTTTACATCAATTATATCCATCCACATACTAGTAAATACCCGTATTTGATTTTCGACCCGACAAAAATCGAAAAAAACCTGCCGAATGAGATTTTTAAGATCACATAAATTAAAATTAAGGTAAGGTTAAATATTTGGCTTCTTTTTTATGCCTACGCATAGGATTGATATTCTGTAAGTTAAACTAATATGAATTACACAAAACTTACTAACAACTCACTTACTGGCTATTCACTGTTCCTGTCTATTTAACCAAAATACAGGCACCGAAACCGGCCGAAAATTTCGATTTCATGAGCAATTGTCAATCTCTCTTCACTCCTGAGGCACATGAACGATCCTGACCCACTGCACATGTACTAATCACGATAAAAAATAAGGTCTTGGTGTTCACAACTTAAGTGGCAAATGCAATAGCAAAAAGACACAAATCATTTATAAAAACTACCCTAAAACCGGGCAAAAAAAAACAACCATAATTTTTCCAGATAATATTTTTTCACTACATTTAAAGCACATTCGTTTTAGCTTACCTAAAGTATGGCCGGGGCCATACCTGACCGCAAAAAAAAAGCCATGAAACCCTTAAAAAACAGAATACTGGTAGCTATAGATTTTCAGGAACAGTCTCTTAATGCACTGGAATATTCCTTGGAACTGGCACAGCTTTTTGATGCCAACCTGGTACTGCTTTATGTAATCGAAGAAGTGGGTGTATTTGGCAAATTGCGCTCTCCGGAAGAATATTTTAAAAACGCGATAAATGAAGCAAGAGAAAAATTTGATGAACTGGAGAAGCTGGCTCATAATATGAGTAAAGGGGCATCGGTACGGGTAATCGCTCTTATTGAGAAAGGAAAACCCTATGATAAGATCATTGATACGGCAATCGACCAGGAAGCCATCATGATTGTACTGGGCAAACATAGTGACAACAGAAGTGAAAAGTCGAGGAAAATTATGGGTAGCAACTCTCTGAACGTGATCAGGGAAGCCCCCTGCCCTGTCATTACCATTAAGAATGCATCCAAAAAAACATGCAAATTTTCAAAGATACTGCTGCCATTGGATTTTACGCGTCAAACCAAAAAGCAGGTGCAAAAAGCAATTGAGTTTGGAGGATATTTTGGAGCCCAGATCAATATTATTTCCATTTTGCGAAGCGACAATAAAGTTACCAAGCTATTAAAACAGGTACAGCTTAACCAGGTGAAAAATGCCATACAAAAAAACGGCATACAATGCCAAACCGAGCTGATCGATAATGATGATGACCTGGTTGCAGACCTTATTATCAGTCACAGCAAAAAAATTGAAGCAGACCTGATCATCATCATGACCCAACAGAAGAAAAGCTTTGTGAATTTTTACGTAGGTTCAACAGCCCAGGACGTTATATCCAATTCAGACATTCCGGTATTGAGCATCATCCCTACTGCTGAGTTTAAGCCGGGAATGGTTACCTCAATGGTCGACCCGCTGGGATTAATCCAAAAAAAATCTGAAGATGACAAGTCATAATGCATCGGGAATTTAAATATGCTGTGCCGTCATCATTGCCCAAAAACCTTTATTTTTGCCGGAGCCATATTCCCGGGAGATTACCCCGGCATAACTTGAAAAATGACAAAACCGTTATAAACGAACTGATAAATGGAAAGAGATACGATTCTTGTACCCACTGATTTTACTCCGGTTGCCGATTGTGCACTTGATCACGCAATTGAAATCGCTAAATTGTTTAATCACAAAATTTGCCTGCTGCATGTAGTAAATAAAAAATCCTCCCAGTGCCAAAGAGATCGCTTTATCAAAATGATTGAAAAGCTGGCTGCTACCAACAGCGAAAGATCTGGCATCAAAATCAGCGGGATCATACAGGAGGGAAGCATTTTCGACCAGATAAGTGCTACAGCCACAAAATTAAGTGCCGAGTTTATTGTAATGGGTATCCATGGTAAAAAAGGGGTCCAGCATGTAACAGGTAGCTATGCGTACAAAGTAGTGAGCAACTCTAAGGTACCGGTAATGGTGGTAAAGAAGAAACACCATCATGTAGGATACAAAAACATTGTTATTCCCATTGATTTCACCTACGAAAGCTCACAGAAAATAAATAAGGCCATAAAATTTGCCAAATACTTCGATTCGGTTATTCACGTTATCGGTGTTATCGGCTCCAAAAGCAGTGTATATAAAATCGAAAAAGAAGCTTTGTTAAAAAAAGTTCTCGATTATCTGCAAAGTGCTAATATTAAAGCCAAGGCAGAGGTTCTTATCAAACCCGGCTCGGATATTCACGATGAAGTTCTTTCTTACTCAGAAAAAATTGATGCCGACCTGATCATGATTGTTGCTGAAAAAACCGGCAGATTCACCGAACTGTTTGGGAAAAATGATGCAGAACAGATCATTGATAAGGCAGAAATACCCATACTTACCGTTATTCCCAACAAGGAATATGATGAAGATGAAGATGAGGATGTGTTGCTGAGCTCATTTTTCGACCCATTAGGATTGATTGAAAAACCTTAATGCTCTTCTTTCTTTAATCCCATAGCTAACAACCTTTTTTCTGTTTTTTTCATGCTGTCATTCGATAATACGGAAGTTGCCTTTTCTGATAAATCCACTTCAGAACTCAAGAAGGCTTACTGGATGTTTTCCCTGGTAAAAAATCCTTTCCTGGTGAAGGTAGGCTCGGGCATGCTTACCCTTGCCAGCCATCTTCGTTTCCCGTTGAACTGGGCATTGCGAAACACTGTTTTTGCACATTTTTGCGGTGGAGAAACACTTGAAGAGTCGAAAAAAACAATATCCGATCTTAGCAAGTATGGAATAAACTCCGTAATGGATTATGCTGCAGAGGGTGTGGAATCGGAAAAAGGCTTTGATGAAGCCAAAGATCGTATTCTTGCCACCATTGACCTGGCAGCAGAAAACAGTAACATCGGATTCGCGGTTTTTAAATTTACGGGAATTGCCCGTTTTGAACTTCTTGAAAAAGTGAGTGCCGAAGCCATTCTATCCAAAGAAGAAATGGAAGAATTCGCCAGGGTAAAACGTCGTGTATGGGAGATTTGTGAAAAGGCCTTTGAAAACGACGTCCCTGTAATGATTGACGCAGAAGAATCATGGATACAGGAAGCCATTGATGACATTGCTGAAGCAATGATGGAAAGCTTCAACAAGGAAAAACCTGTCGTTTATCATACATTGCAATTGTATCGCATTGACAAGCTTTATTATCTCAAGAAGCTGGTTGCCCAGGCCAAAGAAAAGGGATATATACTTGGTTTTAAACTGGTTAGGGGGGCATATATGGAAAAAGAAAGAAAAAGGGCGCGAAATAAGAGCTATGCCTCACCAATCCATCCTGATAAACAAGCTACAGATGCAGCTTTTGACGATGCCGTAAGGTTTTGCATTAATCACATCGATCAGCTTGCTGTATGTATCGGTTCTCATAATGAAAACAGCAATCTTGAAGCAACACATATAATGAGTGTGAGCGAACTGGAAAATAATCATACCAGGATTCATTTTTCACAACTGCTGGGTATGAGTGATCATATCAGTTACAATCTTTCGCAACATGGCTACAACGTAAGTAAGTATGTGCCCTATGGCCCATTAAGACTTGTAATGCCTTACCTTATCAGAAGAGCACAGGAGAACACTTCTGTTGCAGGACAAACAGGCCGGGAGCTTTATTTGATCAAAAAGGAACTCAAGAGAAGGAAAGAGAAAAAAGTGAAACACTAATCAGCCGGATATGATAGTAGTAATCTCAGGAAACTGTTCTTTGTCGTAAAGCTTCATAAACGAGCACTGCAGCTGATACTGAAACATTCAGCGAATCTATTTTACCTGCCATAGGAATTCTTATCTTTTCCCGGGCCTTTTCATACCATATTGATGATAATCCATCTGATTCAGTGCCAAGTACAATAGCCAGTGGCCGTTTCATGTCAATATCAAAATAAGATTGTCTTACCTGCAAAGAAGCAATAGCATTGATAATACCTTTATCATCTGCCCATTCAAGGTACTCGGATGTTGTACATGTCGCTATTTTCACCGTAAAGACACATCCCAATGAAGAACGAATTACATTCGGATTAAATACATCAGTTTGCGGATCGCAAATTATTACTGCATCCACTCCAGCTGCATCAGCGGTTCTTAATATGGCACCAAGGTTACCTGGTTTTTCTACCGCTTCCAGAACCAATAACAGGGGTAAGTCAGAAAGTTGCAGGGATTGTAGGGCGGTATCAAACACCTCAAACACCGCCAGGATTCCTTCTGTAGTGCCACGGTAAGCAATCCTGGAATATATTTCAGGAGAAACTCCGGTCAGATTATCTTGGTATTTATGCAGCGCAACAGGATAGTGAGGATCTTCAACATATAATTCCTCGCATACCAGCATATCACGAAGCTTTAAATTTGCCTGCAAAGCAAGTGATATTTCCCGCTGCCCCTCCGCAACCAACAGGCCTGTTTTTTTTCTTTCCCGCGCCTTTTGTTGCAGTTTTACGATTTCTTTCACCAGGGTATTCTGCAAACTGCTGATTTGCTTTGTTTTCATAACTTATCCGGATAATAATGCAGAATTTTTCTTTGCAAAAGTAAAAAATGCAACACTGCCAGCAATAAGGTAAAGCAGAATCGCTATGATTATTACCACTCTGAAACCCATCTCAACAGCAAATAATGTTGCCAGAGCTGTTGCCACTACTGACAAAGAACCATTGATTCCCCAGGCCCATGGTATTTGATCTTTTTTTTGGGCATCCAATACCCTGATCCCTGATGGGAAAGGCATACCCATAAAAAAAGAGGGCAATGCGAGCAATACAAACGCAATGAGGATTTTTAACGCAACCGGATAATGTATCGTTGACATGAGCACCGGAGTAAGTGCAAAAACATAAATAACCAGAAACAGTAAAACAATGAGGGAAGCAACTACCGATGCTTTGCCCGCCGAAAACCTGCCCGAAAATAAGCTTCCAACCCCACTGGCGATCATCATCGTACTTATCACTGCAGATATTGCATATATCGGATGGCCGAAATACAAAACAAATCTTTGAATCAGGATGATCTCCACGAACATGTACCCCAATCCCAGGGCAGCAAAATAAATAATGGTAGAGGTTTTTCCTTTGCTGGTAATTTTGAGCCTTAGCAAGGGTAAAAGAATGAAAATAACTGCAATAATGCCTCCCTGAAACAGCGTGACCCATACAATAAGGTAGCCCAACTCAAGAAGGGGAAATTGTCCGGATTCAAAATCTTCTATCAGTTTATCCAGACGGTGGGGTTTGATTAATCTGTGGAAATAGGGTTTATCATCGGTGGCTGGTGCCACATAAAAATCGTAATCCTTAAAGAAACTACTGTTGTCTGCCAAAAATAACGTATCAAGATATTCAAAAAAGGACTGATCTTCAAGAAAGTTATATCTGTTCCTATCTTCAGGAGTTATTTCTGGTAGCAAAACCATATCAAACATCATTTGCTCGCCGAAAGATCTAATATTCTGAATTACAGCATCCTCAATGGGTGTTTTGCATATTACAAACGTAATTGTTCCCCAACTCCTGATCGCGGCAATATGGTCGCGTGGATTCTTTATTTGTTTGCTTGCAAGCATTTGAAGCAGAGTGTTGGCAATTTTCAGAGTAGTACGAGGAGGATAATCCATCCATGAAGTAACCGAGATAACTCCATCTTCACTTAGTTTTTCCCAAATTTGTTCCAATGCTTCAAGGGTAAGCAGGTAATTTTCACTTAGGGCGTTAAGCCCTGTAGATCCGCCAAAGCTCTCCAGCCGGGGTAGAATCACTGCATCAAACAACAAATTGGTATCGATATCGAAAAGAAGCTGCCTTCCATCCTGGTAGTGAATTTTTAAACCCGGATGAGAAAACAAATATGAAGATGAGGCGGCCAGTTCATCCTGCATCAATTCCTTCACTGTTTTTATACTGGTAGCAGCTACCACCTCATCTGCTCCATTTTGAAAAGCATGAGCAATGGATGTTCCGGTGGAGGCATCAGGGATGAGGACCCTTTTTCGTTCTCCCATTACGTAGGGCAGGTTATCAGTAGTGAAATTATGTATATCAGCCCGGGTTGTATCAAAAAGAGGCACTACACCATAAAAGTGGCCGTTGGCAAAAACATTTTCCAGCACAGGTGCATTCCCGGTATAACCTAAGCTTATTGCAGGGGCATACCGAAGTGCCGGAGAGCTCACTACATCTACCCTGCCGTAAATATCAGGCTTGCTATAACGAATTTCAGCATCGGGCAATAACAGGGTTTTCGATAAGGCCTTATACTGTGACAAAGGTACTTCTCCTGGATTTAAACCAATTATAAGCAACATCAGCCCGGCAACTACTGTGGTGATAATCTGGAGTAACTTTCGTTTTGCTGTGTTGTAACCCAATATGGCAGAAATGATGGCTAAAGATGCTGCAACAGGCAGAGCATCGATGGCAAAAAAATTTGAAAGAACTAATACGGTTATGATCCCACCAGCACCAGAGCCAAGCAGGTTGGCAAAATAATATCTGTCTATTTCCTTCGCATTTTTGGTCAGTATTATACCTATTGCAATAGCACCCAGGTAAAAGGGAATAAAGAAGACAATATAATTGGCCGCCAGTATCCAGAATTGAGATTTATCAAAAAATAAGGTATAAATATCAAATTGCAGGTTTTTGAGCTTTACCAGTTGAAAGGAAAGTATCATAAACAATCCAGACAGGGACATAAGCACAGGTATCAACCAGGAAGAAGAGCTGAGAAGCTTATGGCGAAAAATCGCAAGGGTGGTGCCGGCAGCTCCAAATCCAAGCATCGCAACAGAGATAACCATATAGGCAAAATGGTACCATTGCATGATTGAGATGAGTTGCATCAACACCAGCTGATAAGCAATAATTGCTGCAGACAACAGGCCAAGTGCAACAGTTTGCCTGGTGCCGATAGTTGGTGCTGTTCTAATACCCTGAGATTGACCGTTCATTGTTTACCCGTAAATGGGACAAAGCGCACAGGCATCAAACTGCGCGACCTTATCTTGTCTCCTTTTTTTTCAACAAGCATCAATTGCTGCACCCGAAATGGAGAACCAACAGGAATGATCATCCGTCCCCCATCTTTCAACTGCTCAATCAGGGGAGGCGGAATATGTTCAGCAGCAGCAGTTACCACAATGGCATCAAAAGGGCCATGTTCCTCCCAACCATAATACCCATCAGCAACCTTCACTTCTACATTATCATACAGGCGGCCGAGCAACTCTTTTGCTTTTGTGCCAAGGGGTTCTACAATTTCGATGGTATAAACCTGAGCGACAATCTCGGCCAGTACTGCTGCCTGGTAACCCGAACCTGTTCCTATTTCCAGAACGCTGAAATCAGTTTCAGGCTTTATGATCTCTGTCATAAAAGCTACAATAAAAGGTTGCGAAATGGTTTGGCCATATCCTATTGGAAGCGGTCTGTCACTATAGGCATTTTCACGCTGGTCTTCAGGCACAAAAAGATGGCGGGGCACTGTTCTCATCGCATGCAGAATATTGGAGTCATGTATACCCCTGGTCTTAATTTGTGCTTCTACCATCTCCTTTCTTTGTTTTTCATAGTTTTGGGAGAAAACTCTCGCCCAAACAAAACAAAACATCAAACAACACAATACTCCTATAATTCCCTGTTTTCTGGTCATAATTTTTATGTTTTTAAAATCATTAGGCGTAAGTATAACAAAAATCTACGACTATCTTGTGGCTTGATCGTCAATAACAAATTTAACCAAACCACGGCAAAGGACAACAATTATTGAAAGGCAATTCTGAACACAGGGTTCGTATTAATTGTTTAGATCTTGCTGAACATCAGTTTTATCAATCATTTGTACCAGCAATTTTTCGCGATTGAAAATCGTTAGAATTATATATTCAGAGCTATTGTATGAAAATTTATACCTAAATAATCATCAATTTTATAAAACCGTTTCCCGTAAGTAAAGAATTGAATAATATTTGGATGTAACTTTCTTACATTAAATTACAACTGAGAAATAAAAGATTAAAAAAGAAAAAAGATTGCTTAACTTTCAGAATATTTTACCAACATATTTTCCTTCCAATGACAAAGAAATTCACATACGTCCTGCTTGCATTTTTATTGACTTTAAACATTAATGCACAGCATCCTTTTTCTTATGTTGAAGATGGGATGGCAGGACTTCTGCCCCAGCAAAAGGTCTATCTTCAGCTTGACAAGGATGAGTATTATGCCGGAGATAGAATTTGGTTTAAAGCCTATGTTTTAGATGCCGACAGCCATATGCCAGATACAATTGGAACTACACTATTCATAGACATTTTCAATACCAACAAAGGACTGCTGGAAAAGAAAACCTTAAAGGTTGATTATGGGTACTCTCATGGAGACTTTTACCTTAATGATTCATTGCCTGAAGGGAATTACAGCATCAGGGCTTATACCTCGTGGATGCTTAACTTTGACAGAGAGTTTGTTTTTGAACAACGATTTTTTGTAAGCAACCCCATCGAAGAGAAAATAATAAGCCGCGCAGAGGCCAGGGTAAACAGGAAATACAACCGGGAACTAAAAAAAAGACAGGATCAGTTTAAAACCGAGTTTTATCCCGAAGGGGGACAAATTATTGAAGGAATACCTAACAGGATTGCATTTTTTTCCTCTAATCTGATTCAAGAGGGGGTAAAAGTATCCGGGTTTGTATCCGACAACCAGGGTAATCGATTGGCTGAATTCAATTCCATTCACAGAGGTAAAGGGGTTTTTGAGTTTACCCCGGAAAAAAAGAAAAAATATTCGGTTAACATCACATATCCCAATGGAAAGTCAGCGAGCTACCCCATTCGAAATATTGTTAATGAGGGTTTTAACCTGAGAGTTGAACCGGAGTCAGAAGGTGTAATCCTTACCGTCAACAGGTCCTGGAATGGTAATGATATTCCGGAGTATGTAAAAAATCCATACCTGGTGTTGCATAAAAGAGGAGAGATCATCAAACTGATGAAATTGTCATCACTCAATTACCCGTCACTTATTACAATAGAAAAAGACGAATTACCTGCCGGTGTTATTGTAGCAACATTATTTAATGCCGAGGCGCAGGTTATGGCAGAAAGATTGTTTTTCATTCAACCAGAATCAAAAAATAACATTGAGATGAAGCTAAACAACCTATCTGAAGGTCTTCACAATCTGGAGTTACATTTTCCCGATGGTGTAGTAGATTCTGCAGCACACTCTATTGCTATAACAGCTTACAATAATGAACCTCGAGCACCCATTTCGAATATTATCTCCAATGTGTACTTAACTTCTGATATACTACATCCTGTTCAAAAACCCAATGAATACCTCTATGAAGATGATAGAATTCAAAAAACAGACCTGCTGATGATGGTATCCTCATGGAAAAGATTCACCTGGGATGACGTCACTTCCGGAGAGGAACAAGAAACCGAATTCGCAAGAGATTCAGGCTTTCCAATATACGGGGTAGTAAAGCCAACCTTGCATTCGCGCAAGGTAGATCTGACCGATTTTGAGATTTCTCTTAAGTTTGAAGAAGACGGAAAGATTTTTATCACACGAACTGACGAGGAAGGTAAATTTAGCTTTGATGGCTTTGAAAATACAGGAAACTATGAAGCAGAAATTACCCTGCTTGGAATAAGGGGCAGTACACCCGAATCCATTGAGCTTTTTCCTGACAGGCTTAACAATGAAGGGAGAGGCTTTAATTCTCATTCCCGCAAGCTTACTGAAAGAGGAACATTCGGTTGGAGATGGCGAAATCAGGCAAGATTGGGGACATCAGACAGTTTTATTCAACTGCACGACGAAACCAAAAAACCAGGTTATGGCAGGCCCGATCAGGTAATATATCTTAAAGAAAATGACCTTACTTATCAAACGATGAGAGATGTTCTCGTCAAAAATGTTTCGGGCGTTATTGTTGACGGATTCAGTATTCTTATCAGGGGAAAAAGCAGTATCAACCTTACCAACCAGCCTCTTATTATGGTAGATGGAATACAATACAGCAGCAGACAGTTTTTGCTTACACCTCCTGCTGAAATGTCATACATAGAAATATACAAGGGAACAAGTGCTGCTATATTTGGTTTGAGAGGTGCCAATGGTGCTATTGTTGCCTATTCAAGAAGAGGAACCAATCCTGAAAAGATCGTCTTCAGGTATGTCCTGGAAGGCTATTACGAACCCCAGGCATTTACCAGTGAGGATGGCCAACTTAAAGAGTTGTTCTTTGAAGATCAGCAATACAATCAAACAATATTTTGGCAACCTTATATAAAAGTTGATGAACAGGGGAAGGCCAACATCAGTATTCCTGCAAAAAAGTTACCTCCTTACATGGCAATAACCATTGAAGGTATTGATCGGTTCGGTAATGTAAGCCACGCCAGAAGGGTATTTCAGCCAGCCGATCTTGTTCCCTGATGGGTAGTCGGCAGTCTTTTTCAGTGAACCTTCAATCCGTTGAGAAACTCCATTGTATCTATACCGTCGGCATAGTCATCAGGCAGTGGCATCTGGGCATTACCAGGCTTTACCGTAGAAATATTTCCTGGAAGAACAATCTTGCCCGATGCAACAATGCACTGGATCTCTTCCGAGTGATCGCTAACAAAAGCTGATACCTCGTCAAGAGATCTGTATCGGGTATAGTGCAGAACAGAAAGGGGTGATGACAGGCGCTCATCTTCTCTGAAAAGCGAAAAACCATTATCATAATGGGGTATATTATTGACCAAAAGTACTGCCTTTTGGTATTCGTAGTTGTTATGAAATTTGTAATGGTCTTTCAGGTGTGCCCAATTATCAAAATGATCAAGCAGTCCGGCAATATCATAGTTCCATGGTACCATAATACGTGATACATTGCGGCATCCCATCCCAAAATAGCTGTAAATATCAGAAGAAAGGGCCTCAAGTTCATCACTGGTTTCGTTGCCTGTTAAGATGGCAAGGCTGTTTCTGTTGCGCCTTATTATATGAGGGTATTTGCCAAAATAATAATCAAAATAACGGCCTGAATTATTGCTACCTGTAGCAATCACAGCATCAAATCCTTTGATAATTTCATCTTCAAAGATTAAATAATCCTTTAACGAAGAATCGACCTCTGTGAGCAATTGGCCAATGAATAAGGGTAGTTTTTTATCCTGCGACGACAATTTCCCTAAAAAGCGGTGCCCGCTTAGCAACACACACATCATATCGTGAAATCCTACCAAAGGAATATTTCCTGCCATGATTACTGCAACGGTGAGCGGTGAAAACCTACCTTCTTTTTTTGTTTGCTCATACTTTTTGAGCCACGAATTCATATTTGTCTCACCGAGCATGAAACAGATGCCCTGCAAAGAACTCCTGATATTATCCTCTGTAAACCAAGGATTATGCTGATAACCCATTTTTAATTCTTCAAACAACCCTGTTTCAGCAGCAGTTAATCCATGGGTTGTGTCAGCATGCAGAACCCGGGCTAGTTTTTCACCAAGGGCAATAAACGCGTCTTTTCTTTTTGTCAATTCCGGATGCATTAATTAAAGATTATAGAAGTTTTAGTACAATTTGTTCCTTATTTTTGCATTATAACAAAGGAACCGAATACAGTTAAGTCAGCAATGATAATGAATTTGTAAAGTTATACATTTCAGTTCATCACTGAATAATTATCCTCCTTTGCGCCACAGACCGGCAGGGAGGTCACCTTTCCATCATACAATTGGTTTTATAAACATCAAAGGACAAAAAAAAACCTGCATGCAAACGATGAAAAAGAAAGAGAAACAAAATTTTGTGCCGGTGGTAATGGGAAAATTAATGTTCACAATTGGTATATGCATACTGATAGGGGGTAAACCTCTGATTGCCCAACAAAATTTTGCAGCTTATGAAGACAGCCTGAAGATATTGATGCAAAAAATTACCCAGCCCCAACACGACTTTGAAAGACTTACCTACAATTACGAATTCAAAAAATACTTTGAAAAAGTTTTGCAGCTCGAAGGCTCTGCAGACTACCCTTTTGACTCCCTTACAACGGTATCAAGACTAACAGCTCCTGATGAAAATTTCAGGATTTTTACATGGTTTGTACCCCTTGAAGAAGGTAAATTTGAATACTTTGGCTTTTTTCAATACCGGTTTGACCGCAGAAACCAGGTAGAGCTTTATACACTCACCGATGGCGCTGCCCGGCTCGAACAACCGCAATATGAAACCCTGGATCATGAAAACTGGTATGGAGCATACTACACCGAACTGATCCATAAACGCTACAAGCGCAACGATCATTATGTATTACTGGGATGGAGAGGCGACAATCCTCTCACCCGCAAAAGAGTTATTGAACCCCTGAGCATCATGGAAAAAGGTCGTCCATCTTTTGGCAAACCGGTATTTCTTTACCAGGACAACAAGCACCGAAGGATTATTTTCGAATATTCGGCAAGGGCAACCATGGCCATAAGGTACGAGGCTCATATGATCAATCAGTCAAGAAGAGCACAGGATGTGATCGTTTTTGACCGTATGCTGCCCACCCATGATTTTTTAAAGGGCAACTACCAGTTTTATGTTCCTGAAACGAATATCTTTGACGGCTTTCTGTTTGAAGATGGAAAATGGCATTTTATACAAGACGTTGATGCCCGTAATCCGAGAAGAAGACCTCCCGCGCAGCCTGCAACGGTTCCCGACAATCGTTAGATCGTTAATAATGTAAAAAGGAGAATATCATACAAAATGGCCAACCGGGTCAGCCCCTCCGGGATGCTGTTGAAAAATTTACAGATTGAAAAACAGACTTTGTCTTCAATTCATCAAAGATTATCAGCATACCCGATATTGCAGCATAGCCAGAGAAAAGTGGCTAAGCTTCACCAATTTGGAGGTATTTTAATTACGTTGGCTACATGTAAAAATATTTGTGCTGTTTTTCTTCCTACATTCTAATTATTTTACCAATTTTGCCTGAAATTTATAATAATCGAATACGCCATAAAAGAAATATAGTTTTAATCTTTTATGAATTTTGAGAATAAACGATCATTTTGTAACTTGAGGATTATTTTTTATAATTCACTGTTATCTTTAAGAACAAACAACTAAGAATCACCCTAAAGTATTGAATTACACTAATCAAAAAAAACTACTCTGCAATGAAAAAACATAATTTTAGTGCCGGCCCATCAATTTTGGCCCAGGAAGTAATTGAAAACACTGCAAAAGCAGTAAGAGATCTCAATGGAATCGGCCTGTCGGTAATGGAAATTTCTCACAGGGGAAAAGATTTCCAGGCTGTTATGGATGAAACCGTTGCCCTGTTCAAAGAACTGCTCAACATTCCTGAAGGATACCAGGTGTTATTCCTGGGTGGGGGAGCTAGTCTTCAGTTTTGCATGGTACCCTTTAACCTGCTTCAGAAAAAAGCCGCATACCTCGAAACCGGTGTTTGGGCTAAGAAAGCAGCCAAAGAAGCAAAGCTTTTCGGAGAAGTAGAGATTGTTGCTTCAAGTTCAGACAAGAACTTCAATTACATCCCCAAAGGATTCAACATTCCTGAGGACGTAGATTATTTGCACATTACCACCAACAATACCATTTATGGTACCGAAATTCTGGAAGATTATAACTCTCCTGTTCCGTTGGTAGCGGATATGTCATCCGACATTTTCAGTCGTCCGGTTGATATTTCAAAATATGCCCTCATTTATGGCGGAGCCCAGAAAAACCTTGGTCCTGCAGGTGTTACTTTCGTTATTATTCGCGAAGACATACTGGGCAAAGTTGATCGGCCCATACCCACCATGCTCAATTACCAAACGCATATAGACAACGGGTCGATGTTTAACACTCCTCCCTGCTTGCCCATTTATACTTGCATGGAAACCCTGCGTTGGATTAAAAAGCTTGGCGGAGTTGAGAAAATGCAGCAACTCAATGAGCAGAAAGCAAAAGTTCTTTATGATGAGATCGATCGCAACGAACTATTTGAAGGAACTGCTGAAAAAGACTCACGCTCATTGATGAATATTTGCTTCGTAATGAAGCAGGAGTATAAAGAGCTTGAGCAGGAATTCCTTTCCTTTGCCACCTCAAAAGGCATGTCGGGACTAAAGGGTCACCGTTCAGTAGGCGGGTTCCGTGCTTCAACCTACAATGCACTGCCATTGGAAAGCGTTCAGGCACTTGTCGATGCTATGAAAGAATTTGAAAGCAAACACAAAAAGTAAGCTCACCGGATTAAAAAAGGATTATTGCAATGGGGCCGGCCTTTAGCGGCCCCAATTCTCATAGTATTCCTACAATTCGAAAAAAGGTTCAGGTATCCTGAGTTGATACCATACAAATTTTTATCATGATAACGTTTGCCAGATCATTCAGGGCAATACATTGATAAGTTTAACTTTAAATATTTATTGAGATGAAAAAAATATTGGTTGCAACGGAAAAGCCATTCGCTCCTGTGGCAGTGGATGGCATTAAGAAAGTTTTTGAAAAAGCAGGGTACGAAGTTGTAATGCTTGAAAAATATACTGAAAAGGCTGATCTGCTCAAAGCTGTAAAAGACGTGGATGGCCTGATCATTCGCAGCGATATTGCTGATGCAGAAGTAATTGATGCCGCCGATAACCTCAAAATCGTAGTGAGAGCCGGAGCCGGATATGACAATATTGACACTGCTGCATGCACCAAAAAGAATATCGTTGCAATGAATACCCCGGGGCAAAACTCAAATGCAGTGGCAGAGCTTGCTTTTGCTATGATGCTTTATAATATCCGCAATGGATTCAATGGTACTGCCGGCACCGAGTTAAGGGGAAAAACCATAGGAATACATGCATACGGCAATGTAGGTAAATATGTGGCTGCCATAGCCAAAGGGTTTGGCATGAAAGTTTTTGCCTTTGATCCATTCCTGGTTAAACAGGATATCGAGAAAGACGGTATTCACGCAACGGAATCAGCAGAAGAGCTTTATAAAACCTGCCAGTATATTTCCCTGCATATTCCTGCCAATGAAAAAACTAAAAAATCCATCGATTATCCATTACTTTCTTCCATGCCCAAAGGTGCTACCCTGGTAAATACCGCCCGTAAGGAAGTAATTTGCGAAGACAGCCTGCTGAAGGTTTTTGAAGAAAGAAACGATTTCAAATATCTCTCTGATCTTGTTCCCGATTGCAAAGCTACCATCGAGGAAAAATACCCCGGAAGATATATCTTCCCCGCAAAAAAAATGGGAGCACAAACTTCAGAAGCCAACATCAATGCAGGTATTGCTGCTGCCGAGCAGATTGTAGCTTTCCTGGAAAACGGCGACAGAACCTTCCAGGTAAACAAGTAAAAATTAAAGTTCTTTAATCCATCAAATCCCTTAAAAAAAGACTGCTATGGCTATTTTAAGACCTTTCAAAGGCCTAAGGCCCCCAACAGAAATCGCAAAAGATCTGGCTTCAAGACCCTATGATGTGTTGGATTCATCTGAAGCCCGTAAAGAAGCAGATGGCAACCAATACAGCTTCCTCAGGGTAGTAAAACCCGAAATCGAACTGCCCGAAAATACCGACCTTTATTCACAACAGGTGTACAATAAGGCCCTTGAGAATTTCAATAAATTTATTGAAAAAGGTTGGCTAAGGCAGGATGAATCAGCAAACTATTATGTATATGCCCAAACCTGGGGCGAAAAAATACAATACGGCATAGTGGGTTGTGCCGGTGTGGAAGATTATATGAACAATATCATTAAAAAACACGAACTTACCCGCCCCGATAAGGAAGAAGACCGCATGAAGCATGTTCGCATTCTCAATGCCAATGCAGAACCCGTTTTCTTCTCCTATCCCGCTGTTGACGCCATTGACAGAGTAGTTGACGAAACCATAAAAGCCGATCCGGTTTATGACTTTATGGCTGACGATGGCTTCGGGCACAAATTCTGGGTGATCGATAATCCCGATACTGTTAATAAACTACAGGGTCTCTTTGAAAAAGTACAAGCCTTCTATGTTGCTGACGGACATCACCGCACAGCTGCAGCAGCCCTGGTTGGCAATGAAAAGAAAAATCAAAACCCCAACCATACTGGCGATGAAGAATACAATTTCTTCATGGCGGTGCTCTTTCCTGACAACCAACTTACCATTATTGACTACAACCGCGTGGTAAAAGACCTCAATGGTTTGTCTAAAGAGGAGTTCCTTACAAAACTGGAAGATGTATTTGAGATTACCGACAAAGGCGAACAGGAATACAAGCCCAACCAATTGCACAATTTCAGCATGTATCTTGATGGCAGGTGGTACGAACTCAAAGCCCGCGAAAATACCTATGACGACAGCGACCCCATTGGTGTACTCGATGTAACGATCCTATCGCAGCATGTTCTGGATAATATACTGGGAATAAAAAATCTGCGTACAGATAAACGCATCGACTTTGTAGGTGGCATCAGAGGCCTCAAAGAGCTGAAAAGGCGCGTAGACAGTGGCGAAATGGAAGTTGCTTTTGCCTTGTATCCTGTTACCATGAAGCAACTTATCGATATTGCCGATACAGGCAATATTATGCCCCCAAAAACCACCTGGTTTGAACCTAAACTCAGAAGCGGATTGGTAGTACACAGGCTTGATGATTAGCGCAAAGCCCTCAATCCGCTGTTGTTCTGAAGCTTTCTTGGGTATTTATTTGCAAAAAGGTTTTGGAACTTAACTTTTAAATTGTATCTTTGCACTCCCGAAAAAATCAGCAGTTTTTTCGGGAGTTTCGTTAAAGAATGCATGGTAAACTTATTATATTAACAAACAGGCCTGTTTAATAAAAAAATTAGAGTAATGAAAAAAGATATCCATCCAAGCAACTACCGGTTAGTGATTTTCAAGGATATGTCCAACGACTATTCCTTCCTTACACACTCCACTGCCAGCAGCAAAGAAACAGCAACATGGGAAGACGGTAAAGAATATCCTCTTATCAAGCTTGATATTTCTCATACTTCTCACCCTTTCTACACAGGTAAACAACAGCTTGTGGATACCGCTGGAAGAATCGATAAATTTAAGTCGAAATACCAGAAGCATCTTAAAAAGTAATACTGAAAATATTTCACTAAAAAAGCCCTTTACAACAGGGCTTTTTTTTTTAAATTTTCATACCTTTAGCCAATCATAATACATACGATTGACAAATCTAAATAAAACCACAATGAATTATATCTTATTCGGCGATCAGACCAGAAATCATCTTTTACCCCTCACATTTACAAGGCCTGTGGCTGATATCAGGCTGGGTATTCTTACTATTAGGGAAAAATGGGAGAAAATGCTTAATGCCAAAACATCAACCCTTACCGAACAGTATCTTAGTGCCAAATACCCCCTGGTAAAAGAGGCAGACAATATTCTGATCAATAGCAGTATCCTGCCCGATGAAACCCTGATCAGCGAAATTCACCAACTATCTTCCAACCAAACCCTCATAACAGGCGATACCATCATTGCATTAAGGTTAAAGGCTGAAGATATCGATAACCTCGACTGGGATCTGATTGACTCTGTTGTGCCTCTTATCACAAAATCCAAAATAAGAAAAATCGATCATCTGTGGGATCTTATCCAGATGAACGAAGAGGCTATATTGAAAGATTATGAACTGATAACCAAAGGAAGAAAATCACAGCCAATCCCTGATTCGGCAAGGGTTAGTGCTTCTGAAAAGATATTCATTGAAGAAGGAGCTGAAATTGAACATGTCATCATCAATGCCAGCGAAGGCCCTGTATATATTGGTAAAGATGCACATATCATGGATGGCGCCATCCTGAGAGGGCCGCTGGCCATTGGAGAAGGAACCAAAATAAGACTTGGAGCACGGGTATACGGTTCAACCAGTATTGGCCCACATTGCAAGATTGGTGGTGAAGTAAGTCATTCTATCATTTTCGGGTATTCCAACAAAGCTCACGATGGCTTTCTGGGGCATAGTGTTATTGGCGAATGGTGCAACCTGGGTGCCGATACCAATACTTCAAACCTCAAAAACAGCTATGAATCTGTTAGGCTTTGGGATTACCAGGAAGAAAGTTTCGTAAAAACCGATCTGCAATTCTGTGGTACCTTTATGGCTGACCATTCCAAGTGTGGTATCAATACCATGTTTAATACCGGAACTGTAGTTGGCGTTGCCGCTCAGATCTTTGGAGCAGGGTTTATGCGCAACTTTATTCCATCATTCTCATGGGGAAGTGTTTCTGGGTTCTCCGTACACAACATTGATAAGTCCATTAGCGTTGCCCAAAGAGTTTATGCCCGCAGAAACATGGAGTTTTCCAAGGTAGATGAGGATATTCTGCGTTATATCTACGAACAAACCCTTAGCTACAGATCCCTGTAAAAGGGCAGAAATATTTCTGTAAAGGGGGGATTTATTTCCCCCTTTTTGTTTTGACCTTAATCATTCTGCCATGTTCGTTTGTGGCACATTCATTGAACCATACTTTTATCGATTCTGGTAGTAATATTTTTTTTACCACCAATACATTTATAAACAGCAAATTAGGCAATTACAACTGCGACAAAAAAAACCTAAGACAATACAACCTGACTGACTTTATTGCACACGACCATGTCAAAATGACTTAATAATTTATGGACAACTTTTTAGACTACAAAGGACTGCAATTCTCCGGAATAATTGATGCTGAAGCGGAATACATCCCCTTACTTTCTCCTGAAGAAGAGGAAATGATGACCTCTGAAAAACTACCTGATACACTACCCATTTTACCCCTGAAAAATACCGTACTTTTTCCCGGAGTGGTCATTCCCATAACCATCAACCGCGATAAATCCATAAAGCTTATCAGGGAAGTGTACAAAAAGGACAAGATCCTTGGTGTAATATCCCAAAAGGATGACAACGTGGAAGATCCTGAATATGATGACCTCAATTCGATAGGCACAGCGGCATATATTCTTAAAACACTTTCCATGCCCGATGGAAGTACAACAGCTATTATTCAGGGAAAAAAGAGGTTCAAACTGGAAGCACTGGTAGAAAATGAGCCTTACCTGAAAGCTCAGGTTTCTTCTTTCGACAAAGCTGGATCAACCCGCTCCGACAAAAACTTCAAAGCCCTTATTGCCACCATTAAAGATCTGGCAACGCAAATCGTTCATAAATCGCCTCAAATACCCAGTGAGGCTGCCTTTGCCATTAAAAACATTGAGAGCCCGGTATTTCTGGTAAATTTCATTTCGTCCAATCTCAATATTGATGTCGCGGAAAAACAAAAGCTTCTTGAAATACTGGATATCAATGCCAGGGCCAAAACTGTGCTGGCACACCTCACCAAGGAACTGCAGGTGGTTGAGCTGAAAAACCAAATCCAGTCGAAGGTTAAAGTAGATATAGACAAACAACAGAGAGACTATATCCTGAACCAACAGCTCAAAACCATCCAGGAAGAACTTGGTGGTAATCCCCACGAGCAGCAAATGCATGAGCTCAAGGAAAAGGCTAAAAACAAAAAATGGAGCCAGCAGGCTGCCGAAGTGTTCGAAAAGGAGATCAGCAAGCTTAATCGCATGAATCCCGCTGCCATGGAATATTCGGTACAACTCAACTACCTTGAAACACTTATCGAATTGCCCTGGTATGAATACACCCCCGATAACTTTGACCTGAAAAAAGCTCAAAAAATTCTCGACCGCGACCATTACGGCCTTGAAAAAATAAAAGAACGAATCCTGGAGTACCTCGCCGTCCTTAAGCTGAAAGGGAATATGAAATCACCCATCCTGTGCTTTTCAGGCCCTCCCGGAGTAGGAAAAACTTCTCTTGGAAAAAGTATTGCTGATGCTGTTGGCAGAAACTATATCCGCATGTCGCTGGGCGGCATTCGCGATGAAGCCGAGATAAGGGGCCACAGGAAAACATACGTGGGCGCAATGCCCGGACGAATCATCCAGAACCTGCGCAAGGCAAAAAGCTCAAATCCTGTTTTTGTACTGGATGAAATTGACAAGGTAGGCCACCACAGCATATCCGGTGATCCCTCTTCTGCCCTGCTGGAAGTACTCGACCCTGAGCAAAACAATACTTTTTATGATAACTTCCTCGAGGTGGATTATGATTTGTCCAATATTATGTTCATTGCTACAGCCAACACCCTGAATACCATACACCCTGCATTGCGCGATCGCATGGAGATCATTGACCTTTCGGGTTACATTGTTGAAGAAAAAATCGAAATTGCCAAAAGACACCTTATCCCAAAGCAGCTGGAAGCGCACGGCCTGAAACCCTCCCAATTATCCTTTCCGAAAAACGTCCTCGAAAGGATTATTGAAGATTACACCCGTGAATCAGGAGTACGACTGCTGGAAAAGAGAATTGCTAAAGTAATCCGCAACAGGGCCAAAGCCATTGTGATGGATGAGAACCCACCCAAAACAATAAAGGCAGGTGAACTGACAAAAATTCTTGGTGCCCCGATATGGACACGGGAGTCATCCATTATCAAAGATATGGCAGGAGTAGTTACTGGTTTGGCATGGACCTATACCGGCGGCGAAATTCTTTATATTGAAGTATCTGTGAGCAAAGGCAAGGGTAATCTTTCCCTTACCGGCAACCTGGGCGATGTAATGAAAGAGTCTGCCACCATTGCCTTCGAATATCTTAAAGCCAATGCCAGTGAACTGGAACTCGATCCTTCGCTGCTTGAAAAATACAATGTACACATTCACGTTCCTGAAGGCGCAACCCCCAAAGATGGCCCCTCGGCAGGGATTACCATGTTTACTGCACTGGTTTCAGCCTTTACCCGTCGCAAAACAAAGCCAGGAGTGGCTATGACCGGCGAAATTACACTAAGAGGCAGGGTTACTCCGGTAGGGGGAATCAAGGAAAAGATACTGGCTGCACGCAGAAACAATATCACCGACATTATCCTGTCTGTAGACAATCGTAAGGACGTGGAGGAAATTAATCCTATTTATATTGAAGGATTGAAATTCCACTACATAAAAGATATGATGGAGGCCATTGATCTGTCACTGGAAAAAGAAAAGGTATCTAAACCTCTTGCAAAAGTAGACTGATAGTGGCCATCAGTTTTTCTTGCGTGTTTTCTTGAATTCTTTGCCCTTTTTGGCAATATGTTCTGTCCAGGCTTTTTGTGTATCAGACTCTGCGGCCGAATTTAATTCACTGGTAATACTACTATTCCCGGAATTAACAGCTTGCTGCTCTTCCTTTTCAACCTCATCGGATGCAGAGGATTCTTCAACACCAGAAAACTTTTCTTTATGAATATCTATGGGAGCATTGGGCTGCTCATCCCTGGCATTTCCCGTAGTATTAAAATACAAGGTATAATAGGTTCCGTCGCTGGCCCTGGAAACGGTGAGGGTCATTAGGGCAGGAATCTTTGCTATTTTGCTATCTTTCAGCCGGATAAAAACCTCCCGGTGTGCAACAGTTCCATCGTTAGCAGCCAATTCCTGCATCAGGCTTTCGGTTTCTTTTGCTGAGGTTTCATCCAGCAGGGCATGAAGGTTACTGCCAACGACCTCACCTGGAGCATACCTCCACAATTGCGAGGCAGCCAGGTTGAACAATATAATTGCCCCTCCCCTGTCGCAACGGACCACTGCCACAGGGCACCGCTCGAGAACATCTGAAAACTCAATCTCTTTCTGAAGCTGGGTATTTTTCAGGGATTCCTTTTCCCTCTCAAGCTCTTCAATGGTTTGTACATTGGATCGTTCCTTTTCGGCCATGGCTTCCTGGGTGGCAGCCAGCTCTTCCATATTCTGGCGCATTTCCTCTTCCTGGGCCCGCATTTCTTCTGCCTGCTGCTGCGACTTTTCCAGGAGTTGAGCTGTATTGCTGTTGATCTTTACACTGGATATGGTTGACGCAATGCTTTCACCGATCTTTTCAACAAACTCAAGCTTGTATTTTTCAAAAGCCGTAAAAGAAGCAAGCTCAATTACGCCATAAATATTTTCATTGATTTTAAGAGGAATAATAAGCAAAGAAGCAGGATTGTCATCACCAAGGCCCGATGTTATGCGGATATAATCCTGTGGTATCTGGGTAATATAGATGGTTTCTTTTTCAAGGAAACAGGTTCCCACAAGACCTTCTCCCGGCAGTATCTTCTTCTGCAGATATTTTCTGCGGTCAAATGCATAACAGGCGGTCATTTCCAGGAATTTTTCCTCAGGATTCTCTTCATTAATAATAAATACCCCGCCCTGGTTTACTTCCAGGTAGTCTACCAGGTTTCTGATGATATGATAGGAAAGCTCTTGTATATCATTATTATTCTGCCTGAGAATATCGGCAAAACGGGCAAGCCCCTGGGTGGTCCAGTTGCGTTTTTCATCTTCCGCTTTCCTTATCTTTTCCTCCTCGTTGGCCGCCTTAAGACTTTTTCGCATGTCAAGCAGTGCATTGCCCAACACATCCTGATCGCTTAGTGGCTCATAGGGATGATCAAAATTATTTTTGCCAATCTCACTGGCAAAAATAGCTGTTCGCTTCAGGCCTTCCAGCAATTCGTTTACCGACCCTGCCATCTGCCCTACCTCATCTTTATAAGGATAATAAAACGGTTCAGTAAGATTTCCTTTACCCAATTTACGGATTACCCCTACCAAACCATTAATGGGAACGGTAACCGTTTTCATGATAAAATAGTTGGTGAGAGAAAAAGTGATCCAGGTGAAAATAAGGGCAAACAGCAATATGGTAAGTGTATTGTAAACCGGCTTATCAATAAATTCTTTCTTTTCAAGAGTAGCAGTTACATAAACCCCCAGACCCTCGTGAAAGGTATGATACTGATACATTACATTGCCCGTAACCGGATCGTTATACACTACTTCTCCTCTTCTGGCCTCACCCATTTTCCTGAAATAGGTTTCTCCGGCAATGTTTCTTCCTTCGCGTTCGCGGCTTATCAATACTTCACCATCCTGCGAAACCACCGAAATAAAACCTGTATTGTACAAAACCCTCTGCCGGATTATTTCTGAAAGATCTTCCAGTGGCCGATCCTGCAGAAAGCTCATCAGGTTGGTTACCTGGTCCAGTTCATTCTCTACCAGTGCCCTCGCATCGTTCTTTTGCACATTGACACGATTTATCGCTGCAAAAACCGAAATAAATACGATAGCAGCTAAAATGGCCATATTCATACTAATAATGACCCTCGTACTGATCTTAGTATTCTTATACCATGTCGTAATCTTTTTCATCATTGTCAGGGGTTTGGATTCATTTTTTTCAATAGAAGCCAAAAATAAACAAAAAAAGGTTAAACAAACTCCGTGCATTACGTAACATTTTAACAAATCGTCGAGGAAGATTACTTTTTAGCTGGATAAAAACTTGATTTTTAGTTTTTTATTTGAGGAGATTTTGTGTAATTTCGCAGTCCCAAAAAAAGTGGGCCTGAAAAATTATGTTTAACCCGGTAACTTAGGTTACCACAGTATGTAATGAATTAAATGTCAGAAGAAAACAAAGACCTGGCTCCCAATGGTCAGGAAGAAGAAAACAAAAAACCTGAAGAACAAGCCCAGGTAAATGAAGAAACTACCCCCGAAGAAGCTGTAGCGCAATCCCAGGAACCAACCCAGCAGGAAAGTAAAGATGCAGCGGCTGCTGTAGTAGAAGAGAAGGTAAAAGAAGCCGTTGAGGCCAACCAATTGCCTGAACCCGGCGATTTCGACTGGGATGCAGTGGGTAAAAAGACCGATAACTATTCCAATGCTGAAAGAGAGCGCATGGAAGCCCTCTACGATGAAACCCTCAAATCTATCGGAGAAGGTGAAGTAATTGATGGCTCTGTAGTTTCTATGAACAACAGGGAAGTGGTAGTAAATATCGGCTTCAAATCAGATGGTGTTATTCCAGCTGCAGAAGTTCGCTACAACCCCGATCTTAAAATTGGTGACAAAATTGAAGTGTATGTTGGAAGCCAGGAAGATACCAGCGGCCAGTTGGTCCTTTCTCACAACAAGGCCCGCACACTTCGCTCATGGGAAAGAATCAATTCTGCCATGGAGAATGATGAAATCATCAATGGATATGTGAAGTGCCGCACCAAAGGCGGTCTGATTGTGGATGTATTTGGTATCGAAGCATTCCTTCCCGGTTCACAGATTGATGTAAAACCCATTCGCGACTACGATATTTATGTTGGGAAAACCATGGAATTCAAGGTTGTTAAGATCAACCATGAATACAAAAACGTAGTGGTTTCTCACAAAGCACTTATTGAAGCCGAACTGGAAATCCAGAAAGCAGAAATCATTTCCAAGCTTGAAAAAGGACAGATCCTTGAAGGTACGGTTAAGAACATCACCTCATATGGGGTATTTGTTGACCTTGGCGGAGTGGATGGTCTGGTACACATTACAGACCTCTCCTGGGGAAGGATCAATCATCCTGAAGAAATTGTGGAACTGGATCAGAAAATCAACGTGGTTATCCTTGACTTTGACGATAACAAAAAACGTATTGCTCTCGGTCTTAAGCAACTTACTCCCCACCCATGGGATTCACTCGATCCTGAACTTAAGATCGGTGACAAAGTAAAAGGCAAAGTTGTGGTAATTGCTGATTATGGTGCATTTATTGAAATCGCCCCCGGTGTTGAAGGCCTCATCCACGTTTCTGAAATGTCATGGTCGCAGCATCTGCGCACTGCACAGGACTTCCTGAAAGTAGGTGACGAAATAGAAGCTGTTATCCTTACACTGGATCGCGAAGAAAGAAAAATGTCTCTTGGCATAAAACAACTCATCCCCGATCCATGGGAAAATATCCATGAAAAATATCCTGTTAACAGCAAGCATACCGCTACCGTACGTAACTTTACCAACTTCGGTATCTTTGTTGAGCTCGAAGAAGGAGTGGATGGTTTGATCCATATCAGCGACCTTTCGTGGAGCAAAAAGATCAAGCATCCTGCCGAGTTTACCAAAATTGGCGAGAGCATTGAAGTTGTTGTTCTGGATGTTGACAAAGAAAACCGTCGCCTTAGCCTGGGTCATAAGCAGCTCGAAGAAAATCCATGGGATGTTTTCGAATCTGTATTTACCCTCGATTCTGTTCACCAGGGTACCATTGTCGGATCATCTGACAAAGGTGTAATTGTAGCTCTGCCCTATGGCGTTGAAGGCTTTGCTCCAACACGTCACATTGTGAAGGAAGATGGTACTACCGCAAAAATGGACGAAACCCTCGATTTCAAAGTGATCGAATTCAACAAAGAAAGCAAGAAAATCGTGGTGTCGCACTCCAAAGTTTACCAGGATGTACAACATGCTGAAAAATCGGCTGCTGCTGCAGAAAAGAAAACTCAGGAAGCCTCTACAAAGAAAACAGTGAAGAAGATCAAAGACTCCATGGAGAAAACTACCCTGGGTGACCTTGATGTACTGGCAAACCTGAAGAATGACCTGGAAAAGTCTGAAAAGACCGACAAACCAGCTAAAAAGGCGACCAAAGCAGAAGAAGAGCCTAAGGCAAAAACCGAGGAGAAGAAAGAGGTAAAAGCCGAAGAACCTAAAGCTGAAGAAACCACAGCCGAAGAGCCTAAGGCAGAAGAGCCTAAGGCAGAAGAGCCCAAAACGGAAGAAAAATCCGAAGAAAAAGAAGACAAAAAAGATTAAGGTCTTTCATGTTTTCATACTCAAAAAAAAAGCACTGCGTGTGACGCAGTGCTTTTTTTTATACCCTTTATAAAAGTTGACGGAAGGAAAACAGGTGTACCTTACCTTTGTGTGCATTCAATACGATGTGAAGCAGGTATTTTACAGAGAAAGAACCTATTAAAGATAATAAACAGCCGAAAAATTAAAGGCAAAATTCAGCGGCCCTTTTCTCTGCTTCTTCATGACCCATAGAAATGGCCTGTCTCAAATCGTCGCAGGCATATTTCCTGTTACCCATTAAGGCATGCAGCGCAGCTCTTTTATAATACGCATCAGCCGTGGGCTCCAGCCGGATCAACTGATCAAAATCCTCCAGCGCCTCTTTATACTTACCGTCTTTCATCAACATCTCTGCTCTTTTCAGGTAGGCTTCGGTATTGCGCGGGTTGATACGCAAAATGATACGGTAATCCACCAAAGCCTGTGAATCACGTTCAAGGTAATGATATCCTTCTGCGCGGTGAATATAAGCTTGTTCATTGTTTCGGTTTAAACCGATTACACGGGTAAAGTCACGAACGGCAGCTTCGTATTCCTGTGCGTAGAAGTAAGAAAGAGCTCTTTTATAGTAGGTTTCTTCGTTTCGCTGCCGGTAGGTATTGATCAATATGGTATAGTCTTCTATTGCGGCATTATAGCGCTCAGCGCTGAATAATGCATCAGCCCGTTGCTGAAAAATTGCCTGGGTGTGAACACCTTCATCTATGGCCACAGAAAGATCAATAGCTGCAGCATCATATTCTTCAAGTTTAATGGCTACCAGTGCCCTTTCTGTTCTGAGTTCGACATGATCCGGATCAAGTTCAATACCTTTATTGAAATCTGCCAGCGCTGAATCGGCCTCATTTTGTTGTAACAGCAATTTTCCCCTGTTCAAATAAACATTGGCATTCCGGTGCCCCAGTCCGATTACTTTGGTCAAATCTTCTATAGCATCGTTATTCGCACTGTTTCTAATGTATATTTCGGAACGCTTCAGGTACGCATCTACACTCTCAGGCTTTTTACTTACAGCTTGATTGTAATCCTTCAGAGCTTTGTCGTGTTCACCCAAGGCAGAAAAAGAAATCGCCCGGTAATAATAAGCATCCCAAAAATCCTGGTTATATCCTATTGCATTGGAAAAATCGCTGATCGCCTTCTGATGCATATCTAAATATTGAAAACTCCTCCCCCTTTCAAAATAGGCTTCATAAAAATGAGGTACTATTTCGATCGCTTCTGTAAATTGGTCGATAGCCAGGGAGTAGTTTTCCGTGGTCATTAGCTGAAAGCCACGGTTAAAGGCTTCATTGGCAGTTTGACTCTTAAGATTGAATGAAAAGAAAACCAACACTATGGAAAATGTGATGGAAAAGATTTTCCAGCGAGAAATCATGGAAGGTATATATTGTAAAATGTATAAACTCAGTGAATTTAGCCGTCTAACAAAATTAGGCAGAATTCCTGAATTTCACGAAGCTTAAAGCAAATAATTTAATTATTTGGCAAACTTTTTTACATGCTTAAGGATTAGATACAGAAACACTTAGCACAGAAAAAAAACGCATTTTGCCACAGGTATTTCAATAAATCTGTAACCGCTTCGACATATGAATATTATCACCCAAAAACCGAAGGGTATAAATGCCGGGAGTAAGCATTGATACATCCGCCTGCCCTGTTGATTGGGAGGGTTTAAAAACAACAATCCTTTTGCCCTGCATGTCGTATACTTCAATACTTTCAACGTTGAAAGGAGCCTGAAAAGAAAGGGAGTTATTTGCGGGATTGGGATAAATGACAACTTGCTGCACATAGGGGTGAGAAACAGATACTGCAGTAGTGTCACCCCATATCCGTTCTGCAAATTCAGGGTGATCAATAAATGGATTCCTGTTCCCCTGCACCTGGTAAATAGCGTCATTGCGCAAATGTTCCCTATGGCTGACAGGGTCATTGCGGTGCCATTCCATTAACATGTCAACCGCCCATTGCTGAAAACCCGGATACGTATTATGATCGAACATTGCATTTCCCAGATCATTATAAGTCCAGTCTTCTATGCGGTCCTCATAGCGTGTTATCATGTAAAAGTAAGACCGGGCCAAATCGCCTTTGTAGGCATCTATTGGCTCAAAGGCGATGCCTGAATAGTTGCTGCCTGCGGTGTTGGGGCCCAGCCGGCTACCATTCAGTGATGTCCACTGCGGATTTTCGACCTCTCCAAAGGGATAGCTACCTCTTACTGCATTCACACGCTTATCCGTAGGATAGATGTGGTACAGATCCGTATTCATGGGACTCACCGAGCCACCAAACCATGATTTTGGCATAGAATGCTCCCTGTTATACACATCTCCTTCCTGGTTGCCACCAGAGCCTGAATCCTGATCATCTTCAAAAACAAATAAGTAAGGGGGCTCGCTACAGGGTATATCAGAGTAAATATCCCATACATAACCCCCAAAGGTTACATCGGTGGTTTGCATATGATACCAGAGACTACCATAGCTCAATTCATTGTGTCCTTTTATAATATGGTGAAGCTGGGTCTTAAGTTCGCTGCCTGTTGCTGTGGCAGTGGTATAGTACCCACCCGGAATCCCGGTAGTAATGACAGTAATACTTCCCTGTAAATCTGCTGTACCTGCCGAAGTACTTGTATGGGAGATCATGGGAGAATAATCGCCAACGCTTTCGGGAAACGCTCTTACATATACGCGCTCATCAATGGTACCTGCTGTCGGGGTAAGTGTTATGGATGTTTCAAACCCATCATTACATGAAAGAGAAACCTTAAAGGGTGGCTCTGCTTCTATTAAAAGCTCTGTGGAAGCCGGATATACATACACATCATAAAACTGCACCTCAGAAACAGTATTGACATAAACTTCCCTGAAATCAGGCAGTTCATCTAAAGAAACAGTGATTTGGTTTGCAGGAGCCCCTGCCGGTTGAGCCCATAGTGACTGCAGCGAAACGGTAAAAAGCATTACACTGCAGATGATCATTTTTGTACCTTTCATGTAAATGTGTTGTAAGAATAGATGAAAAAATGGCAAAGGTAAAGCAATTAACCCAGAATGGCTTGGTTGCAGCACAAAAATTATGTCGGAGACACGATTGATGCTGGCTGTTTTAATGTAAAACAGCGTTGACCCTGCTGAAGCTGGCCGGAAACTATTAATGAACAACCAGTTTTCGGGTTATTGTCAAACCATCGGTTTGGATCCTCACGAGGTAAATCCCTTTCTGTAAATCCGAAATGCGTAGTGTCGCACTTGTATCATTCAATTGCTCGCGGTAAACTTCCATTCCGCTCACATTGGTAATGGTAACATTGCGCATTGGACTATTGCCGGCGATGTGTAAAACATCAGCAGCCGGATTGGGGAAAATTTTCACTACAGGAAGATCGGTTTGGGTTATCATGGTGGCACCCCACAAGTCATTGAAAATGGTATCGCCGGTAATCATCACCTGCCTGTCGGCACCAGGTTCGGGATTGCCAACGCCGGCATTGATGTAATACTTGTAAATGTAACTCCCCTCCTGCAGTTGCATCGTAAGGGTATAGGTCATACCAGTAGCAGGCGCAAGAGTTTGCTCATCGGGCAGGGTGCCAGGTATGGCAAAATCAAACATCGATCCTGTAATCAATACATCGTCGGTTTCAGGATCAAAGCCTGAGGCATTACTCATATCCACATTGAAGGTTACGCTGTATAATTGTATTGGGGGTATGACATTTACCTCTACCTGGGCCATGATATTATCGGGGTTTTCCATACCGTCTGAAAGGGTTATTTCACCAAAAACAATATAAGAACCTAACTGATCACCGTCATAGTCGCCCTCCAGCCATGTTACGGGAAGCAATTCTGTTCCTTCATCATCAAAAATCACAGAAACCAAATCAGGAAGTTCCAACTCCCCAAAAGGGGTTCCCTGTTCTACCTCCAGAGGCTGCAATGGCTGCACCCCGGTAACAATCCTTTTGAAATCGGAAGAAAAAACACCATGGATAAAGATCTCATCTATTCGCGATGTTCCTCCTGCAGCCACATCTTCTTCATTTACAGAAATATTGGAATCCATTATCCACCTGATGAAAAGGAAAGGCTTATTGTTGGCGGCAGCAGGTATTTCAAAATTGCTGAGTACGCCAGTGGTGAAATTATTATCTACGGTAACCTCGCTGCCATCCAAATCTGTCCAGCTTCCTTCTGTTCCAATGCGATACTGCACTTTAAAATCACGGGGGCCTGTGCCGGAACTTCTTTGCTTACTCGATAATGTAAGGTTGCCATAACCGATGGTTGAGATTTCTACTATCCAGTACTTCACACCTTCTCCTTCTGCCCACTGGGTAGTACTTATGGCGCTGCCTGTTGCTCCTGCAGTATAGGAGTAATCACCTTCAAAGGCAGGTTCACGTGAGATTAGTTTCCCTATATTGGCTTCGATGCCCACGTCGGCCTGTTGTGTGTCGTCAGGAAAATTCCATCCTGCGATAATTACTTCCTGGGAAACCTCCACTACTTCAACCATAATTTCGGCAACAAGATCCAAGGGATTGGCAATCCCTTCCAATAAAACAAGATCACCCTGCACCGGGTACAATGCCGGTATTTGCGGGTCATAATTACCGGGTTGCCAGTTCACTTCAAGCTGCATTACTGAATCATTCTCCAATGTTACATCCACCATAGCCGGCAAATCCACTTCTTCAAAGGGGGTACCCTCTTCCACTAAGATTACCTGGTCTGGTACATGCACACTTATAATATTAAGAAATATGATCTCTTCTACCACAGATACAGTAATCTGGGCCTGAATTTCATTATCATTGGTCACGCCATCGGGCAAAAGCAGGTTGCCGGAAATGAGGTAATCAGCCGGTACATCGGGATTGTAATCCCCTTCAAGCCAGGCCACATTCATATCCACCTCAAGATTGTTGCTAAGTGTAACGGCCACAGTTTCGGGCAGCGGAAGATCAGAAAACGGAGTGCCCAGTTCTGCCTGCAAGCCGGGCAAAGAAGCCACTGATATTACATTTGGTACAAATCCCGTGGGTAATCCTTCCACAAAAATATCGTCAATACGCGATGTTCCTGCAGCGGCAATATCGCCTCCATTCACCGAAGTATTTGAAGTCATGATCCAGCGTAGTGATACACTGGCATTATCATTCATATCAGAAGGAAGGGAAATTTGGCTGAGTACTCCTGAAGTGAAATTGTTGGCAACAAGAATCTCTGAGCCCGGTACATCCTGCCACTCCTCCTGCGCAATGCGGTATTGCAGTTTAAAATCGCGAGGCCCGGTATTGGAACTTCTCTGTGCGCTGCTGAGGGTAAGCCCTTCAAACCCGAGGGTAGAAAACTCTATCTGCCAGAACTTCAAGCCTTCCCCTTCAACCCATCCGGTAGCAGAAATACTTTGCGTAGTAACCCCGGAGTAGTAGTTGTAATCTCCTGAAAACCCGCCTTCCCTGCTGACTAACTTACCAAGGTTTTCTTCCGTACCGTAATCGGCTCCCGGGTTTTCAGCATCGGGAAAGGTCCATCCGACAACAATGGTGTTTTCCTCGCTTTCATTTGCTATAAAACCAGGGAAGCTATTTTCCTGGGATGCTTTTAAACCGGGTACATCCTCTACCCGGTTTGCATAACCTGCTTGACTGATAAGCAGGATGAATCCTGCAATCAGCAGTGTTTTCATGTTGTAATAATAGCTCATACGCTGTTTTTTAAGAATTGGCAAAGGGTTGATTTTTCAAAAATAAAGAAATTTAAGAAACCCAGGGGATATAATGAGTACAAAGAGTATTAATTCTGGTTCTGGATTCGTCCCCGGGGATGGTATGAAATCAGGTTTTCCCTGAGATAATCCCTGTTGAGGTGGGTATAAATCTCGGTAGTGGTGATGGATTCATGCCCTAACATGTCCTGCACAGCCCGCAGATCAGCCCCTCCCTCCACCAGGTGGGTGGCAAAGCTATGGCGCAGGGAATGTGGGCTGATGGTTTGATTGATTCCGGCCTTTTCAGCCAATTCCCTGATGATCATAAAAATCATTACGCGCGACAATTTTTGTCCGCGTCTGTTTAGGAAGACATGATCTTCAAACCCCTTTTTCACATCAATATACTTGCGGTGATGATCCAGGTACAGCTTAAGCTCCCTTGCTGCGGTGGCACCCAGGGGAACCAATCTTTGTTTATTCCCTTTGCCGGTAACGGAAATATATTCTTCTCTGAAAAAAATATCAGATATTTTTAACTCCACCGCCTCCGACACCCTTAACCCGCTTCCATAGAGCACTTCTACAAGCGTTTTATTGCGCTGGCCATGGGGTAGACTAAGGTCAATGGTGTCAACCATTGCATTGATTTGCTCCACCGACAAAACAAAAGGGAGCTTGCGTCCGAGACGAGGTGTGGAGAGATCAGCGGCAGGATTCTTCTGTATTTGGTTTTCCAGGATCAGGAATTTGTAAAAAGTTTTTATTCCAGAGATCATTCGTGCCTGCGAGGGTGCTGATAATCCCAGCGTGGCAACCCAACGTACAAAACCTTCCAACTCCTGGGGGGTAACCTTTGCCGGTGGTGTTGATTTTCCGGCAAGCTCAAGGTATTGCCTGAGGCGCTGCAGATCCCTGCCATAGGCCTCAATGCTGTTTGACGATAAAGATTTCTCCAATCGAAGGTGTGTTTGAAAATTTTTCAAATGGTTATCCCAAGACATAAATTCCTGTTTGAAGACATAAAGATAACACCAATTCATTTTCCCTACCCCTGCAGAAAAGAAATTAACCGTAAAGCCCGAAGATTAGTTGTAATTTTGCCCTCCACTAAACAATCATCTTTCCATAAAACCAGGATAAAAAGTGAATCTCCAGGAACTGATTCAAAATATCAAAATGCTACTAATCCAACCCGACAAAGGCTGGCTTACTATCAAAGAAGCCGCATACAACCCTAAGCAGGTATATGGATATTATTTGCTCCCCATGTTGTTTTTGAGCAGTTTGGCTTCTGTGTTATTTGTTGGAAAGAATTTTGAGCAGGTAACCCTTAGTCCCAACCAGCTTTTCTTGATCAACTTTATCAGTTTTGCCGCAGCCATTTACGGTAGTGGTTTTTTAATCGCTTCTTTGGCGCCCCGGTTTAAGGGAATCAGCTCTTCTGACTATGCCATTACCCTGATTGCCTTTGCCTACATTCCGGTTTTTCTTGCCTCAATGCTATCGGTAATTCACCCTTCACTGCAAATCATCAATCTTGTGGCAGTAATTTATATGATCTTTCTTTTTGCCAAAGGCAGCAGGATATTAATGGAAGTTCCCGATCAGAAGCATATCGGTTTTACCGTGGTTAGCCTGATCATTCTGTTCCTGATGAGAATTTTACTGTCAGTATTCATAACAGCATTGCTGGGCGGGGGTAATACGATGTCTTAAGGAAAAAGCCCGGAAACGGTTCACTTTTTTCCAAGGGTCAACTGGATATATGCATCCAGTTGATCATACCATTCCTGGCCATATTTCCTGATGAGAGAATCCTTGAGAAATTCGTAAATCTTTACGTTGAGTTTTTTGCCGTTCTTGCGGGCACAGTCGCAAATGGGCCAGCGATGATAATTTACAGCTTCGTAGTTAGAATATCGGGTAATGCGAACAGGATAAAGATGACACGAAACAGGCTTACGGAAGGGTTGCTTTTTTTCCTCCCAGGCTTTCTCAATAGCACATTTGGCTGTATTGTTCTCATCAAAATACACGTAGGCACATTCCTGGCCATTTACCAGTGGAGTGGTATACTCACCGTCAATGTCTTTTACATAAGCACCTTGGTTTTCAATGGCATCAATGCCCACGGTCCGCATAAAAGGTTTCACGCGATCATAGATCTCTTGCAAAACCGATACCTCCTCTTCTTCCAGTGGAGCTCCGGCATCGCCATGCACACAGCAGCCACCATGGCATACGGGTAGATCACACACAAAGCATTCGGTATATAGCTCGTCTGAAATCAGGGTGTCATCAATAATTATCATACAATGTAAATTAGGGCCCAAAAGTAAGCATAATTGCATTAGGAAGGATTCTAAATTGGGGGATTGGGGGTTGGGGAGAAAACATCGGGAGTGGGAAATTGGGATTGGGAGATGGGTAAATTGGTATTGGGAAACTGGGTAATGATTTTTGTAGGGTAAGCAAAACCCAGAACGCCACAAGCAAAATGCTCAACAAGTTCAGCATCACCATACCATGAATATTTTTTGCGTAAAAGGAAAAAATAGCTTTACTTTACGCCGCTTTAAACCAACGACAACACAAAGTCCTTCTTATCCATGTCCAAGCAAACCCGCCGCCCCACCCTTTTCCAGGCTCTTGTGCCGTTAATATTTCTCACAACCCTAATTTCCATCAATGTTTTCATCTTCGGCGATGACTCATTATCAGGCTCTAACCAGATTGTTTTGATTCTTTCGGCAGCGGTAGCATCGGTGGTAGCTATTCGCCTTGGACATAAATGGACTGATTTGCGGGCTGGTATTGTTAAAAGCATCGGTTCTGCCATGACCGCCATACTGATTCTGCTGCTGATCGGCTCACTGGCAGGCACCTGGTTGCTGGGTGGAATTGTGCCGGCAATGATCTACTATGGACTCCAGATTCTCAACCCAACCATTTTCCTTTTGGCAGCCTGCGTAGTAAGTGCCGTAGTATCGCTGGCAACAGGCAGCTCATGGTCTACGGTGGCTACCCTGGGAGTGGCGCTGCTGGGCATTGGCCGTGCCCTGGGTATTCCTGACGGGGTGATTGGCGGGGCTATCATTTCGGGGGCATATTTTGGCGACAAGATGTCTCCTCTTAGCGATACCACAAACCTGGCGCCGGCCATGGCGGGTACCGATCTTTTTACGCATATTCGCTATATGGCCTGGACAACCATCCCATCCATTACCATTTCCCTGATCATTTTCCTGGTAATTGGCCTTTACACATACAGTGCAACCGAATACAACGACATTTCCCCCGTACTCATTGCAATAAGCGACACCTTTACCGTTACGCCGGTTCTTTTCCTGGTGCCGGGCCTGGTAATCTTTCTGATCATTAAAAAAGTGCCGGCCCTGCCAGCCCTGTTCTTCGGTACCATCGCCGGAGCCATCTGTGCATTGATCTTTCAACCCCAGATCATTAAGCAGGTCAGTGGTATGGAAGATCACTTTCATGTGGCAGCCTATATCGCCATCATGAAATCCATGTATACCGATATTACCGTAAACACCAACCATGAGATGGTAAACAGCTTGCTGGAAACGGGAGGCATGCGCGGAATGCTCAATACGGTATGGCTGATCATGTGTGCGATGATTTTCGGGGGCATCATGGAATCCAGTGGCCTCTTGCACCGCATTACCGTAGCGGTAATCAAACTGGCCCACAACACCGGTTCGCTGGTGGCCTCTACGGCAGGCACGTGCATCTTTTTCAATATAACGGCCAGCGACCAGTACCTTAGCATTGTGGTGCCGGGAAGAATGTTTGCAGAGACCTATCGCGAAAGGGGCCTCAAACCACAAAACCTCAGCCGTACACTGGAAGACAGCGGTACCGTAACTTCGGTGCTTGTGCCCTGGAATACCTGCGGCGCAACACAAGCAACTGTACTGGGTATTCCTACCCTTGCCTTTCTTCCCTACTGCTTCTTTAACATCATCAGCCCTTTCATGACTATTGTTTTCGCTTACCTCAACATCAGGATTTCCCGGTATAATTCTCCTGAGGAAATCAAAAAGAATGTATCCTCCGAAGTATAATTTGCGTAAAAGACCAAAGGATAAACTATAATTGGTCGATAAAAAAGCAGTAAAAGTGAAGAGAGCTTGTGTTTCGGTTACCAACGATCTGGCTACAGATCAGCGTGTTCAGAAGGTTTGTGATTTCCTTACCCGCCTGGGTTTCCAGGTTACAATGATTGGTGTGAAGAGACCCAAAAGCCTACCCGTAAAACATCTTCCCTTTAAAACTTTCCGGTTCAAAATTGTCTTTCAGAAAGGTTTCCTGTTTTATGCCGAGTACAATATCAAATTGTTCTTTTACCTTCTCTTCAGCCGGTGCAACTTATTTGTTGCCAACGACCTTGATACTCTGGCACCCAACTTCCTGGCTTCGCGGCTGCGCTTCAGGAACCTTGTTTATGACTCGCACGAATTTTTCCTTGGCTCCACCGAAATTGAAAACCGTCCCTTTGTACGCCGGTTTTGGGCTGCCATTGAACGGTTGATATTTCCCCGTTTAAAGCATGTTATCACCGTAAATCATTCCATCGCCGATCTGTATGAAAAACGCTACGGCAACCGCCCAAAAGTGGTACGCAATCTTCCGCGACGTTATAAACCGGCCCACTGCATTTCACGCAATGAATTAGGTTTGCCCGAAGATAAAAAAATCGTATTGATGCAGGGTGGGGCCATAAACGTTGACCGCGGTGCAGAAGAACTTATCCATGCCATGAAACCCACCTTTGGGCTTGACAATGTGGAATTATACTTCATTGGAGGGGGCGATGTTTGGGAGAAGATCAAAGAGCTCACCCGCCTGTTGCACCTGGAAAGAAAAGTGCACTTTCTGCCTAAGATGCCCTACAAAAAGATGATGCAATACACACGTGTGAGCGACCTGGGCGTTTCACTGGATAAACCTGTGAGTCTCAATTACAAATACAGCCTGCCCAACAAGCTGTTCGATTATCTTGCTGCCGGAATACCAGTACTCGCCTCGCCCCTGGTGGAAGTAAAAAAAGTGGTGGAGGGTTATGATGTGGGCCGTTGCATTGAAAGCCACGAACCAGCACATATCGCTGAAATGATAAGGTCTATGCTGCAAGATGAGGAAAGCTGCCAGAGATGGAAGGAAAATGCGCTGAAAACCGCTGAAATGCTCTGCTGGGAAAATGAGGAAAAAGTGCTCGCCGAAATTTACGGGGAGTTTGTTTAGGATTGGGCTTATAACCCTTGGCGCTGACTCTTTCAGCTCTGGCCCCCGGTTTTTACCAGTAAACTCTCACCATAAACTATAAACGCTTACCTGAGGATTCATTTCTCCACTTCTTCCTCCTTATTCTCATAATAATCGGGGTTGAGGTCAACTACTTTGCCGCTGTCGCAGCGAAAGATCCTACCGGGGAATTTTTGAAACAGGGTATAGTCGTGAGTAGCCATGAGGATGGCACGGCCGGTTTTACTGATGTCGCGCATGAGCTCCATAATGCCGAGGCTGGTTTCCGGATCAAGGTTACCGGTGGGCTCGTCGGCCAGGATGATATCAGGATCGTTGATCAGGGCACGGGCGATCACCACCCTTTGCTGTTCACCCCCCGAAAGCTGGTGAGGCATCTTAAAACCCTTGGTATGCAAACCTACCTTTTCAAGCACCTCCTCAAGGCGTTCTTCCATGGCGATCTTATCGCGCCAGCCGGTGGCTTTCATCACAAAAAGCAGATTTTCTCTAACGCTACGGTCGAGCAGCAGTTGAAAATCCTGGAACACAATTCCGATCTTTCTCCTGAGGTAG
Source organism: uncultured Bacteroidales bacterium (assembly GCA_964453995.1). Classification (GTDB taxonomy): domain Bacteria; phylum Bacteroidota; class Bacteroidia; order Bacteroidales; family UBA7960; genus SKVR01. The sequence continues at coordinate 3,805 of CAYVQC010000016.1, read as the reverse complement.
GGAATCTGGCGTTCTTTCAACGCATGAAGGTTAAACCCTGCTACACGGGCCTTACCCTCTACCAGGGGCAGGTCGGCATACAGAATCTTCATCAGGGAACTTTTTCCGCTTCCGGTGCGTCCTATCAGGTAACAAAACTCTCCCCGCTCAATTTGAAGGGTTACATCAGAAAGTACAAGCTGGTTTTTCTGGAATACTGAGATCTTTTCCAGTTCAATAATGGTGTCGAGTGCCATAGAATATCACTTTGAAAGGGTAAAATTACAAAATTATGTTGAGGTAGAATGACTGACATTTTCTGTTGACATGGCTGGATTTATAGATACTGTTTTTTCTCCACGGGAAATGAATTCTTAGCTACACCGCAAAAACTTTTATGAAGCAAATAATATGCAACAGGTAGCGGGCTTACGGGTCTCTGCAGTATAGGAGAAAACTGTACTCAAAACATAGAACAAAATGAAAGCTTTGTGTAATTTTTAATACTTTTGGCTGATATACTTTAATGAAACAACGGTGCTATGTTACACAAAAAGTAACATATTCACCCAAAACCCTAAAATCCTGAAAAGATGCGAAAACTATTCACCCTTATCCTGATCCTGTCGTTTGTTCTTCCTACAGTTGGTAATCAACTCATACTGATTCCCACCGAAAATTTTGAAGAAACAAAAATACATTTCGCCAATGAGGCCCTTGTAATCCATTTTTACAGGGAAGATTTCCTGATCGCTACTACCCGAACCAGTCTTCCCGGTTCTGTTTTGCTGGATGAAAACCCCTGGCAGGAGGGTCAGAGTTATTATCTCGTTTATACGGGCTCTTCAACCGATCGCCAATCTTATACAGAAACCATAAATTCCCGGGCCAGCATTCTTTACCAGGGAGAATATTTTTTGATTGCCAGAAGTGATGAAAAAACCTACGGGCAGCTTCCTCCGGCCAGCAATGACGGGATGGTAAGGATCTTCAACACGGAAAGCCGCCTGCCCTCAGAGGCAATTATAAAAACAAAAGACATTCCGTCCAATCCTGATCCGGCAGTTGTTGAACTGCTGAACCAGATCGATGGCAACAGTATTTCCAATGCAGTACAGCATATGGAAAACTATGGCACCCGCGATGCCTATGCAATGGAAAGTGTTTTTGCCCAGGATTGGATAGAAGAACAGTTCCAGGAATGGGGCCTCGAAGTGGAAATCATGAACTTTACCATGCCCGACGGCGATGCCAGCGATAATGTGATCGCCACTCTGCCGGGAACTGTTTATCCCTACGAATATGTTGTGATTGGCGGACATTATGATTCGTATTCCTTTAGTGGTGCGGCACCGGGGGCAGATGACAATGCATCGGGTACAGCAGGAGTGATGGAGATTGCCCGTATCCTGAGCAATTATGAATTTGAGAGGACAATAGTTTTCTGTGCATTTTCAGGAGAAGAATATGGCCTGTATGGCAGTGCCGCCTATGCACAACGTTCTGTAAATGAAGACATGAACATCCTGGGATACTTCAATATGGATATGATCGGCTACCTGAAACCGGGCCATTCAACCATTATGACCTCTCTCATCTATCCTCCTTCGGCCCAGCCCCTTGCTGATTTCTATACAGATGTTACGGCTCTCTACCTGCCCGATTTTGAGGTGCAGGCGGGAAATTTCACCCAGGGCGACAGCGACCACACCTCTTTCAACAACAACGGATACATGGGAATTTTTCCTTTTGAAGATGTTAACAACTACAGTCCGTACATCCATACCTCTGACGATCTTATTGGCCCCAGCTACAACAACCAGCAACAGGCAGTAATCTTTACCAAAGCAATATTGGCCTCGGCAGTTACCATGGCGGGCATCCCGGCACCTGCCGGTATCAGTGAAAATATCCGGCAAAGTCTGATCTACCCTAACCCTGCCCACAAAGAGCTCACGGTTTATCTCCCGGCTCATCAGCCAGCCTCTGTGAGCATCACAGCACTCTCAGGCCAGGTTCTGATCCAAACCAACATGGTGGGAACAAGCCGGCTGAAGCTGCCCGAACTCACACAGGGTTTTTACCTGCTGATCATTGAAGGCGAAAACTTCAGGGAGGTGCACAAACTGGTAATTGAATGATATAGATTGACCCGATCCGGTTCACTTGCTGAAAATATCTTCACGCAATATTCCCCAGGCATTGAAAGCACGACGTGCCGTGAAAAACAGGGAAAGAGCAACACTGATGGTCATGGCAGTAAAAATGGCCAACATAATAGCAATCTGGTATTTGATGGCAGTTTGAGGGTCGGCACCGCCAAGAATCTGGCCGGTCATCATACCCGGCAGGGATACCAGCCCAATGGTTGCCATCCCTGCCATAAAGGGCCGCAAAGCTGCCAAAGTAGCATCCCTGAAAAAGGGAAGCAGCGCTTCCTGCTTGCTGGCACCCAGCGAAAGTAAATAAAGATATCTTCTGTTCTCCTTACGCACCGATTCAAAGAAATGAGAGATACCGATAATGGTACCATTGAGGGAATTGCCCAGCAACATTCCACCCACCACCACCATTAACCTGGCAGTGAAAATGTTGCTGTGGTTTACAATAATGGCATTGAAAAATATTAGCACTGCTATGGCACCGGTAAAGTAGGCCAGAAAAACCGGAACAAAGAAATGACGGAAGGAGAGCTTGCTGTTGAACATGGCCGAAAGACAGGCAAAAAAGATCATCATCACCACCCAGGCAATATTGAGCAAAGGATGATCCCACCGGAAAAGATATACAAGGATGATAGACATCAGGAACAGTTGCCCGGTCATTCGGCCCGTTGAGACAAATAACTGCCTGAGAATACCCAACCGTATAAAAAGTGAAAAAGCAACCGGTACCAGCAACAGGCCAAATGCTGCAAGCAATCTAAAAATTCCAATATCAGGTGCTGTTTCCATTGTTACCGAGATTTAATGTGAGAAGATCTTTATCGTGCCATACATTGTCGTGCGAAGAAATGATGAGTGTCTTGTCTTTCATACCGGAAAAGTAAAGTGCAATAAGCTCTTTTAAAGGCTGATCAAGGGCAGAAGTAACCTCATCGAGCAGATAAATCTTGCGGTCGAGCAGCAGAGTTACCCCTATGGCAAGGCGCTGCAACTCACCACCCGAGAGATCATCCATTTGTTTTTCGAGGATTTCCTGCCCCAGTTGCAGATCATTGAGCAGCGCCACTATTTTACCCCGGTCGTATTTTTGCGTACGGTTATTTTTGTAATTGAATACTTCCCTGATAAAGGAATCCACTCCTCCCCTTCCCATCTGCATATCCTGGCTTACATATGCCATCTTCTGTCGCAGTTGCCATACATTTTCCACACCCAGCTTTTCACCGTCTATAAACACTTTCCCACTGTCGGGAAGCACAAATCCCAATATGATGCGCAACAGGGTTGTCTTTCCGCTGCCCGAGCAGCCTTTTAATAACAACCGGCACCCGGGAGGCACTTCCAGGGTGAGATTGCTGTAAAGTTGTCTGTCATCAAACCGCACCGAAATATTTTCCAGTTTTATCATGACACAAAGGTAATCACTAGATTTGAATTGGATCGGGCCAACCAGCCAGTAAAATAGCGATATTGCAAGGTAAGAGCAGATGCTGCTAAAATAAAACCGCATGCTTTTCACGCCTGTGATCCTATGCAACAAACGCTTTCTAACCCTTATATCGTAACCCCCTTTAGGCCGCCCACCCCCTTTTAACCTTTTTTCACCAAAAATCCTTACCAGAAAATTTGTTCTACGAATAATTTCGTATTACATTTGCTAC
>CAYVQC010000015.1:54955-75549 GCA_964453995.1 uncultured Bacteroidales bacterium | reverse complement strand
ATATGTATTCGTGTGAGAAAATAGTATTCTCTGACCTTTTACAGTATAAATTGAAAACATACTGTGAAGTACATGGGGAGGAAGGTGCTTCAGTATGACTGAAACAAATTAACACAAATTATTTGGTAGTCAAATAAACCCTTTTGAGCATAATAATATGGGGGTAAATATTGCAATTTTAAAAGATTTCACAAATTAGTATTAACACTTAATTTTTTTATAGAAGAATCACCGTACTGCAGGTAAGGGATGGTATTCATTGGTGGGAGTAAATGTACGTATTGTCTAAAGATAAGGTCTCTTGAAAGTGTTTATTTGTAGTATTTATGCTTCTGTTTGTAATTTATCTCTGCGATTCCAGGAGGTTGTTTTGCATAAAAGGATTTCTTTCTATAAAATTATTTAGAATCATTCTAAATAAGCATTTTTTCAGAATATAACTAATAAAAATTAACGTAAAACAGATTTTAGTTTCTATTTAGATGAAAAATATAACGATTCTCTGCATTTCAGAATGTAGGGTTTTCCTGGCTGTATATGTATAGATCTCCACCAAACCTGGACAATGCTCTGAGCAAACATTGATCAAACAATCGTCTTATTTTTAACATAAAGTCACTTTTTCTCATGCCAAATGCCATTGAAGGTGAATTTTATACCCTACATTTCCCAACTTTAGTAGAAAGATAACTCTGATAGGTTTGGTTCAGGAGTCGGATAGTAAATTGAATGCAACCATTTTAGTGTTGTTAACAGATTAACATCACAGAATTTTCATATTTTTGTGGCGCCTGAAAAACTTACATTCGTTTTTTGGGTTTTTAATCAGATCATTGGCCTTTGTTGAATTTTTTTTTTATACTTTCGTAGCCAATTAGAAAAAAGTAAGGTTTCGCCTTTATCAACAATGATTACAGATCAAATTTACAGTAAAAAAAAGTGGTGTTGCCATGTTGTTGTTTATTCATAAAATCATAAATATATAAGAGTGTTTTTGTAAACCTAAACTGTTATGCAAACAAAACTTCAGGAACTAACCGAAAAGATTTACCAGGAAGGTGTAAATAAGGCCAGGGAGGAGGCAGATAAACTGCTTGCAGAGGCAAAGAAAGAGGCTGAAAACATCGTTGCTGGTGCCCGAAAAGAGGCTGATGATATTGTGAAAAGTGCCGAAAAAGAAGCTGCTGAATTGAAGCAAAATTCTATGAATGAGCTACAACTGTCTGCCCGCCAGCTTATCTCTGATGCCCGCCAAAAGGTTGTTCATCTCATTGAAGCCAAAGTGGTTGAACCCGAAGTAAAAGCGTCTTTCAAAGATGTTGATTTCACCCAAAATGTGATCCAGACCCTGGTGAAGAATTGGAAACCAGGCACCGACGATAGTGTTGATATCCAGGTGCTGCTGCCCAAAGAGCAACAAAAAGATTTTGAAGAATTCTTTAAAGGCAAAGCTGCCCAGATGCTTGGCAAAGGTGTGGAAGTTTCTTTTACCGACAAAATCAAAGGTGGATTTAAGATTGGCCCAAAAGAAGGCGGTTACCTGATCAGCTTCTCCGATGAAGATTTCGACAACCTTTTCAGAGGGTACCTCAGGCCACGGCTCATTGAAATGCTTTACAACAAGGAGTAAGCAACTGAGCGTCCCAAAACTGACCCCGCCGGTTTCATATGGTTTGAGGTGTTTTATTCCCCTTATATAATGGTATTGGTCAGCGACCCGGACATACCGGCAATGAGTGGTTTTTTTATAAACAAAAAGGACAACAAGTGAAGCGAAACTATTATTACCTGGTAGCAGGTTTGCAGGATATTACCCTTGATATTCACAAGCTTTCCATGGGGCAACTGGAGTTCAGGGAAGAGTTGCGCAACGAACTGCACCCCAGCGATTTTAGAAATATAAAAGTACTTTTCTTTCCGTACGACAATATCAACCTGCTAAACCTGCTGCTGAAAAAGGAAACCGGGTTTGATGAACGCGGAGTGTTCAGTCGCGAAACATTGGAGGAAAACATAAAGGAGCCCACCGGCGAACTCCCGGCATATATGGACGAGTTTATTGATGCAGTAAAGAATGATGAGCCCATCATCGAAAATATGAGCCCCGAAAACCAGATCACTACTCTCTTTTACCGGTTTACACAAACCCTCGACAGTGAATTCCTGGTCAACTGGTTCCGGTTTAATAAACACCTGAACAACCTGCTCACAGCAAGCATTTGCCGCAAATACGATATTCCTTATGAAAACCAGATCATTGGCAATGATGAAATCTCTGAAGCCATTCGTAAAAGCCATGCCCGCGATTTTGGCCTTGCCGCCGAGATCGACTGGCTGGATGATCTGCTCAATATCGTAAAAAAGGATGATGTGCAGGAACGCGAGAAGGCCGTGGATTTGCTCAAATGGAGGTACCTGGACGATGTTACCTTCTTTGAGTACTTTACCGCCGACAAGATCATGGCTTTCACCCTTAAGCTGGGCATGGTGGAAAGATGGCTCACCCTGGACAGAGAGCATGGTGGCAAAATGTTCATGAGACTGCTCAACGAACTTAAATCAAGCTATAAACTACCTGAATCATTTACTGAAAAATAGATATATATGAACTCAATTGGTAAGGTAACCGGAATTATTGCCAACCTTGTAATTGTAGAAACCAGCGAGAGAGTTGCTCAAAACGAGATCTGCTTCATCAAGCACGATAATACACGTTTGATGGCCGAGGTGATCAAGATCATGGGGCAGCGTGTATATGTGCAGGTTTTTGAAAGCACCCGCGGTTTGAAGGTTGGAGCCGAAGTTGAATTTGCCGGGCACATGCTCGAGGTAACCCTGGGCCCCGGATTGCTGTCGAAAAACTTCGACGGTCTTCAAAACGACCTGGACAAGATGACAGGTGTATTTCTGAAGAGGGGAGAATATACAAATCCCCTGGAAGAAGATAAAGAATATGAATTTACCCCCACTGCCAAAGTGGGTGATACTGTAGCTGCCGGCGACTGGCTGGGAAAAGTAAAGGAAAACTGGATCGATCATAAGATCATGGTGCCTTTCTCCTTTGTAGGTGAATTTACTGTGAAAAGTGTTACCAGCGAAGGATCATACAAAATCAATGATACCATGGCCGTACTTACCGACAAAGACGGTAAGGAGCACAAGGTTACCATGATACAGAAATGGCCTGTAAAGGTTCCCATCAGGGCGTACAAGGAAAAGCCAAGACCTTTTAAGGTGCTGGAAACAGGAGTGAGGGTGTTTGATACCCTCAACCCTATTGCTGAAGGAGGTACCGGATTTATTCCAGGTCCTTTCGGATCTGGTAAAACGGTTCTGCAGCATGCCCTGTCAAAGCAGGCTGAAGCCGACCTGGTAGTGATCGCTGCCTGCGGTGAGCGTGCCAACGAGGTAGTGGAAATCTTTACCGAGTTCCCCGAACTTGAAGACCCACGCACCGGCCGTAAGCTTATGGAGCGTACCACCATCATCGCCAATACCTCCAACATGCCTGTGGCCGCTCGTGAAGCCTCTGTTTATACTGCCATGACCATTGCCGAGTACTACCGGTCTATGGGATTGAAAGTATTGTTGCTGGCCGACTCTACTTCCCGCTGGGCTCAGGCTCTCAGGGAAATGTCAAACCGTATGGAAGAACTCCCCGGACCCGACGGTTTCCCCATGGACCTGCCTGCAATTATTTCCAACTTCTATTCAAGAGCAGGATACGTATTTCTCAATAATGGCGAAACAGGATCCATTACCTTTATTGGTACAGTATCGCCTGCCGGTGGTAACCTTAAGGAGCCTGTTACGGAATCGACCAAAAAAGCGGCCCGCTGCTTCTATGCCCTCTCTCAGCAAAGAGCCGACAGCAAGAGGTATCCTGCCATCGATCCTATTGAAAGTTATTCCAAGTATCTGGAATACCCCGAGATCATCGAATACCTTAACAAAAACAACGGCGAAAGCTGGACCACCAATGTGCTTTTTGCCAAGGATGCGCTCCTCAGAAGCAAGGAAGCCTACGAGCAGATCAACATCCTGGGTGATGACGGTGTGCCACTGGATTACCATATTACCTACTGGAAAGGCGAAGTGGTTGACTTTGTTATTTCGCAGCAGGATGCCTTTGACAAAATTGATCAGCGCACAGAATTTAAAAGACAGCGGTACATGCTCGATAAAGTAATTGATGTGCTAAAGGCTGAATTTAAGTTTGATTCCTTTGAAGAGGTGAATCCCTACTTTAAAAAACTAATCAACCAGTTTAAGCAGATGAACTACTCGGTTTTTGAAAGCGAAGAGTTCAACAATAATGAAAAACAACTTGAAGTATTCATCAAGGAAAGAAAGGTAGCATAATGGAAAAGGACACAAAAGCATTTCAGCGCGTATATACAAAACTGTTTCAGCTTACCAAGGCCACCGTTTCATTGCGTGCCACAGGTATTGGCAATGAAGAACTCGCTATTGTTGACGGACGCCTGGCCCAGGTAGTAAAAATTATGGAAGATGTGGTGACCCTGCAGGTGTTTGCCGGTACCGAAGGTATCGCTACCGATGCCGAGGTGATCTTCACCGGCAAGGCTCCCACCCTGAAGGTGGGCGAAGATCTGGCCGGACGTTTCTTCAATGCCTATGGCGAACCCATTGATGGTGGCCAGATTATGGGCGAAGAGCGCGAAATCGGTGGGCCCAGCGTAAACCCGGTAAGAAGAAAGCAACCTTCTGAGTTTATCGCTACCGGTATTGCCGGTATCGACCTCAACAATGCCCTGGTAACAGGACAAAAGATCCCCTTCTTTGCCGATCCTGATCAACCCTATAACCAGGTAATGGCCATGGTGGCCCTGCGTGCCCAGGCCGATAAGATCATCCTGGGAGGTGTAGGTCTTACCAACGACGACTACCTGTATTTTAAAAGAGTATTTGACGATGCAGGCGCCCTCGACCGTATTGTAGGATTTGTGAATACCACAGAAAACCCACCGGTAGAGCGTCTGCTGGTTCCTGATATGGCCCTTTCAGCTGCCGAATACTATGCCGCCGAGAAAGGAGAGAAGGTATTGGTGTTGCTTACCGACCTTACACTCTATGCTGATGCATTGAGTATTGTTTCCAACCGTATGGACCAGATCCCCTCCAAGGACAGTATGCCAGGTTCATTGTATTCCGACCTTGCCCGTCTGTATGAGAAAGCCGTTCAGTTCCCCGATGGTGGCTCCATCACTATTATCGCTGTTACCACCCTTTCCAGTGGCGACATTACCCACGCTATCCCCGATAACACAGGGTATATCACCGAGGGGCAGCTTTTCCTCAGAAAAGACTCCGATATCGGTAAAGTAATTGTCGATCCCTTCCGTTCGCTTTCCCGTTTGAAGCAGCTTGTGATTGGTAAACGTACCCGTGAGGATCATCCGCAGGTGATGAATGCGGCCGTGCGTTTGTATGCTGATGCCGCCAATGCAAAAACAAAGCTGGAAAACGGCTTCGACCTTACCGACTATGACGAAAGAACACTCGATTTTGCCAAAGCCTATTCAGAGAAGTTGCTCGCCATCGACGTTAACATAGAAGTGGACGAAATGCTTGAAACAGCATACGAGCTTTTCAGCAAATACTTTACACCTGTTGAAGTAGGCCTCAAGCAGGAGTTTGTTGATAAATACTGGAAGAAGAATTAGCAAAAGGCTGGGGTAGTGGATCCGGATAATTCCTGATCCCCGGCCCTTATCCCTAAACAAAAAAGATATGGCTATTAAGTTTCAATATAACAAAACCTCTTTACAACAGCTTGAGAAGCAGCTCAAGGTGAGGGCGAAGGCTTTGCCTACCCTTAAAAATAAAGAAGCTGCCCTCAGGGTGGAGGTAAAGAAGGCAAAGACTGAAGCTGAAACCCTTGACCGGAAACTGAAGAAGAAACTCGAAGAATACCAGCATGCTACTGAGATATGGGCCGAATTTGATAACGAGCTGGTTGCCATTGAAGATGTAGACCTTTCGGTAAAAAAAATTGCCGGAGTAAAAACCCCGGTACTCGAAGGTGTAGAATTTACGGTTAAGGAATTCAGTGTTTTCAACAAGCCTTCCTGGTATCTCGATGGCATTGCCATTTCCAAGGAGCTTGCCAATATTGCCATTGAAAGCGAGGTATTCAACCAGAAGATGAAACTGCTGGATCATGCCCGCCGCAAAACCACCCAGAAGGTGAATCTATACGAAAAAGTGCAGATCCCTGGCTTCCAGGATGCCATACGCAAGATCAAACGATTTATGGAAGACGAGGAAAATCTCTCCAAGGCTGCACAAAAAATTGTGAAATCACGAATTCAGGATTTGGAGGAAAGTCTATGATACAACCCATGCTAAAATACTCCTTCCTGATCTTTCACAAGGAATACCGCCATTTCCTTCTTGATCTGCGCCGCCTGGGGATGGTGCATATCATCGAAAGAGACAAAGAGGTAACTACTGAGATCAGGGATAAGTTTGAACACATCAGAGATGTTGAAAACGTATTGAAATTCCTTAAGAACAGAGAGGCAGCCAACCCCGGGGGAGAATGCAACCTCTCAGGAGCCGAAGCATTTGATATTGTGAAAAATGCCATGGCCGATCAGGAAGTGAAAATACAGCATCTCAATGCCCTTAAAAAAGAAATCACCCTGGTAGAACCCTGGGGCGATTTTTCGCGCCAAACCATCGAAGCCCTCAGAGAAAACAGGATAAAGCTCAGATTTTATACCATCGCCTCGAAGCGATTTGAAGAAAAGTGGCTTCAGGAATATCCTATTGAGATCATTTCGCACCATGCCGGACAAACCTATTTTGTTGTAGTTGAAAAGGGACACCTTGCTGAAGAAATTCCGGCCGAAGAGATGAGACCCCCTGAAAGACCGCTCTCTGAGCTGCTTGCCGAGAAGGAAAAGACTGAAAAGGAAATTGAACAGATCCAGGCATTGTTTGATAAGCATGCCGGCGAAAGCCTGGTAGCCATTGAGCGCTATTGGCTGCAGATGCTCGAATCTGTTGAGTTTGATACCACACTGTTGCATACCCGTCACGAAGCAGAGGAAAAAGTAATGTTGCTGGAAGGCTGGGTACCCGAGAATAAGAAAGAGGACCTGGAAGCTTTCCTGGAAAGCAATCATGTTCTTTTCACTTCTCAAAAACCAGAAAACGAAGAAAAAGTACCCATCAAGCTTGAAAACAACCGCTTTGCCAGATTATTTGAGCCCATCGGCGAGTTTTATGAGCTTCCCAACCATCGCGAGCTTGACCTTGTACCTTTTTTCGCTCCGTTCTACATGATGTTCTTTGGCTTCAGCCTTGGCGATGCAGGCTACGGTTTGCTGATTGTACTGGCAGCTGCCTTTGCCAAGCGTAAGTTTACTGAATACAAGAACATTCTTTCTCTTGCACAATACCTGGGTCTTGCTACTGTTATTTTCGGTTTGCTTACCGGAACCATTTTCGGCATCAATCTTATAGATTCAGAAATTGCTTGGCTGGAAGATTTTAAACGGTTTATGCTTGAACCTTCGCAACTCTTCAACCTGGCCCTTATATTGGGTGTGATACAGATTCTCTTTGGAATGGTAGTAAAAGTAATGAATATTACACGCACCTATGGATTCCTTTATGCCCTTTCCACCATTGGCTGGCTGTTGTTGCTTATTGGTGGTGGCGCCATGTATGGATTAAATACTGCCGGAATTGTTTCGGATTCTGTTTTTTCTCTGGCGCTTTATGTTTTGCTGGGGGTATCAGGATTGCTGATTTTTATTTTTAACCACCCCAAACGCAATATCCTGATGAATTTCGGACTGGGGATATGGGATACCTACAACATGTTTACCGGGTTGCTGGGCGATTTGTTATCCTACCTGCGTCTATTCGCATTAGGGGTTTCCAGTGCAATTTTAGGTATGGTGTTCAATAGTATGGCTATAAGTATGGCGCCAGATCATATTATCTTTGGCCCCCTCGTAATGATCATAATCCTGGTGTTTGGCCACGGGATAACACTCTTTATGGCAGCCCTGGGAGCTTTCGTACACCCCATACGTCTCACTTTTGTAGAGTTTTATAAAAATGCCGGTTTTACTGGTGGAGGAAAAAAATATCAACCTTTCAAGAAATTAATTTAATTGTTTTACTTTAATAGTTTAAAATTATGGAACCTATTGTTTTAGCTTATATTGGAGTTGGTTTAATGGTTGGACTTACAGGTGTTGGTAGTGCCTTTGGTACATCCATAGCCGGTAATGCAGCTGTTGGAGCTATGAAAAAGAATGCCGATGCCTTTGGTAATTATATTCTGTTAACAGCACTTCCTGGTAGCCAGGGACTTTATGGTTTTGCCGGCTATTTTCTTCTTAACGGTTTTGGTTTGTTGAATACCGGGATTGGCTGGGATCAGGCCGGGGCTGTTTTTGGTGCCGGAATCATTTTAGGTTTGGCCGGGTTGCTTTCTTCCATCCGCCAGGGCCAGGTTTGTGCCAGCGGTATCGCTGCCGTAGGTTCAGGGTATGATGTAGGAACAAAAACCCTTATCCTTGCTGTATTCCCCGAGTTGTATGCAATTATTGCACTGGCGGCTACCTTCTTCATTGGTAGTGCCTTTGCTTAATCATACCTGCAACAATTAAAATAAAAACCGCCCTTGCATTGCCCGGGGGTGGTTTGTATTAGATTGCCAAATACATATCTGACCGAGTGTTTTATCAAAGACCGCTTTTATCCGCTAAGGGTTAAAAGCGGTTTTTTTTTGTGTAGTTAGGTTTGGGGCTTCTGAAGCCCGTGTGGGATAAGAGGAAATACACTTTCCAATAAGCAAGGAAGACATGGTCTCTTGCAATAAATCTCCTTCTGGATGGCTGGCATAGTGAATAGAATGGATATTATTGTCTTTAATTGCATTTATTAAAACTAAGAAAAGAATTTAACGTACTTTTATGGAATCATAATTTTTTTTGCATCCTCCTGTAAAAAGCTACCATGAAGAATTCTTTTCCATTATTTTCGATCCTGTGTGTGCTGGCTATGCTTATGGCATCCAGCCGCATAACTGCACAAAATCTTAAGGAGAGCAGAACCACCAGTTACCTTACACACATTTACCGCATCAGCGCTGATGAGGCGCGCGAGATCATTCGTAAGGATAAAGAAATGAGCCGGTATCTGCATTCCCCTGTAGATTCCTTTCCTACGGATTCAGATTACCGGCACGAGTTGCCACCAGGACATTACGTCAAGACATATGCTGAGGCAAACCAGCAAAAGTTTTTCATAACCTCAGTGCAGGATTTCGAGGTTGTACTGCTGGATAATAAACAGGATCTTGCCGTAAGGGTTTATAGCCATGAAGGAACAGTATTATCCGATGCCCTGGTGAGGGTCGGATATAAAAAGCTTCGCTGGAATGAAGACCTCCAGGCCTACCGTGATAAAAAATCCAATAGAAGAGGATTGTTATCTGTAGCCTGGCAGGGACAAACGGCCTATTATGAGCTAAGCAGAGACAAAAACAATCCGGCCATTCTTCGTCTGGGAAAAGGTCTGATGAATGAAACACCCCTGTACTATGCCTGGATTCCGGTTCGTTTTGTCATTGGTTTACCCATCGATGGCTACCGCTCTGTAAGAAGACGTTGGCCCATGGGAACCATTTATCAGACCAAAAGTTTTTTCACTAATATAGGCAATAGGGTCGTCTGCATTTTTGATGACTATTATTGCCAGGATAAATCCTTTAAATTCCAACAGGATCACAATGGGTATATGGTTTTCAATAAACCAAAATATCTGCCCGGAGACACAGTGAAGTTCAAAGCCTATTTGGTAAATAAAAGGGGAAAACCTGTAAATGACAATGTTAATGTTATATTGGAAGCGGATAGAAACAGGATGAGTCTTGGAGCGATCTCACCATCTCACCCCGGAAGTTATAGTTTTGAATTTGTGCTGTACGATTCACTGCCACTGGTCCTTGACCGGTCTTACAATGTTTTGTTGGAGAAAGAACGTTTTAAAACCTATATCTCGCGCAGGTTCTATTACGAGGATTATGAGCTCTCCGGTATTTCCCTCAACCTGAGGGCACCACAGAAAAACCACTATCGCGGTACTCCCTTTTACATTTATGCCAGGGGAATCGATGAGAATGATCTGCAGATCATGGATGGACGCCTTGAAATTGAGGTGAAAACCCTTAAGCCGGATAAGATTTTTGGTGAAAATACCTTTGTGCCAGATATCCTTCATTACGAGGAATTACCCCTGGAATACAACCGGGAAACCATGATTTCAATCCCCGATTCCGTTTTTCCGGCTGCAAACCTGAGATACGTGATTGAAGTGAGGCTCTACACAGCAAGCAACGAAACTTTTGTAGAAAAAACGAAGCATACTTTTTTTCACCAACAACGGGAGTTTACTATTTCTGCCATTGAAGATTCTCTGCTGATCCATTATCTTGAAAACGGCGATACACTGGCAAGGGATGTGATTATCAGAGGCTATGACAGCTTTGGGAATGAAGTGTTTCTAACCGAAGGAACCTCTCCTTTACAGGTAGAATTGTCTCCCTATGTGGCCAAATATATACTTACAACCGGTGATTTTTCATATACCACGTTAATGAAAAATTATCAGGCACAAGTATCATTATCATCACAACGTTCAAGTAATGCCATACAACTAAAAGTGATCAACCCACGTGGTATTCCCTTCAGTTACCAGCTGTATCGGCGAAACAAACTGTTGGAAAGCGGAACTGACACTATTCTGGACAAAGCGATACCAACCAGGGGCAAAAAGAATTACTTTGTTTCCCTACACTATCTTTGGGCAGGCGAGATGGTCAATGAAACCTACCAGATACCCCTGAAAGAAAAATCCCTTACTGTACATACTGATCAACCACCTGTAATATACCCCGGACAGAAAACAAAGATAGAAATTACAGTAACCGATGTTGACGGAAATCCGGTGGAAGGAGTTGACCTTACAGCTCATTCACTTACCAGTAAGTTCAAGTATACTCCTGTAGAATTGCCTTACCTGGGTAAATTGCGCAAAAACCAGCGATTTATCAATAGTTTTCTTGTGGGAGGAACCGATACATACAAAAGCAGAACACTGGATTATGCATGGTGGCGTGAATTTGCAGGGCTTGACTCCATTGAGTATTTCCGTTTTCTTTATCCTGAGCCCATATACCAGAGTGCCTGGTTTGCCCACGACCGTATAACCCAGTTTGCTCCTTTTGTTATGGACGATGGAAATTTTGTTCCCATCCATGTGGTTTATGTTGACAACAGGCCGGTAGCGTTCAGCTGGCTTACCCTGGAGCAACCCTGGTCATTCCGAATATCACCCGGTTACCACAACATAAGGATCAGGACAAGGGAGCAGGAGATCTTTCTTGACAGCATTTATTTTCCTGAAGGGAAAAAGCTGATCATGAGTCTTGATAAATGGACTGTGGCCCATAAAGGCAGGGTGCTCAAAGCAGATCCAAGCCTGACGAATAGTGAGAAGCGCAACCTGGGCAATTATATTTTTCCCTACCGGCAACCCAATAGTATGTTTTCTTATGTAGAAAATGGTGGTAATGTTTTCTGGCTGGAACCATCAGTTAATACAATGTACCAAAGATGGCTTACTACCGGCCCGGTCGCAGGAGATGTATTGTTTCAGTCACCGGAGGGCTATACTTTACAATTCAAGCATGAGCCTGTGTTTGAATATGAGTTTGGGAGAAATTTGCTGAAAATGAGAAGCATTGACCAGAAATACCTTTTACCCGACCGTCTTTCGCAATTCTACGCAGAAAAGGATTTTACAGAAGAGGTGATTACCAGGAATATGCTAAGGACTTTAAAACACCGAAGAGATATGGATCTGCTGAAGAGAGGTCTTTATCGGGCCAATACCTATCAACCCAAAAAAGGAACAGGTATATTGCAGCTGGAAATGACCGCAAAGGATCCCCAATCCCTGGTTCCCGAAAACCTGCTTGTGATTAGCCACGAAGACAGCAGCTTCTTCAGGTTGTATCCATGGCCTTCTTCTGTTTTTGGCCTTGCCCCGGGGAGCTACCATGTTGTTTTTCTTTTTGATAACAATGAGTATTTCAGCAGAAAAGACATTGAGATTAAGGCCAACGGGATCAATTACTACAGTTTCCCCTTCCCCGATAGCCTTAAACCGCATCCGCCTGTTACTTCCTACAATGCATTGGTAGCATTTTTAAGAGGGACAGAACTCCCTGAAAAGGTTTTGGTTAAACCTGAATCTCCCGCTCCCGTAGTTGCTAATACTCCTGTCGGATTGCAGGGTGATGGTTATTCTGTTTTTGGCCAGGTGGTTGATATGGCTGATGGAATGCCTCTCCCAGGAGTCACCGTCGCGGTTAAGGGAACAGAAACAGGGACTTTAACCGATATGAACGGGATGTATGAACTGCGGGTACCGGCCGGCCAAAACACTATAACGTTTCATTTTGTGGGGATGCAAAGCCGGGAGTTGAATATTTTCGAAGATGATTTGTCTGTGGTGCACCTTGAAGCCGATATGGTGGCCCTGGATGAGGTTGTGGTGGTTGGTTATGGTGTGCAACGCAGGAGCATGATGACAAGGTCTGTTGCTGTTGTTACGTCGGGTGAAGCTGCATTAGAAGGAAAGGTAGCTGGTGTTTTGGTTCATTCCGGTGAGCCGGTAAGGATAAGAGGAGCTTCTACAGTATCGGGTACTCAGGCACCCCTCATTGTTATTGATGGGGTTCCGTACCTGGGAAGCTTTGATTCCATTGATGAGTCTATGATCCAATCCATGGAAATTCTTTCCGGCGATGCCACTGCCATTTATGGTTCGCGGGCCGCAGGGGGGGTAATCCTGGTTAATACCGGAGGTGCTTTCAAGGAAACCATGGGATTGCAAACCGGTGCTGAAGCTTTTGAAATGCCCGTATTTGCAGGTTCTTCCGGTACATTGCGAGAGAATTTTTCTGACTATGCTTTCTGGCAGCCACACCTGGTCACCGACGACAATGGCAAAGTCAGCTTTGAAGTTACTTTCCCGGATGATATTACCCGGTGGGATACGCATTATCTTTCCATGAACGGCAACCGCCAGACCGGCCAGACCAGCGGCAGCATCAGGTCGTATCTTCCATTGTCAGCCCAACTGGCTATGCCTCGTTTCCTTATACAGACCGATACTGTATTTGCCCTGGGCAAGGTATTCAATTATACTACCGACTCAGTTCAGGTAAATGCCAGCTTTTTGATCAATGATGTGGAAATTTTTCGAAAACAACATAACCTGATGCATTCGGTCATTGATACATTGAATGTTGTTGCAAATACTCCTGATTCCATTCAGCTTGCGTATTCCATCACCAGGGATGATGGTTACTTTGACGGAGAGCAACGAATGCTCGCTGTGTTTGAACCCGGAATAGAAGAAACGACAGGAACCTTTCATACCCTTGACAGGGACACTACCCTTCATCTCGACTTTGATACCAGATTGGGAGAGGTTCATCTTTATGCCCGGGCTGATGTTGTCAATGTGATAGAAGAGGAGATTAGTCATGTGCTTGGCTACCGCTATTATTGCAATGAACAGATCGCATCACGACTCAAGGTCTTATTTGCGCTGAAAGCAATACACGAATTGCGTGGTGAGCAATTCGACAAGGACCCCGAAGTAAGACGCCTGATCAAACGTCTGAACAAAAACCGCAACCAGAATGGTATGTGGGGATGGTGGAAGGATTCGCCGGTAAGCTTATGGATAAGCCTTCATGTAATGGAAGCTTTAGCAATGGCGGAAAACCATGGATATATAACTGAATTTCAACCTGTTGATGTGATAGATAAATGGGTATGGGAGCTGGAGAATCTGCACGATACCGAGGTCCTGCTACGCACCCTGCAAGTGCTAAAGCAATTAGATGCTTCCATTGACTATAAAAGGTATATCTCGCGTGCAGAACAAGCAGATTCACTTACATTCAATCAGTATCTTCGTATTCAGCGACTTAAGCAGATGAGTGGCATGGAATACAGGCTTGATACACTTTCAGACTTCCGTAATGAAACGCTCCTTGGCAATGTTTTTTATTCAGATGGTAAAGAAGGGTTTTCCCTGTTGGATAACGATATTCAGAACACTTTGCTGGTGTATCATCTGATCATGAATGATACTGCCACTGACAGGGAGGAACTCATAAAGATGCGCAACTACTTTCTTGAGGTTCGCCGAAAGGGAAACTGGCGCAATACTTATGAGTCGGCAGCCATTATCCAAGCCATTCTGCCGGACTTATTGAAAGAGACTGGAGGTAACCTGAATCCTGAATTGATTATCCGGGGAGACTTTGAGCAAACCGTTACAGATTTTCCTTTTGAACAAACTGTTGATGGAATTCAAAACATCAGTATAACCAGGGAGGGCGTTTTCCCCGTGTATTTTACTGCTTATCAAACATTCAGAAACCGCGAACCTGAATTTAAATCCAATGAGTTTCGGGTGATAAGCCATTTCAACAACAATGATACGATACAGCAATGTAAAGCCGGCGAAGAGGTGAAACTTACAGCCACGGTAAGGCTGCAGAAAGATGCCGAATATATAATGATCACAGTGCCTGTGCCTGCCGGATGCTCTTTTAGTGATAAGAGCAGGGGAAATTCCCATGAAGTGCACCGCGAGTATTTCCGCAACGAAGTGGTGATTTTTTGTGAGAAGCTGCCCGCCGGTGAACATGTTTTTGATGTGGAACTTATTGCGCGCTATGCAGGCCGGTTCAACCTCAATCCGGCTCAGGTAAATCTTATGTATTTTCCCACTTTCAACGCCAACGAACGGATGAAGAAGTTTACAATTGAATAAATATTTACCTTTGTTTTCTATGGAAATAAAGATCGGACAATACAATACCCTGAAAGTGGTGAAAAGCCTCGATTTTGGTGTTTACCTCGACGGGGGTGAGCTCGGCGAGATCCTCATGCCGGCCAAATGGGTACCCCCGGGAACGCAGCCCGGCGATGATGTGGAGGTATTTATCTATTTTGATTCGGAAGACCGACCCATTGCCACCACCCTAAAGCCAAAAGCCACAGTAGGTTCCTTTGCCTGGCTGAAGGTAAAGGCAGTGGACAGAATCGGTGCTTTTCTTGACTGGGGGCTCGACAAGGATCTCCTGGTGCCTTTCAGTGAGCAAAACGCCAAAATGGAAGAGGGCAGGTCGTACCTGGTCTATTTGTATGTTGATCCGCGCAGCAAACGCATTGCCGCATCGGCAAAACTGGAAAAATTCCTGGATAAAGAACCCATTGATTATTCAGAAGGCCAGCAGGTGGATCTCATTATCTGGACAAGATCGGAGCTGGGCTTTAAGGCCATCATCAACCAAAAACACCAGGGTTTACTGTATTCGGGAGAGATTTTCCAGGATCTGAAACCGGGTGAGCAACGCAAAGGCTATATTGCCCGTATCAGGCCCGATGACAAAATCGATCTGAGGTTGCAACCATCTGGATATGAAAACATGATTGATGATTTTTCTCAGAAACTACTCAATGCCATAAAAGAAAATGATGGCTTTTTGCCTCTTACCGACAAAAGCTCACCCGAAGAGATATACAGGATTCTGCAAATGAGCAAGAAAAACTTTAAAAAATCAGTGGGAGCTCTTTATAAAAAACAACTGATTGCCATCAATGAAAATGGCATTGCCTTGCGGGCCTCCTGATTTAACCATGTCATTGAGCAATTAGCCCACAGCGTTGTTGTAATTACTAATGAAAAATTATAGCCGGGAAAATATTTATAATGTGTTTTTTATGCCGGTATCTGTTTTCCCTGTGTAAGGCAAATGTTGCAATGACCAGAAATACAATTTTACCGGTTTTTGCCCGACACTACTGACACACTAAATGCAAATGATATGCACAAACTAAAGAAAAGAATAAATAACCAGTTCAGAACCCTGGCGATAGCCACCTTTCTTACTCTTATTTCATGGATTACATGGGCACAATCACCTACCCATATCCCCCGGGAAACTTCTGAGCCAGTTGGTTTTTTTGAATCTACCGAAAATATCGTTTTCTTCGTGGTCATACCCTTGCTTATTGTGGTCTTTTACCTGCTTTGGAGAAGAAACGTGAGAAAGCGCAGAGAACAGGAGGAGCAGTAAACAGACCAGGCAGGAAGCGCCTGCCGTAAAAGGAATAGGAATATCAGAAATAGTATCCGATATTGATATTAAACCTGAGATTCCAGGGCAGTTCCACCAGAGGTAAGGGTTTTCCCTCTTCGTCCAGGTGTCCTGCTCCCAGGCCAGTGCCAAAGGAATCGGTAAGCCACGGGTGGTTTTTGCCCAAAGCAAAATCCACATACGTGTAAACCTTGCCTGCCGTAACCATAAAGCCCGGTACAATCATCAGGGAATTCTGGAATTTGAAATCATTATTTCCATTTACAAGACTGCCCTCTTTGGTCATTATCGAGTAATCGAAATAGGGCCTTATGTTGCTGATGGGCCCCCATTGCAGCGGTATGTCGTAAGCCAGTGCTGCGGTAATTATATCTCCACGGGCTGCCACCCCATCGTCGTAGTACGGGTCACCATATGCGCCCATTTGCACCCGTTCCAGCAGATTGCCTTCATCATCACGCGCTTTGTAATTGTAAGAGGTAAACTGTACCTTAAGATTGAAGCCATAATAATTAGCATTTGCGTGCACTGCCCAGGCATTGCCATAGTCTGTTTGCTGTAACACCGAATTGTAGACCCCGTTTATTTGCCCGGAAAAACCAACCTGGGTATATTCGGCAAGATCTAATTCGGCGCGCAGGTTGAATTGGTTCATCTCCCTGATGGAAGAGGGAACTCCGGTTTCTGATACAACACCATCATTATCAGGAATGATATTGTAAGAATAGGTGCCTGGCCCAGGGCCCCCAAAGCTTGCACTGCCATAGGCAGGACCAGCAGGATCGGATTGACGGAAGTAGGCAAGGGAAAGGTCAAGTTTATCAGTAGCCCTGTAATTGAACTTGATACCCATGTCGTAGTCATCCTCCAGGCCGATGTAATAGGGGATCAGAAACCACCAGCTGTTGGAGTTGTAATCCAGATTGCCAAAAGGAACCCGGGTAACACCCAGTTGCATCTCCAGATCATCAGTGAAGCGGTATCCCAGGAAACCATGATGGATAAAATGGGTGTTGAAAGAAGGATAAAAACGGTATTCGAAGTCCAGTAAAACTCCGCTGTATTTTGCATTAACATTCAGTCGCCATGTATCCAAAGTGGCATAGGTACTTGTGGGTGCATAGGGTTCCTCATAATGTTGGCTAACCAAATTGAGCCGCAAAGCGCCACCAGGTTTAAGATAATCTTCGTCGTCGCTTTCCTGCGATCGTAAAGGCAGTGTGAAAAGCATCAGGCAGGCCGCTATTGAAAAATAGACAATTGAAAAATGTATAATGTTTTTCATAATAAAATTATATAGTTTGATATCATAGTTAAGGATTAGTAGCATTAAAAGGGATGAAAATGCCAGCATGTAAAACTGGTTTTCAGCCTGGAGTAAAGGTATTTGTTTTTATATCAGGGGTTAAAGAAGTCTTTTCCAGCCGGAATGTGGTATGGAAGAAAAACACTCTTGCACTGTTTTGCCGGGGAAACACCCCAATATTGGGAAGGGTTTGTAACAAAAAGCTCAGCCAAAGGATTTACAGCAATCCGTTGGTGGAGGAAACGCTGTAGAAGAACATTCAGAATTCACAAAATGAGGTGCTTAATAGAATACCTGTACACTGTTTTGCCCCTGGTAATACAACCAGTTCTACCTGCAAAGATAAAAATGTACGGTGTCCTTTCCCAGTGGTTATGATTTTTTTTTCACTATCGTTTTTGTACTTTTGTTTGAAAATGTGATGGTATTGTAATAATAAACCAATATTTCATAAGTAAAATATAAGCTTGGTAGACATGAAAAAGATGAAGGAAGAAAAGGCTGTAACTTCAACTAAGAGCAACAAATATTTTGAAATAGATCCGTGGGTTTTCTGGCCCTCATCCATATTAATCGTTTTTTTTATAGCTATTACCTTGCTGGTGGGTGAGCCTATGGGCCATGTATTTACCATCATACAGGATAACATTTCGGAGTATGGTGGTTGGTTTTTCATCCTGGCGGTAAACCTGTTTCTGATTTTTTGCCTTTCCATTGCCTTCAGCAAATTTGGGAATATACGACTTGGCGGGCGGACTGCCAAACCTGAGTTTAAAAAAGCATCATGGTTTGCTATGCTTTTCAGTGCAGGGATGGGAATCGGGATCCTGTTCTGGAGTGTGGGGGAGCCCATCCTGCATTATGTAAGTCCACCCACAGGGCCTGGTGAAACCGTAGAAGCAGCCCGCCGGTCCATGCATTTTACATTTTTGCACTGGGGGTTGCATGCATGGGGTATTTATGCGCTGGTAGGCATGTCGTTGGCCTTTTTTACATTCAATAAAAAGTTACCCCTTACCATCAGTTCTGTATTTCATCCACTGATTGGGCCAGGCATCCATGGAAAGCTGGGAAAAACCATCAATGTACTGGCTGTGGTAGCTACCTTGTTTGGACTTGCTACTTCCCTGGGTCTTGGGGTTCAGCAGGTAAGTGCCGGTCTGCATCATCTTATGGGATGGTCAGATACTGTAAATATGCAGGTGATCCTTATCGGTCTTATTACCCTTGCAGCTACTGCATCGGTAGTGTCCGGGCTGAGCCATGGTGTAAAACGACTGAGTCAGCTCAACATCATTATCGGGGCGTTTTTCCTTTTATTTATGCTTATTGTAGGTCCCTCGTTATTTATTTTCAGTTCTTTTGTGCAAAACATCGGGGGGTATCTTCAAAATTTCTTTGAATTGAGTTTCTGGACAGAAACCTACACCCAATCCGACTGGCAAAAAAGCTGGACGGTATTTTACTGGGCATGGTGGATAAGCTGGTCGCCTTTTGTAGGAATGTTTATTGCCCGTATTTCCCGGGGGCGCACTATCCGTGAGTTTATCCTTGGGGTGCTCATCGTTCCTACCATTCTTACTTTTTTATGGCTGTCGGCCTTTGGGGGCTCCGCCCTGTTCCTCGAGCTTAATGGATTGGCCAATATTACCTCGGCTGTGCAGGACAATGTGGCAACTTCCCTCTATGTGCTTCTCGACCAATTTCCCATAGGTGCTTTTACTTCGGTAGTGGGTATTATACTGGTGACAAGCTTTTTCGTAACTTCTTCCGACTCCGGATCGCTGGTTATCGATAGTCTTACCGCCGGTGGCAAACTGGATGCCCCCGTTGCACAGCGCATCTTTTGGGCACTTACCGAAGGAGGAGTAGCTGCCGTATTGCTTATTGGTGGTGGACTGGGAGCACTGCAAACGGCATCCATTATTACCGGGTTGCCTTTTACAATTATTCTGATCATCATGACCTACAGCCTTACCAAAGGATTATCGCAGGAGTATTATAAACTGCTCAGGTATGATCTTGCAAAAGAAAGAAAATCGTATCTCGACATTGTATCTGATGTGGTTAACAAAAGAGAAAAAAAATCCTAAACCATCTGCGCTATGTTCAAATTTGATAATATACTGATTTGCCTGGACCTCACCGAAATGGATGAGTCGTTGATAGGATATGCCAATTTTATGGTAGAGACTTTTAAGCCCGTCTCCATTACCTTCATTCATGTTATGGATACCTATGAGATCCCCGAGGAAATCAATGATGCCATAATGGATACCGACAGACCCCTGAAAGACATCCTCAGGGATGAAATTGAAGACAAAGTTCAGGAGTACTATCTTCATGCTAATAGCTTGCCACCCAATATTGTAGTGGAAGAGGGGCTGACAGTAGAGAAAATTGTGAAATACGCCCAGAAGAATAAAACGGATATTGCCGTCATGGGCAAAAAGATCGGATATGTGGGAGAAGGTGGTGTGGTGAAAAAGATCATCGGGTTGATCCCCTCAGCTGTGTTGCTCATCAGTGAAACTTCATCCTATCGTTTTACGCGTATCATGGTACGAACCAATTTTGCCAGCCCTTCAGTAATCGCGTTTCAAATGGCCCGGTATATACAAGAGGTTACCGGTGCCGGCATCGAGTTTCATAATGTTTACAAACTGCCTTACAATTATTTTTCAGAACAAACTGCTCAGGCGGCCCAAAAGCTAAAAAAGCAACTCGAATCTCATATGCATAAACAATTTGCGAAGTTTACCGAAAAGTATAAGTTGCCGGCTGATATTCCATTTGATTATACTGTAGATCTTAAGGGAGATGAGGCCCAATCGCTTTACAATTATGCCGTAAGAAACCATGTTGATCTGGTCATAACCGGAACCAGGCTTAAGTCGCAACTGGCCAATATTATCATGGATAGTACCTCGGAGAAACTGGCTGGCGTTGAAAAAAATGTACCGGTCATGATTGTGAAGGATGTGAAAAAATTCGTAGGCTTCTTTAAAGCATTGTTTGAATGATGTGTAAACAGTAAACTGTTGCCTCAAT
>CAYVQC010000015.1:19303-54855 GCA_964453995.1 uncultured Bacteroidales bacterium | reverse complement strand
ATATCATGTCAGTTAATTACAGACGCTACTGAAAAAAAGTATTTGACTATGAGAAAGATTTTAGGATTGATATTGACAGGGCTTTTGCTGGGGGGGTGCACTTCACCATCGCAGAAGGATGTAAGTGAACAGCGGGAAATAAAAGTTCTTTATACCGATTGGTCAGAAAGTATGGCGCTTACCTACCTTGCTGCTACCTTGCTGGAGCGGGATATGGATTTCAAAGTAACAACACGCATGACCCAGGTAGATGAGATATTCAACAACCTTGCTTCGGGAGATGCCGATGTTTTCCTGGATACCTGGCTTCCTGCCACCCACAGTGCATACATTGAGTTGTATGAAGGTCAGCTAGAAGTACTGGGGATGAACTATCAGCCAGCCCGTACCGGCCTGGTAGTGCCATTATACATGGAAATTGACAGTATCGGGCAACTGCGCAACTATTACCAGGGGCCTGTGGCAGGGATTGACAGCACCGCAGGGATTATGCAATTTACCAGGGATGCTCTGCAGGCCTATGAGCTTTCCAATGAACTGCTTGTATTGTCGGAAGAACAAATGGCCGAGAAACTAAGGTCTGCGGTGCAAAAACAGGAAGATATTGTTATTACTGGCTGGGAGCCGCACTGGCTCTTCTTCAGGTATGACCTGAAGTTTCTGGAAGACCCTCAAATGATCTATATGGCCGAAGAGCAGATCTATAGCATTGCAAGAGCAGGTTTTGCCGGGGAGCATCCTCATGTGGCAACTTTTCTCGACAGGATGATCCTCAACCAACGGCAGATGAATTCTTTGTTGTTTGAAATGCACCTCAGCACCGATCCGCTGGAAGGGGTGAAAAAGTGGATCCAGAGCAATGAATTTGTTGTAAACCAATGGACCCGGGGTTTGGGGCCCGAGAGGAAGAAGATCATGTAAGAAGGATTGATTCGCAGGCTTTGGCCTGTTAGTTCTTTTTGATCCTTTGAATGATGAATTTCTCCAATTCTACCACCATAAATACCAGTAAGCCGGCCGCTAACGGATACAACCACAAAGCAGCGTCAATGGGTTCTGTTCCAAAAAAAGTATTCATAAAAGGAACATAAACGAACAGCAGCTGGAGAGCGGCCAGCGCCCCTACAGCAATAAAGGCATACTTATTACCGAAGAAACCTTTTCCAAGACTTGGCTGCTTCATCTTTCTGCAGTTGAACAGGTAAAACAACTGTCCGGCAACAAGGGTGTTAACAGCAATGGTTCTGGCTATTTCCTGGCTCATTTCCATCGATTGGATGTAATTGAACATGGCCAGCGTCATCCCGCCAATGAGAAAGGAAACAAAACCGATTCGCCAGATAAAATATTTTCCAAGGATGGGTTCATCAGATTTCCTTGGATCTCTTTCCATTACTTCATCTTCCATGGGCTCAAAAGAGAGAGCAAGGGCAAGCGTTACCGCAGTAACCATATTTACCCACAAGATCTGGGCAGGTGTAATAGGCATGATGATTCCCAGCAGGATGGCCGACATCAGAACCAGTGCTTCAGCACCGTTTGTAGGCAGGATGAACAGAAGAGCCTTACGGATATTGTCGTAAACGGTACGTCCTTCTTCTATGGCATTTACAATGGAGGCAAAATTATCGTCGGCCAGCACCATTTCTGATGCATCTTTACTCACCTCAGTACCTTTTATGCCCATAGCAATACCAATATTGGCCTTTTTCAGGGCCGGGGCATCATTTACTCCGTCGCCTGTCATGGCGGCAAGGTGGCCGTTTTCCTGGAGAGCTGTGACCAGCCTGAGCTTATGCTCGGGGGAGGTGCGGGCGTACACATCATATTCTTCCACGATTTCCTTCATCTTTTCGTCGCTCATCTCCTCCAGTTCCTTGCCAGTCATTACCTTTTCCCCGTCTCCAATGCCAATCTCTTTACCAATAGCCCGCGCTGTAACAGCATGGTCTCCGGTGATCATTTTAACTGTTACACCTGCTTCCTTACACTCTTTAATGGCCTCAATTACTTCCTTACGCGGCGGATCAATAATGCCGATTACGCCAAGGAAAGTTTTGCTTTTCTTCAGATCGTCCTTTTCAATCTCTTTCCTGTCGGGGTCGGCCTTTCTTAAAGCAGCAGCCAGCATCCTCTGGCCTTTGGAGGCAACTTCATCAAGCTTTTTTTCCCAAAAATCAAGGTCAAGTTCTTTTTCTCCGTCTTTGGTGAGCTGTTTGTCGCACATGTCAAGCACACGCTCGGGTGCGCCGGTCATAAAGATAAACACATCATCATCGACCTTATTAAGGGTGGCCATATATTTATGGTCAGACTCAAAGGGGATATGGTCGAGGCGTTCGGGTTTGAAATCTTTAAGTCCGGCCTTATAGCTCAGTGTCAGCAGTGCCCCTTCGGTAGGGGTACCGGTAACCTTCCATTTCCCGTCTTTTTCACCAATTTCAGAATTGTTGCATACACGAATGGCTCTCAGCAGCTGCCATAATACCTGATCATCCTCCTTCGGATTTATTTCTTTTTCGTTGAGCAATATTTTTCCTTCGGGTTCATATCCTGTTCCTTCAACCGAATATACTTCATCAGCAGTTATTACGGTTCTGGCCGTCATTTCGTTGCGTGTAAGAGTTCCGGTCTTATCGGAGCAGATTATATTTACAGAACCCAGCGTTTCAACAGAAGGCAGGCGGCGTATGATGGCATTGCGCCGGGCCATACGCTGCACCCCGATAGCCAGTGTTATGGTCATGATGGCAGGCAACCCTTCAGGAATAGAGGCTACAATTAGTCCGATGGCCACGAGAAACAATTCGCTGATATCGTACTCGCGGAAGAAATAGCCAAAGGCAAAGAAGGCTCCTGTAATCCCCAGGATTATCACTGAGAGCCACTTGCCGAATTTTTCTATTTGCTTTAACAAGGGGGTTGTAATTTCCTCTACCTCGGAGATCATTTTATTGATTCTCCCAATCTCTGTATCTACGCCTGTTGCAACTACCACACCCGTTGCCTTTCCATAGGTAACTACAGTACCCGAAAATGCCATAGAGGTGCGATCTCCGGTAATGGCATCTTCTTCCACCGGATCAGTAGACTTGTCTACAGCCGTTGATTCGCCAGTAAGGGGAGACTCTTCCACACGCAAATCCTTAGTATTGATAAGTCGTATGTCGGCTGGTATTTTATTTCCCGATTTTAAGAATACCACGTCACCGGGAACAAGTTCTTCGGCATCAATGGTTTTCTTTTCACCATTGCGGATCACTTCCGCATCAAGGGAGAGCATTTCCCGAATGCTTTCAAGGGCTCTTTCCGCCTTGCCCTCCTGGATATAACCGATCAATGCATTGATAATTACTACGGCAAGGATTACCCACATGTCGATGTAATGTTCCATCAGACCCGTAATAACTGCTGATGCAAGCAGTACGTAGATCAAAACGTTATGGAATTGCATGAGTAATCTTTTCCACCACGAACGTTTTTTTCCTTTAGGCAGTTCATTCTTGCCGTATTTGTCGAGTCTTTCTTTTACTTTTTCTTCATCCAGCCCATTCTCGGCTGTTACATCCAAATCTTTGAGCACATCATTGGCTTCCATGGCGTGCCAACGGGTTTTCTGCTTATCATTCTCTTCGGCCATACATGTTCTGTTTTTCTATTTCCACTACAAAGTTCTGATTGAATGCGAATATAATCAATTTAAACGGTGTTTTACCTTTGAAATAAGGGGTTTTGTAATAATTTAATAGCAAAACAAACAATATGTTGAGGCCTTGGGGAAAGGCATGAATTGTTTCCTGTGCGTTGGTTTTAGATAAAAAGGGGAGTCTTCTGTTCTTGATATTTTTTACGTGCCGGGGAAAAGTTGAAGTTGCCGGCAATGGATAAAGTCAGTGCTTTCTAATGGAGGGGAAAAAGATTGTTTGAAGGGACGTTTCCCTTGCCGTTGGCTTAAGCCAACGGGTGATTATAGCAGGGGAATCTTCGGCGCTGCGCGCCAGAGTTCATCAGCGCCAGCAAATGATGTCAGCGTCGTGGAAAGATATTCTGTAAGGGGCTTAAGTCATGGAAAAAGAGGGAGAAAATGACCATTGCCGGCAGTTGAAACTGCCGGCAATGGATAAAGGCAATCTTTAGCAATGGCCATTGCTCATGCTTTAATTCCTGGCTATGGAAAGCATAAATTTTTTCCCTTTGATGGTATTTCTCTTCATGCCTTTGAGAACCCTGCGCACCTGGGTTTCGGAAATTTCGAAGTAACTGAAATGGTCAAACATGTCAATCACGCCAATGTCGCTTCCGGGTATCTTGCATTCGCCGGTAATGGCCCCCACAATATCGCCGGGTTTGATCCTGTCTTTTTTCCCTAATCCAAGGTGCATGCGTATCTTGGGTGAGTTGGCCGGATTGTTATCTTTTTTCGCCTTACCATTTTTACCGGGTTTCTCTTTAACGGGAATTGCTATGTCGCTGATAAATTCAGTAGGTTCCTCGGGCATCCGGGGTTTGATTCCCTTTTCATCCATCACTGTTTTCAGAAGGCATGCTGCCAGCAGATGCGGGTCAAAACCTTTGCCGTACATATCGTGCAGCACCTTTTCGTAGTCTTTGAGTTTTTCTTCTACGGCAATGGCCATAAGTTCATTTTCCAACCTGGTGATGTTTGAAAGATGAATTTCGCGCCGTGTTGGCAGTTTGCCTTTTACTATCTTCATTTTGATGAACCTTTCCAATTCAAGAATTTTTCGGTCATCCTTGCGCGATTCGGCGAAGCTGAAGGCACGTCCGGTTTTACCAGCGCGGCCCGTTCGGCCGATACGGTGCACATAATATTCGTTGTCGTGGGGCAGGTCAAAGTTGAATACAGCATCTACATTGTTTACATCAAGGCCACGTGCAGCCACATCAGTAGCAACAAGCACGTTGATGTCAGCATTTTTAAAGCGGTTAAGTACCTGATTTCTCATGCTCTGGCTCAGGTCGCCATGGAGGGCTTCAGCTTTGAGGCCTGCCTTGCGCAGTTCATCGGTTACGCCGTCAGTTCTGGCTTTGGTATTGCAAAATACCAGTGAGAGCTTCAGTTCATGCAGTTGAATCAGGTCGGCAATGATGCGGTTTTTCTTTGCACCACGGGTTTCAAAGTAAACCTGTTCTATGGTTGATGCAGTTACATTCTGGTCTGCCACTTTTATGATCCGGGGATTTTGAAGAAATTTCCTGCTGATCTCCAGTATGGGTTTTGACATGGTGGCCGAAAACATGGCGGTTTGTTTTTCTGCAGGGGTGGTTTCCAGGATGGTTTCCATATCTTCCCTGAATCCCATATTGAGCATTTCATCGGCTTCATCCATTACGGCAACCTTCAGGCCGGTGATTTTAAGGGTACCTCTGCGCAGGTGATCCATCACCCTGCCGGGGGTTCCTGCCACAATCTGGGCTCCGTCTTTCAGTCCCCTGATCTGGCGTGTATAAGAGTCGCCACCATAGATAGAAAGGATTTTAATTCCTTTTTTGTATGCAGCCATTTTTTCCAATTCATCTGCGATCTGAACACAAAGTTCGCGGGTGGGGCACAGGATAAGTGCCTGCACAGAATGATCGCCGGGATTGATCATATCCAGGATAGGCAGCCCAAAGGCAGCAGTTTTGCCGGTCCCTGTCTGTGCCTGACCGATCATGTCATGCCCTTCAAGCATAACCGGAATGGATTGTTCCTGGATGGGAGTGGGCGTTTTGTAGCCCATTTCAGTAATACCTCTCAAAACTTCTTCGCTGAGAAAAAGATCGTTAAAAGTTAAATCTAATGTAGTGATCATAAAATCAATTTGAATTCGAAGCAGGATTTACCATGCTTTTGTGAATGTTTTAAAATCTAATGGATTGAAACGAAATCTGCTTTTTGTGAGATCATTGGGACGATCTGCGCAATATTCGTTTTTGAAGAATGGATAAAAGGAAAGATGTTCTCTGATCTTTTACCACTTGTTGGCGGGCAGCAAATGGCCCTGTATTTCAGCATAAAACAAAATAAGATAAACAAACCGCATCTGGCTTTACCCTAAAATGTTTTTACACAACAAGCCTGACGCAAAAGACGTGCAAAGGTAGTATAATTTATTACACTGTAATTTTTTATTTGAAAATTGTTTGGATAAACAACAAATACAATGAGGGCCTGGAATGGTTGGGAATGTGCCTGATCTGATGGAGAAGCAGATTCCGGGTTAAAAAAACACCCAGTGCAATACCCAGCCGTGTTCAGAATTGTATTCCAGGGCAGGAGCGGGGAATTTGATAAAGTTTAAAGTGGTAAGGATTTGCTGAAGGGTAGGAGATCGTGTTGGGATACGCGAAAAGTCAATGTCGGGGGCCAGGTAAAACTGGCGGTACCTGTTGTGAACGGGTAGCGGCCTGCCATTGTGGGAGGCAGGGTTTTGTGAGCTGCCCAACATACCCATGGCACCATACCCTAAGGCTACATTGAGCCATGGGGGAAGTGAGTTTTTTGCGCCCAAAAGGGACCGAAGGTTGAAGGAAAGCCAAAAGGTTTGTCCGTTGTAGTCCTTTATAAGGTTTTCAGCGAAGGTGGAGCCCAGGAGTCCGGGTCGGTATTGCGACAAATTGCTGGGTGAAAAAGAGTATTTCCAGAGAATTTTCTGTTCCTGCCACCAATATTGTTGCATCATGAAGCTCAGTGCGCCAAAAGTGTTGGCACCAATATCGGCCCATGAAGCGCCCCATTCACGGGAGAATCCATCCAGCAACTCGATGGTGGTGAGAAAGGCACTACCTGAAATGCTGCCCCATAATGTTGCCTGCTTATTGTCCAGACCTGCCCATCTGAAAGTTCTGTAGCTGAGTTTGCTGAAATGAAAGGCAGTAACGGTATGTCCTGCTTTATCCATCTGTTTCCAATGCCCCGAATCATTGAAAAAATGAAACGAGGAGCGGGGATGATCTTTATACCAGAGCTCATTGAGCATAAGCAGGGTGCCGGTGTAGCCGATTACATGAGCAGTGGTGACCAAATGTAATCTGTACGGGGGTGGGGTATTCTTCTCCAGGGCTATTGGCGAGGCAGAAGGCGGATTGCTGTTTGCAATAGTGTCCATGGCAGAGGCGGGCATCTGCAATACCAGGCACATGCCTATTGCCGTCATTTGCAGAGCAAATAAAAATGAGGGCCGTCTTTTTTTCAATGACAAAGAGTGCAGGTATTGCATAATGATGTATTTGTGCCAACCGGCCCGGACCATCCCTGGAATCCTTCCTTCTCCTGCCGATGGGCTATGATGATTTCATGATGGTATCATAGCCGGTCTTCAGTATATCCAGTGCTTTTTCTCTGGTGGAAGATTCGGCATAGGTGCGCAACACCGGTTCGGTGCCCGAAGGGCGAATCATGAGCCATTCATGATCATTGAAATAGTATTTGAATCCATCGAGGGTTTCCACCTTTTCTACTGTGTAAGGCCCAAAAGCTTTGTAAACATTGTTTTCGCAGTTCTCCACAATCCTGTTTTTATCATGCTGTGAGAGCTTCAGGTCACTTCTTTCGAACGCAAAAGCACCGGTAAGATCGTATATCTCCCTTATGAGATCCCTCAAGGACTTGCCAGTTTTTACCATAGCTTCCCAAATGAGCAGACCGTTAAAAATGCCGTCTCTTTCTGGTATATGCCCGGTTACGGCAATTCCACCTGATTCTTCACCTCCCATAAGAATATTTTCATGGAGCATGAGTCCGCAAATATGCTTGAACCCGATCTTGACCCGCTCAAGTGGCAGGTTGTAGATTTGACAGAGCTTGTCGATCTTTACCGTAGATGAAAAACCAGTGGCTACCTTTCCTTTCATTCCCTTGTATTTATAGAGGTAATGGATCAGCAGGAGCATGGTGTGGTGCGAATCTACGTAATTACCCCTGTGATCGAAAAGGGCGATTCTGTCGGCGTCGCCATCTACTGCCAGGCCACAATCGATGTTTTCTGCCAGTTGTATTATCTCAGAGAACTCCTGCAGGTTTCGCAGCAAAGGTTCAGGGGGAATGCCATCGAAAAGGGGTTGCCGTTCGCAGTGTACCAGGGTAATTTCGGGGAAGAGCCTGCGCATGATGTTTTGGCCGCTTCCGTACATGGCGTCAAAGGCAAATTCAAGGTGTGAGTTGCGGATGGCGTCCAGGTCGAATTTTTCTTCCAGGTAGTTGCAATATATGGTTTCAAGGTCAACCCGTTCTACCTGGTTTAATTCTACCAGGTCTTCCAACCGGATGGCATCCAGGTTATGGATATTGGTATCAGGAATGAGTGTCTCCACCTGCCTTATCTCTTCTTCCATCAGTGGTCCGCCATAGTGCCCTTTTAGCTTGTAACCGTTCCATTCGGGCGGATTGTGGCTGGCAGTGATCACGATGCCCAGGTTGGTTTTGTAATACAATGTACCCATGGAGATCATCGGGGTAGAGGCAATGCCATCGGCCATGAAAACTTTAATGTTATTCAGAGCCATCACTTTGGCTACTACTTCGGTAAACAATTCACCACCAAAACGGCAATCGTGTCCTAACACTACCGAAGGATTTTCTTCTCTTTCCAACAGCCAGTTGGCAGTTCCCTGCGCTGCTCGTGCTACATTGTCAAATGTGAAATCTTTAGCTATAATAGCTCTCCAGCCGTCAGTTCCGAATTTGATCTTCATACCTGTATTTATTTGTTTTGCTATTCATAACAACCACCATGTAAAAATCATTACTATGCTGGGAGAGATGGCCCGTCTGTACATCACAGCGGGAAATGAACCCCCCAATGTAAGGGCAAATGTAAGAAGATAAATTGAATCGTGCTGCCGAAGAAACGCTGCCAATGGGCTATTTCATGATATTTCTCAGGTTGAGGGCGTTTTGATAGCGACGGGCATTTGCCCTGTGCTGGCTGTAGGTACGTGCAAATGCGTGGTATCCTGAAAAATCGTCCTTGGCACAAAAGAACAGATATTCATGTCCTTTGTAATTGAGCACTCCATCAATAACGGCAGGTTCGGGCAATGCAATGGGGCCAGGGGGTAAGCCAATGTATTTGTAGGTATTGTAGGGTGAATCCATTTCAAGGTGTCGATTGAGAACACGCCTGATGGAGAAATCCCCCACAGCAAAAATTACGGTGGGGTCGGCCTGAAGGTGCATATTGCGCTGCAACCGGTTGATATAAACACCGGCCACTTTTGAATATTCATCGGCTTTGCTGGTTTCCAACTGCACTATAGAGGCAAGGGTTCCCACTTCGTAGGGTGTTAGGTTAAGCTGCATGGCCTTATTCAGCCTCTGCTCGTTCCAAAAAGCTTTGTACTCGCGGTGCATGCGTGCCAGCAACTGTTCTGCAGAGGTATTCCAAAAAAACTCGTAGGTATTGGGTATGAAAAGCAATTTTGCGGTTTCGGGACTCATATCATACTGACGCAAAAATTCCCTGTCGTTGAGCAAGGTAAGGATTGACAGGGAGTCTGCTTCAATCTGTTTTGCAATATTGCCCGCCAGTTGTTCTTTGTTCCTTATATTATTAAAGGTAAGCATTACCGGGTCCTGTTGGCCTGAGCGGAGTAAGTTGATCAACTCATTGTTGCCCATATCTTCATGAATCAGATAACGACCGGGGCGAATGTTGTTTTTGTAATTCTTTTTTTCGGCTACCCACTCAAAGGTATTGGTGTTGATGATCATGCCATTGTTGTACAGAATGGTTTTTACATCAGTGAAATTGCTGCCTGTAGGAATAAAGATGTGGGAGGTTTTTCGTTCGCCCAGAAAAATGTTGGGTTGGTAAATGGCATGATACAAGCGCCAGGCTGCAATGCCTCCGGTTACGAAAAGGATAACCAGCAGCGAAACAATAATCTTTAGCCAAAAGGGCATTTTAATTCCTTTTTTTCTTGTTTTACGTTTTGTCATTTTTGATGTATAGTATTTTTTATTATGCAAATATCAACTGCAGAAAATGCTCATCTACCCAGTGGTCTTCTACCAGAAGCCATTGTTTTTTTTGTCCTGCTTCACGAAATCCTTTCTTTTTAAACAGCTCCAGGCTTTTTTTATTGTCATGGGATATGTTGCAAAATAGCTGGTGCAGAGCAAGCACATTCTTTGCATAATTGATGATGATATCCAAAGACTCTGAAGCAAATCCTTTTTTCCTGAATTCCCTTGCAATGAGAATTCCTATGCCTGCCCTGCGGTTTTTGGGATCAAATTCAAACATGTCGATACACCCCAGGGTGGTCCCATCCCTGGTTTCTATCATCAGGCGCAATTGTTTTTCACTGTAAATATCGCAATGTGAATTGATAATGTATTGCTCAAGATAAAATCTGGAGAAAGGCGTTGTGGTATTGCTGTAGATCCATGTTTCCGGATCATTTTCCCATTCGTACATCAGATCAATGTCTGATGGCTCCATGGCTCTGAGCCTGAGATTCTTTCCGTTGAGTGATTGCATCGGACTGGTTTATGTTTTAGATTGTAATTTCTTTTTTAGCAAAAAGTCAAATATAAACATACTTTTTCATATGGGAACAGCATAAAAGTTGAGGTTGTAATCCTATTCACAGAGCATGGCTATAAATCTGTTTTTCCTTCAAAAACCTTTACGGCAGGCCCCTGCAAAAAAATGTTGTTATAGCCGGTGGAAGGGCTAAATGCAAAAGAAACCTTAAGATTTCCTCCCATGGCCATTATGTTGTACTCCTGGGCAGGGATTTTTAGCCGGGCATGGTGGGCTACAATGGCTGCAGCAGTAATACCTGTGCCACATGCCAGGGTTTCATCTTCCACGCCACGCTCATAGGTGCGAATGTGCAGTGTATTGTTTCTGATCTCCACAAAATTTACATTGATGCCTTGCTTTCCGAATACGGGGTCATGACGCAGTTTTTTCCCGGTTTCAACAACGTCAAGGCTTTCAATATTGGTTGTAAAAGTAACATAATGGGGTGAGCCCGTATCGAGGGAAAAGCCATCATAAACAGGTTGTATGGTTTTTACATCATTCATCTGAAGGGAAACCTCCATTCCATTGCCGTCAGTTCGAATAATACTGGCCTTATGAAACCCATCTACAGCAAGAAAGTGACACTCCTTACCGATCAGGCCCTGGTGGTGGGCGAATGCTACCAGGCATCTTCCGCCGTTTCCGCACATTGTACCCTCTTTCCCATCAGCGTTGAAATAAATCATTTCGAAATCAGCATCATTACTTTCTTGTAAGAGCATCAAACCATCTGCCCCAATGCCAAATCTTCTGTGGCATAGCCGGGCAATAATTTTTTCCTTATCCGTTTTTTGAGAAAGGGAGGAAACATTTCTCTCATCAATGATTATAAAATCGTTTCCGGCACCGTGGTATTTAAAAAATGATATGGTCATGTGGATTATTTCGTCTGATGTTTTTATTGTTGGTTTTGATTTTCCGGGGTAATAGTGGTAAGATTATGGCCCAATAAGCCTAAAAACCAGAATTTTCTGAAGTGAAAACAGGTTCCTGTGTGGGAATCAAGGGTTTAAATGCGGTTGTCATTTCAAGAGGATAATATTCGCTGAGGTAATTGAGATAAATTTTTTCATTGTACCTTACCAGGTTTATGTTTCCGAATGAGTGTATACCATACAATACAATTTTGTTTTTGCCCATTTTGTATCCAACTGAATTAAGCGGAGATTCCCAGAATTCGATAAAAAAAGCCTGTACATCTGAATGTTCCCTGGAATTTCCCAACAGTGAATCGAGCTTCCGGTCTGCCGGCGAACGGCTGTCTTTCACATTGGTTAGCATGATCACTTTGGTGTGAAGCAGTCTGTCGCGGGTAATCCTGTATGCTTCAGGCTCGTTGTTGTCAGAAAGTACCGGTTGATTTGGCTGGATTTGCTTGTCACGGATCAAAATTATGCTATCCCCTGCTTCCAGGTGAATGGAATGATCCGAAAAATAATTCATTACATTTTCAAGTGCCTGAGTAAAAAGTCTGTCATTTTGTCGGTTTGAATGCCAATATACCAGTGTAGTGCCCAGCAAAAAACCCAGCAACAGGCCCAGTAAAAGGTGAAATGCACTAAATTCTGATTTTGGTTTTCTTTTCACGGTTTTTGATAATGAGATACCAGCGAATACAATTGATTTACCATGTAAAATTACGAAAAAGAGCAAAGTGCTCAGGGGGTCAGATTCTATTTTGTAATATTATTGTAAATGTAACTTAACGCAGGGTTTGGACTGGTAATGAAAGACCTGTGTTTTGTTTTTTAACAGTTCAATTAAGAAACATTAATAACAGATTGAGCCAATCTGCATAGGAAAAGGTACATCTTTTGCGTTGATCCTTATGCTTTCCACCACGACCCTTGGAATAGTGTAATTGAAAACAATAGTG
The DNA here is from genome assembly GCA_964453995.1 of uncultured Bacteroidales bacterium. GTDB lineage: Bacteria > Bacteroidota > Bacteroidia > Bacteroidales > UBA7960 > SKVR01. The sequence goes on along the minus strand of CAYVQC010000015.1, from coordinate 42,441 downwards.
TTGATCAAAAATGACATAAACTATGAAAAAGTTTCTTTCTTTTTTACTGATAGCGATTTTAGGCGGATTTATTGCTTTATTTCTACAAAGAACTTTTTTTCAAACTCAGCAGAACGTGGATAATACCACATGGCAGGAAGAACAGGGAAGTTTCTCTGTGCCCAAAGCTTTTACCGGGCTTTTGTCTAATGTTCCCACAACCTTGCCTGACTTTACCGTAGTTGCAGAAATGACTGTAAATACAGTGGTCCATATTAGTGCCGAGTTTGAACGCCCCAGCTCTATATATGATGAGTTCTTTGGAGGCAATGATGCATTTCGCGAATTTTTTGGGCCACGGCAGCGCCAGGCACCCGATCGCCGGGTACAGGGAAGCGGTAGTGGTGTAATCATTAGTGATGATGGTTATGTAATTACCAACAATCATGTGGTACAGGATGCTGTAACCATCGAGGTAACTCTCAATGATAACCGGGTATTTGATGCTGTGGTGGTAGGTCTTGATCCTGCAACAGATCTTGCCCTGTTAAAGATTGAAGGAGAAAATTTACCTTATGCCGTTTTTGGTGATTCTGATAATGTAAAAGTGGGCCAGTGGGTGCTTGCAGTGGGAAACCCGTTCAATCTTACTTCAACTGTAACCGCCGGGATTGTAAGTGCTACCGGTAGAAATATAAATATCCTTGGTGGAGGAACTTCTATTGAGGCTTTTATACAAACAGATGCTGCAGTAAACCGTGGTAACAGTGGTGGAGCCCTGGTAAATACCAGTGGTGAACTTATAGGGATCAATGCAGCTATTGCATCAACCACCGGTTCGTTTGCGGGGTATTCGTTTGCTATCCCGTCAAATATTGCCAAAAAAGTTACCATGGACCTGATGGAGTATGGTGAAGTACAAAGGGGCTTCCTGGGAATCAATATTGATGATGTAACTCCGGCACGTGTGCGCGAATATGGCCTAAGTGTAAACAGGGGAGTGTATGTGGTAAATGTTGGAGAAAATACCGCCGGAGAAGAAGCTGGTCTGCAGCAGGGTGATGTTATTACTGCCATTGACGACCGCACCATCAATACTACCAGCGACCTGTTGGAAACCATTGGAAGAAAAAGGCCGGGCGATGAAGTTACTGTAACCTATAACCGCGATGGACGTACACTGGAAGGTACAACCACACTAAGGAATCTCCACGGAGATACCTCAATTGTGCAACGTGGAGAACGTGATATTGTTGAAGCCCTGGGAGCAACCCTTGAGAATGTATCAGATTCTGATCTGAGCAGATTAAGAATAGAGAACGGAGTGCGGGTTGCCGCTCTTGGCCGCGGTAGTCTTTCCGCTGCAGGGATCAGGGAAGGGTTTATCATCACACATGTTGATCGTAAACCTGTAGAATCAGCCAGGGAACTGGTATCGATCCTAAGCAATCGCACAGGTGGAGTGCTCATTGAAGGAGTATATCCGAATGGTACCAGGGCATACTACGGTTTAGGGCTTTAATACAAAGAATAAAAACGGATTTCAGGCCTGTTTCCCTAAATGGTGCAGGCCTGAAATTTTTTTTAATGCAACCCTGTAATTCCCTGATCCTGATAAAATTAATTTATTCTGTTTAAAATATTATACCGGGCAAAATGAATCTTGAGTTTTAAGCGTTATAGCGTTAATAAAATGTTTAAATTTAGTTTTGCCATTATCACAAATTTTTGTACCTTTGAAAGTTTTTTCACCGTGAAAATTCAACTTTCCACTACCCCTAAATTACCTAAATTTTAACCCAAACTATGAGACAATTAAAGATTTCAAAATCTATTACCAATCGGGATACAGCTTCGTTAGACAAGTATCTTCAGGAAATAGGTAAAGTGCCCCTCATTACTGCAGAAGAAGAGGTGCAGCTTGCGCAACGCATAAAGCAGGGAGACCAGGCCGCTTTGGAAAAACTAACCAAGGCCAACCTTCGCTTTGTAGTGTCTGTGGCCAAGCAGTACCAAAATCAGGGGTTAAGCTTGCCTGACCTGATCAACGAAGGAAATCTTGGGCTGATCAAAGCGGCCAAAAGATTTGATGAAACCCGGGGATTTAAATTTATCTCGTACGCGGTGTGGTGGATTCGTCAGTCTATACTTCAGGCTCTCGCTGAGCAATCAAGGATTGTCAGGCTACCGCTGAACCAGGTAGGTTCTTTGAACAAAATCAAAAAAGAAGCATCACGCCTAGAACAAAAATTTGAGCGCCCACCATCAACTGAAGAACTAGCTGATTCATTGGAAATCAATGAAGACAAAATTACCGAGTTTTTCAGGATTTCAACCCATCATGTGTCTGTAGATGCACCTTTGGTACAAGGGGAAGACGCAAGCCTGCTCGATGTTTATGTCAACCAGGACTCGCCCAATGCCGATTCAAGCCTTATTCATGAATCCCTTGCCCGTGAAATACAGCGATCGCTGGCCACCCTCACGGAAAAAGAAAGGGACGTGATAAACCTCTATTTCGGAATCGGTATGAATCATGGTCTTACCCTGGATGAAATTGGTGCCAAATTTGACCTTACACGTGAACGTGTACGACAGATAAAAGAGAAAGCCATCAGAAGGCTTAAACACACTTCAAGAAGTAAGTTGCTTAAAGCCTATTTAGGGCAATAATTTCATATTAGTTTAGCGTATTTAAAGCGGTATTTGTAGTTTTGCAAATGCCGCTTTTTTCATGGCAATCCATTGTCCTGGCATGGTCCGGGATCATTAATATTATATTATTCAAATACTCGCTTTTATGAGAAAATACAGTATTGTATTGTTGTTGCTTATCCTTGCTGCATTGGTTACTACTTCTTGTCAACAAAAAGACAGTAAGGTACATATTAAGGTTTTGGCCACCGCAGATGTGCATGCCGCAATTTTTCCGCATAATTTCACCACCGATACACCCATGGACGGCAGCCTGGCACATGTAAGTGCTTATGTAAACCAGGAACGCGCCAACAGAGATCAGCATATCGTTCTCCTGGACAACGGTGACCTTTTGCAAGGGCAACCCACCGGATATTTTGCCAATTTTATTGCCACTGATGAAGTAAATCTGTTTGCTAAAGTTATGAACTACATTGGGTTTGATGCTGCCTCGGTGGGCAATCATGATATTGAAGCCGGATCCGATGTATACAACCAGCTGAAAAACGAATTCAGGTTTCCCTGGCTGGCAGCCAATATCCTGGATCAAAAAACTGGAAAGCCCTATTTCAAGCCTTATCAGATCATAGAAAAAGATGGGGTAAAGATCGCTGTTCTGGGACTTATTACTTCATCGGTTCCCAACTGGCTGCCCCAAACCCTTTGGGAAGGACTAGAATTTACCGGAATGCATCAGGCCGCTGTACAATGGGTAGAATATATCCGCGATCATGAAAAACCCCACGCCATCATTGGGCTTTTTCATAGCGGCGAAGGAGATGGATCAGAGGAAGCAGCCACCAATTTGCAGATAGAAAATGCATCATTATTTGTTGCGGAAAATGTACCGGGGTTTGATGTGGTATTTACTGCTCATGATCACAGGGTAAGAAACCGTTATGTTGAAAATATTGATGGAGAGCAGGTACTCATCATTGGCGGACATCCCCACGGGCGTTCGGTAGCTGCTGTTGATCTGCAATTTACCAGGGGAAGCGGAGGAAATTATATCCTCTCCGAAACCCAGGGACAAATTGTAGGAATGGATCAGTTTACGCCTGATGAGGAGTTCCTGGTTCATTTTCAGGAGGATTACAACAATGTTCAGGCTTTTGTTGATAAAACCCTTGGCGTGCTTGAAAGAGATCTTCATTCAAAGAAGGCCTATGCCGGAAACTCTGCTTTTGTTGATTTTATTCATAAAATGCAGCTTGAACTTACTGATGCTCAGATCTCATTTGCTGCACCTCTTTCATTTAATGCCACCCTGGCAAAAGGAGACCTGACCATGCGGGATATGTTCCGTTTATATCCTTACGAAAACTACCTCTATGTAATGGAACTTACCGGTGCCGAAATAAAAGATTTCCTTGAATACTCTTACGGGCTGTGGTACACCACCATGGAGAATGAGGATGATCATATTATGCTGCTTAGGAAAAATGAACAGGGTGAGTTGGCGTTGGATCGGCAGGGAAGAGCCCGGTTTGCAAATGCATTCTTCAATTTTGATTCTGCATCGGGTCTTGATTATGAAGTTGATGTAACACAACCAGTGGGTAGCAGGATTAAGATAAAAGGATTGTCGGAAGGTGGCCGTTTCATCCCTGACCGTACCTACCGTGTTGCCATTAACTCATATCGCGGCAGTGGCGGTGGTGGACATCTGACCCATGGAGCGGGTATAGACCATGCGGCTTTATCTGAAAGGATTGTATGGACATCAGATAATGACCTCCGATCGTACCTGGCAGGGTATATAGAAAAGCAAAGCCCGGTAGAACCCAAAGCCGATAACAACTGGAAAGTGGTTCCGGAAGAATGGACCGCCAATGCCATAGAACGCGACTACGGGCTTATTTTTGAGGATTGAATTTTTAGTCTTTTACATTATCGGGATTAACATTTTACGCCCTGCAAAAACTAAACAGAAAAGCACCCGGCCAAACAGGTACCAGGTGCTTTTTTCATTCAACGACTTAAGGTTCTTCAGATGTCTTCTCTCAGGGTTATTACTTTGCGGTAAATATCATCTCCCCTGAGTATTTCCAGGTGGATAACAGTTCCGGGCTCCTGGTTAAGAATTCCCACGATCTCATCAAGTGTCACGCGGGCTGTTTGCTTGTTCATGATCCTGATGATCTGATCTCCGGGTCTTATATCCTTTTCATGGGCTATGGAGTTTTCGCGTACATAGCTGATAAAGTATTCAGAAAAGGAAGCACCTCTTGCTATTACCTCAATACCACTCATGTTGTGCTCAAAAGGTTTTCTGAAACTGTTGTTCTTTCTCATTACCAGTTTCTTACTGCCATAATCAATGATAAAACGAAACCGGCTGAGTATTCCTCCGCCCAGTATGCCCTGCCATTCAAATTTCAGGTTTGCAAGGGTTAAAAACTCTTCCTCCGGATAGGCAACCAATGGGGCATCAATTACAAAATCTTCGATTTCCAGGTATTGCAAACGACCCATCTCACCTACCAATTCCCCACTGATGCCTTTACCAAGATATGCAGGGATTCTTTTTGGGGTGAGATGCTTAAAGCTACTATTGAGAAATACTGGGTTTGTAGCTCCCATATCTACCAGCAGCTTAAGAGAGTCAACCTTTACCGAATCTTTTCCCATTACTGATACTTCGATGTAGGGCTTGTTATTTTCCATAATTAAGGGCACTACCGTACTTCTTCTTCTGATACGATAGGTTGGTTCCTGGTATACTTTGATGAATTTACGCCTGTAATTCACTTCCACCGGAAATTCCCTGAAGAAGTCATATCCAATTATGCCATGCACGGGAAAGCCAAATATTTCTGAAAAGGACAAAACCCCATCGGGCAAAACGATCATATTCATATTCCGCCCTGTAATTCCCTGCATTGAGAATGTAACATTGCGAGCCATTCCTGCTTCAATAATTCCTTCACTGCCTAAACCCAGTACATAAACCAGGTCACTTACATCGATAGAAAACAGATGGGCAATAATTGGTTCGGTAAGTATGGTGGTATTCACACCGGTATCGAGGATAAAATTCAGCGGGGGAGAGTTGTTGATGCTCATGGGAACTACCAGAAGGTTCTGTGAAATTTTTACCGGTATGCGCAAAGAACGGTAGTTGACATCAAAACTGAATCCCTGTTCCTGCTGCCCCCGGGCTTCAGAAATCAGGAATGTGTTACACTGGCCAAGGATAAAAAAGTAGAAAATAAAAAGGACAAAAAAGCGCTTGCTCATGTTTGTTTTTTAATCTATATGCTTATTGTTAACAATAAGACAACAAACTAAAAGGGAAAAGTTACTTTCGCGGCTTTTGTTTAAGGTAATTTAATACTGCCTGGTTTATTCTCTTTACCAGGCCCGGGCCCTCGTAAATAAAGCCGGTGTAGATCTGCACCAGGCTGGCACCTGCTTCGAGTTTGTCCAGGGCATCTTTGGCTGACATGATGCCACCTACTCCAATTACCGGTATTGTTCCCCCTGTTTTTTGCACAATACTGGCAATCATCGCAGTGGCTCTTTCTCTCAGGGGTTTGCCGCTAAGGCCACCCCGCCCAATATTATTAATTTCACTTTCTGAAGTGGAAAGGCCCTGACGGGTAGTTGTGGTATTTGTTGCTATAATTCCATCAATCCCCGTTTTTTTAACTACAGCGAGGGTGTCATCAAGCTGTTCTTCTGTAAGATCGGGAGAGATTTTAAGTAAAACCGGCCTTCTTTTTGGTTTTGTGTTGTTTGCCGCGTTAATGGTATCAATGATCCTGATCAGTTCGTCCTTGTCCTGGAGTTTTCCCAGGCCTTCAATATTAGGGCAACTTACATTGATCACAAAATAATCCACCCAGGGATAGAGTTTTTCGAAGCATGCCAGGTAATCGGCAATAGCCTCATCATTGGGGGTTAGTGTATTTTTGCCTATGTTTCCGCCTATAATGATGTTGGGCTTGTTCTTCCTGAGGTTTTTCACAAAAGCATCAACACCGGGATTGTTAAATCCCATACGGTTGATCAGGGCCTGGTCTTTTTTTAGTCTGAAGAGACGGGGTTTGGGATTTCCTGGCTGTGGCAGAGGGTTTACCGTACCAACTTCGATATGTCCAAAGCCAAAAGCAGAGAGGTGATTGTAGAGGTTTGCCTGCTTATCGAAGCCGGCTGCCAGGCCTACTTTATTGGGAAACCTTATGCCGAAGAGTTCGGTTTCCAGCAAGGGATCATTAACCCTGCAGGCCCATGAGATCATCTGCTTCACTCCAGGAATAACATACCCTGCATGAAGCATTTTTACAACCACATGATGCACTGTTTCAGGGGGTAGCAGGAACAAAAGTGGCCGGATGATCTTTTTGTACATTGTATCGTGTATTACATTTTCTTAGATTCGAAAGAATTACTCCTTCTTTTTTGCATCAGATTGGGCAGAACCGATCTTGGGGCTGCTCTTTTTTTCTTCCGATGGCATTTCTGACTCCTTTGTATTGTCAGTTAATTCATCTTTTTCAGAGGTGCTATCACCCTCAGACTGGTCCGGTGCCTCTTCTTCATCCTTTGGTTCACTGATCATATCATGTTTCAGCAACTGGTTATACCAGGAAATAACCTTCTTGATATCGCTGGGATAAACCCTTTCCTGATCAAAGTCGGGCAACACCTCTTCGAAGTACTGTTTCAATTCGTTTGCATCGGCTTTTGTATCAACAGAGGCTTCTTTCCCATCTTCTTTCTGATACATGTTCCACAACACCTTTTTCAGGGGGACATCTTCAGTATAGGTGAACATACTGATATCTTCCAGTACTGATGAACGGTGCGTTGCAAAGACCGGCATCTTTTTGCCATCGGTTAATGATTCAACGATAATACTTGCTTTGGATTGGGAAATGATCTTATACAAACCACTTTTCCCTGAAATTGCCATTACTTTACTTAAATCCATCTTCTTTAATTTTGATTGTTTTCTGTATTTTGTTGTTTCGGTCTTATTTTACCGGCAAAAATAGTGAATGATTTTATTCTGCAAACATCTGCAATGAATGGAGTTTTTTATAATATCCATCCATGGCCAGCAGTTGGTCATGTGAGCCTCTTTCCACAATCTCGCCCTCATGTAAAACACAAATAAGGTCGGCATTGATCACTGTGGAGAGCCTGTGAGCGATTACCACAGAAGTTCTGTTTTTCATTACATTGGAAAGAGCTTCCTGCACGAGTTTTTCCGATTCAGTATCAAGTGCCGAGGTTGCCTCGTCAAGAATGAGTATGGGGGGGTTTTTCAGGATGGCACGTGCAATGCTCAATCGCTGGCGTTGTCCTCCTGACAGTTTGTTGCCACGATCGCCAATATTGGTATAGTAGCCCAGGGGTGTTTTTTCAATGAACTCATGGGCGTTGGCAATTTTGGCGGCTCTTATTACATCAGCTTCGGGTACATTGTATTCTCCAAAAGCAATGTTGTTGAAAAAATTATCATTGAAAAGGATTGCTTCCTGGTTTACATTCCCCATGAGGGCTCTCAGATCGTGTATTTTTATGTCTTTAATATTTATTCCGTCCAGGAGAATTTCACCTTCCGTAACATCATACAATCTTGAAAGAAGATCTACCAGGGTAGATTTTCCAGCTCCTGACTGGCCCACCAGGGCAATGGTTTTTCCTTTGGGGATGGTAAGGTTAATGTTTCGCAGGATGGGCGCTTTTTCGTAGCGAAAACTTACGTTGTTGAATGTAATGGATTCATTAAAGGCAGAAATTGGCCTTGCATCGGGCTTATCCTGAATGGTTACTTCGGCTTTTAGAATATCATCAATACGATCGGCAGAAGCCATACCCTTGAGTATGTTGTAGTATGCTGTAGAGAAAGATTTTGCAGGATTGATGATTTGGGCGAACAGAATCAGATAGCCAATAAAGGCAGCGGGGGAAAGCGTGCTTACATCGGTAAGAACCAATGCCCCGCCATACCATACAATAAGGATCACTACTACTGTACCCAGGAACTCGCTCACCGGGGATGCCAGGTACTGCCGGCGGTACATTTTTGTCATTACCAGGGTATAAAAACTATTGATGCTCAGAAAGCGGTCTTTTACCTTTTTCTCGGCATTAAAAACCTTGATTACCCTTATCCCGGTGAGGGTTTCCTCCAACACAGAGAGAATTACTCCCAGCTTGTTCTGCCCTTTCAGTGCCGTAGATCGGAGTGTCTTTCCTATCCGCCCGATGATCAGTCCGCTGAGTGGCAGTAGGATTAATACACCCAGGGTAAGGCTGGTGCTCATGATAAACAATGATACAAGGATTACGAAAATGGTTATGGGTTCGCGAAAAACCATTTCCAGTGAGCTGATTACACTGTGCTCAATCTGTTGCACATCGCTGGTCATGCGGCTGATCAGGTCGCCTTTTTTTTCATTGGTATGATACGAGAGTGGCAGTACCAGTGATTTGTCGTACAGGTCATTACGAATATCCTTTACCACAATGTTGCGAATATAAGCCAGGTTGTACAGGGCCGCATATTTGAATGCATTTTTAAAAAAGCTCATCACAATGGCAAATATTCCCACCGCTATCAGCGTGGCAATACTGCCGTAGTTGATCATAAGGTAGCTGGCCAAGTAATTGAAGTTATCCGTAATGGAATCTACTGAAAAGGTCAGAGGGGCCGGCTCTGTTACAATGGGTTGCATTTCAAAAAGAATAGACAGCACCGGAATGACCATGATTACAGAAAAGACATTGAATATGGCACTCATGAAGCTGAAAAAAACATTAAGTGCAACAGCTGACTTGTAAGGAATAAGGTAACTGAATAATCTTTTGAATTTATCCATGTATTAATTTTTAATCAATTTCCCGGTGAAAGGCATATTTTAATCAATGCCGATACTGAAAGCCCTTCCGTTTGGCGGCCGGTTTATCCCTGAGTTGTAGCATACGCGCTTAAATCCTGCAGGCAAACATTCTATAAGACACAGCAAATCCTAATGAATTACAGGAAGAATCCCGGTATAATTGAAAGGTGTCAAAGAAAGAAGATTCTCTTTGGTTTCCTGGTCAATATCAAGAGATTTGATAAAGTTATGAATGATCTCACGTGTAATGTTCTGGTTTGTGCGGGTGAGTTCCTTTAGTTTTTCATAAGGTTCAGGGTATTTTATCCTGCGCAGCACCGTTTGGATGGCTTCAGCTACCACCATCCAGTTTTCGTCAAGATCCTTAGTGATCTTTTCCTGGTTTATGATCAGCTTGTTTAGCCCCTTATGGGTGGCCTTTACCGAAATGAGCATATGCGCTAGGGGCACCCCGATATTGCGCAACACGGTAGAATCGGTAAGGTCTCGTTGCAGGCGCGATATTGGTAGTTTTGCCGCCAGATGTTCAAACAGGGCAATGGCAATACCTGCGTTCCCTTCCGAGTTTTCAAAATCGATAGGGTTTACCTTATGGGGCATGGCAGAAGAACCAACCTCTCCCTCTTTGATCTTTTGCTTGAAATAATTCATGGAAATGTAGCTCCATGCATCGCGGTTAAGATCAATAATGATGGTGCAGATTCTCTTCAGCCCATCGAATATGGAGGCCAGGAAATCGTAGTGTTCGATCTGGGTGGTAACTTCTGATCTTTTTAGTTTCAGGGTATTGTTTACAAACCGATCGGCAAACTCATTCCAGTTTATGTTGGGGTAGGCCGCTTTGTGTGCATTGAAATTTCCTGTGGCTCCGCCAAACTTGGCAGGGAAGGGGAGCGCGAGCAATTGGTTGATCTGCCGCTCCAGGCGATAGTAAAAAACATACACTTCCTTGCCAACGGTTGTAGGAGAAGCTGGTTGCCCATGGGTATGCGCAAGCATAGGAACTTCGAGCCATTCGCGGGCCATATTCTTTAATGTCGCCATAAGTTCATCCAGCTGGGGTACAAGTACCTCCAGTAATCCTTCCTTCAACGATAAGGGTATGGCGGTATTATTGATATCCTGCGACGTAAGACCAAAGTGGATAAACTCTCTGTAGGCTGAAAGACCCAAATGGTCAAACTTTTCTTTTATAAAATACTCAACCGCTTTGATATCATGATTGGTAACTGCTTCAATTTCTTTTATCCGAAGCGCATCAAGCCCGGTATAGTCATGATAGATAGAGCGGATCGCCTCAATCTCTTTGCCAGTGATAGCTGAAAGCTCGGGTAGCCCCTGCTGATACAATGCTATAAAATACTCGAGCTCAATAAATATCCTGTACTGGATCAGTGCATATTCGCTAAAGTACTTTTGCAATTCTAAGGTTTGCTTATGATACCTCCCATCAACGGGTGAAATATTGTAAATTGCCGGGCTATTCATGATGCGGTTGATTAGTAGATTCTGGAACCTGCAAAAACATTACAATGAGGCTGTCTCAAAACGGAGAGTTGGTCGTTGAGCCTGTCGAAACGACATCTGATTACAAGACATATACCCTTTTCGACAAGCGCAGCGTCCATATAAAATCTGGGTTTTCAGACAACTTCTTTATTTGATGGATTATTTACGTTTCTTTTGCTGCTGTTGTTGTTTTGCCATTTCTTCAAGCCTTTTTTGCCAGCTCGACTTCTTCACGGGTTTCTTTTTATTCTCTTCAATCTTTTTCCTGATCTTATCTTCGTCAATCATAAAGCGGAAGGCATACATCTGTGCAAAGGTAATCATGTTGGTAAGGAAGTAATAATAGCTCAAACCGGAAGCAAAACTGTTGAAAACGAACAACAACATTACCGGCATAAAATAGAGCATGGTTTTCATGCCTGGCAGTTGAGTGCCCGTATTCATCATCTGGCTGTTCATATGGGTGTAAATGATGGTAGAAACCGTCATCAGCAGGGTGAAAAGACTTACATGATCTCCATACCAGGGAATGGTAAAGGGCAAGGTAAGAATTGAGTCGTATGAAGAAAGGTCGTCAGCCCACAAGAAAGGCTCTTGTCTGAGCTCAAAGGAGGCAGGGAAGAACCTGAACATGGCAATGAGAATTGGAAACTGCAACAGCATAGGCACGCATCCTGAAAGCGGGTTTACCCCGGCTTTTTTGTAGAGGGCCATCTGTGCCTGCTGTTTCTTCATGGCATCTTCCTTCTTGGGGAATTTCTGGTTGAGTTCCTCAATGTCAGGTTTAAGAACCCTCATGCGCGCCGATGAAAGGTAAGTTTTGTAGGCAATGGGAAAGAGGATCAGTTTTAACAATAGGGTTAAGATGAGGATGATGATACCATAATTGAGGTCAAAACTGTCGAGATAATTGAATACAGGGATCACAAAAAAGCGGTTGATCCAGCGGAAGAGCGTCCATCCCAGCGGGATAAGCTGTTCCAGTTCCATATCGTATTCTTTGAGGGTATTGTAATGATTTGGCCCGAAATAAAAGTGCATGGGAAAATCATTATTCTCTCTTGAATTATAGGGAATATCAATGGTAGCATTCATCTTTTTAAGAAGACTATCCTGTTCTTCTTCAAAAGATTGTGTGGAAACCTGTGCACTGTTGAAGCTGTTGGCTGCAATCAGAGCCGAAGAGAAAAACTGCTGCTTAAAGGATATCCACTTAATGCTGGTCTTGAGGTCTTCGCTGTCATCACGGGTTTCTGTCAGGTTGTCCACTTCATCATTGAAGAACTTGTAATATACCGTAGTAAGGTTCATTTCATTCTTGCGGCTCTTTTCCAGGCGGGAAAGGTTGGTTTGCCAGTCAAGATTGAGCAAAGTGGTATTGGAGGCAATTACATCCTGCAGTCCCCTGGTGTTCAGGTTAAAGTCCACCATAAAATCATCACCTCTTAGGATGTATTCAAATTCAAGAAAACTGGGATTGCTTTCTGAATGATTATCCGGGTAAACTTTCATGGCAAGAATCAGCGAATCAGCTCCTGCCACACTGGCCTGACTGCCCTGGTGTGCAGTTTTAAAGACAGGTTCGAAATAGAGATTTTTGGTAGAAATAAGCCTGTTTGCGGAGTAAAACTGTATACTGAAATCATGGTTTTCGCTATCGAACAAAACCAGGGGTTTATGATCCCATGTTTTGTAGTCTTTCAGTTCCACATACTGGATACTCCCTCCCTTTTTTGATATTCTTATGAGGAGTTTTTCATTTTCGAGGGTGATGAATTCATCTTCTCCTGTAGCAGCACTGGCGAAGAGCCCCATTTGGTCGCGCAGGGCAGCCTGAACCAATGAATCGTGTTGCTCAGGTGCAACTGATTCATTCTGTGGTATTTGGGCCAATGCTTCTTGCTGTTTTTGTTCTTCTTCTGCCAGGCGGGCTTCCCTGATCCGATCCTGTTCTTCCTGTTGGGCAGTAGCAATGCTGTCACGCTGTTGCTGAATCCTTTCACGTTCTTCCTCTGAAGGGGTGTTGAAAATGCTAAATCCTATAAGTATTACAAAAATCAGGATCAGACCAATAATGTTGTCTCTGTTCATTATGAATATTAGTTATGCATGAAATGTTATACGAGAGAAATATTTTTCTTTTTATGGCAAAAAAATCAGTCGTGCAAAAATACAAAATGTTGCCTAATCCTTACCGTTGATTCTTATGGGTCATGGCAGCTTTTACAAAATCAACAAACAGGGGGTGTGGGTTGGCTACTGTGCTTTTATATTCGGGATGAAACTGAACTCCGATAAACCAGGGATGATCTTTCAGCTCCATAATCTCTACCAGGTTGGATCCGGGGTTGAAACCCGAAGCGATCATTCCATTGTTTTCGAAAAGGTCGAGGTATTTATTGTTAAACTCGTAGCGGTGCCTGTGCCTTTCCGAAATGTATTGCTTTTTGTATATATGATACACCTTTGATTCTATATTTATTTTGCATTCATAAGCCCCCAGGCGCATGGTACCTCCTTTCATGCTTACCTTTTTCTGCTGTTCCATGATATCGATGATGGGGTGGGGGGTAGTGGGAAGCATTTCTGTTGAATGGGCATTTTGCATACCAAGTACATTACGGGCAAATTCAATGGTTGCGCACTGCATGCCAAGGCAGATTCCGAAAAAAGGAATATTTTGTGTGCGGGCGTAATGTATTGCAGTGATCTTTCCTTCAATACCTCTTTCGCCAAAACCTGGTGCTACCAGGATACCCGAAACACTGCCCAGTACAGCTTCTACATTGGTTGGATTTATGTGTTCGGAATGGATCATTTTCAGATTTACCTTGCATTCATTGCTTGTACCGGCATGAATAATAGATTCTATTATGGATTTATAGGCATCCATAAGCTCGACGTATTTACCCACAAGGGCAATATCAACAGAGCAATTGGGATTTTCAAGTCGCTTGATGAATATCTCCCACGAAGTAAGCTCGGGTTTGCAATTGGGCGACATACGAGTTTTTTTCAACACTTCCAGGTCGAGTTTTTCTTCGCGCATCAAAAGCGGTACTTTATAAATACTGTCGGTATCAATAGACTCGATTACTGCAGATGAGCTGACATTGCAAAACAATGCAATTTTGTTTCGGATGCCCTCATTGAGAGGTTTTTCGGTTCGACATACCAGGATATCGGGTTGCACACCATATTCCTGCATTGTTTTCACTGAATGCTGGGTAGGCTTTGTTTTGAGCTCTTTGGCTGCAGAAAGATAAGGAACCAGGGTAAGATGGATTACCACACAATGGTTTCCCAGTTCCCAGCGCAATTGGCGGATGGCCTCAATATATGGCAATGACTCAATATCACCCACAGTTCCGCCGATCTCTGTAATTACAAAATCAAACCGGTTGTCTTCTCCCAAAAGCTGAATGCAATGCTTAATCTCATCGGTAATGTGAGGAATAACCTGCACGGTTTCTCCCAGGTAATCGCCTCTTCGTTCCTTTTCAATTACCGATTGGTATATCCTGCCGGTAGTTACATTGTTGGCCTGTGATGTTGGTACATTGAGAAATCTTTCATAATGTCCAAGGTCGAGGTCGGTTTCTGCGCCATCTTCGGTTACATAACATTCGCCATGTTCATAAGGATTCAATGTGCCCGGATCGATGTTGATATAAGGATCCAGTTTCTGTATGGTGGCAGTATAACCCCTGGCCTGCAGCAATTTGGCCAATGATGCAGATATAATTCCCTTTCCCAGGGAAGAAGTTACTCCGCCGGTAACAAAAATGTACTTCGTGTTAGATTCAACCTTGGTCATAACAGCAGTGAATGAGTAGATTTCTAATGCATTAGTATTTGTGCTCCCAACTTAAAAAAAACAAATTACACCATCCAAAAATTGAAGGCGTAATAGGAAGTAACAGGGAGAGGCTTGTTTTTTCGTCTGCGAAAGTAAGAAAAGATTGTCAAAAAGGGGGTAAAAAACCTATTAAATTGCGGCTAAAAAACTAACCATAAATGCATTGCAGCAACCAATGGATAGGTTAGAATAAAAAAAATGCAGCTATATGCTGCATTTTACTGTATTAATCAATGTCATGCTCCTTTTATCCGGTGGCCTTTTCTCATCCTGTTCCTGATCTTTCACCGTGGTGCTAGTAGTGATGGAGCGTGTATGTTTCTTTAAAAGAAAACCAGAAACTCTTTTAAAAAGAAATTATTCTGCTTTAAACTTTTCCAAACTAAAAGAGAAATGGAAATCATACCCCTGAAATCTGCTTCACTAGTGCCTGTCAAAAAAAAGAAAAACCGGGTGGATGCCCGGTTTTTTCATTGGGTGTTGGCAGATTTTTTTCAAAGAGTAAATTCTTCAATCACTTCACGCTCTTCCTTTCTTATCTGGTTGAGGAGCTGTAACATTTTCTCATGACTCATCACTTGCCGGGATAGATCAGCTTGTGTATTCTCTGCATTTCGCCGGTAATCTTCCTCATAAACTTCTTCCTGCAAAATGATCTCAATTTTTTTTCCATTGCTGAGCTCTGTTTCGAAGGGTTTACCTACAAAAGTAAAAGAACCGGAATATGCTCCAAGGGTTCCCAGTAACAATGCCGAAGTAATTATGTTTTTTCTCATATGCTGTAGTACTATTGTAAATTTAATTGTTGCTAAAATTATTAACGTTCTGGTAATCAATAATAAAAAAAGTCCTTTTGGCTTATTTTTATTTAGACCAAATTTAAATAATATTCAACAAATGGAAAAGATAAAAAAAGAGAAATATTTCTTTAATAAGTGTTAGGGAAACGATTGCAGCAATGCATGTATGATTTATATGATCCAATTTTTAAGAGACTGGATCATTTCAATATGATATTTCAATTACATTTGCAGGCCATTTATTGCCATGAGAATCAATCAGTCCATAATCATAAAGTTGATCTTTTTCTTGACAGCAGCTGCTGCAGCATCATGGCTCTCATTTTTTAATCTTTTCCTGAAAAACCATATTGGCCTGAGCGATAGCCAGATCGGTATTGTAATTGCCATCCAACAGATAAATACACTTTTGATTCTTCCTTTCTGGGGCATGATTGCCGATAGGTTTGGCCGTAAGAACATGCTTACGCTCACTATGTTTATAGCAATTCTAATGTTGTGGGGCTTTCTACTGCAACAAACCTTTCTTGCCGTTATTCTTTTTGTATACATTTTTACATTATTCAACAATCCCATTTTCCCTTTGCTGGATAGTGTTGCCCTTGATTTTCTAGAGCAGAAAAAGACTCAATCTTACGGAGAGCTCAGGCTTTGGGCTTCCATTGGCTGGGCAGTTTCGTCGGCTGTAACGGGTATTTTTATTTCGGCCAGCAACTCGTATATGATTTTTATTATTGCTTCCTGCCTGTTGGCCACAAGTTTTCTGGTATTGCATTTTTTGTATAAGCCGCTGCAGGTAACCCGGTCGTTGAAAACCCTTAAGTTGAACGCAGTACGGAAGGTTTTCATGCTCGATCCCCGGTTAACTACCATCTTCGTAATCATGTTTTTTTATGGGGTATTTTCCTCTCCCGTACATCTTTTTATAAATATCTATTATATGGAGATCGGGGCCGAGTTCAGGCATGTGGGTTATGCCTTTCTTTTCCAGGCCTTGGCCGAAGTGCCGTTCTTTATTTTTGGCAAGCGCATCATCGACCGCTTTGGCGCCCGCAAGCTGATCGTTTTTACTATGATCGTTACATCACTACGTTTAGTAGCTTACGGTTTTATTTCCAATCCATGGTTTGCCATTCTCCTGGGAACTACACATGGAATTTCACTGGCCCTGTTTTTCCTTGCTTTTATTGCATTTGTTCACCAGTTTATACCCGCCGAATACCGGGCTACCGGTCAGTCGCTGATCTATGCAATATACTTTGGCGGTGGGCTTGCACTGGGAAATATCATTACCGGAATTGTGTCAGAAGCCGTGGGAATGCAAAAAACTATGATGATACAGGGCGGGCTGTCATTTGCCCTTGTTTTGGTGACCCTACTCTTACTGGGTGCGTGGGGTAAAATCAGAAATGCTTCCCTGAGGAAAAACAGAAAAGGATGATTATTGTAATTTCACCCCCTGCCTTCCCGCCTTGCATCCAAATGAATATATCCTTTTTCAGAAGGTATAAAATATGATTTGTTGTACGATGTTTGAATGAACCTGAACAAAGAGAGCTGGTTCACGTTTGAAAGGGCATAAACCCAAAGGTTTTATCTGTAGGATCTGTTAACCCTAAAATAAGGAATATTAAAAAAAGCAAACATATTGAATTATGAAAGTTTTGGTTATTTACAGCAATCATCATCAAAATAACTTCAATCATAAATTACTGGATCACCTTCACCAAAAAATAACAGAAGAAGGGCACCAGGTTATAGTCCGCGATCTGTACCAGCTTAATTTTGATCCTGTTTTGCGCACAAAGGATTTCGAAATGATCTCTGCGGGGCAAACCCCGCAAGACATTGCACAGGAACAACATTATGTAAAATGGGCTGATGTGCTGATTTTTATCTATCCTGTGTGGTGGGGGGGGATGCCTGCCATTGTAAAAGGATATATCGATAAGGTATTTTCTTGGGGATTTGCCTATAAATCCAACGGCAACGGCGTGTATCCCTTGCTTACCGGGAAGCAGGCAGTTGTAATGAATACTTTGGGCCAGTCCCGCACTGAATACGAAAAAGGAATGTTCCAGGCCATGAACCTGATCAATATAGAGGGGGTGTTTGGTTTTTGCGGTATAGATGTGGTTTCACAGCTTTATTTTTCATCTATCCACACTGTTTCCGAGCAACAAAAAGACCAGTATCTCGAGCAGGCAGTAATAGCAATGAAAGAACTTGCGAATGTGAAGAGTGAATAATGCACTCTTTTTTAATATTATGTGCGGGGAATATCGGTTTCGCAAAATTGTACTGTAATCTTTGTATCCAATTACTAATCCAAATCCGGAGATGTTTTCATGACAGGCAGATCGAAGCGGTTACGTAAGGCAACCTTGCTTATAGCGAGTACGCTTACCGTAATGGCGGGTGCTATCATTGCACCTGCCCTGCCACAGATCAGTCGTGAGTTTTCTGATGTGCCGGGAGTTGAATTGCTGAGCAGGCTTGTGCTTACTTTGCCTGCTTTGTTTATGGCCATTTTAGCTCCCCTGGCGGGGATTCTTATTGATCGTACGGGCCGCAAAAAGGTTTTACTGTTTTCATTGGTCCTTTATGCCATTGCCGGCACATCGGGCCTGTATCTCAATACCTTGGAGCTGATTTTGGTGGGGCGTGCTTTTCTTGGTATTGCCGTAGGAGGACTAATAACTGCGGTAATCACCCTGATCGGCGATTATTTTGAAGGAGAGGAGCGCAACCGTTTTATGGGTACGCAGGCTGCTTTTGCCGGTATGGGAGGGCTCATTTTTATCTCCTCTGGTGGAATGCTTGCCGATGTGCACTGGCGAATGCCGTTCCTGATCTATATTACTTCCCTGATTGTCTACCTGATGGCGGTAATTTCCATCTATGAACCCAACCTAACCAGAGAGAAGGACCAATCCATGTCGGGTGCGGATGCATCGGCCGGTAATGGCGCGTCCTCTGTTCCCAATGCTGTATTCTGGATCTATGGCATAGCATTTTTTTCGGCCATAGTGTTTTACATGATTCCTGTTCAGATGCCCTTTATGCTCAACGCTATGGAAGGGGTTTCCAATACCGGTATCGGGTTTGCCATTGCTTTTGTAAATGTAGCATCCGTAACTACCTCTCTTACCTACGGAAGGGTGCGTCGCCGGCTCAGCTTTCCAGCCATTATGGGGCTTGTCTATGTTATTGTATTTACCGGATTTGTTATCATCAGCCACGCGGGCAGCTATAGTATGATGATTGTTGGGATAGCAGTTTCGGGGCTGGGCTTTGGTCTTATGATGCCCAATATCAACCTGTGGCTAATCTCTGAGGCACCTACGCCCATGAGAGGCAGACTGGTAGGCTACCTCAACACGTCCCTGTTCTTCGGGATGTTTATATCTCCCATCGCTATTCAACCCCTTATACAGCTCAGTAATCTGTATAATAGTTTTTTACTGATGGGCATTATAATGTTGAGCTTTGCTGTTTTGTTTTTTATTTACGACTGGCGCCGAAAAAAGAAAGCACCATGAAAACAACATTACCGGTCAAACTCAAGGGACCTTCCCCTGTAGTTCTCATTGAATTTTCCTAAATGATACACCAATTCTCCATTTATGAAAGTATGGGTAGGTGTATTGGTGAAAGTATGCCCGGTAAAAGGCGACCAACCGCATTTGTACAGAATATTGTCTTTTTGAACGGTATAGTGCAGTTTTGGGTTAACAATTACTAAATCAGCAAAATAACCTTTTCTGATGAATCCTCTGTTTTTTACCTTGTAGCAGATAGCCGGATTGTGGCTCATCCATTGGGCAACAAGGGTGATAGGGAGATTCCTTTGGGCTACAGCATCTATCATAGCCTGAAGCGCATGCTGCACCAGTGGGCCTCCGGAAGGGGCTGACAAATAGGGTTTCTGCTTTTCCTCCAGCAGATGGGGAGCGTGATCGGTGGCTACTACGTCCAATGCACCTGCTCTAAGAGCATCCCAAAGCTTCTCCCTGTCGGCAGCGGTTTTTATTGCAGGGTTCCATTTGATCAGATTTTTATGGGTTTGATAATCGGCATCGGAAAACCAAAGATGATGAATACAGGCTTCTCCTGTGATACGTTTTTTTTCCAGTGGTTCATCTGCAGAGAATAATTCCGTTTCGATGGCGGTGGAAAGATGTAATACATGAAGCCTGGTGTTGTGTTTCCGGGCCAGTTCAATGGCTTTTTGGGAAGATAACAGGCAGGCTTCGTGATTCCGGATCAGAGGATGATGCTCCGGAAGAATATCATCTCCGTACAATTCCCTGAAGCGTGCCGTATTTGTCCTAATGGTTTGCTCATCTTCGCAATGGGTCGTTATCAGAGTGGGGGCAACAGCAAAGATCCTTTCCAGCGATTCATTGTTGTCAACCAGCATATTCCCTGTTGATGAACCCATGAAGATCTTGATTCCACATACCCTTTGGATATCAATTTTTTCTAATTCATCAGCATTATCGTTGGTGGCACCCATGTAAAATGAATAGTTGGCAAAACTGTTCTTCTGTCCCAGGGCAAACTTTTTTTCAAGCAACTCAATGGTGGTGCACTGGGGTATTGTATTGGGCATTTCCATAAAAGATGTAATCCCCCCTGCCACAGCTGCCCTGGATTCGGTGAGGATCTCAGCTTTATGGGTAAGGCCAGGTTCACGAAAATGTACCTGATCGTCAATTGCTCCCGGGAAAAGATAGCTCCCCTGTGCATCGGTTATTTCATCGGCTGCAGAAATGAGCTTCTCTGGAGCGGGATTATCACTTACTTCTGCAATGAGGTCATTCTCAATAAGAACAGCTCCTGTTTTTACTTCACCCTCATTGACAATGCGGGCATTGATAATGATTGATTTCCGGCTCATAAGCGGTGAATTTGAAGTTGTGGATAGAAAGGGCAGAAAGGTTAAATATTGCTGCCCTGGAATCTTTTATAAGGATTGAAGATGTTTTTCAGCCGCAGCTTTATTACCCCCAGGACAGCTTCCTTAAAAATTCCTGTGCTCATTTTGGATACGCCTTGTGTCCTGTCGGTAAAAACGATAGAGATTTCCTTGATCCGGAAACCGATTTTCCAGGTGATAAATTTCATTTCAATCTGGAACGCATATCCGGTAAAGCGGATCTTGTCCAGGTCAATAGACTCGAGAACCTGCCTTTTGTAGCACTTAAAGCCTGCCGTTGTATCTCTCACCTTCATGCGGGTAATGAACCTCACATAAGCCGATGCATAATACGACATAAGCACTCTACCCATGGGCCAGTTGATCACATTTACTCCATTGATGTATCTTGAACCAATGGCAAGGTCGTAGCCATCTACAGCACAAGCTTTATAAAGCCGGGGAAGATCTTCAGGATTGTGCGAAAAATCGGCATCCATTTCAAAGATATACTCGTAGGTGCGACGCAAGGCCCACTTAAACCCATGAATATACGCCGTGCCAAGGCCAAGTTTTCCTTTTCGGCTCTCTATAAATAATTTTTCGGGAAATTCGGAGATAAGCTTTTTTACGATTTCAGCAGTACCATCAGGAGAGTTGTCATCGATAATAAGAATATGAAAGGGTGTTTGCAATGAAAATATTTTTCTGATTATCCTCTCAATATTCTCTTTCTCATTATATGTGGGAATAATTACCAGACTATCTGCCACTGCCTTGGACGTTTGAAATTTGTTATCTAATTAACGTAAAGATAACCTCCCCATTTGGAAAAGTATTATCCGTGATGAAATTATTTTTATCCTGATCATTGGAAAGGCCAAAAATAAGGTTTTGTTTTGAAAAACAGAAATATTTTTTCTGATATTATATTTGCTTCAATGGATTGCAAAAAGCATGGTTATTGCTCTAAATATCAGCGACATATGGGTGTCTTGAAATGCAAAAAGGAGCTCCTGAGAGCTCCTTAATAAAAACTTAAAAAACCATGTGTTACATTTTCGCAACCGATCTTATCTATGTTTCATGAATTTCTGTTCCGGACTAGTTTGTAATAATTATTTTTTGAGAATCCGCTTTGGTTTCATTGTAGAAATTGATCAGGTACATGCCCAGTTCCAGGTATGCCAGGTCAATGCAGTTCTGGCCGGCTACCAAATCCCCCTGCCAAACAATGAACCCTGATGTGTTGCGTATCTCAGCTGTGTAGGGTTCTTCCACGAAAATGCAGAATCTGCCATTGGATGGGTTAGGATATACCTGGATCAGCTCTGGTTGCTCCTCTTCAGGGATTACTTCCAGCAATGCCTTAAGGGTTATGTTGCGGGTTACACTAAAGGAGTAAGGAATATTGCGCGATACGATCTGGCCGGCTGCGTTTTCCCACCCTACAAACCTTAAGTTGTCAGTGATCTTTAAATCCAGTGTTGCAGTTTCTCCTTCATAATAGCTTCCCTCGCCGGAAATTTCCAGGCGATGTTCCTCGGGAAGTATGGTTCTTACGTTGAAGATGCGTTCCTGCGTTTGGAAGGCTGCCACAATTTCGCGGTCATGCAGGGCTGAGAAACCATAATGCAACTCTTTGCTAAGGGTATCTCCGTTTTCAACCCAACCAAGGAACATAGCGCTCTGGTCGCGGGGTTCAGCTGTGAGCTGCACCCATTCTTCTTCCTGGTAATAACCTTCACCGATCACAAATCCGTAGTATCCCTCTTCAGGATAAGTTCTCACAGTAATTTCGTAAACCGGGAGCGTTGATTCAAACACCGCAATAAGGTGCCTGTCATGGTTTGCTTCAAAGGCATACTCTGAATTGGTTGTAACGATCTCTCCATTTTCAATCCAGTAAAGGAATTGGAAATCATCACCTGCCAATGCAGTTATTATAACAAAACTGCCATGTGTATAATCACCTGCTCCTGACAAGGTTCCTCCTTCAGAAGGATTGGCTTCGAGCGTTACTGTGTAGGAATTCTTTTCGAAATGGGCGGTAAAGGACCGGTCTTCTGTTACAGTAAAGCTGTATTCCTCTTGCGAGGAAAGTTCAATTCCGTTTTCTGTCCAGCCGGTAAAGTGGTACCCCTCGGCAGGCCTAGCCAGGATCGTTGCCGTTGAGCCAAATTCGTAGTTTCCTGCTCCCTCCACTGAGCCTCCTTCCGCAGGCTGTGCATTGAGGCTTACGGTGTAGGCATCCTGTGAGAAATGGGCTGTGAGCGACCTGTTGTCGGTAACGGTAAAGGTATAGCTGGCATTGGTAGAAACCACCGAGCCATTCTCCGTCCAGTTTACAAAGGTATATCCTGTTTCCGGAGTTGCCGAAACGGTGGCATCCTGGCCATGGTTGTAGCTTCCGGCCCCTGCTACTGTACCACCCTCAGTGGGCTGTGCATTGAGGCTTACGGTATAGGCATCCTGTGAGAAATGGGCTGTGAGCGACCTGTTGTCGGTAACGGTAAAGG
>CAYVQC010000015.1:0-19203 GCA_964453995.1 uncultured Bacteroidales bacterium | reverse complement strand
TAGGCATCCTGTGAGAAATGGGCTGTGAGCGACCTGTTGTCGGTAACGGTAAAGGTATAGCTGGCATTGGTAGAAACCACCGAGCCATTCTCCGTCCAGTTTACAAAGGTATATCCTGTTTCCGGAGTTGCCGAAACGGTGGCATCCTGGCCATGGTTGTAGCTTCCGGCCCCTGCTACTGTACCACCCTCAGTGGGCTGTGCATTGAGGCTTACGGTATAGGCATCCTGTGAGAAATGAGCTGTGAGCGACCTGTCGTCGGTAACGGTAAAGGTATAGCTGGCATTGGAGGAAACCACCGAACCATTTTCCGTCCAGTTTACAAAGGTATATCCTTCGTTTGGTGAGGCGGAGACAGTGGCAGATTGTCCATAGGTATAGCTGCCACTGCCGGATAGTTCTCCGCCTCCAACAGGATTGGCATTGAGTGCTATGGTGTGAGTGTTGAGTGTGAAATTGGCGGTCAGTGTCTTGCTGGCAGTTACGGTGAAACTGTAGGTGGATTGTGATGATACCACATTTCCGTTTTCTGTCCAGTTTACAAACTGATAGCCGGCAGCCGGTGAGGCCGTGAGTGTTGCCTGTTGGCCTTCCTCATAGGTACCGCTTCCGGTGGTTGTACCACCATCGATGGGATTTCTGTTAATGGTAATGGTGTATGTATTTGTACCTTCCTGCGAAAAATTTGCCACCAGGTTTCTGTCAGAAGTTACCTGGAACATATATTGGGTATTGCTGGAAACCACTTCTCCGTTTTCGGTCCAGCTCACAAAAGTATAACCTGTGGCCGGAAAAGCATTTACCGCTCTGACGGTTCCATGGGATACAGTGCCCCCGCCGGTAACATTACCACCCTGTGATGGATTTGCCGTAAGGTTGATCTCATAGGTCTTCATCTGGAAGTTGGCGGTAAGATCGCGGTTTTGTTCTGCCGTAAATGAAAAGTCCTGTTGGGTGGAAACGATGGTTCCGTTTTCTGTCCAGTTTACAAAATCGTAGCCTGTTTCTGGCGTGGCAGATACAGTAACATTGGCACCCTCGGGATGGTTTCCTCCCCCGCTTACCGACCCGCCATCTGATGGATTGGCAGTGAGTGCAATATGATATACGGGTGAGGCAGAGCCAAAATTAGCCACAAGATGCCGGTCGCCGGTTGCCGTAAAGGAATACTGAGCCTGGTTTGATACTACAGATCCGTTTTCGGTCCAGTTTTGAAATTCAAAATTGCTGGCGGGTATGGCGGTAATGGTGGCGGTATGTCCTTCATACCACGTACCGGTGCCTTCAATGGTACCTCCATGAGAGGGACTGGCTTCGGCGGTAATCTCGAAACTGTCTGTAGGACCCCCAAAAAGATCAAAGGTGATGGTTTCACCGGCCTGTGATATGTTAGATATCATTAAACCTCCTGCACTGTCGTCGCTCAGAAAAGAAGATGGGTTGGTAGTGTCATTAATTTCGGTGCGGCCGGTTTGTGAAGAGTAATTGGCCTGGTGTACCAATCCATTGAGGGTATTGGTACCGTTGGGTCTGTAAAGGTAAACCTCATCGGGTGGCCCATTGGCATTACCATTACCGGCCAGGGTATTGATTCGGTAAACAAGTAATCCGTTGCCAGGCAGGTTGTTTTCGTAGGTACCGGATAGCCTGTGGCGGTATTCTACAACAAAGTACTCGGTATCACTGTTGGGCGAATTGATCCTGAAGGCATTATTGTCGGGCATGTAAAGGGGATTGAGGGTGTAAGTGCCCGGCTCCGAGATCACGGGAATATCGCTGATCCAGGTTTGGTTGGTATATTTCCATTTCATAAAAGCACTCATGTGTCCGTTTCCTGAATGCATAAGATCCCACGGGCCCACAGGGGTAATGTTGTTGTTGGTGTAGCGATAAAGGTCGGGTGCTCCGAAGGTATGAAAAAGCTCGTGGTTGAGGATCTGAACAGTAGCCTGCGTTTCGGGTTGGAAGGTATAATCCCATACCCGCTTGCCATTGATGTAGGTATTGGTGGAAAACAATGCCCAGCGGTGGGCCCACAGAATTGAAGCCCATGTTCCGCTACTTCCTTTAATAATAAAGCATACATTGTCAACCATGCCATCGTTATCGCTGTCAATGTTTAAGTCGGAAGGAATCGATTCTGCTACTGCCGTTACTGCCCTGTGAAGCAGCTGATGTTCGCGGGCCGTGCGTTGTGATGAGGTATAACCATTGGGATTATTTGTGCTGTGGTAAGGCTCAAAATAAGAACGGGGATAAATATCCTGGTAGGAAATATTCACATCCATGGACGATGGCGGAAAATGATGACTTTGGACTGTTACCATGCCATAGGAAACCTCTTCGAAATAGTCTATTACCGATGGTCCTTCCTCATTGTTTAGTCGCCCGTCGTAAAGTGAGCGAGGATTGGTAAATTCCGTATCATCGCTAAACCGGATATAAACTACAATGTTATTGAAAGTACCGTCATGGATTCCTTTCATTTGTTTGGTTTCAAATACTTCCAGCATTTTGGCCTTGCGTCGCTGGTATTCCTGCTGGCTAATGCCGTTATGTGGGGTTATTCCAGCCTGAAGGGGATCAATGGCACCAACACGATAGGTTGATGCTGTAAGAGTGTCACCCGAAGATATGGCGTAGTAATAAAACCCATCTTTGCCGGCAATAATGGTAAAACCTTGTTCATCGTGAAGATAATTGAAGAATTCATCACCGCTGGCCAGTACTTCCAGCTCGGTACCATCCGGATTCTTTACTGTTGTGGGGACATTTTCAACCCAGGCAGCCCGCAAAGGCTGTACCGAGAAAAGGGCTAAGAGGACACTGAGGATAGTGATATAATTCCTGATTGTAAGTTTTCTTCTGATCATTTTTTTTGAATGAAGGGGATTAAAGTATCATTAAAGGGCTTAAAAACGATTTTGCCGTGTGCTTTCCGCAACTCAATCCTGGAATCGGAAAAAAGCCTGGATGTGATCATCGTTAGTTGCAATTTTATTTCTTTACTGCTTTATAATTTGTAAAGTAAATTCACTGAGAATGAGAATTTAATCGAGAATCACCGAAATCCTTACGGAAGTAATTACCCGGAAGAATTCTCTTGTTCTTGCAGAAGTAAATCATTGGTCTTGAAAGCCTGGGGTGGCTGGTGGGAGGATTTGTTTCGTTGGTGCGTATTTCCTGTTTTTTTGGGGGAGTTTATTACAGAGGAGGTATTCGGTGAAATTAAATATATGTACTTGTTTCTTACCTGGTACTGACTTTATTATGTCAGATAGAATTTTCGCAGGTTATTTTTTTGTCTTTTCAACTTCGGATTTTCGTGGAGATAGAGACATAAGATCATTGTATGCCACGGGGAAAAAATGTTGAACTTTTGAGTTGAAAATCTGGTTTCTATCAACAAAGGATTTGATATTCCGGCAGCATTTTTTTATGAATCTTTCCGGGCTTTATTATTGATTTTATTAACCTGAAATAAATACAAAATGAAAAAGAATATACTTGTTATAGGAGCGAGTTCCGGTATTGGATTTGAACTTGCCGGTCAGCTGGCCCCAAAACACAATGTTTATGCTATGAGCCGCAACAGGGGAGCCCTCGATCAGCTTGATAATGTTCAATGGAGCACCATTGATGTACTTGATGATACATACGATTTTTCCTTTTTGCCAGATACCCTTGATGCTCTGGTGTATTGCCCCGGAAGCATTGTTCTAAAACCCCTTCGTGGGTTGAAAACCGAAGAAGTGTTGCAGGATTTCAAACTTAATGCGCTGGGAGGGATGCGGGTAGTGCAGCAATTGCTCAGCAAACTCAAAAAATCGGAAGGTGCTTCCGTGGTTTTTTTCAGTACTGTGGCTGTAGGGCAGGGAATGCCTTACCATGCGTCTGTTGCAATGGCCAAAGGTGCTGTTGAAGGTCTTACCCGTTCGCTGGCAGCCGAGCTGGCACCCAACATAAGAGTAAATGCCATTGCTCCTTCACTTACTGATACTCCTCTGGCTTCGCGATTGCTCAACTCGGACGAAAGAAAAGAATCCTCTGCCCAAAGACATCCGCTAAAAAGGATCGGTACTCCTTCCGACCTGGCATCCATGGCAGGCTTCCTTATCAGCGATGAGGCCTCATGGATTACCGGGCAGATTATTGGGGTAGACGGTGGCATGGGAGCTCTGAAAATCTGATCCAATCTCATCCTCATAATTAGGCGACAGACATTTAATCTGTCGCTTTTTGTATTTAAAATCGTTCTAAATTGCGAGAATTTTCTTAAAATCGATACTCTTTATATGTTTGTAAAAAAAATTAACCTATTTTAGCCTCCCAAAAAATGTAAACATTATACAAATTAATTAACAAAGGGAGTATTGCAGGAGTAGGAAAACTTTTAACCAAATACATAAAACTATGAAGAATTCGTTTTTATTTAAGCAATTTCTGGTTGCTATTGTTTTTATTTGTCTGCTGGCTGCAACGGCAGAAGCTCAACGTGGACCTATAAGATGGGGTAAAGTTGACGATGAACACATGGAAATGCAGCGCTTTGAAGCTGATACCACCGCCAAGGCTGTAATTTTGGGAGATTACGGTGTGGTGGAAATGATGTATCGGGGCGATCAGGGTTTTTTTTACAGCTATACCCGTCATTTCAGGGTCAAGGTTTTTGATCGTGATGCTTTCGACCTGGCAACATTTCGCATCCCCCTGCACAGTTCTGCAGGAAATCGTGAGAGGCTTTCCAGTTTCAGGGGTATAATATGGACTCCTCAGGATGGCGAAATGGTGAAAGAAAAGATTCGTCGTAGCGATGGTTTTATGGAAGAGGTTCACGAATACCTGGAAACCTTTAACGCTACCATGCCCAACCTGCAGGAAGGATCGGTTTTCGAAGTGGAGTATATTATTCATTCACCATACTTATTTGACCTGCCAACATGGACTTTCCAGGGTGAATATCCCATTCTGATAAGTGAGTTTCGTACTATACTTCCTGATTATTTCAACTATCGTCCATTGATGGGTGGCTATTTGCCCCTCACCGAGCATGACGTTGAAAACCGCAATGAAGTTATAACTACCCGCTACATTATGGAGAATGCTCCTGCATTTATCAGCGAACCTTATATGAACTCAATGATCAATTATGTTTCAAAAATTGAACATGAATTGATGAGCTACACACCTCCTTTTGGAACCCATCAAAACTTCAGCAATACCTGGCCCCAGGTAACTACTACCCTGATGGAATCCAATTCTTTTGGAAAGCAGCTTGACAAACCTGGATTTCTCCTTGAACAGATCGAAACCATCATGGCTGAAAACCCGGAAATCCAGGATCGCCTGATAGCGGCATATCAACTTATCCAGAAAGAAATGAACTGGAATGGAAGAAACAGCATATATGCAAGGCGCTCGCTGCGCAAAGCATGGGATGAAAAGGAAGGAAACGCGGCCGATATCAACCTCATGCTGCTGGTTTTGCTTCGTGAACTGGGAATACAGGCCGATCCGGTTATCATTAGTACACGCAGAAACGGTATCCTCAACCCTGCCCAGATCATGCTCAGCAAATACAACTATGTGGTGGTTCATGCTACCGTTGGTGAAACCTCAGTAATCCTGGATGCTACCGATAAACATACCCCTTATTACCTGTTGCCTAGCCGGGCTATCAACGGCAAAGGCCGGTTGATATCCGCCTCACACGGCAGATGGGTTGATTTGGAAGCTTTCAATGAAAATCAAACCATCACTGATTCGCATATCAGGATTCTTCCTTGTGGTTCTATTGTAACCAAGCAGCAAAAAGAAAAAACCAATTATCACAGGCTGAGCATGGAGAACGAATACAGAAGCTACGATCGCATTGAAGATTATATGGATGAATTTGAGGCTGACAACCAGGGAATCAATCTTGAGAATTTTAAATTGCAGAATCATGGCGACTGGACCCAGCCCTTGCTGAGTGTTTATGAATTTGAGATCCCACAGATAGATCCCACCCCCAAAGACCTTCTCTACATCAGCCCGATGCTCATCGACAGGATGGAGACCAATCCCTTCAGGCTTGAGCAAAGACAATATCCGGTTGACTTTGTTTACCCCTTCAGGGAGGTTTACAATATCACCATTGAAATTCCTGAAGGATATGATGTTGAGGATTTTCCACGCAATGCCCGCTTCTCCATGCCCAGAAGGGCTGGCAGCTACTCAGCCATTTATGAACGTACCGAAGATGGAAATATCAGCGTAAAGGTTGAATTCGAGATCGGAAAGTCCATCTTTACCGCCGAAGAATACCAAAGCCTTCGTGATTTCTATACGAAGATCGTAGAAGAGCAGGCCCGGAATATTGTTTTGAAGAAAACCTAAACCAACGGCTATGAAAATCTCCGGATACTTCTTTCTTTTTGTTTGCTCACTGTTTGCAGGCATTTTTCCAGCCACAGAAGAGGCAAAAGCATCAAAACAATTCGCTGTTTCCAGAATATCGCCCGAACTGCTTACCGATGCCAATAGCGTTTATCGTGTTAATAATATGGAGGTATCCATTGATGGGCCAGGCTCATACACGATAAGGTACGAAATTGCAGTGACCATACTCAATGAAAATGGCACCGGGCCTGATATCCTTTTAATTCCCTATGATTCATTCACAAAGCCAAAATTTTCAGAAGGCGCCATATACGATGGCAATGGAAATGAAATCAAAAGAATCCGCCGGCGCGATCTGGTGGATATGAGCAACTTTGATTCGGGGTCTTTGTTTGCTGATAGTCGCATAATGGCCTATCAGCCGGCTTTGGCCAACTATCCCTATACGGTGGTATATAAATATGAAGTTACCTCGAGCCGTGGAATGTTTTATGTTTCCGGATTTTTTCCTACCGAGGACTATAATCGAAGCACAGAAAAGGCGATGCTGAAGATTGAGTATCCTGCCGATCAGGAGATCAGGATTCATGCTCCCAGGGTAAAGGAAGAAAAGGTTGGTCCGCTTGATATAGAAAAAAATCGCAAGCGACTTGTATGGATGTTTGAAAACATGCCTGCCGTGCGCCACGAGAATCTTGTACCCGGTTTTGGATGGGTGGCTCCCGGTATTATGTTCGCTCCCGACAGATTTGAATACGATGGATATGAAGGCAGGGCTTCTTCATGGAACGAATTTGGAGAATGGGTATGGAGAATCACTTCAGAACGCGATAAGCTTCCTGAAGAACGCATTGCCCAGGTCAGGGATATGGTTAAAGATATTGAATCGGACAGGGAGAAGGTTAAGATAATCTACGAGTTCATGCAATCCCGCACCCGTTACATCAATATTAGTTTAGGAATAGGAGGGCTGCAACCTTTCGATGCTACTACTGTTGACCAAACTGGATACGGCGATTGCAAGGCCCTTACCAATTACATGAGCGCTCTGTTAAAGGCCGCAGATATAGAATCGCACTATACCCTGGTAAAAGCTGGAACCGGAAAATACGAAATTGATGATATCCTTCCGGCAAACCAGTTCAACCATGTCATCCTATGTGTTCCTCTGGGAAACGATACCATCTGGCTGGAATGTACCAGCCAGGTTAATCCTTTTGGTTACCTGGGAAGCTTTACTGATAACCGGCCCGTTTTGATCATAAAAGAAGACGGTGGACATCTGGCACGTACCTATGGCTATACACCCGCACAGAACAGTTACAATACTCGTGCAGTAGTTGAGATTGACGGAAAAGGCAATGGCAATGCAGAAGTAAGCCTGAACAGGGGTGGAATATTCTTTGAAGACTTTCATGCTCCCATGATGTTGAGTCCTGACGAACAGCAAAGATGGATTTACCGCAACTTCGTTTTTCCCAACTATACGGTAAACAGTCATGCATTCGATTCTGAACTGGAAGAATCACCAGAGGCAGTCATAAAACTCGGTTTAAACCTCAGATCTTTTGCCGATGCCAGTGGATCCAGGCTTTTTATTCCTGTATTTTCCATGATTCCCGGCCGATCGGTTCCGCCAAGGGTGAGAAACCGGCTACATCCCTTCAGAACCAATTTCCCCATGACCTATTCCGACACCATATATATGCAACTTCCTGATGGGTATGCCCTGGAAAGTGGAATCCCTGATCTGGACCTTACTTCGGATTTTGGAACCTATTCCACAAAGCTCACCGTGGAAGGCAATAAGATTGTTTTTGTAAGGAGTATGGAGGTTTTTAAAGGGTATTGGGAGGCTGAGCAATACGAAAACTATTTCAGGTTTTTCCAACAAATAGCAAGGGTCGAAACTCAGAAAATCGTTTTCAGTCGTCAATAATAATTTCATCTCTGAAAAGGATTATACAAAGAGGCTTTCTTATTATGAGGCAGCCTCTTTTATTTGTAATGGCTTATTGATATCCAGGAAGGTTAATAATCAGCTGTGCAAATTATCCTTGTTATTTCCACAATACTTGTAACTTTGAATAAGCAATTGAATACCTTATGACCGATTTGATTATTTCCGCAAAGACCAAGCTGGCCGATATTGTAACTGCCGACAAGAGGGCAATGGCACTGCTGCCCCGTTTTGGCATTGAAATGGGCTTTGGCGACAAAACTGTAAAGCAGATATGCGAAGCACGCAACATCGATACCGATTTTTTTCTGCTGATGGTGAATACCTTTCTCAATAAAAACTATTTCCCTGACCGCAGGCTCAAAAGCCTCGATGTGGATATGCTACTTCATTATCTTGTCAGTTCTCACCGGTATTACCTGGAAGAAAGGATTCCCTATCTGGAGTCATTGCTGGAAGAGTTTAAGCAGAAAGTAAATCATCAGGCTACCCGTCAACTTGACAAATTCTTCAGGCAATACATTGAAGAAGTAAAAGAACACCTTGCTTATGAAGATGAAACAGCATTTCCCTATGTGGCCCAGCTTTCAGAGCAGATCAAAAACAAAGCTGCCGGCATGGCTGATATTGATTACCATATTGGCGTATTCGAAGAAAGGCATGATAATATAGAAGAAAAGCTTACCGACCTGAAAAGTCTTCTCATTAAGTATTTCCCACCCAGCAACGACCGCTACATCCGCATCCGCATCCTCAATGAGCTTATGGATTTTGAAGATGACCTCATCAACCATGCCCGTATAGAAGATAAAGTATTGATACCCATTGTAGAACAACTGGAAAAAAAACTAACCTAAACCCATGGCCGTTTCCAATATACTCCTTATCGCAGAACCTTCTGAAATAGTAAGGAAAGGTTTTGTCCAGGTGGTTGAAAATATGGGTTTGTTTACTGCTGTAAGGGAGGTAGCCTGTGCTACAGTATTGCAGGAATTGATACAAAAGCATCACCCAAAGGTACTGGTGGTAAATCCTTCCATGGTTACCGCCCAGGGGCTTGAAGAACTTAGAGAGATCAACGAGAATGGGGTGAAAGTTGCCGCCCTGGTATATTCTCTTTACGATGATGATTTTATTCAGCAATTCGACGAGGTGATCCAGGTGCATGATACCCGGCAGAAAATCCAAAAGCGATTGGGTGATTTAATGGGTAATACGTTAGAGAAAAAGTCTGTGCAGAAAGCTGAAGATGCCCTTTCGGCCCGTGAGCTGGATGTTTTAAAACTCCTGGTAAAAGGGCTCAGCAACAAGGAAATCTCCGATAAATTGTTCATTTCTACCCATACTGTGATCTCTCACCGCAAAAACATCACACAGAAGTTAAACATCAAATCTGTAGCCGGTTTAACCGTTTATGCCATCCTCAATGACATTATCGGCCTGGAAGATGTGCAATGAGGCATGAAGAATCAGTTTCGAAAAATTTAATAAACCGTCCTTTTGTACCTGCCAATTCAAGAAATATTTATAGTTTTGCATGGCTGAAAGTTTAATGTAAACACAATTAATCCTTTATGAACCTTACAAGAGGATTTCCCGTTTGCTTTATTTTGTTTCCGTCAGATATTCCTGACAAATACCCTCCTGTTATCTGATTCTTCCAGGGCAACGAGCAGTTTCCCTGTTTTTCTCATGCATCCGATCACGAGTCAAAAACGACATATTGCTTTTGCAATCGTTTATTATTTGTAATTCCATAAACCCCTTAAAATCTATATCAGAATGAAAAAATTATCCGTAATTGCTTTTGGTGGAAATGCCCTCTTAAGAGGCGACCAGGTTGGTACCATCGATGAGCAGGAACAAAATGTGTACGACACCTGCCAGCACCTGGTAGAGTTGATCAAAACGGGTTATGACCTGGTTATTGGTCATGGCAACGGTCCCCAGGTGGGCAATGTCTTGCTACAGCATGAAGCCGGAAACCGTATTTACGGGCTTCCCAAGCAACCCATCGATTTTTGTGTTGCCGAAACCCAGGGTTCCATCGGTTTTATGATCGAGCAACAATTGCGCAACGTGCTTGCCGAGCATGGCATAGAGCGTAATATCGTTACCCTGGTTACCCAGGTGGTGGTAGATAAGAATGATCCTGCTTTTCAAAATCCAACAAAACCTGTAGGTCCCTTTTATACCAAGGAAGAAGCCGATCAGTTGGCTGCCGATAACAAATGGGT
The DNA here is from genome assembly GCA_964453995.1 of uncultured Bacteroidales bacterium. Lineage (GTDB taxonomy): Bacteria > Bacteroidota > Bacteroidia > Bacteroidales > UBA7960 > SKVR01. The sequence continues at coordinate 8,625 of CAYVQC010000015.1, read as the reverse complement.
TTTCCATGAAGACCCGCGCAAACGCGGCTGGAGAAGAGTAGTGGCATCACCCAAGCCTTTTGAGATTCCCAATTGGAAAGCCGTTGAAAAACTTGCCCGCGAAGGCAACATCGTGATCACCGTGGGTGGTGGCGGCATACCGGCTTACATTGATGAAAAGGGAAAAATGGTGGGTATTGATGCCGTTATCGATAAAGACCTTGCCTCTTCATTGCTGGCCAACAAGATCAAGGCCGATGAATTCTGTATCCTTACCGATGTTCCCAATGTTTATATCAATTTTCACAAGCCCGGTGAAAAGAAACTTGGCCGCATTTCCGTGCCCGAGATCAACAAGCACCTGGCTGATGGTCAGTTTACCGAAGGTAGCATGGCACCTAAGGTAAGAGCTTGCATCCAGTTTGTTGAAAACGGTGGAGCAGAGGCCATCATTACCGAAGCTACCCAGCTGGGCAACAATGAGGCGGGTACCATCATCCATGCTTAACAAACAAAAGAGTATCTGACAATTAATAAGTAACAATTAACAATTAAAAATCAAACGTTATGGCATTCAATCTCAGAAACAGAAGTTTTTTGAAGCTGCTGGATTTCACTCCGCAGGAAATTAAATTTTTGCTCAACCTTTCACTGGATCTCAAAAAGGCCAAGTATGGTGGTTATGAGCAACCCCGCCTTAATGGTAAAAATATTGCCCTGATTTTTGAAAAGGACAGTACGCGTACCCGCTGTGCTTTTGAAGTTGCCGCCTTTGACCAGGGAGCAAGAGTTACCTACCTGGGGCCCACAGGTAGCCAGATTGGCAAAAAAGAATCAATGAAAGATACTGCCCGCGTATTGGGACGTATGTACGATGGTATCGAATACCGTGGCTTCGGACAGGAAAAAGTTGAAGAGCTGGCACAATACTCAGGTGTACCTGTTTGGAATGGCCTTACCAACGAATTTCACCCCACCCAAATCCTTGCCGACTTCCTCACCATGATGGAGCATAGCGACAAGCCTTTGCACCAGATCAAATTCTGCTACCTGGGCGATGCACGCAACAACATGGGCAACTCCCTGCTGGTAGGTGCTGCAAAAATGGGTATGGATTTTCGTGCTGCTGCTCCCAAAGAAGTACAACCTTCGGAAGATCTGGTTGCCCAGTGCCGCGAAATTGCCAAAGAAACCGGTGCAAAGATTACCATTACCGAAGATGTTGCTGAGGCAGTGAAAGATTGCGATTTCCTCTATACCGACGTTTGGGTATCTATGGGAGAGCCCGATCATGTTTGGGAAGAGCGTATCAAGCTGCTTAAGCCATACCAGGTAAACATGGATGTGATCCAGAAAACCAACAACCCCAAGGTGAAATTCCTGCACTGTCTGCCTGCATTCCACAACCGCGAAACAACCATTGGAGAAGAGATCTACCAAAAATTCGGTCTTGACGGTATGGAAGTAGTGGAAGATGTGTTTGAATCAGAACACTCAGTAGTGTTTGACCAGGCCGAAAACCGCCTGCATACCATCAAAGCTGTGATGGTAGCCACTTTGGGTGCTTAATCATCCCGAAACAAATCAACGGGTGGCTGGATCTTTTCCCCACTTGTTGATCGCAAATAACAACCCGGCCCCCGATCCTGCAGGATCAGGGGCCGGGTTTTTTGATGAAAATGCATTTTGAGATATAGGGTTTTGCTTACCAGGATAACGTGTTAACCATAGCTAAAACAATAGGCCCGGTGGAACAGAAAGCCTTATAGTATAGATACTTGCCACCACATAGGCAATATTATTTCCCCTCACTTTCTTTTCCCACAATAGCCTCAATGGCTTTTTGGGCAAGCCTTTCGGAAAAGCCTGACACAAACGCGATGGCGAAAAAGTCCAGGGGGTCATTGGCCGAGAAGGAAAAAATCTGGATGCCTTGCAACAGCGATGACCTTAGCAAAAGAAAGATAAATACAGAGAAGGCTGCACCCACAAACACCTTGCTCAGGGTGATGACCGAATTGCTCGAGATCTCTGTAATCCTCGAATACTGGCTGTTGTACCGCGTAAAAAGGATGGCACTGGTGATGGCTCCCATAAAGCCAAAGAGCAATATGCCGATAATGTATTCCGACAAGGCCAGTTCGTTTGTGAAATTATGATCGAACTGGTTTCCCAGTTTGCGGAAATAAATGACAATGAATACGAAAAAGATGAACAACAAGGCAAACAACAGCTTAAACATGCTTCTTGAGAGGGTATTTTTGTAATACTGGTTGTTGAAGTGTTCATCTTTGATCTCCACGGCATGCATGAGCACCTCGGGAGAAGGGGGTACCGGGTTTTCAGCGTCAAGGGCTCCCAGTATGTTCAGGATGGTATTCCTGCGCCATTCATTGAGCTTGGAGCTTGAGAGGATGGTTTCCCGGGCAACGGCCAGCCGTTCTTCTTCTTTCATGGCATAGATCTCCAGCCTTTTGGCTGTATGCAAGGCTTTCCATCCTTCATCAATTTTGAGTTTTTGTAGAAACGTTTCTGCCTGCCCGATGAGTTCCCGGGCACGTTGAGCCCATTGGTCATTATTTGCCTGCGCTGCGGCAATGCGCATTTCCAGGATCGGTTTGTAGCTGGCAATATCGCCAGCAAGGCGTGTATAGCGAGGAATATAGTCGATGGAGAAGACCTTTATAAATAGGAACCACAGCCTGGATCTTTTTTTTCTTTTCTCATTGTTGGTTGTCATAGCTGCCAAATATTGGTGAATGCTGAAAAGGTGCAGGAATAAGTCTCCTGACTATAAGATTTTTACGTGTTTTTGGCGTGCCAGGTTATAGGATGTAAAAAAAAAGCAGCCGACAACCCTTGCGGGGTCTCAGAGGTTGTTTGCATACATTTCGTAAATGCTTTTATCGGGGTGGAGAGCCTTCTCCCATTGCGGCTGCCGACCTGAAAGAACACGATAGTAATCCGCCAGGATTTCACCCTGTTGCTCCAGGTTGAAGGCAGCCAACCCTCTATATCGGTTTTCAAAGAGCTTTTCAATGCCGTGATAATTATATCCGTCGCTGTACTGGGCATATAAAGCTCTTGTCATGTATACCGCTCCCAGTTGCCGGTACTGCCATACATGCACCAGTTCATGGATGAGCCATGCCATATCGGAAGTGCCCGGGGCAGGGTTAATTTTTCGCGAGAAATTGATGGTGTAAAAGGTGGTAACGCCCATTTGAGTGGCCTTTTTATTTTTCATACCGATCCAGGCTATGAGCGAATACTCATCAATGCGCACCCGGGCATAATCAATCCTGTTTCCGAACACTTTTTCTGCTTCCGTGATTTCGGCTGATGTCATAGACCGGGTTCTGAACTTGATAAAGTCATTTATGGTTTCCAGTATCTCTCCGGCCCCGGCTATTTCCAGGCAATAAATTACCAGTTCTGCCAACCACAAGCCAAAATTCAGCCAGGTTTGTGATTTAGCCAATGATTTCCACCAGGTCAATGCCCAGGGCCTCAGGCTTTTCACGCCTTCCCAAAGATGTACCACCAACCGTTTCAGCCTTACAGGCAGCCAGGTGATCCATCGTTTGGCTCTGTGGATAATGCCTGCTGTTTTTTCCCAAAGGCTGGCCGGCACCGATTTCTGGAGGTTCATTTTATGCGAGCCAATCATCAATTATTGAATCATGAGAAGTATGATGAGTAAGGAAGATCGTTAGAGTTGTATCTATGGCCGGAGTGGCCGTATTACCGAATTGGTAAATAGTGCAACAATAAGCTCAACATTCTTTCGATTGTCATCCACCAGATAGATAAAACCTTACTCTGGCTTTTCAGAATCAGAAGTTGGATCGAATGAGTTGCCGGGTATCCCTAGTAAATCTCACTTAACACAGTATAGCCCTGCAGGCGGTCTTTTTCATCGTAATACTCGCTGCGAACATTTCCAACCCCTGGAGAGAAGTATTCCACTCCTTTGGTAACTGTTTTGCGCGAGAAGCCCATGGTATTGGTATCCATTTCGTTTTCGTAAGTAATCTTAAAGCAATCGTAAGAACCTGCCGGTGTTTTAATGGTTTCTTTGGCAGCTACTTTCCTGTTTTTGGTGGTAAAGGTCATTTCTGACATGGTTTTACCTCCCATGCTTATCTTCATCTCCATTTTTCCTTCGGGCAGCTGGTCGCCAACTTTGATATTGTCAGGCAAGACGAGATTGTCGATGGTAGTGAAAGTTACTTCCATATCTTCTAAGGTGTCCAGTTGCATTTGTTCCATCATTGCCTGCATATCAATGATCAGCTCATTGCCTTTGCACACAATTTCATACTCACCTTCGTAAAGCAGTTTTTCGCTACTATCGAAATAGCTGGCCTCCATAATTGCCTTAGTACCATCCGGGATTTGATTTACCTGTTTGATGACGATCTCGTTCACTCCTTCCAGCCGATCGCGTTGGTTATAACTCTGATACTGGTATCCTTTGCCTTCTTCCAGGGGGATGTACAAATCACAATCCTGTGCAGAAAGTCCGAAGGAGATAAAAAGGAAAAACGTAATAATGGCATATTTACTCATAACTATGATTTTTGGGTTTGGTAATGTGAGAATTAACGTAAAATTAGCGAAATAACACCTATATATCAAATTATGAGTATGAAAAAAGAATAAAAACAGATAAAAAGGGGGTTTTTGCAGGTTTATTGGCTTGCGGTAAAATCTTTTTTCTAGTTGCTTTCAATAGCCTTTTCCAATGAGGCCTCTTTTAAGTAAAACCGGCCCCATTTGCTTTCCGGATCGTGCGGCGTGAGTAATGACACCATAATGAGCACAAGAATAGATACAGAAGCAGCCGGCAGGATAATGTATTGCTCGTTGAGCAGCTGGTATCCATAAATATTCATCATTACGGCATTGGCGATGGTGATGAAAAGGGTTATACCCACTCCCGTGGCAATGGATGCAACACCTCCGGCCACGGTAACCCGCTTCCAGAGGAAAGCTGCCAGCAGGGCAGGGGTAAGGCCGGCTCCTACCATGGTATATGCTGTGAGTGCCATGGCCAGTATGGTGGTAAACTGTGTCAGCAAAAGGTAGGCAAGCAATCCCAGCAGTACCACCATGATGCGTTGCATCATGATAATCTTTTGGCCCTGCGCATTGGGGTTGATAAAACGTTGGTAAATGTCGCGGGTAAGGTTGGTGGAAGGTGTAAGCAGGAAACTGTTGCCGGTAGAGGTTATGATAGCCACCGAAGCGCACAGCAGCAGCACGCCGGCCCATACAGGCATACCTACCTCGGTGCTGTAGCGGGCTGTATGTAAAATGATACGTTCCGATTGTTCGGCCGACAAAAAGAGCTCTGATGCAGGTGGTAAATTATTGAAATAACTGAAGGCAAAAATAGCAAGGCTCGCCAGGGCAGTTTCTACGATAATGGTTCCAATCACCCACCATACAACCGCTGTTTTGGCCGACTTTTCGCTTTTGGCGCTGAAGAACTTCTGGTACATATTCGATTCTCCCAGCAACAGAAAAAAGGTGGGAAGAAAGATCCCCATAGCCCATAAGAAACTTTTATCGCCAAAGATGGTAAAATGCGATGGATCCAGGGTATTAGTGAGATGCTCGCTGCCGCCGATACTGAAAAATACAATGGGAACAGCAATGATCACTGCCAGGCTGATGACGGCACCATTGATAATGTCTACCGAAACAATAGACATCATGCCGGCAAAGGCGGTGAAAAGAACCATAAAAGCTGCCGTAAGCAACACACCCTGCCACATGGGAACACCAGCCACCAGGTCGAGAATAAAGCCACCGGCCCTGAACTGGTAGCCCACAATTGTGGTGTAGGCAATAACAATGACCAGGGTACCCAGGATGCGGGCGTACTTGTTGTAACGTAGTTCCAGGATATCGGGTACGGTAAATTCAGCAATGCGACGCACCTTGCCCGCCAGAAAGAATACAATGATGATTCCTACCCATGCACCGGCAGCCATCCATAATTCAGAAAAACCCACATTGGCCGCCAGACCGGCACCGGCAAGCAAGCTCCCAGAGCCCATCCAGGTGCAAAGAAGGGTACCCACCAGTTTGGCTGTTGATACCTTTCGACCAGCCACCATAAAATCTTCCTGATTTTTGATCATGAAACTTTTCCATATAGAGATGGACATCAGAATCACCAGGTAACCGATTACAACCCAAAGAAATATCATGTCAGCATTTTTATTGGCTAAATAGTATGCTCATTGTTTGTTGATACAAAGAAAGTATATTTTAAACAACAGATTAAGGGGTTGTTTAATTTTAAGGAGTATTTAAAGGTTTTTGTGATGTGAAAGATGCCGCAGGGGTAAATAAAAACCGGCAACACTCACTGGTATTGCCGGTTTTGCTTCGTTCATGATTGCAATAGAGATCTTAAGGCGTTTTTTCTTCCTGTGTGTTGTTCTCCATTTCCTTTAAAAGCTCTTCAAAATTTTCGAATATTTCATTAAGAGTAGGTCCGAGGGTTTCCATAGATTTTCCTGCCTCTTGCAAGGCATTATCAAGGTTATTGGCGATCTTTTCCCATTCAATTTTTTCCATTTCGCTGAATGTCTTTTGCAGTTCCTGCGATACTTCCTCCATTTCCTTGCGAAATTCTTCATCCGACCACAACGCTTCCATTTCAACCATGGCTTTTTTCATTTCTTCCCGGGCCATTTGTATTTCGGCTCTGAATTCTTCACTATTCATTTCAGCATTTACACTCTCCATGGCCTTTTTCATTTCTTCTCTTGCCTTGCGCATTTCAGCTTTGAACTCTTCGCTGTCCACTTCCTGGTGCATCTTTTGAAAGGCTTGTCGAATCTCGGCTTTTGCCTGCTCCATTTCCTTACGGAATTCTTCCGAGTTCAATTCCCTGATCACTTCCTCCCTTGCAAGGGTGAGGGCAGTGCGGGCCTCTTCCAGAGCTTTCTCTATTTCTTGGCGGTCTTCTTCTGAAAGTTCACCCCATTCAATGCTCTGCCCGTTATCCAGGACAATGCTTTTGGGCTGTTGGGGTGGAGCGGGATCAGGAACAGTATCCCGAAAGGATGTTTCGTTGGTTTGGACTGCGGTCTCATCGTATACAGCGGGCTCACCAATCGTATTGTAGGTGAAAGCCATATACGCTGTTGGGCTTAGCCAGGCCAACGACAGTGTTGCGCCTGCTATCACCAGGATCGCGGCGATTTTTTGTCCGGGATTGAATTTTCTTGTTTTCATGTGCATAACATTTTTAATGCGTGTAAATAAAGTATTGCTGGATGAAGTGGCAGCAAGTGCCGGCTGAGGGTTGGCATTTCGCCGCTCTTCGAGGGTAATCAGAGTTCGGGCATAATGCAGGGGATTGCCGGTGTGGCTTACCACCCACTCGTCGACCCTGGCTTCGCGCTGCTGGCGAAGGGTGCCCGATATCCACCAAATAAAAGGATGGTAGAAAAACAGTATTTCAATAATGTATTGCAGCGCATTGATATAATGATCCCTGAAACGGATATGGCAAAACTCATGGAGAAGGATCTCTTCCACTTCTTCCATGGTGAGAGATGAAGCGATGCCAAGGGGGAAAAGGACTACGGGTTTAAAAAAACCTGCCACCAAAGGCACTGAAACCCCGGAAGACAAGAGTATTTTTATTTTATCTCCCACTTTTACCGTAATACGTGCCGATGCAATGACAGGATGCCAGCTTTCGGGCACATCATGGGTATTGCGGGTGCGTAGTAAATACAGTTTTCCCCATGAAATCATAAAGGATAGAGCAAACAATACCAGCCCTGTCCAGTATAACCAAAAAACATAGGGAGCCCATGTTTCAATGTATCCGCTGAGCCACCCTGCATCTTGCCTGAGCAGATAAAGATCGGGCATTTGGCCGGTTTGAGTGGCTGATGCCATATCATACTCTATAGCTGCAATACGCTCAACACTGCTGTAAAGATTATACTGGCGGAAAAAAGTAATGAGGAAGATTACCGGCGTGGCAAGCATGGCAAAAATAGAGAGGTTCTGTTTTACCATGGCTGGTGCTTTTCTGGCAAACCATAACGATATTCTCCACAGCAGGGCAATGGCTGCAATTTGCCACAGGGAATGCAGCAGGCTCCATGCAAGGGCATTCACCAGGGGATCGGGTATGTGATCGAGGATTCTCATGATTGCCGGTTTTCAAATTGTTCCAGATAATCTTTGATCTCCTGCACTTCAGTGGGAGTGAGATCCCTGCTGTCGAGGGCTCCCAGTACCAGGCGGCTTTCTGCTCCTCTGAACAGACCGTTGAGCATCTTATTGAGAAAACTTTCCTGGGTTTTCTCCCGGCTCACCAGAGGTCGGTATACATGGGTGCGCGTGGCTGTATCGCGCTCAAGGAGACCCTTGTCAGTCATGATCTGCATCAGCTTTAGGGTAGTGGTGTAGCCGGTATCTTTTTTTGTCTCCAGTACTTCATGCACTTCTCTTACGGTTGCACTGCCCTTGTCCCAGAGCACCTGCAGGATCTCCAGTTCACTTTCGGTAGGGTTGTATTTTTTGTTTTGTTCCATACTACGAAAAATTTCGTAGCAAATGTAATACGAAATTATTCGTAGAACAAATTTTCTGGTAAGGATTTTT
>CAYVQC010000014.1:60256-77537 GCA_964453995.1 uncultured Bacteroidales bacterium | reverse complement strand
CTAACTCATCCTGAGCTTATGTTGAAATGGTGAGTCTCTAATAGCAAACCATCATACCTGTAACCAATACCTAACTGTGCCATGGAACTTTGGAAACCCCAAAAATCCTATACATTTCTCCATGAATCCGAAATTTTAGGGCAGCCGTTTGACGAGTCAGTTATTATAAGAGTTAAAGGTTGAATATATTAGTTCTTTCGAAGAGTATTCGTCTGACGACTATTCAATATTTAATCTCCTAAGAGGCTGTTTTTGCAAAACATATTCTGCGTTATGCCCATGAAAAAATAGTATTACTTCCCAAAACCCACTGCATACCGGGAAAGGATCATCTTTTTACAGCCAAAGAAAAAAGGGAATTATAAGTAATAAATCCCTGCAGCAACAAACAGATTTGAACTTTACCATTCTGTATCAAGGATTTTGATTACCTGTTCATCGAGAGTATTGGTAATCAATATACCATCGCGAAAAGGGGTCATGTTTTCACTTATGTGGTCGTTGTTAATCATCTTGCCCGTTTTGATGCAAAAAAAGAAATGGCTGTTTGCATGACTGATATAGCCTGTTTCTCCTCCGGGCCCTCTTATTATAGCTAAATCATCATAAAATCCTGACAGGGCGATAGTTGCCCGATGGTATGGCAGAATGTAGGTGGTGTCTTGTGTTGCACCTTTTATCTTTATTTTACTTTTGCCCTCTTTTTCCGGATGAATACTGAGGATAACAGGGCCCTCTTTTGTCTGGGCATGTAGCAGTGAATCTCCTGTAATTTCAAAATTGGGAGGTATGGCCCGGGGGTCTTCAGTAAGGAAATCCCTGGTTTGTGAGATGCTTTCTGTTTCGCCTGTTTTCATGTCAAGATAATAAGAACGCTGAACTATATCATAATAGTAAACTGCTATTTTCTCTGGAGTGGTTGCCAGAAGGTCAACAAAAGCATCAGCAGAGAAGAAGGGAACCGATTCATCGTTTGGGCTGACTATTGCTGCTTTTCCCCCCGTGCCCTCGGTTACACCTACAAGTTGACCTTTGAAAAAGGTTATGTGTTCCTCGTAATGAGGTACTACAATGAGTGAGTCGCTGCCAAATTGAAGGGTGAAAACCTTACTGCTGTTAAAATCTGATTGAGATTCCAGGGATTCCGGTCTTCCGACTGTAAAAAGCAATCTGTCATAATGGTATGAGCGACGAGAGAAGCTCAACCCGGTATTGTAATGAATTCCCTGTATCAGATCAATGATGCATGCTTCGCCGTTATACTTGCTGTAGATGAGCAATCCTTCTGTAAGTGAAAACCATTTTACACCATTTTCTATTAAGTTGCATTCAACCAGGTTATCCAAATGGTAAATATTGACCGTTCCACTTTGGGTAAGGTAAAACAGGCAGTCGTCAAGGATAGCAATCTGTTGTAATGATTCTTTGCTGGCTATAATTGTTTCCACTTCTTCCGTTAGAAGGTCTAAACTCATAATGCCTTTGGGAGCAATAAAGTATAATTTCCCTTTCCATTGGTTGAGTGACCTTTCGTTGTAAGCCTCCGGAATTTTTGAAATGGTTTCCTCTCCGGTTTGCAGATCTATGCGGTGGAGATTATTTAGCCCGGTAATACCATAAAAATGAGTGTCATCGAATGCCGATTGTCCATAGCGAAAAAGGTTGGGTGGGTAATTTCCCAGCCTGTTGGGTTCAATCCATGTGTCGCTCATTACCTGGGCCCAGTTCTGCATATCGAATTCCTTTACAGAGGCTGTTAGCCATTGGGTAATACTGAAGGTATCCAGGGAAAAAACCGGCTTTGACGTTCTTTCAGGCAGTGGTTTTGGTTCTGTTTCCTCAGCGATCTGGATTATCTCTGATGTTTGCCTGGTTTTCTCCGGGGGGTTGGCTGGTTCGGATTTGCTTTCCTTCTCTGCTTTCTGTCCGCATCCCCCTGCCATCAGCATGAGGCAGATAAGTCCCATTTGTAAACCTGTTTTCATGGTAAAAGTGTTTTTGGGGTTTGTGACGATTTGGTGTAATGCAAATGTAGCTTATCTATATATAATGAGCAAATTTTTGTTGGATATAGGAAGTGTGGTACCATCATTCCTCCTATTCCCATGCAAAACCACCCCTGCCAAAGAAAACAGGGAATGGTTTCCGAAAACTATCCGAAACCGATTCCCTTCCTGAAGAGTTGATATGTATTGTATGCCTGCTCGTTCTTTACACTTGGTCAATAGCACGGTAAGGCTTGTGGCTGAAAATGATTCTCATTTCCTATTCATCGCAACAGCCTTGCCCTGATGATACCTTTTCCTGTATAGCCTCGTCCTTGCTGGTTTACCGACCGTGATGTACTGCGGTATTCCTGTGCCTTCTTATCCAATATGCCTTCTTTTTTCTGGTGCTGCACAAGGGCCGAGATCTCATCTATGTCGTATGCATTGGGTTGGGCATCTTTCATGTCCATGGGGAAGGCACCCGTTTGGGGGCCCGATTTCAGCCCGGATTCCTGTATCACACCGTTTACAAGGGTAAGGGGCTGTTGGTTTTCACCGGTAAAAAACATGAAATTATTCTGCTCAAACTGCTCGCCTATGGTGTTGAACCCGTCGGCATAAAGGACAAAATAATACTCACCGGTGATGTCGGGCACCTGGTAGTAATACAAAAAGTCGTAGTCATATCCGTCGTGGCCATACACTGCTGTTGCAGCAGAGTACCCTGAGGGGATGTCCACATTGTTCCACCAGTTAAACTGGCCATAAGGATGCAGAACGCCTTCGGGCAGCTCGTTGAAATCACCGTGCTGACCGGGAGCCCCTACCTCGTTGGTAAAATAATCGTAAATGATGATGCCAAAATCATTTTCGGGGTTGTAGGCATTGTAATAGTAATACACGATATTCCACTTGTTGCTGGCTGGTACCGGTTGCAGCCCCCGGTTAAAGACATTGTAGGTAAGAGCCCTTGCATTGGGCGGATTTCCCGGGTAATCGTCATATTCATCGATGAGTTGCACTGCGAGCAGATCTTTGCCATCCACACGGTAATTGGGATTGATTACACTCCCATCCACCACAGCATCAGACAGCCCACCCTTGTCGCCGTCGATGATATAGGCGGCATAGCAGAACTCCTGGGCAAAGAAGTTATAATCCACCCAGAAATAGCCATCATCACCCCAATGGGGGCCCCATGAATTGACAATGCGAAATGCCCCATTAGCCCCTTTGTCATCGTCGTAGCCTACGATAACCATAGCGTGGCGGTCATGATCATCGTCGGAGCCGCTGTAGTCATCTTCATACCACACGCTTCCGTCATCAATGTACCTGAAGTTCAACCCCAGGTAGCAGCTTACCTGGATAGGACGACCCAGTTGGATGTAGGATTTCAGCGCTTCAATATTTTCCGGATCCACCCTTCTGTATTTTTCGATCTTATAATTGCCTGCTTCATTGTTCCAGTCGGGTAGGGGGCTTCCACTGCAATTGCCCAGGTTTTCGTAGGGTGCTGTGGCCAGGGTGGCAATACCCCGGTTCTGCATTACACTGAATGCCTCTCCCGGCCATGATCCGCGGCAGTTGACGCCTCTTCCGTCCATGGAAAGGAAAAGGTCGAGCGGACTGAAAACATTGCCGGCATTTTCCAGGTCGGCTTTGGAAAGGTCATTTTCGCGGGCATACATAATGGTACGGGCATAGTAGCCGCATGCCCATGCCGTGCAGGTTCCGTAAGCTCCCTGGCTGCGTACCGGAGGCACCCAGGGCTCCAGGCTTACCATCGATCCTGAAACAGCCGTGGCATCACTAAGGGTAACCAGGGACAAGTCCATGGGTACATAGGGAGCACCGGCCTGTTCCATCTCATAGTCGGTGCCTGTGGTATATTCATTTTCAGGGTCCTTTTCCGGCGTATAGTCGTCAGGTTCACACGAAAAAAAGGTGACCAGAGCCACAAAAAGAAAGGGCAAATAATTCCAATAGCGTGGTGTTTTCATGTATTTGTATTTTGATCTGATATAGTCAATTGCCTGGCAGTGATGTTTACCTGTAGTTTATTGTTTCAGGATACGGAGTAAGATGTATCAATCACTCTTAGTAGTTATATCCGCGGGGGTTGTTCTCCCTTTGAAATCTGCATCTGAGAAATCAGCCTTTGTTTTGAAGGTTGCATTGGAGAAATCAGCATCCATTACTACGGTCATTCCGGCAAAATGGGTCCTGTCATTGAAAGAAACTTCTCCCATATGAAGGTTTTGATGGAACATCGCCTTCCCAAATTCGGCATATCCTCCCATTACGGCCGCCCCCCAGTGTGAATTTCCTTTGAAGGCGGTGCGCTGAAAAAAGACATTTCCCTTGAACTGAGTTTTGAAAAAAGACGTATTGTGGTTGAAGATAGAGCCCGAAAAGGCAGCCTGCTGGTAAAAAATGGCGTTGTCGAAAATGATATTGCGCCCTGAAAATAATGCATTGCTGGCATTAAATTCCTGGATAAACTCAGAGCCTGAAACCGAGAATTCACGGTCGAAGGTACAGTAGGAAAGGTCAACGGTTTGCCTGAATACACAATCTTTAAATACCACATCGCCCCTGAATTCAACAATATACAATATATTGTCTTTCCTGGTATGGGCAATGAAAGAAGAAAAGGTGCAATTTTCGAAAATAAGATTGCTGTAAACAACTGCTCTTTTTACGCCGGGAGTAGAGGGTCTGAAGGAAAGAACGCCAGTAAGGTCTATGGCTTCCCCGAATGATTGTTCAGAGATTACGATATCCTTTCCTTTCTTAAGGTTTTTATGCAGCTGGCGGTAGATTGATGAGCTCTCAGCGCATCCTGTGTTGATCAGAAAAATAAGGCTCAGCAGCAAGAACCTGACATAGAAGCGTTTTTTGGTCATAATAGTTGTCATAAAATGCTACTCCTGGTATTTGTTGCCTGTTTTTACACACACCAGCTCCCACAACTGATTGTCGCGACCGTGCCAGTTCCACTGTATAACGTTGGCTCCGTTTCGGTGGATGTTGGAACCGCTTGCATCCAGGGACTTGCCCGAGTATCGGTTGATGATCCTGAACTGGCCGGGTTTTATTTGCTCCAGTTTCCATTGCTGGGGTTCACTTGTGTCCGAGCTCCAGATCTGGATATTTGCCCCTTTATCACGCTTGTAGGTTCCGCAAAACCATTTTCCACTAAAGCATCCGTGAACGTCGAGCTGAACATTGGCATGCTGAAACCGGATGTAGTAGTAGCCGTTGCCAGCGGGAACAAATACCATTTTGCGGTCGCCGCCATTATCAAGATCCCAAAGCTGAACATTGGCGCCATTTTCACGGGAGCGGCTGTCGGTATCCCTGCCAGGCAGGTCGATGTATCTGTTTGCTGCCACATTGCGGATATGAAATACGGTTCCTTCAAGCGGGATCTGAGTCTGGGTACCCACCCGCCCCGCAGGCCGCTGACTCTGTGTCAGCACTGCTATCAGCAGAAGAATCATTGTAAGTTTAAGTGCTTTCATTGTAAAATGTATTTTGGTGTTTATAGCTTTTCACTGACGGTAAATCCATTTACACGGGTTTGTTGCCAGTTTGCCTGCATGGATTTACCGGGCAAAGGGATAATTACTCGTTGTTTACCCTATCTGTTGCTCATACCGGCGGTTTTTGAAAAATTTTTTTAAAAAAAGAGGCAAAAACTTTTGTCCGGGCAAGATCTCCTTTCCATTGTGCCATCACCTGAAACAAGAACTTTCACATCTCCGGCCTTACCGGTGCTGAAATAAAAAAAAATACCCGGGGCAGGGCTTGCTGCAATCAACCCTGTTATCTTTGTGGTAAACCAAATTGAAAACCACATATCCATTGTCATATGCAACTACCTGATCATCAGCTTCAACGGGTTCTCCACCTCAGGGATGCGGTAGGCGTTGGGCTGGGTGCCATCATCGGTGCAGGAATATTTGTAGTAACCGGAGTTGCTGCAGGCGTTGCCGGGCCTGCTTTCCTGGTTGGCCTGATCATAGCCGGTGCTGTAGCTTGTTTCAATGGTCTGAGTTCGGCACAGCTTGCAGCGGTATATCCGCAGTCGGGCGGTACATATGAATACGGTTATCAGCTGTTGCATCCTTTTATGGGGTTTTCTGCCGGCTGGATGTTTTTACTCAGCAAGCTTTCGGCCGCAGGCATTGTGGCCATTGGCTTTGGCAGTTATTTCCATCAACTGGTACCGTGGCTTTCACCCATGATATATTCAATTGGGGCCATTGTATTGCTTACCATTGCCAACCTGATGGGCATCAAAAAGGCAGGCATTTCAAACCTGATTATCGTGCTCATTACCCTGGTTTCGCTGGTTTACTTTATATTTGGCGGGCTGGGCTCTGTAAATACCAAAAACTTCATCCCCTTTGCACCTGCTGGTGTGTTGGGTATTGCAGAAGCATCAGCCATTCTTTTTTTTGCCTTTACGGGGTATGCGCGCATTGCCACCCTGGCCGAAGAGGTGGTGGCACCGGAAAGGACCATTCCCAGGGCAGTAGTCATTACCATCTTTACCGCTATTGTATTGTATGCAGCAGTTTCTTTTGTAACGGTGGGAGTGACAGGCGCTGAAGCCATGGCCGGAAGCAAATCGCCGGTGCAGCAGGCGGCAGTAACGATTTCACCTGCAATGGAGCTGGTCATTACCCTTGGGGCAGCCACTGCCATGCTGGGGGTTTTGCTCAGCCAAATCCTGGGCATTAGCCGGATGATGCTGGCCATGGCTCGCCGCAACGACCTGCCGGCATTTTTAAAAAGAATACACCCATCCACTTCCGTTCCGCATATTGGTATCCTGGTAACCAGTGGCGTTATTGTTGCCATTACAATGCTGGGCACGCTTGACTTTGTGGTGCGTGCGGCTGCTTTTACCATCCTGTTGTATTACACCATTACCAACCTGGCTGCCATGAGGCAACCCCCCGTACAGCATCTTTACAGCAGAGCTGTGCCCTGGCTGGGGCTGATGGGATGCCTTGCCATGTCCCTAACGCTGCCCCCTATCGTAATAATTACGGGGATCACCCTGCTTGCGGTTGGTTTTGTGGTAAGGTGGATGGTGAAAAAATGGGACTAATGGTGCCCATGTACCTGGAGGTGCAACAAACTTTGTCGGCTGCATTTTTGTTGACAAATTATCGTTTTTGTTTATCGTATCCTGAATTGCTGCAGGAACTAACCTTATACACGCATGACTGTTACCATTGAGAATATCTTACTGATCGGTTCCTTATTATTGTTTGTGAGTATCATCGCGGGAAAAACTTCTTACCGGTTTGGTGTTCCCACTTTGTTGCTGTTTTTGGGTATAGGGATGCTGGCAGGCTCTGAGGGGATAATAGGTATTGAATTCAGCGATCCGCAAATAGCCCAGTTTATAGGTATCGTTTCACTTAATTTCATTCTTTTCTCCGGTGGCTTGGATACCAGTTGGAAAACGGTAAGGCCGGTGGTAAAACAAGGGATACTGTTGTCAACGGTGGGGGTTCTTCTCACTGCGGTGTCGCTGGGTACTTTTGTGTGGCTCATCACTGATTTTACCATTTACGAAAGCATGCTTCTTGGTTCTATTGTTTCCTCTACAGATGCTGCTGCCGTTTTTTCCATTTTGCGCTCCAAAAGCCTTGCCTTGAAAGGCAGCCTCCGGCCCACCCTGGAAATGGAGAGCGGGAGCAATGATCCGATGGCTTTTGTGCTGGTAATTGTTTTTCTCAACCTGGTGGTAAACCAGGACCAGGGTATTGTAGCCATGATCCCGGTAATTTTACAGCAAATGCTTGTGGGAGGCCTGGCAGGATATGTCTTTGGCCGGTTGAGCAAATTCGTCATCAATAAAATTGACCTGGGATTTGAAGGATTGTACCCCGTATTGTCCATTGCCCTTATGTTCATCATCTTTTCTGCCACCGACGTAATGGGAGGAAATGGTTTTCTGGCCATTTACATCAGTGCTGTTTACCTGGGCAACCAGGATCTGATCCACAAAAAGACCATCATGAGGATGTATGATGGATTGGCCTGGTTGATGCAGATTGTGCTATTCCTTACCCTGGGGCTGCTGGTTTTTCCTTCGCAGGTGGTGCCTTTTATTGGGGTAGGACTGCTGGTTTCCCTATTCCTCATCCTGGTGGCACGGCCTGTGGGTGTTTTGCTCAGTCTGATGTTTTTCAGGATGAAATTCAGGAGACGCCTGTATATATCCTGGGTGGGTCTCAGAGGCGCTGTGCCCATTGTTTTTGCCACCTATCCTTTGCTGGCGGGCATCGATAAGGCAAATATGATCTTCAATATTGTATTCTTCGTTTCTGTAACCTCTGTCCTGATTCAGGGTACTACGCTGTCGCTGTTTGCCAAATGGTTGCATGTGGCCCTGCCTGAAAAGGTGAAACCGGTATCTGAAGTGGAAAAGTTTATGGCAGATTATCCCAAAACTGCCATGAAGGAAATTGTTGTACTACCAGATTGCTATGCCGTAAACAAAAAAATTGTAGACCTGCATTTTCCCAAAAACACCATCATTGCCATTATACAACGCAACGGAAAATACCTTACACCAAGCGGCTCTACGGTTATTGAAGCCAATGACAAGCTTGTGGTGCTCGCCGATAATCCTGAAGGGCTTGAGAAAGTAAGGGAATGCCTTGCTTTTGATGTAAGGGAAAAGAATGAGGACACCCCGGCAGCATAGCATCTCGGTAGGATTTTTCATGTGGCCTCCCGGGGCACCAGAGGGCATCTGTACAGTTACTGAAACCAGTACTGCCCATAAAACAAAGCATTCCCGGTGGCGAAAAACCAGGAATGCTTTTGGGGTAATTTGCTGTTTATGGTGCATCATTGATCGTTGTTGCACCAGCCCCCGATCTGTACCAGTCAATTTTTCCGGAGAAATACATGAATACACCCAGGATAATGAAGAGCATAATACTTCCCACCAGCAGGGCATAATCCTGAAGTTGCAGCAGCACGAATAGTATGGAGTATATGATCGTCATATAAACCAGCATGAGAAGGGTAATGCTCTTGTTTTTAAAGATTGCCCGGGAGTAAGTCCCGATCATCCCGATAATTCCTGCACTGGCAATCAGGTATGCCGGCCCGAAACCAATATGTTCGGAAAGGGAGAGGAGCAAAAGGTAGAAAAGAATCAAACCCAGGCCAACCAGGGCGTAATGTACAGGATGAACCTTCAGTTTTTTGAGGGTTTCGATGAAGAAGAAAAGGGAGAAGGTAAGTAAGATGAAAAGAATAGCATATTTCATGGATCGTTCTGTAACGAGGTACGTTTCCACCGGAATGAGCAAACTAACCCCAAAAGCCGATGCATCAAAATTGATATTGTCATGGGTTCCCTGCTGTGCATAGTTCCTGTTCAGTTCCAGTACCTGCCATTCTGCGGTGAAACCCTCATCACGCACGTCATGTGTTGCGGGCAGAAAGGCTCCGTCAAAGCCAGGGTTGTTCCATGTTGATGTAACCCTTGCCCGGGTGATCTTACCGGTGCTGGCAAAGCTGATACTTTGGGAACCATTCAGATGGATCTCGGCGGTGAAATGGTATTTTTTATCAGGCTCCGGCTTCTCTATCAGATCTTTTATAATGATCCCTGATTTGATGCTTGCGAAGGATGCCCCCGACGTGCTGAGCTTGCTTTTTTCATTCCATGTAAACTTTACCGGTTCTTTTATTCCGCGCAGCTCAGAAATGCCGATGATTCCGAATGCATTTTGCCAGTCTGCCTGCAGGTTGCTGTTTTCCTGGTCAAACCGGGGTTCATTGAAATACCCCTCCAGCTGAACCACCGTAGTGTACACCACCACCTTAAACAGTCCCCTTTTCCTGATCTCGGGCACTACATGGGCTTCAATTTTCAGGTCTTCGGGTAGGAACCATTTTTGTCCTTTGTAAAGATTTTGTTTCTGCTTTTCAGCATCATATTCAGAATAGGTGTAGGGTACCATAAGCAATGGCCCTGTGATTTGCTGACTCCCTGCCCAGCTGGAGGTTATGTCTTGCAGGGCTTCATTTTGTCTTTCTTTTCGTTCCATAATCAGCGAGCGGATCATCTGCATGGGAATGAGCAGGATAAGTGACAAAAATCCAATAACGATGATCTTGATCACCAGGGAGTTTCTCTCAAGGAATGTGGTGGGTTGTTCTTTCATAATTTTTTGTGTTAAAAAGTACTTTGAAATACAAAGTAAAGGGTTAAAAAAATTTATTGATTAGAGTTGATGATATTTTCCAGCGCTTTCAAATGTTCTTCAAAAGCTTTTCTGCCCTCCAGGGTTGCCCTGTAGCTGGTATTGGGCTTATTACCGAGAAATTGTTTTTTCACTTCAATATAGTTTTCCTTTTCCAGCGCCTTGATGTGGCTGGCGAGGTTTCCGTCAGTAAGGTCAAGGGTTTCCTTAAGGGTGCTGAAGTCTACCCAGTCATTTACCAGTAGTACCGACATTACACCCAGCCGGATGCGGTTTTCGAAGTTTTTGTTAAGTCCGGCCAGTAGGTCTTTCATATTTCAGGTACATTAATGATCCGTAAAGAATATGCAACAGTCCAAATCCAACAGCCCAGAGCATAAGTCCATAGCCTGTCCACCATGAGCCCACCAGGCCAAGTGTTATTTCCAGCAACCCCAGGTAGCGAATATCGGTTACAGTGTATTTGCTGGCATTTACCAGGGCAAGGCCATAAAAGATAAGTGTTGCGGGAGCCACAAGAACAAACAGGTCGTGGTGGATGAGCAAAATGCAAAATATACCGCCTGCCAGCAGGGGGATAGATAGATTAATGATCATTCTCCTGGCACTGGGGTTCCATACCTTCATTCCTTTGCGTTTTGCATTGCGGTGGGTGAAATAATAAGCAACCAGTAAGGCCACAATAAGAACGATAAAACCCGTAGCCAGCGTAAAAGTGACAAACTCCGGCTGACCGGCCAGTTTTTCAAACCCTCCTTCTCCATACGTGGCATTGGTTCCTGCCTTAAGGTAAAGGTATCCCCTGCCATACAGAAATACTGCCAGTGCTCCCAGCAAAGCGGTGATACCTGCAAATACTCCTGATAAACCGCTAAGGGAAATAAACTGTGTTGACCGCTCCATGATGGAACGGATTTCGCGTATGCTCTCCAGGTGTTCGTTTTTTTGTTCCATATTGACAAAATAAAAGTACTTTGAGATGCAAAGTTAATGGATTTTCTATTCAGTGGGGATTTTTTTAAAAATCTTTTTTCGTGACCCGATCATCCGGGTTGATGGAATTTGGCAAAATTGCTGATAATCATATTTTTATTTGGTTCTTTAAAAAATAATGCCGACTTTTAACAGTAAATTTAGATATACTTTTCATTTTTTTAGGAAAACACAGTTTGCGCGGATTTTGAGAGAATTTTCCAAAATTTCCTTTTAAAATCCCTGATTTTTTCACAGCCATTTTTTATCCTGGAAAGGATTTTTCGACTACCTCCTTTTATTACGATTTTCTAAGTTGTTATGTGGTAAATCATTACAATCCCATTGCAGAATCTTCGCAACGGAGCCTCTACACAGAAAATGCATTTCTGATTTTTTTGATACTGATGTGAATTAATTGCAAAAATACCTTAGCCCACAGCGTTTCTCAGGTATGTAATTGCACTGCAGGTCCTCCCACTCCAAAGCAACATTCGATCAGCCTGGCTTAAGAAGAGAGTTTTGTAAACCTAATGGCATAACCAAACTAATCTCCTATGAAAAAGTTGATTTTATTTATGATTGTATTGGCCGCAACGATGTTTGCCCATGGCCAGATTGTACCTCCACACCTGGAAGTGAATCTCTCACACGAAGAAATCACATGTTGTTTTGAAGGTGAAAAGGAACCGATAATCTGCGGAATGAACCGCCTTACTTTAGGTGAACCCCCGGCCGGAAGCGGAACCCCGGAAGACCCTTTCCTGGTTGTGAACTCCTATAATCTTATCTGGATTTATGAAAACCCCTTGCATTGGGATAAGAATTATCTTCAAATGGAAAACATTGATGCCACAGAACCCGACTCCTGGTTTGGCGGAATGGGCTGGATACCCCTGGGTACAGAGGAAAACCCATTTTCAGGGATATATGATGGAAATGGCAAGATTATTTCGGGCCTGAAGATAGACAGGTATGCCTTACAATACCAGGGCTTTATTGGCTACAACAACGGGATAATAAAGAACCTGGGTATTGTTGATGCGCATATTACAGACAATGGAAGCCGGGCAGGCATTCTTGTGGGGTTGAATGATACCGGGTTTATTTCCCATTGTTTTTCAACGGGTATAATTGAATCATCTCATGATGATGGACGAATTGGTGGGCTTGTGGGGTGGAATAATAACAGCATTACCCATTCATGGTCTTCTGCAGAGGTCCATTGTAGCAATGGAATCTATGTTGGGGGGCTGGCCGGTGCCAACAATGGAGGTACCATTATAAACTGTTATGCCACTGGAAATGTAAATGGTTTAATATCTGTGGGAGGCCTTGTGGGTGTAATCCAGAATTCCGGTCTGGTTGAGAATTGTTTTGCCTCAGGTAATATCCTTGCTCATCGCCTGGGGGGTGGCTTAGCAGGCTACAGTTTATCGAACAGCACCATCTTAAACTGCTATGCTTCCGGTAGGGTGGATTTAGACTTGTGGGGAGGTGGACTGGTAGGTGCAATGGCTTCCGGAAGTATTAGTAATTCTTATGGCCTGGGCAAAATCAGTTCTTTTTACAATCACGATCATATGTTGGGAGGGCTTTTAGGAAATGAGGAGGACGTCGATATTACCTCGTCTTTCTGGAACGTAGAATCATCAGCTCACCTGACTTCCCATGGGGGAACACCGGCGGTTACCCAGCAAATGATCACCCAAGCCTTCTATGATGGCTGGGATTTTGAGAATACCTGGCAGATCATAGAAAATGAGAGCTATCCTTACTTCATTTACCAGGAAAACCCCATGGATTGTAATTATCCTCCCCTGGTGCTTACACCTGGTAGTTTTACTGCCACACCAGATGACAACCAGATTTTGCTGGAATGGCAGGTCCCCTCTATGGGCCAACACCTGGGGTTTATGCTTTACCGGGATGACACGTTGATCCAGGTTCTTAATCCCTCCAGTGTGCATTATCTGGATGAAAGCGTAGAAAATTTGCAATACTACACTTATCAAATCTCAGCAATATATGCTACCAATGAGGCATCTCTCCCCTTGAAACTTAAAGCATTTCCCACACCCGGAATTGCTGTGGGAGATGGTTCAGAAACAAATCCTTACCAGATCTCGGACATGATAGAATTATTTACTGTACGACAGGAACCCGCCGCCCATTATATCCAGGTTCAGGACATTGATCTGTCATTTCCACGATTCGATAAATATGAAGGATGGATTCCTATTGGTGATTATATTCTCCCTTTTACAGGAAAATATGACGGTGGTGGCTTTACCATAAGAAATCTTTATGCCAATAAACCTGATGATGGATACTATCTGGGTTTGTTTGGTCAGATTAGTGATGCCACCATTACCAATGTTCATCTGGTTGATGTTGATATTACTTCCTATGCCATTTCCGGAGGGTTGGCAGGCAGTGCGTATCTTTCACAGGTATCTGCATGTTCTGTAACAGGGAATATCCTTACCGGGTCGATTCATGCCGGTGGATTGATAGGTATGGTTTCCGAATCAGAAATTCATGGCTGTTATTCCAATGTTACAGTAAGTTGTCTGATCAACGATGCCGGCGGACTCCTGGGTTGGCAAAATGGCGGAGTAACGGAAAACTGTTATGCAACAGGAATAATTTCAGGAAACAACTATTCAGGCGGATTAATTGGAAACATCTCTTCACAGGCAATTATTAAAAACAGCTATGCCAAAGGGGTTGTGGGGGGTAATTATATAAAATCAGGTTTAGTGGGTTTTGGTGATGGAACACAACTGGTTGAGAACAGCTATTGGGATATCGAAACTTCGGGAACAGAAACAAGTGCAGGAGGAGTGGGAATGAACACCCAGGAAATGCTGATGCAGGAGAGCTTTGAAAACTGGGATTTTGAATTCACCTGGAAAATCGAAGAATATAAAACATATCCTTACCTCGCCTGGCAACAATCCCCGGGAGAGCATAATGTATCAACAGGTTGGTATTTGCTCTCTGGCAGGGTTTATCCTCATGGTGCCGGAACAGTTACAGGAGCTGGCATATATACTGCAGGTCAACATGTAATGGTTTCTGCCAGCGCTTTTGATGGCTTTGTCTTTGAAAAATGGGTTGACTTTGAGGGAAGTTATATTACCGACCAAAGCGAATTTTATTTTATTATGCCTGACCAACATGTGCTGTTTTCGGCTATATTTTCAATTGTATCTGCAACTGATCAGTGGGCCGGAACAAACCCTTTCATTTTTCCCAATCCTTTTTCGGATATCATTACAATTGAAAATGTAACAGCTGTAAAACAGGTTGTAATGACCAATATATACGGGCAGGTAGTACTTCAAAAATATCTCAATGGATCTGAATCAGACAGTTTTCAAACCCGGGATCTTCCTTCGGGGGTTTACATGGTCTTTCTGCTGAACGAAAATAATACCCCAAAGGCAGTAAAAATGATTAAGTGGTAGGCTGATAGGATTACCGTGGAAATGGGGCGGTGTAAAATCCTGCGGGGTTTAAAACCATCTTCGCGTCATTTCTTCAAATTCTTCTTTTCGCAGGGGTTTGGTGATATAATCGTCCATTCCCTGCGATAAATATTTCTCCTTTTCACCTTCAAAGGCATTGGCGCTGAGACCCACAACGGGGGGTAGGTCATTGTATGAGGCTTTTAGTTTTTTGGTAGCGGTAATGCCATCCATGACGGGCATCTGTATGTCCATTAAGATAAGGTCGAAGGCGCCGGGTTGGTAAAATTTCAACACTTCCTCTCCATTACATACCGCCACGACATTATGTCCCATGTGGGTGAGCATGAGAGAGATCACTTTTTGATTGAATATCTTATCCTCAGCCAGTAAAATATTCAAATGGCTTATTGTTTTATTTTTATTACCATGCTCTGTGGAAGTATCTGCCGGAAGATTCTCTTCCTTTTTGGCCAGGAAAGTAAACCAGAAAGTGCTTCCTTTGCCCGGAGTACTGTCTACTCCAATTTCTCCCCCATGAAGAGTTACCAGCTGGCTGGATATGGAAAGACCCAAGCCTGTACCCCTGTAGATATTATTATCCACTTCCTGCAATTGTACAAAAGGTTTAAAGAGAGCTTTCTGCATCTGAAGATCAATACCAATGCCGGTATCTTTAACTTCAATCTTAATACAGGTGTCGTATTCTGCAGGGCTTTTGTGATAGGAATGATCAGGCAGGGGAGAAACAGAAGCTTTCAGTACGATTTCGCCTTCGTGGGTAAATTTCACGGCGTTACCCACCAGGTTGTTGATTACCTGCGTAAGCCTTTGCTTATCTGCTTTTATGTATACCGGAAGGCCCGGGGCAGTATAATCCAGGCGGATCTGAACATTATCATTGCAGGTACTGCTGTAAAAAACAACCGATTTTCTGAGCAGGTCGCCAAGGTCAAAGACAGAGAATTTCAGGTCGAGTTTTCCTGCTTGTATCTTGGAGTAATCCAGCACCTGGTTTACAATCTCCATAAGGTTTTCGCCGGTATTTTTCAGAATCTCCATCTGTTCCTTATGGTGCTCATCTTTTACCGAGTTGGTAAGCAGATCAATAACCCCCATGATGGCAGTGAGCGGTGTACGAATCTCATGGCTCATATCGGCCAGGAATTTTTGTTTGAATTGTACTGCCTGCTCTGCAATGGCAATTTTCCTTTCCAGCTTTTCTTTTTCCGTAATGTCGTGTACAATAGAGTGCAAATAGGCCTTTCCTGCAATGGTTACTTCGCTGGAAAAAACTTCCACATCGACCTCTTTCCCGTTGGCTTTGCGGTGTTGAAACTTGAACTTTAAAACATCTAGTTCTTTGGCCGCTTTCAGGTCGTTTCTGATCTGTTCCGGACTGCCAATGTTGATCTGGGAAATATTCATGTTTTTCAGTTCTTCTACGCTCCAGCCATAAAATCTTGCTGCGGCAGGGTTGGCATCTATGATATTGCCACTGTCAGGGTCAATGATCAGCTTTACGGCAGCATGATTCTGGAAAAGGCTTCGGAATTTTTCCTCACTCTCTTCGAGCATTTTCTGCATTCTCATACTGTTGATGCGGATCTCCTTTTGTTTCAGGGCATTTTTTATGGCTGGCCCAAGGCGTTTGATGTGCTCTTTTATGACGTAGTCTGTAGCACCGGCTTTCATGCACTCCACAGCCGTATCCTCGTTTTGCGATCCGGTAACAATGATAAGGGGGGTTACCGGGGTTTTCTCCAGCACAATTTCCAGGGCAGCTAGCCCATCGAATGAGGGGAGCTGATAATCAGAGATCACCAGGTCGGGAGCCCAGTTTTCCAACAGGTCAATGAACGCCTCGCGCGTTTCAACCACTTTCAGCTCATAGTTGGTAAGGGTCTTCTTTACCTGGTACTCATTCAGCATGGCATCAGACGGCAGGTCTTCCACCATGAGAATCTTTACTGCTTTGCTCATACAATAAGGATAGGTTTATTTATCTGGTACATGATTTACCAGCAGCCAATACATGCCGGTGTTTTGCAGCGATTTCATAAAATTCTCAAACTCAACAGGTTTTACCACATAGCTGTTGGCACCCAAAGCATAAGCCTTTTTTATATCGGGGTCTTCGCTGGAGGAGCTTACCACAACAACGGGGATCTTCGAGGTTTCCGGCCGCGATTTGATCTCCTTTAGCACTTCAAGACCATGAATCTTGGGTAATTTCAGATCCAGGAGAATTACCTTTACATGTGCTGAGTTTTTTCTTGCTTCATATTTTCCCCTGCAAAAAAGAAAATCCAGGGCATCTTCTCCATCTGTAGCATGGAATATTTTATTCACTAGTCCCTGCTTGCGAAATGCCCTCAGGGTTAGTTCTGCATCATACTGGTTGTCCTCTACCAGGAGCACTTCTGCTGAAATGTAGGCTGTCATAGTTTTATTGCGTGTTTACGTCTTTTAGTATCCTTTTATTGATCATTTCTTTGGTTTCATTTTCTACGGGCAGGGAGAACCAAAAGGTGGCCCCATGGCCGGGTGATCCCACGGCATCGATGCTTCCTCCATGCCGGTGAACAATACGCTG
>CAYVQC010000014.1:0-60156 GCA_964453995.1 uncultured Bacteroidales bacterium | reverse complement strand
CAACGTTTTGCAGTCTATGTCCGATTTGTTGATCTCTTTTCGGGCAAGCCTCGAAAATGCCAGCAGATCATCAATCAATACTCCCATATTGTGTGCGTTTTGTTTTATGATGTTGCACACCCTAAGCCCTTCCTCATCCAACTTCTCTCCATACTCATCCAGCAGAATATTTACAAATCCGTTAACCCCTCTCAAAGGGGCCCTCAGGTCGTGGGATACCGAATAGCTGAAAGCTTCGAGCTCCTTGTTGGCCATTTCCAGTTCGTGGGTGCGTTCTTTTACGATGGTTTCCAGGTTGTTGAGCAGGGTAATGTTGCCGTATGCAATATTGGCCGCTTCGGCAAGGGTTTGGATCAGTTGTATCTCTTCTTTGTCAGGGGTGTAATGGGTATCCCAATAGCAGCCGATGGCAAACCGCGGATCTTTAAGGTTGGCAGGGAATATGGCCAGGCTCTTAATGTATGTTTCTTTGTACAATTCTATGGGGATTCTTTTATCGGAAAAGATATCTCTTATGATAGCGGGTTTTTTGTTGAGCAATACCCAGCCGGTGATACAGTTGTCGATGGGGAATTTGCTGCCTTTCCACAGGGGGGTGTCGGTATCTTCTTCCACATACCAGCAATAGTCCGCGTCGCGCAAAACAAAGGATGTTCCCCTGGCCTGTACCAGCTTACGGGCGGCATCGGCAACAATCTTCTGCAGCAATTCCAGGTTGTCGGCCCTGGATAACCTGTTGATGGTGCCAATGATCTCTTTTAACTGGTGATTGAGTTTTTGAATTCGTTCTTCAGCCTTTTTCCTGAAGGAGATATCCCTGAAGCTAACCACAGCACCGGTAATTTTCCCGTCTTCGGTGATGGGAGAACTCGTGTATTCTACCGGGAAACTTCTGCCATCTTTGTTCCAGAACTCCTCGTCTGTTTCATTTACTATTTTACCACTTCTTAGGGTTGCCTGTATCGGACACTCAGCAATAGGATAGGGACTGCCATCTTTTTTGGTGTGATGATGCAGTGGATGCATGAGCTGACCGATCATATCATCTCTTGTGCAGCCCATCATTTCAATGGCCGCTTTGTTGATCATTGTAACCCTGCCCTGGCTGTCGAGGGAAAAAATTCCGTCGTGGGCATGTTCCAGTACCAGGTTCAACCGCCGGGCCGTTTCTTTATGGTTGAGCTCAATTTGTTTCCTCTCGGTGATTACTTCGGTATAAAGAATGATACCGCCAATTTCTCCAACGGCCGTGTGCCAGGGCCGGCATAGCCATCGTGTAATTTCCACAACGCCATTGTCACGTATATATAAATCTTCTTCACTGTGCAATACCTCTCCCTGGAGCACTCTTTGATGCACTTTTTTCCATTTTTCGGGTAGATCGGGAAAAATTTCATAGTGATGTTTTCCGATTATGTGGGGGTCGGTGATATTGTATTGTTTAAGGTATTTATCGCTGACAAACAGGTAGTTTAGATTTTTATCATGTACTGCTATACCACTTGGATCGTATTTGATGATATAAGCCAGCAATTCTTCGCGATGCTTCAATTCCAGGAAAGTTTCTTTGGTTTGGGTGATGTCCTGCACGATGCCCGTCATGCGGGTGTATTCACCTTTTTCGTTTTTGATGTGCCTGCCTTTTGCCCAGATCCATCGCTGCTGGCCATCAGTTCTTATGATGCGACATTCAAAATTCCAGTCCTTACGGTTATTTATTGCATCATCAAACTTCTTTTTTACCTCTTGCACATCTTGCGGGTGCACATGTTCAATGAACATTTCAAGGGTCCAGTGGGACAGCAGTTCTGAATAACCAAATATCTGATCATGCTTTACAGTTCGCTGTACATGGTGGGTGGTGAAGTCTAATTCCCAGGCTCCCAGCTTCACAGCATCCAGGGCATAATGGAAACTTTCTTCGCTTTTCCTCAGCCTTTCGCGTGCTTTTTTTTGGCTGGTAATATCTTCGAAAGTGGCGTAGGCCTGGTAGGGTTTCTCTTCTCCTTCTCTGAACAAAGGTATAGAAATGATAGATAACCAAACATAACAGTCTTTTTCCGGATGATAAACTCCCCGCGTAACAGGACCAATCGTTTTGCCTGTTTGTAAACATACCATTGTGGGGTGCTCATGGCCCTGCACAGGAGTACCATCTTCTTCTATCATCCTCCAGCGCGGGTCCATAGATGTTTTTCCCTGCATCTGGGCTGTGGTTAGTCCAAGAATCTTTTCTGCTGCCGGATTTGCAGATAGTATATCACCGCTGGCGGCCTGGTAAACCACTCCCAGGGTCATGGTTTTCCAAAGTAAACGGTGTCTTTCTTCGGCTCCGTTCAGCAGTGCTTTGTTTTCTTTTTCAAGATGACTTACTTTCTTTTCAAGGTCGGAAATATAAGCTTTTAATTCTTCGATATTGGCATTCATAGGCATTCCTTTCTGCTGTGCACCTGAAATCAAAACGTGGTAGATTTACAATGCTGGTTTTGGATCTCTTCAAACCATCCGTTGCGTAGGCCTTTTCTGGTTTATGGTTGAAGTGTTTGCCGTAAAGGTGTACCAAAAATAAAAAAAGTTTTAGCACCACCATGGATTCTTCAAATTATTCTACCCGGGAAAAATCTTATGTCAGCTTGTATGATCAGTTTGTTGTATGATATCAACTTGCAATCTATGGTCTTCATTGTTAATGATTTTGGGCGGGAAAACGCTTGTTTAAAGCATAAAATATATGTCATTATACCTAATTAAACTAGGGTTTTTGCCTAAGGGAAAACCCGTATAACCCCGTTTTTGGCCCATACACTTTCATTTTTCTTTGCCTTACCTAACCATTTGCGGTAAGTTCGATGAAATTGTGCAGAAAGAAGTTGGGGAATCTGCAGTTTTTCATCTGAAATACAAAAAAGCAACAGCATTCTTTTTATTTATTAACAAAAGGAGGAAATTATGACTGAAACAAAGAATGAAAATTCCATTACATCCTACCTGTCGTTTCGTTTGGGTGACGAAATATTTGCAACAGATGTAGGAAAAGTCCTTGAAATACTCGAACTGTCTACTATTACCAGGGTGCCCAAGGCTCCGGATTATATGAGAGGAGTAATAAACCTGCGTGGTAAGGTATTGCCTGTTTTAGATACCCGTGTCAAATTTGGTTTGGAAGTAACTGATGACAATGTTGATACATGTATAGTGGTACTTGATGTAATTATGGATGGTGATACATTGCATTTGGGTGCATTGGTTGATTCTGTGGAGGAAGTGCTGAAGCTTAGTGCGGGCGATATTGAACCACCACCCTCACTGGGGAACCGCTTCAACGCTGAATATCTAAAGGGCATGGTGAAACAGAATGATACATTTATTATGATCCTTGATGCCGATAGGGTATTCAATTCCAGTGAACTCATCATGGCAAAAGAATCCTCAGACAATATCGTCAGTGCATAAAACAATTGTAGGACTAAAAAACAAGATTATCAAGAAAATTTACTTTACATTTTAAACTAAAAGCTTATGAGATTTAAAGATTTAAAAACAGGGACAAAAATTTTAACAGGCTTTTTAACTGTGCTGCTTATTGCAGTAATTATTGGCTCCATTGGCCTGTTCGGGCTCAGAAATGTGGGCAACTCCTTTCAGGAGGTTTCCGGAGTTTGTCTGCCAGGGGTTCAATACCTAGGGAATATGGAAGCCAACCTGGAGCGTATGCAGGCCTACTACAGGCAATTGCTGGATAACCGGCTCTCCAGGGAAGAAAGGGAAAACGCGCAGAACCAGATAAAGGAATTCAGGGCAACCTTCCAGCAATACCAGGAACGCTATGCCGCACTCCCCCAAACCGATGAGGAAGCAAGAGTATACCAGCAATTACTGGAATTGCTGCAGGAAAACCGAAACATCAATATCGGCCAGGTAGACCAGCTCAATGCAGTAGTAGTGGAAACAGATCTGCTTAATCCAATGAAACTAAACCGCGACCTGGAGCAATTTATGAAAGACCACTATGCCCTTCAGGTGCAAACATCAAATGCTATACAGAACATGCGCACTTTTGATGGGGGGGATGATGCAACCGGCTGTAACTTTGGGATATGGATGCCCGATTTTCGCACCAGCAACGAGGAGATCAACAGCAATATGCGCGATATGATGGAGCACCACGACGAGTTTCACGCTTCTGTACACCGCATCAAGCAGCATATTGCCCGTGGCAACCAACAGGCTGCCATGAATGAATACCTCACCGTTATGATCCCTTCAGCAGATCATGTTTTCAACTATTTTGCCATCATAAACCGCGAAGCTCAAAATGCGGTAGCAGCATTTGAAGATATGAGCCGCGTAATTACTGAGGTTTCTACACCTGTTCATGAAGCCCTGATGGAAAAATTCGCCGAACTGAAACAGATCAATGTAAAGGAATCTGAAAATCAAGTAGAATCTGGCAATTCAACAATAACGGCATCCAATATCCTGGTGATTACCGGACTGATTGTGGGAATCATTATTGCACTGGCCCTGGGATTTTTCATTACCCGCCTTGTTACCCAGGGGATCACCCGCGGTGTTTCCATTGCAAAAACCTTAGCCAACGGAGATCTTACCATAGATGTGGAAGACGAATTTTTAAAACGTAAAGATGAAGTAGGTCAGTTGGGCAATGCCATGCAGAGCATGATCACCAAGCTGAGGGATGTGCTGGGTAGTGTAATGGCAGGTTCTGACAACATTGCCTCCGCCAGTCAGCAAATGTCATCCACAGCCCAGGAAATGAGCCAGGGAAGCACGGAGCAAGCTTCTTCGGCTGAAGAGGTAAGCTCTTCTATGGAGGAAATGGCGGCCAATATTCAGCAAAATACTGACAATGCCCGGGAAACAGAAAGTATCGCCCAAAAAGCTGAAGCAGGGATCATGGACAGCAGTAAAGCTTCCGAACAGGCTGTGGTTGCTATGCGCGATATTGCTGATAAAATAAGCATTATCGGCGAAATATCACGACAGACAAATATTCTTGCACTCAATGCGGCTGTGGAAGCGGCAAGGGCCGGTGAACACGGAAAAGGATTTGCTGTAGTGGCTGCCGAAGTGCGTAAACTGGCAGAACGCTCCCAGGTTGCTGCTGCAGAAATTGATAAGCTTTCAAAATTTGGGGTAAGCATCTCTGAGGAAGCAGGGCAGAAGCTTGCTGCCATTGTGCCCGAAATTCAAAAAACAGCACGCCTGGTACAGGAGATATCTGCTGCCAGTATTGAACAGAATGCCGGTGCTGACCAGGTCAACTCGGCTATTCAGCAGCTCAATCAAATCACCCAGCAAAATGCTGCTGCCAGTGAGGAAATGGCTACCAGCAGTGAAGAGCTTGCCAGCCAGGCAGATCAACTCCTGGAGATGATCTCTTTCTTTAAGTTTGAGGATAAAGCAAGAAGCAAAGAAAGAACCGCAAAGAAAAAGACTGTGATCCAGACCAATGGTGGTGCAGCCCACAACAAGAAGCAAAACCCTGTAATGTCATTTAGTAATGGCAACAAGCCCCAAAATGGAGTTACTGTAGATCTGGTATCAGATCGCTCGGATAACGATTATGAGAGATTCTGATACAGTTCTATTTCTCTGTTTATATTTCCCCCCTTTGCCCGAGAGCCAGTTTTTACTGGCTTTCGGGTTTTTTCGGGAAATGCTGCGCAAACCTTTCCCGGTAAATCATGCCTCACACGCCGGCAATAACCTGCTCCCTTGTTTTCAGGTTTAAGAAGTCCCGCAACAGCTGTTGCCGGCACTATTGACCCACAAAGGTGTCGTCTTTACTGTAATGATAATAACAGCCCGGCGGCACATTTTTATTTGTTTTTGTCGTATAGAGAAGGAAGACAACAATAAAATTGAAGAGCTGATATTTCATAAATTACAACAGGTGTAGGAATAAATAGCCGAACCGGAAGTCCTCACAAAGCCTGTGGCACCTGATGCAGCTATCGGCAGGGCATCCGGATTGGATACCATCAACAATAAAAGTGTTAATGAAGCTGCCCTCAGGCAGGCCCGCAAAAAAATTCATGCTCTGCAGCTTGCTCTCGAAAATATTCACAATCCTTCTTTTGGACCCTGCAGCCGTTGTGTTGAAAGGATACCCATGGGCCGCATTGCTACCATGCCCGAAAGCTCCCCCTGCATGCGGTGTTTATGATAGCATTTTTTTATCCATCAATGCGTCCGTTCCCATAGTCTGATTACTTTTGTAAGGCAAGATAAATGTGTTTATTAATTACAGTAATTCAGTTGTGGGCTCCCCCTTCAGGATGGGGTGCTTTTTGGAGGAAATATATCTATATATGATTCCAACTGAATCTCAGAAACAATAAATTATCTTTTGCCAACTTTACCAACCTATGATTCTGCAAGAAGAAAAGGAACACCTGGCCTGGATACAAGAAAAACTTGTCACTACCCTGGAAAAGATCAATGCACGGGTAAAGGAGCAGGCAAGGGATCTTTATGATTCCAAAAAATACCTGTATGAGAACAAGGACGGTATGGATCGCCTGGAGAAGGTTTCTGTCAGGGAAACAGTAATACAGGGTGCCATGCTGGGAGAAAAAACAGTGCTGAGAAGAGAAAATATACAGAAGCTGCTCGATTCGCCCTATTTTGCACGTATAGACTTTTCCGAAAAGGGGAAGAAGGAAACCAATCCATTGTATATCGGTATCCATTCCTTCTACGATGAACAAACCAGTGCCAACCTGGTATACGATTGGAGGGCCCCGGTATCGGGGATGTTTTACGATTTTGAGCTGGGCCCTGCCTTTTACAACGCTCCCGGTGGACGCGTAAAAGGTAACATCTCCCTGAAACGGCAATACCGCATACGGCAGGGGAAAATGGAGTATATGCTCGAAAATGCCGCCCAGGTATATGATGAAGTGCTGCAGCAGGAACTCAGCAAAGCTTCTGACAGCAGGATGAAAAATATTGTGGCCACCATCCAGCGCGATCAAAACCCCATTGTGCGTAATGAATCCGACCGTGTGCTTATCATCCAGGGTGTGGCCGGATCGGGGAAAACCTCCATTGCATTGCACCGCATTGCATACCTGCTCTACCGGTTCAGGGAAACCCTCTCATCCGACGATATCCTGATCATTTCTCCCAATAAGGTGTATGCTGATTATATTGCCAATGTGCTGCCTGAGCTGGGCGAAGAGCGGGTTCCAGAAATGGGTATGGAAGAGCTGGCAGCCAAAGTGTTGGAAAATAAATATAAATTTCAGACTTTTTTTGAGCAGGTTTCGCTGCTCATTGAGAAGGATGATCAGGCACTGGCCGATCGCATACGCTTTAAAACCTCTTCAGAAATGCTATCCCGCCTGGATCAGTTTCTGCTGCATGTGAATACCGAATGTTTCCACCCGGCCGATTTCTGGATTGGCAAAAGCCTGGTGCCCGGGTGGTTCATCAGCGAAAAGTTTGAGTCACTCCACCGTCTGCCCATCATGAAGCGGTTTGTACCCATTGCAAAAGCGGTAGAGGAGAATATACGGTTTTATTATAAAAGAGATGTTTCGCCCGATGAGCGCAAGGAGATACTCAGAGAGGTGACCCGAATGTTCAGCATCACCAACCTGCGCCAGCTTTATCGCGCCTTTTTTGACTGGTTGGGAAAACCCTACTGGCTCAAAATGACCGCACGGTCCAGGTATGAATATGCCGATGTTTTTCCCTTGGCCTACCTGAAAATCAGGTTTGAGGGTTTCCCGGTATTTGAAAAGGTGAAGCACCTTCTCATCGATGAAATGCAGGATTATTCGCCAGTGCAGTATGCCGTTATTGCGCGGTTGTTTCCCTGCAACAAAACCATCCTGGGTGATGCCCACCAGAAAGTAAGTCTCAATGGCTCCTCAACCGCCGAAACCATAACAGAAGTGATGCAGGATGCAAGGGTGGTTAAGCTGCGCCGCAGCTATCGTTCTTCCTTTGAGATCACTCAATTTGCCCAGCAGATTTTGCCCGACAGCGATCTGATCGCCATTGAACGGCATGGCCACAAGCCGGTGGTGCAAAACTATCCTGACAGCAAATCTGAGATCCGGGGCATTTTGGAGCAGATATCGCAGTTCAGGAAATCGGGCTATCATTCCCTTGGGTTGATCTGCAAAACACAAAAACAGGCCGATCGCCTGTACCACCTGCTGGAAGAACAGGCCGGACCCATCAGCCGCATCACCGACCAAAGCGTTGCAAGCCTTACAGGTGTTATTGTAACTACTGTTCACCTTTCCAAAGGGTTGGAATTCGATCAGGTGATTGTGCCCTTTGCTACGGCCGAAAACTACCATACCGAACTGGATCGTCATCTTCTTTATATAGCCTGCACACGTGCCATGCACCTGCTGTGGGTTAGTTTTGTGAAAAAGGGGAGTGGCTTGCTGAAACCGGCCTGAAAAAAGCAGGATGGCCTTTCAGCGGAAAAAATGTAGGAGTTCCTGCCTAACCTCCAGGCCTCGTTAGCCTTTAAGAATTCTTCACCGCAATCCTGCCCTGGAATATGCTTGCGCGTCTATATTCTGAATCTTCCCCTTACCTGTGTGATCTGTTCTTTGAGGCTGCGACGGTCGGCTTTTTTCTCGGATGAACGCAAATCGCCCAGCAGGAACCCATAGGGTTCCATTCCTTCCACTTCATCGAAGATCACTTTCAGAATCGCCATACCCGGTATGAACAGGATCATCCCGGCCAAACCCCAGATAAAGTTCCCCACAAACAGGGCGATGATGGTCATCAGCGGATTCATGGAAACCCTGCCACCAACGATCTTGGGTGTGAACAGGTTGCCCTCGAAAAGCTGGATCACATAAAAGGCAAAAAATACTCCAACGGTATACCAAAGGGAGTCTTTGGTAAGGAAAGCATACAGAATAGGCAGGGTGGCCCCGATAAACGGCCCAAGGAAAGGAATTACATTGAGCATTGCTGCAAAGGCAGCAAACAGGAAGGCATGGCCTATTCCCAGGCTCAGCAGGGCAATGCTGTTGAGAATAAAAAGGATTATGATCACCACAAACATTCCTACAATATAATTTTTTACCACTTGCTTTACCTTGTAAAGTACATTTCGCACCTTGATCTTGTGTTTCTCTTCAAAGGACATGAGAATAAATTCTGCAAGAAAAGACCGGTAATAAAGAAAGAGAAATATATATACGGGCATGATAAACACTATGGTAAGGGTTCCGGCTGTGGCAATAATTCCCTGGGTGAGATTTCCTGCATTTTCATAAAGATACTGGAAGATATTGTTCTGAATGCTGTCGGCCGATATGGGCACTACCCCCTCGAGGTTCTCTTCCAGGAATATATTGAGTTTCCCTAGATAAAAACCCACGCGTTCTTCCAAAAGGGCCAGGTCACCGCTGAAACGCAGTATTTGGTTATAGAAAAAATAAACCATGGCGGTAAGCAGCGCAATCAATGCTATTACACTCACCCCCACCGCAAGGGCTTTGGGAAACCGGTATTTCTCCAGCAGAGAAGTGAAGGGGCTGATGAGAATGGCCAGCAAACCCGACACCAACAGCGGAACGAGGATAGATTTGGCCTCGCGCATTATAAAAACCACCAGTACAAGGCCGAATAAAACGATTACTAATCTTACGTAAAAGGCAAATCTTACTAGCATAGAAAATAGTTGTTTAGGACTTGGGTTAGTATCGTTTTAGTTTAGAATCCTGGGGATTGAAAGGATTATCTTCTTTCCAGAATAAACACTTTTCAGCAATGGGCATTACGTAATTTTCAATTATGCCAATGGGTTTGGCAGTTTCTGCTCCTGCAAAACCTCCAATGTCGTTGTATGTAATCTTTTCCTGGTAAGCAGCCAGGTAATCTGTGGCTATGGGCATGTATGACCAATGCCATTTTTCCTCTTCATAACCCATTCCCTTGCGCAGGTCGCGGGCAATATAGGGCTGGCAAAAGCCAAAACGATGAGCGTTGTTTACGAGCCATTCATACTCCTTTTTTCCTTTGCCGCTGAGAAAATAAGCATTATCGAGGCTGTTGAGGTCGATGTCGGTACCCCAGTGGTGACGCGAAGAGCCCGGCATTGCGCTATAGCGCAGAATTTCCCTCGCCCGTTCGGCCGGATCGGAAATGGAGGTTGCCACAACATTACCACTTAGTACCCTGCGTCCTGTCCACTTGCTTTCCCAAATCCTTTGCTGATGGGAAAAATCCCTGAATGCTGAAATGATGGTGAGAGAAATGTCATCGGCACGAGCGGCTTCATGCATCTCTTGAAAAGCCTCATAAGCCTTGTGGTGCATGAGCAAGCCGTCGCGATTGCCAAAACCTGGCGCAACATTTACAAATAGTGAGTCTCTTTGCTGAGCAGTGGGTTTGCCCAGCAAAAGATTTTCCGGGATATCCATTTTTTGGTTCGATTCTGGTGCGGCCATCGCTGATTGGTTTTCGGTTGCGGATGCAGATTGTTTGTTTTCGTTGGTGGTTGGGAATGCTATAATGGATGATTGTCCTCCGGACTTTATCGACCTTGAAAATACAAATGCAACTGCCAGCAATACAAATAGTATGATAATAAGGATGTTCTGCGACCGGGTTTTCCGTGGCATTCCTCTCCTTTTTATTTTTATCATTTGAATGTTAATTTTTTATGTTTAAACAGCTTTTTTTTCATCCGGAGATTAGGCTCTCAAAAATACACAATTCTCCAATATCTTTCAGGTAAAAGTAGGGGGGGAGTATAAAATCGTACCATGTTGTCTGCATTAAAAGAATTTACCGGCTGAATGGGAAAATAGTTGCCGCCCCGAGCCCTTTTGCAGAATATTCTTACCTCCGGGGTTTTTCTGCAATTAAATAAAGGGTACTGCTAAACAAAACAGCTATTTTTGCTGTAAGATGAGATTAGCAGGATCGCGGTAAGAAAAGAACACTTGCCGGAATATCAGTATGAAAAACGAATTTAAACAGTAAGCATTATGGGTAAGATAAAAAAGGCGTATGAAAATCTGGAGTTTTTGCATTCTCCTTCTGCACGTATCATCCGTATCATGTCAGAGTTTGTAGAACCTCAGGCACGATTTCAGCAAAACCAGATAAAGGATACAGTAGTATTTTTTGGCTCGGCCCGTCTTCTTTCGCGTGAAGATGCCGAGAAACAACTTGCAGAGGTGAAAAAGCAGGACAAGCCGGACGAACGGACATTGCGGCGGGCTGAGTTGAATCTGAAAAACTCGCGGTATTATGAAGATGCTGTGGAACTTTCCAGGCGGGTTACGCAATGGGCGATAAAGAACTATTACCACAACGGGCGCCGCTATGTGGTGTGCACCGGCGGTGGTCCCGGCATTATGGAGGCTGCCAGCAAAGGGGCCCACATGGCAGGCGGAAAATCCATCGGGCTGAATATCAGCCTCCCTTTCGAACAGTTTGCCAACACCTACCTGGAAGATGAACTCAACTTTGAATTCCATTACTTCTTTATGCGCAAGTTCTGGTTCGCCTATCCCGCGAAAGCTATTGTGATCTTCCCCGGAGGATTTGGAACCATGGACGAACTTGCCGAGATCCTTACCCTGGTACAAACCGGAAAGATCAAAAAAGAAATGAGAATCCTGGTTTACGATAGTGAGTTCTGGAATCAGATCATCAATTTTGAAAAATTCGCCGAACATGGAATGATCAGCCCTGAAGATCTGAAACTATTCACCATCTGCGATACTGTAGACCAGATGGAAAAAGAGTTGCTGGCCCATTTTGAGAAGATGAAAGACAGGGATAAACTGATGTAGCACACCTCAGAAGGGATAGCCAATGGCAAGGTTGAGCAGCAGGTTGTCGCTTAGCCAGTTCATGTTAAAGGGTTTGAAAGGCTGGAAATACGTTGGCGAGTCATCATAGGGTACGGCAAGGGGAAATGCCAGATCGAGGCGTAAGATAAAGAATGTAAAATCGAACCGCAAGCCAAACCCTGTGCCCAGGGCAATTTGATTGAGAAACTCAGAAGTTTCAAATTTACCACCCGGAACCTGTTCCCGTTCTTTAAGGTTCCATATGTTTCCTGCATCGGCAAATACAGCACCTTTGATGGTGTTTGTGAAGGCAAAGCGGTATTCCAGGTTTAATTCCAGCTTAATATTTCCCGTTTGGTTGATGTCGAACCCGCTGGCGAGCGTATCGGGACTGTTGTAGCTTCCCGGACCGAGGGAGCGTGGATGAAAGGCCCTGATCCCATTACTTCCTCCCGCAGTGAACAACTTGATATAAGGCATTGTACCTGAATTTCCGTATGGGATACCTATTCCTGTGGCTATCCTGCTCACCAGTTTTTGACCGTATCCCATGTCGAGATAATGTCTTATATCAAAATCAGTTTTGGAAAACTGGGAAAAACTAGTGCCAAATATCTCATAGTCTCCTTCGGGACTTTTTGTGCCTATACCCGTTTTGTCAAGTAACAAATAGGCAATATTTCCCGAGAGGTCAATGTTGTGGTTGATAAACCAGCCATGTTTCCTGGTTCCTCTGCGCTGGGTATTCCAGGTCCAGGAGAATTCAGATCCCAGCAAAAACTGCTCAAATAATCCCCTCCTGAAGAGTGTTTCCCGGGAAAAGTATTCTTCATATTCTTCAGAAATGGTTCCCAGGGCGAAAATATTGAATACCAGAGGATAATACCGGTATCTGGCCGTGACAGACTGGCGCCATTCATACCCAAACTGGCTGCGAAAAGAAGTGACACTGAAAGCATCTGTACGACTCAGGTAGTTGAAGTTCAGCGAGATCTTTGTTCTTGGCAAATACAGCGGGTTGATTTTGTCAAAACCAAAAGGTACCACAAACCTGGGAATGGTGAGTTCGGAGGTTACACCGGCCTCAAGGGAGGAAGCATTGCGGTTGCCTGCACCAATAAGTATTTCATAGGATCCGTCAAGGTTGATATTGAATTGCTCGGCGCCACCGAGAAAATTCCTGTTGCTAAAAGAAATGGACAAGCCCGGTCCGGTAAAACCTGTCGACTTTGACACCCCGCTGATCTCGATCCCCAGGTTTTTCTTCTTCATGGGGGTGAGTAATATCTGCAGGTCCAATTGGGGAGTGTCACTGGCATCGACTTCTGAAAACCTCAGATTAACAAACTTGAATACCTCTAATCCCATAAGGTGATTCAGGGTAAGATCATGATCCCTGGTATTATAAATATCTCCGGATTCAAAGAAAACTGTCCTGTTGAGCGTTGCAGGCTTAAAAAGATTGTCGTTATTGATGATCCACACATTTTCCCTCAGGTTGATGCTGTCTGAAGTTTCAGGGGAAGTATCATTGCCCAGGATGTGATTGGCATTGAGGACAATGTTTCTGATTTCATAACGGTGAGAAGCATTATCTGGCATTTGCTGATTCAGGGATAAGGCAATCTTAACCTTCCTGTTTCCTATTGTGGTATCTGCCCTGAAAATGATAAAATCGGGATTAAAGAAAAAGTATCCTTCGTCGCGTACCTGCTTGCTTATTCGTTCTCTTTCGTCGCGCAGCCGGCTCAACTTATAAGCCTGGTCTTCTTCAAGCAGGCTTTTTTCCATGGTTTTGTTGATTTGCTCAGCTATTTCGCTGGTTTCATCAAGAGGCATTATTTCACTGATGCGAAAGGGGGGCGGTAGGTCAATGTGGAATTCGGCCGAAGCAGTGTGTTTTTTCTCATGGGCTTCAAAGTTTACTGCGGCATCAAAATATCCAAAACTGAACAATCTGTTTTCCAGTAATCGTATCGTTTTTTCTTCATCAAAATCAGACCATAAAACAGGTTCTCTCCCGATCCGGTTTTTCAGCCACTTGCCCAGCCCACCCTG
Organism: uncultured Bacteroidales bacterium; assembly: GCA_964453995.1. GTDB lineage: Bacteria > Bacteroidota > Bacteroidia > Bacteroidales > UBA7960 > SKVR01. Next base: position 46,285 of record CAYVQC010000014.1, on the reverse strand, counting down.
TGGATCTTCACCTGCAATGTTGTAAAACCAAAGCCTGTACCTCCACCAAAGGATGCGTTCGTTGGGTTCGGGCCGGATTACCTGGTTCAGTTCCGTTACAAGATCTGTTTTATCCTCAATTTTTTCTTCATTGTCAATGTTTAATTCAGATCCTGTATAGAGCTTCTGCCCCTCATCCAGGTATCTGGAGGCTGAGCAACTGCCCAATGTCAGCAATATCAGCCAAAACAGCACCCATTTTGTGATGGTAGAAAGAAGATGTAATTTTATATTTGTGTACATAGTAATCGAGCGTTATTCTTCTTCAGTAACAGTTGTTTCTTCTTCTTTTCTGAATAATTCCCTGAATTTATTGTAATTCTTTGAGAACCTCAGCGAAACTCCGGTGTCAATAACTTCACCTTCAAATATATCACCATAATTCTTGTTTCTAAAGCCTTTGAGAATCAGGTTACCTTCGGGTGTGAGCAGGTATTCTATGCTGAAATCGCCCGCAATATCAGCAGGATTGCGCTGCCTGCGGGTTTCATCTTCCAGTTCCATATTGCCACCAACGGTAACCTCCAATCTTTCATCAAAAAAGTTCCTGCTCACTTCCATTTGAAGTTCGGTTCGTCCTGTGGTTTCTTCGCCTTCATAGTCCTGAAATGATTGTACATCAAAATTGATGTCTACTCCCTTTATATACCTGTCGGAAAGCCTGTTGAGTTGCTGGGTAAGGATTTGGCTGGCCGATGAACGGGCTGTAGTGGAAAAATCCCCTCCGCCTGATGCGGCAAAAGGATTTTGAGGGATAAAGTTGCCAAGTATCAGCAAGGCAAAAACCTGTTTGTTGAGTTCGGATTCATTCCGGTTGATCTGGTTCAGGCGCGCCATAACCGAGCCATCCAGGGCATTCTGATACTCATCAGGAAGATCCAGCTCAAAGCTGATCTCGGGTTCTTCCAACTTGCCATCCATATTCAGGTATACCAAAAAAGGAAACTGTTGTCTTACGGCAGCACTCTGCTCCTGATCTTCACTGGCCTGGCTGGCTAGCAAGTCGGCAGCACTGGTGCGGATGTTGTAAACGGCGGTCATATCAACACGGGCATCCAGCGGATTGCCCGACCATACTATGCTGCTTCCCTGCTGGATGTTGAAATTTCGTCTTACCACATCATAAAAGGTGAGCAGGTATTCGCCATCCTCCATTTCGTATCTCCCCGATAAGGAAACCCTGCCACCGGGATCCATCCCGAAACTCAGCTCGCCGCCCCCCTGGATCTGCAGGAAATCTCCTGCATATTCGTCGATGATGATCTTTACATCGGTTTTGTTGTCAATATCTACATTTACGCTTATGTCTAGCAAATCAAAGGAAGAAGTGACAGTGGGGGTTTCTGCTGTTTCCTTTGCAAGCTCAAAAAACAGAGTGTCGGAAAAGGATATGAACTCAACAACACCTTCATCGCCAATGGCTTCAGGGTCTGTTTGTGGTATGGTAAAGGTAAAGTTCGATTCCTCGTTAAGCCTGATCCGGCCCTCTATGGTTGGGTTAAGCTGTGTTCCTGTGAGAGACAGATCGCTGTCTATGAGAATCCGTCCATGATAGAGATCATTCTCATTGGGTTGGACATTCATAAGTAAAAAGTTATCTGAATTGAGAGCCAGATCAAATCCAATCCGGTCCAGATCAGCAACGTCAATGTTGCCACTAAGGGAGGCTGTTCGGCCCAGTGAGTCCTCAAGAGCAAAGTTGTCCAGTCTGATCTCTTTATTGGCAAAAACAATCTCCTCTCCTTTTACAAAATACCCGGCATTGATGGCCGACACCTTGAAGAATGCATCGTTCATCTGCAATTTGCCGGATACTTTCGGCTCTTGCATGGTTCCGGTCAAATCGATATTTCCGGTCAGGGTTCCTTCAGTATCAGTTACTTCTCCGAAGGCAAAACCTTCCAATGTGGGGAGGGAAATCCTGTTGAGGTCAGCCTCAATGTCCATTTGCTGATTTTCACCGGTGCGATAGTTTCCGGAAACAACCAGATCGTTGGCGTCACTCTGCAGCGAAGCCATCAGCTCAAAATAATCAGGGGAGGGGTTTTCTCCCGATATCTCTATATCTCCCAGCGTGTCTCCACGAAAGGCAAAATTGTTAATGGAAAGGTCAGCAACAAAGGCCGGATCTCCAAAAATATTTCTTATGCTGATATCGCCGTTGAATTCACCCCCCAGGGACGGATAATCGTTGCCGGAGAAATCGGTGAATCTGCCAAGATCGATCTGACGAAGTTCGACATTTACTGCGGGGAATTTGCGGCCAATATCCCGGGTGGCGGCTCTTATCTCTCTGCCATTGTTTTCAATGGTGAAGTCCTGAATATTAATATATTCACTACCCATTTCAATGCGGTTTTCCTCGGGTATTGACCAGTGTTCTCCGTTTAGCAGCATTTCATCCGGATCAATTTGAAGAACATAAAGGCTGTCGGTAAAATCCAGGTCGCCCCCCAGGTGGTACAGTGAATCACCTTCTTCGTCTTTAAAGCCCAGGCCAAAATCAAGTTTCTGATGCGTAAGCGTTCCGTTGGTACCAAACTGATGAATAGTTAATTCTCCTGTTGAAAGCCGCCTCAGTGTTGCTTCGAAATCCAGTTCCCCTTTATTGCTGTCGGCAATAATATCCAGTGAATCAAGCTCAATATTCTGGTAGCGGGCTTCGGGCCAGTTGGCCTCAAGGTGGAGGACCTGCAATGAACTGTCGTAGGAAAACATCACATCCAGGGTATCTCTGGTATCAAGGCTTTCGACAAGTACTTCTGTTAAAAGCTCAGTGGGTGTAAGGCTTAAACTGATGTTGAAGTATTTATCTGTGTCAGGGGCAAGGGTGTCGGAGGATTGTTGTTCTGAATAATAGCGATCAAAATGATTTGCTAACACAGAGCCCACTTCCAACGGGCTGAAATTACCCCTGTAGTCAACATCCAGGAATTGAGAGCGGAGCGCAATCTCATTTATGTTTTCATAAGCCAGGGCCTCGATAAAGACCTCAGGCACATTGTATATATTGCCTTCCGTAGCAAATGAAGTATTGCTGATCTGAATGTATCCATTGAAAAAATCCTCGGTATCGAAAACAAGATCTACCTTCATATCTGTTTTTGCCAGCAAACTTTCGTCTGAAATTCCCAGCTCATGCAGATAAACATATTCAATACCCAGATTGGCCTTCAATTCAGGGTTTTCCTGGAACGCCCCATAGGAAGCTTCCAGGTCAAAATCTATAATGGAATCTTTATAGGCACTTTGCAGTGTGGCTACCGAATCACGGAGTGAGGCATCGACCACTATTTCATCGTACTCGTGATCGTTGTACACCAGCTTATCGAGGGTGAGGGTGGTATTGAGCCACATGGTTTCGGGCTTGAAACCCACCCCGTTCACATCTATAGCCAGGGCAATGGGCTCGGGCAGGGTTTCAGTCTGTTGCAACAGTTTCCCTACGTGAAAGGATTCTGTATTCAGGTTACCTTCGAAAGCCTCCTTCCTTTCATCTCCCCCTGCCGATTTTGCCGACACCACAATATCACCCATGGAAGTATTCACATCCATGGCAGCCTCGAAATTATCCAGTGAGCCCCTGGCATTGGCTTCCAGGTTGATGGTGTCGGGGAGCTGGATGCCCTGGGGACCAAGTGTATCGGGTAGGTTGGCCAGGATTCGATCGGGAGCAGCAAATAAGGTCAAAGCGGGGAGGTCAACATATAGGCTGTCCATATTGGGCAGGCCGGTTATTTCGCCACTGAATTGTGTGGCAAAAAAGTCGGGCCCGGCCAACCACAGGCTGTCAATGGTCAAATGGTCCAATGTCCCTTCAACACGGGCTCCCAACCTGATTCCTTCGTTGTCGGGCCACTGGAAATAGTATTCATTCATGACCGGAACAAAAAAGGCAAGGTCTTGCTGAATATGCGTTTCGCTTATAGACACATCGTAGCGGTACCCGGTAAGGTCTTGCTGCGAAAAATCGAGCAAGCTGCCGGATGTATTCAGGGAAAAGGACAACTGACTTTGGGAAGTAGTAAGGTTGTGTAAGGTTACTTCTGAGGAAGCTCCCAGGTTTACATCCATATTCAGATCGGCTATGCTGAATTGGTTGGAAAAATCCATAGAAGTATTCTCTATTGTCAAATCCAGTTGGTCGGGATTTACCTTTGCCTCTGACAAGTGAAGGTTAATGTTTTCGAGTGAAATGTTGCCGGGATCAAATTCCCCTCGCTTCACAGGTTCATCGCCCTGCTTCATGGAAAAGGATGAGCCTGTAATATCAAGCTTATCCAATATAATGTCCCATTCCATGATCTCAGAAAAATCAAAGCTGAAAGATGTGGGTTCCTTTTCTGCTGTTTTGGTTGTGGGTGGGGTTGTTTCTTCCTGCTCAGGGGTTACAGGGATGTTAAAGTCAGCTGCAAGTTGCTCTGCTTCAATTTCTTCAATGGCAATGAGGTATTCATGCAGGCTGATCTCCTCAGGGTATAAAGCAAGCAAGTCGCTGTTGATCTGCATTTGGGTACCATCGAAGCTGGAAAACCGGAAGTCAGGATCTTCTATGATCAGGGCTTTAATGGCCAGGTCGATTTCAGGCATTTCGGTGGTATCGGGTTCGGGAGGAACCGATGGGGGAGACATCTGGATAACGATTTGCGGCTGGTCGATGGAGATCTCCCCTGTGTGGAATTTTTCATTCATCAAATCGGCCGGCTCCAGGTCAGCATCCAGTTGGTCCAGCGAAAGTTGCATGTCAGTCCCGGTAAAGTGATCGATGTTGCGGAACCTGATGTTTTCCAGGGAAAGGTTTCCCAGTGAAAAAGTCCATTCGTCAGCCTTTTCATCCTCATCTTCAGGTGGTGTTTCCTCCTGGTCTGAGGTGGCACTTGTATCGGAGGGTGCAAAGGCATCAATGATAAACTGATAGTTAAAAACCGTATCAGGTTCTTCACGTATCATATTGGCAACCACATCGGTCAGTTCCAGGTTGTTTACATTTATTTCGCTCCGGAAAAGACCCATCATGCCCACATCCACAAAAATACTCCCCGCATAAAGGAGTGTATCACCACTGGTGTCCTCCACGAATATTCCTTCAAGACCTACTGATTTGGGAAAGCGAATGGCCACCCTGTCGATAGAAACATGCGATTGTACCTCTTCGCTGAGCTGCGAGAGGATCTTTTCGGTAAGCCAGGTTTGCACCGATGAAAACTGCAGGGTGATACTGATAATAACAAACAATATCAGGAAGGATACAAAGATCCATGCCAGTATTTTTAGTATTTTCCGTAAAATTACAGTCAAAGATGCTTTAGGCATAGATCAAAAGAATAGATTTATATTTTTGTTCCCATTAATTATAACAAGAATATACGTGTTTTGTTCTTATTTGGCAACATAGTCGAGGCATAATGATCAGTTGCGTTCAATATGCAGGATTTTTTATTTTTTTCCTCCCATCTTTCTTTTACATTTGCAGCTGGTGCCCGGTTAATGGGGATTACTGAAGGTTTAACCGGGAATCGTGAAACATTCGTAAACCAAATTAAAAATACAGTTATGGAAAAGAGATTACCAATACTTTTTGCATTCACTCTTTTTGCATGGTTGCATATGTCAGCCGGCGAAATTGTTCCCCGTGATGGAAACCTGCAGGAGCTTCCCCAGATTGTGGATTTTGAACTGTTCAATGGTGTAAACCTGTCGGAAGTATATACTGGATGGCAGGAGGGGCAGGGCTACCTGCAGCCCCAGTATGCTGGCGGAGCCTGGTTCAACGGATCTGCGCTGCATGGCAGCACCACAGCTACTGTTATCTTCAGCACCTCAGGATTGAAAGATGAATGGATCATCAGCCCGCAGTTTCTGGCCACCGAAAATACGGTAGTTTCCTTCAAAGCTGCCTTAAGCCGCTTCTGGGATGAGCCCCTCCAGGGCAATTTTGCCAACAACGACAGTGTGTCGGTGCTGGTATCTACCAATACCAATCAGTTTGAATTTGTGCATGTGATCCATTCTTTCAAGCTTGATAACCAACCCGGCTGGGAACTGGAGCGTTACCAGTTCGACCTGGGGCAGTTTGCCGGCCAACTCATTCACCTTGCCTTTTATGCCACCAATGGCCAGGAGGCCAACAGTACAGTCTCCTTTCACCTCGACGATATTGAGATTAAAAATGCCGTAGCACGCGATGTTACACCCCTTGCATTGGTATCGCCCACTACCGGGCAGTGCTTTTCCGATGAGCTGCCGGTGATAGTGGAAATTGCCAACGATGGTTTTCAGCCCGTTTCTTCCGTACCGGTAAGGCTTAGGGTTAGAGGCCCGGTAAACCAGAATATTTTCGGCGTATATGATGGCGTGCTGCAACCCGGCGAAACGGTACAATTTGAACTGGGAATGCTTCAGAGCCTGCCGTATGGCGATTATTCCTTCTCTTTGCATACCGAACTGGCTGGTGACACCTATCCGCTCAACAATGACCTCAACGGCATTACCCTCTCTTACCCACAACCCCAGCAACTGCCCCTGCCCTTCATGAATTTTATCGGCTTTTTTAGCAACAACCTGGGCGATGTTTACCCCGGCTGGTACGAAGCCCGCGGCAAGGGCACGCCACTGGTAGAAAAAGATACCGACTGGCAGGGCGATGAAATCAATGATATCCGGACGGCAAGTGTGTTTTATACCGGTCTGGGCACTGAAGACTGGATGGTAAGCCCACCCTTTGGTGCCACAGAAAACCTGGTGGTGGAATTTAAGGCAGCAGCCGAATTTCTCGAAGGGGGAGAGCAAATGGGTGCCGACGACAAGCTTGCCCTGATGGTTTCTGCCGATTGTGGTGCCAGCTGGCAGGAGGCAGCCGCCATTACGGCTTCATCGGGTATCAGCACTGCCCTGCAGCAGTTCTCTTTCCCCATTGATGCATACGAGGGAGAAGATATCATCTTTGCTTTCTACGCCACCACCGGCAATGTAAGCGATTCGCAACAATACATCCTGCACATTACCGATATTTCCATAAAAAATATTTTCGACCTGGATGCCGGTATCACCCGCTTGCTGGCTCCGGGCAATTCATGTGCTTTTGGTACTCAAGAAGAAGTGGTAGTGGAAATAAAGAATTTCGGGTCGCAAACCATCTCCAACTTTCAGGTGGCCTACAGCCTCAACGGTGCTGATCCCGTGGTGGAAACTATCACCCAGGACATACCTTATAATGAGGTGCTCGGGTACACTTTTAATACCACCGTCGACCTTACACAGCAGGACGAGAACACCCTGAGTGTTTATACGATGCTGGAAAATGATGAATTTACCGGTAACGACAGTCTTGCCAATATTCCCCTTTCCCTTTCCGGCTTCGACCTGGCCACCCAGGGAGTTTACTTAATGAGTTTTGAAGAAGATGAGGATTCCTCTGACTGGCTGGTAGAAGACACCAACAACGACGACATTACCTGGACGAGAGTGGATAATGCGCAGCATGCCCGCACCGGGAACTTCTCCTTCGAATACCTTTCCAATCAGTCCAGCGTTCCCAGCAACGATTGGCTGTTCACTCCCTGTTTTTACCTGCAGGAGGGCAAAACCTATTATGTGAGCTTTTACTATAAGAACCGCGCCACCAATTGGCCCGAGAGCCTTAAACTGATGATGGGCCAGGAGCAGAATGCCGCTGCCATGGACATCACCCTGCTCGACCTGGGAGCCATCTCCAACTCCACGTACCAAAAGGGCGAAGCTACTTTTACCGCTACCCAAAGCGGCGAGTACTACCTGGGATGGAATGCCTACGGACCCGCCGACCAGTTCGGCATGAACATCGACGACATCTCCATCTACCAGGTGTTTGACAACGACCTGGCGGTAGTGTCCTTTAAGGCGGAACGACAAACCGACGAAAACTGCGTGCTCAACAATGTGGAAGAACTGATGGTAGAGGTATGGAACCCCGGAGGACAGGATTTTTCCTCCGTGGACCTTGCCCTGCAGATCGAGGGGCAAACACCCCTGGCATTCAGTTTTACCGAGGGGCTTGCTGCCGGTGAAACAGCCTGGTTTACCCTTGCAGGGGGCTTTTCGCTGGATCCCCAGCAGCCCTACGACCTGGAGTTTTCCATCACGAACACCACCGACGAGAATGCCGCCAATGACACGCTCTCTGTTACCGGTTTCCTACATGCCAACTATTTTATGGGTTTTGAAACCGATGAAGACTTTGCCTCCTGGACCATCCATAGCCTTGAAGGGGTTAATGAATGGCATCTCAACACCACCACCGACCTGTCCCATTCGGGCCAGAACAGCCTGACCATTAGAACTGACGGTGGCGGAGGCAATACCGCCAACGATGATTGGGCCATCACCCCATGTTTCGACCTTAAAGCCGGAACCTGCTACGAGATATCCTTCTACTACCGCTCGCGTTTCTCTACCGAAAACCTGGCCGTATATATGGGCAACAGCAATGAGCCTGCTGACATGACACAGCTACTCATCGATCTGCCATCATTCAACAACGACAACTACCAGTTTACCTCACAACAGTTTACCGTTGAGGAAGATGGTGTGTATTATTTTGGCTGGCATACCGACGGTAGTACTTCGGGTCGTTATTATATTTATGTGGATGATATTCGCATTGTGGAAGATGCCGGTTCTCAACCTGTGGCCGATCCCGTAGCCCAGATCCTTGACTCTGAGGTTCATTTTATGGCCAATGCCGAAAATTATTCATCCATAGAATGGGATTTTGGTGATGGCAATACCTCTGATGAAGTCAATCCTTTCCATGTGTATGAACAACCGGGTACTTACAATGTGGTGCTTACCCTGGGAAGTGGTTGTGTAGACGCAACCTTTGAACTGGATGTCACCATCGACTGTGTGATGGAGCCTGATTTTACTTTTACCATCGATGCCACCACGGTTAGCTTTACCGCCACCGGCGATGCTGTGGGCTATGAATGGGATTTTGGCGATGGCAATGTGGGGAGTGGAGCGAGTGTATCACACACCTACCAGAATACCGTGCCCACCTCCTTTAATGTAATGCTTACTGCCTATTACGACTGCGGGCACGAAACTGTTCAGAAGGACGTCTTTATTGAAGACGTTTGGGAAGAACCCACTCAATATGCCCTCACCCTGGTGGCCAGCCCTGCAGAAGGCGGACTGGTAACGGGTGGAGGAGAATTTTATCCTGACGAAACCACCGTGGTGACAGCCGTACCCTATGATGGATATGAATTTGTGCAGTGGCAGGATGAAGACGGCAATGTGGTAAGCACCCAGATGGCCTTTGTTTTTACCATGCCCGAACAAGATGTTACCCTTACTGCTGTATTTGTGGTAGCAGTACCTGAACTCTACCAACTCACCCTTACCACCAACCTGGAAGATGTGGCAGAATTGACCGGTGCGGGTGAATATGAAGCGGGCGAACAGGTTTCGGTAACGGTTACCATTACCGAAACGGGCTATGTGTTTGAAGGGTGGTACGAAGACAGCGAGTTGCTCAGCATCGAAAACACATTTACTTTTCCCATGCCTGAGCGTGATGTGGAGCTCATGGCAGAAATAGGAGTACAGCCTTTCGTAAGTGAGCACAATGGCATGAACATCAACCTCTTTCCCAATCCGGCCAAAGACAGGGTATTTGTCAGTGCAGGAGAGCCCCTTACACGCATTGCCATGACAGACATGCAGGGAAGGGTAGTGTACCGGGCCAACCTCACCGGCGAAACCGAATTCTCCCTTTCCCTGGATGGATTCAGATCAGGTATTTACTTCGTGCAGCTTATTTCTGCACGGGGCAGTACCGTTAAGAAATTGCAGGTGAAGTAATTCCTTTGCACACCGGAAATTTCCGGCCTGCAGCATTAGCGAAAAATAGTATTGGCAGAAAGCAGTACCTGGTAAACAGGTGTTGTTTCCTGCCAATATTTTTTGTTAATAATCGTGAATCCGAACGTTTTATTTTTGGTATATCAATATCGTAAAGAACCCATGGATAGTTGAAATTACCAACATTTTATTCCGTCTTTTTCAAAGTTTATTAATGAAGCGATTGAAAGCAGGCAGAAATCGGTTCATAATTTACAAACCATGGCAGCAATTCAAACTCGCTCAAAGCAGGTAATCGAAAAATAGTTTTTTAAATGAAATAGATTTAACATCTAAAATGCAATTAATTATGATGTACATGCTGCCAGCAAAAAGAGGATTTGGAGTGGAGATTTGGGGAATTTCTATGATCTGAATCACTTATATGACGTTATAGGAAAATTTTGGAATGACGAAAACAAGCTGAATATTGAAGGATTCGAAAACAGAGATTTACTGATCACCGGACTTTCATATGAAATAAGAAAAGCATACGAGGGCAACAGATTGAAAAGATCATTAAGTCATTTTCTTCAGAAGAGATAGTTTATTATGGAATTCAAATGACACCATTGAGAAACTGATGTTGCAACGCTTTTGCAAATTGAATTTTGGGTTGAAAAGTCCATGTTTGCTTTAGGTGAGATAGGTGCCAGAAATCTGGTAGAATATTTAGACGGTGGGTTATACAAAGCGAACGAGTTTTTGTATCGTTTTTCTGAAACTTGGGTACCCGGGCATGAGCACAGTCCAAAATTCTCTCCTGTACCCGTCGAATTGATCATTCCAGATATTCAGAAATGTATATCTTTGCCATCCATTTTACTGTGTACTATATAAACATCCAATGACAACTGTAACTTCAAAAAACCGCGGCTGGCTGGTTGTATTTGCCGGTCTTACCATTAATCTGGCACTGGGGATTTTGTATTCCTGGAGTATTTTCAAAGATGCCATTTATCAATCTATGCAAACCGGTGGCGAGGGTGCTTTTGCATGGAATGAAGCCGCTCTGAATGACCCCTTTGCTATTTGTATTCTCGTATTTGCTTTTACCACCATTCTTGCCGGAAAGATCCAGGACAAAAAAGGACCGAGAATTACCGCTACCATTGGTGGTATATTGGTTGCTGCCGGATTTACTGTGCTGGCATTCACCACAAGCTATGCCCTGTGGGTTTTTGGTTTTGGAATTCTCTCCGGCATAGGCATCGGTTTTGGCTATGCATCGGCTACTCCCCCGGCATTTAAGTGGTTTCCGGCTTCCAAAAGCGGACTGATAGCAGGTATAGTTGTATCGGGGTTTGGTGTAGCTCCGGTTTATATTGCACCCCTGGCCACATTCCTTGTCAACACATATGGTTTGCAAAGTACCATGCTCATTTTCGGGATTTCTTTCCTTGTGGTAGTATGTGGAGCAGCTATGCTGCTGCAAAACCCGCCTGCAGGATTTGTGCCCCCCGAAACCGCCAAAGTTACTCCCGCCCGGCAAAAGGCCAATGGGATTGCACGGGATTACACTTCAGCAGAGCTCTTCAGACTACCTTCCTTTTATTTGATCTGGTTCATTTTCTTTATCGGTTCGGGGGCAGGACTGATGGTGATCGGAAGCATCTCCGGAATGGCACGCAACAGCCTGGGTGAAGCAGCATTTCTGGCTGTTGCCATCATCGCTGTTGGGAATGCCTTGGGCCGTATTGTGGCAGGATTTGTTTCTGATAAGATCGGCAGAGTTCTTACCCTCTTTATCCTGCTGGTGTTCCAGGCTACCCTGATGTTCCTGGCAGCCACACTCATTGGAACCCAAACATCGGCACTGGTGATTGTATTGTTTGCCACCTTTATCGGGTTCAACTTCGGTACCAACTTGTCGTTGTTTCCAACCTTTACCAAAGTATTGTACGGAATGAAAAACTTTGGGATGAACTATGGCATTGTACTTACCGCCTGGGGGGTGGGAGGATTTGTTTTCAGCCGGGTGTCGCAAATGCTTTTTGCTGCCAGCGGCAACCACAATCTCTCTTTTGTCATTGCCGGTTCATGCCTTGTGTTGTGTTCCGCTTTGGCCATTGTGCTGGGCAGGGTACAACATAAGGTCGAAAAACCAAATCCGGTTCAACTGGTTCCCAATATATCATAAAGGAAAATAATCGTCTGATTCAGCTGATTATCAGTGCACATTTCCCCAAACTGCCGGCAGCAGGATGGGGAAATGGATTTTTTATACCCATGCAAACAAACAAAAAAGTTGTTTACCTTTGCCTGGGTTTTTGGTTATGAAAGCATTGCTTTTTGTGTCCAAAACCAGGGAAAGAAAGATTTTAACGCCCGGTAAGATTGTTTCTGATTTGTCAAGCGAAGGGGAATAGCTTTCCGGATATTTGTGCCGGCAGATGATGGTAATACGTTTAATGAGCTGGTTTTTCAGGAATCATCGGATAGGTAATTGCAAAGGTTGTGTTTTTGTTGGCAACCAATAATGTAAGGATGTTTGGTTTTTCCAGAGTATAAGACTATTCAGGTAACCGTTTTAGCAATTTTTCATATTCACAAAGTTTTACAGCAAACAAAAGGAGAGCAAAGCAATGACAAAAAAGCAATGGTACGAAACGTTGTTCGAAAATTACGGGCAGAAGTATGAAAATGAACCCTTTGCCCAGGGAACTTTGGGCGAGTGTGATTTCATAGAACAAGAGATCGGATACAATAAAGATTTGAAGATAATTGATGTCGGGTGCGGTACGGGGAGGCATGCCATTGAATTAACAAAAAGAGGCTATTCGGTAACCGGGATCGACCTGTCGGAGTCTTTGCTCCAGAAGGCCAGGGAGAAGGCCGCTGAGCAGGGGCTGAAGATCGATTTCCTTCATCATGATGCACGGAATTTGCCTTTTGACAAGCAGTTTGATGTGGCCATTATGATGTGTGAGGGGGCATTCCCCCTGATGGAAACTGATGAGATGAATTTTGAGATACTGAAGAATGTTTCCCAATCGCTCAGGGACAAGGCTAAATTTATTTTCACTACCCTCAATGCACTTTTTCCCTTATTCAATTCTATTAACGATTTTCATGCTTCTGACACCACCGAGGAAGCAGCGAAATACCACAGCAAAGGCTTCGATCTGATGACCTTCAGGGATTACAATACAACCACTGCAGTGGATGACAACGGAGTAGAGAAGGAACTCGAATGTAATGAACGATATTATGTGCCCACCGAAATCACCTGGCTGTTGAAATCACTTGGGTTTAAAAAAGTGGAGATCTTTGGGGCTACTCTGGGAGCATTCTCCCGAAACGACAGACTGTCTACCAGCGATTTTGAAATGCTGGTGATAGCGGAGCGGTAATGCCATTATGGGTAATTGATCGACGAACTTCTTGATTATATTTGAGGCTTAAAATGGTTTTGCATGCAATCATTCAAAAAATTCCTTGAGAAATATACAACCATTCCGAAGGAAGACTGGGAAATGATCCGCGATAGTTTTGTGCGAAAAGAATTTGCCAAAGATGAACTAATCCTTTCAGAAGGAATGATCTGCAAACATTTTTATTTCCTGGAAGAAGGACTGGTAAGGTTTTTTATCCATCATGATGGGGAAGATCTCACCACCTTTTTTGTGGATGCTCCTTATTGCTTTACCGCCAAGGATAGTTTTCACGATCGGGTACCTGCCAGGGAAAATATTCAAACCCTGGCCCCATGTGTTGTATGGCAAACCACCCTCGAGAAGATCAGCATCCTCTCCGGATTGAAATCCTGGGAGCAGTTTACGCGGAGTTTTATACACGAAGTGCAGGGGTATATTGAGCATCTCATGATCACCAACAAAATACTTTCTGCCGAGGAAAGGTATGTAAAGCTCCTTGAGCTCCATCCTGATCTGACCCAAAGGATCCCATTGAAATACCTGGCCGGCTTTTTGGGTATTGCTCCCCAGTCTTTAAGCCGTATCAGGAAAAAATTTCAAAAAAAAATTTGCTGACTTAACATAGGTGAAGTGCGCTCCGGTTGCGTATTCATAATTTTGCCGAAAATTTTAAAATTATGAATAGCATTAAGAGTCAGTGTGTTAATTTTATAATCCGCAACAACCATCTGTTCCGGGGGAAATGGCGAAAAGAGGTTTTCGACGGCAACACTTCCATTGCCCGTTTCAGGGAGCAGTGCGAGAGGGGGGCTGCCCGGTACGGCAGAATTCCACGCGATATTATAATCAGGAAAGACAGGCTGAATGGCATCAATATGGAGTATCACACTCCGACGGGCGCTCCTGAAGACAAAATCATTCTCTACCTCCACGGTGGAGGTTATGTATCAGGCTCGTGCAACGATCATCGCGGTTTTGTGGCGAAGTTTGCAAATTATACCGGCTTTACCTGCCTCTTATTTGAATACCGGTTAGCACCCGAGCACCCCTTTCCGGCAGCTCTGGAAGATTCGCTGAAGGTATACCAACATCTGCTTTCTTCCGGATATGCTCCCGAAAAGATTGTTCTGGCGGGCGAGTCGGCAGGTGGAGGCCTTACCCTTGCCCTGCTTCTGGCCATCAAAAGCCAGGAACTCCCTTTACCTAAAGCGGCAGTGGCCATCTCACCCTGGACCGATCTGACGTGTTCCAGTGGATCTTACACATCAAAAAACAAGGTTTCGGCAGCGCCGCTCAACTCCTGGACTGTTTTCAGCAACTACTACGTGGGCGGGGATTCTGCCAGCAACCCTTTTATCTCTCCATTATTTGGCGAGCTGGCCGGGCTTCCCCCCATCCTGGTCAACTCAGGTGTTGATGACGAACTTTTTGAAGATGGGGAGAAATTTTACCACAAGGCAAAAGCTGCCGGAGTAGACGTACGCTTCAGGGCAGGAAAAGGAATGCTGCACTGCTATCCGCTGCTGGCCCCAATGTTTCCCGAAGCAACAGAAGCCATGAACGAAATTGTTGATTTTATAAAAAATAACCTCAAATGAAAACAGTACAGCACACAAGCCTTTTGCTGATTGCTCTTTTGGTATTTACCATGGGTATGCCTGCCAGTGCAGGAAAACCTGAGATCCGGCACAAACATTCCATAGATTTTTTTCCCCTGGCCCCCCTGATCAACATATACGGGATTCACTACATTTACCAGTTTTCGCCAAAAGATGAGTTTATTACCGGGCTATCCTATATGAGTATAGAAAAGGAAAGTGGTACTACACACTCTCCGGCACTTATACTGGGTTATCGCAGGTTTTTGTGGAAAAACCTTCATGTGGAATATGAATTATGGCCCTGCTATGATGACTTTTGGGAGAAGAACGAGAAAAAGTATTATTCGGGCTTCGACCTGTGGAATGAGTTCAGGGTAGGCTACCGGTTCGATTTCAGGGTAAAGGAAGTACCACTTTACACCAATATACAATGGCCCTTTGGTTTTGGTTTGTATTCCAGCAACAAACCGCAGAGTTTTATGGATGAAGTAAAAAAAGCACCTTATTTTTACCACATGCCCATGCTTTTTTTGGGAGTAAGATTTTAAAATTAACGGTATATGAAACAGGAAAACACAATTACACTGATTGTAGTAATCATTGCATTGATCTCTGCTGTTGCAGCAGGTTTTGGAATCTTTTCCGACACAGGGCCGGGGCAATTTCTGCATGAATCCATCCGTGGCCGGGATGTTGAAATTTATGGCAAAGGAATTTACCGGCACATGTCAGCCGATGTGGCCATACAGGGTATAGCACAGGATTATGTAACCCTTTTTGTGGCAATCCCGGTTTTATTGATTGCATTGGTGGGTTACAGGAAAAGATCCCTGCAGGGGCATTTTTTGCTGGCAGGTACCCTGGGCTATTTCCTGGTAACTTATCTTTTTTACACTGCTATGGGCATGTACAATATTATGTTTTTGCCCTATGTGGCCTTACTGGGTTTGTCCTTTTTTTGTTTTTTCCTTGCGGTGCGCCAGCTGGGCAGCTTACACGTGGCCGGCATATTTTCTCCCAATGCACCCCATAGATTTGTGGGATGGTTCCTGGTGGTCAATGCCATAGGTATTGCTTTTCTGTGGTTGAACATTGTTGTGCCACCATTGCTTGATGGATCGATTTATCCTGCTGAATTGCAGCACTATACAACACTAATCGTACAGGGATTCGACCTGGGATTGCTTCTTCCCATAAGTTTTGTGGTCGGAATTTTGTTGATCCGGAAAAAACCAGATGGATTTCTTTATGCTACCTTGTACGTGATTTTTCTTTCATTGTTTATGACAGCGCTTACAGCCAAAATTATTGCCATGGCCATGCATGGTGTCAATGTGATCCCGGTGATCTTTATTATCCCCACCATCAACCTCATCACCATTGCCAGTGCTGTTATGATGATCAGGAGGATTAAGGGGCAGGCGGGATATTGGTAATGTATGCTTTGCAAAGGACAACGTAATAAGGTTACTATGTTACGCTTATAATTCTTTGTGAAAATAAAAAATTAAGTATTTTTAACCCGTTTTTGCATTGGTCGCAAGGCGGGTTATTGCTTTTAGAGAGGTGACAATATATTACTGATACTCCATGCGGCTGAAGCTTATGCATGTAAAACATTATCCATTGGCTCTCTGGTCAGCGGCAATAGAATAGGGTGTTTGTTGTAGCCATTGCCTCGGGAGAAACATTTCAATTCTATTAATTAAGAATATACCAGCAATGTCAAACAATACACGCATACAATTTAAAGAACAGAATGTACTGAACATCCCCCCGTCGGTGTTATTTGCTGGTATTGCTGTGGGGATTTTTTATGCATTTTCCCTGTATGCTTTTTTTTATGTTTGCCGGGAAGCTTTCAGGTTGTTTACGGTTACAGAATATTATGATCTGTTGGTGCTTTCACCAGGGCAGGTGTTTTCCTACAACCTGTTCTTTGCCTTTATTGCCACCATCATGGGACAGTCGGTGTGCTTCCTCTTTTGGTTTGACAGGCCACGGCGTATTTTCGGCAAGTCGCAAAGGCGAAGGGCTTCCATAGTAAACGACCAGAGAAATCTTTTATGGTATTTCATGTTCTGGTTTACAAGGATTGTATGGCTGGCAGGATTTTTCTTTTACTTTGCCATACCCTATGGTTATGAAGCCATCAGTTTCTTCCCCGATTATCTGCCTGAAGCCATCCTCATTATCTTTGTGCTCTATCTTAACAACTGGGTCACCTTCAGACGGGCATTCAAAAAAGAAAGTAGAAAATGGTTGCTGGTTTCTTCGCTTTTCGTTGTGGGGCTTTCTTTCCTGTTTGCTTCAATCAATCTTGTGGATTATAGAAAGATCAATGAAACGGTACTGGAGAAGAATGTGTACCGCACCTATCAACTAAATGTGCCCGAAGTAGATGCCTCTTTAATTCGCTATCCTCAATGGAGAGAAAACTCCTTTACCTGGCAGGCATTCATTGTAATGAAAGAAAGAGATCATCAGCCGTCCTCCCCTAATATCATTGTTGATAACGAAATTGTAACGATGGAAGCTTACCGGGAAAAGCTTACGGAATGGCTTTCTGAATTTGCCGGTTTTTACAGGAATATTCTTGATATTCGACTTCATGTGGATTGCAGGGTGCCCATGAATATCATTGATCAGTTGCATCAGATACACTATGATGCATCTCTGTATCATCTGGGTTATGCAGTAAATCCTTCAGGGAAGGATTTTAGTGAGGATCGCAATATGTATACCTATGTTTTTACAATGATCCAGGAAAAGTTTAACGATGAGGATAGTATCGGCAGGATTGCAATTGAAAAAGATTCAATTACCAATATTGTTAAAGTGGACATTAACAGAAATGGGAGTTATTCTCTCAGTAATATTCCTATTGATAAATATGAATTGAGAAAAATTATCGCAGATGAGATGCGAAAGGATGATAATTTTTTGATATTGCTTACGCTTTCTGGGAACACTCCCTTTGGAGAATACTTATTTGCCTGGACTGAGATGCTGGCTGCTCTTAATGAAATAAGGAATGAGTATGCTCTTGTGCATTATAAAAAGCCCTTTACACAAATACATGATTATGATCAAATGACCGGAATCAGATTAAAGTTTCCCTTCAGGTTATTGCATTTTGTGGGAGATTGATAAGCAATGGGGTATGGTTCCAGCCATAATGCAATGATGAAAGCCACTTAGTTATTGAACCCTTTCAGGGTTCTGACTTTTTGCACTCTTATAACCACCAGTTTCACTGGCGGCTATTGTTGTTAAATCCTTTCAGGATTTTAGTATTTTATAATCGCGAAGGCGGCTATTCATATCATATTAAATCCTTTCAGTATTTCTTTGGTATTCCTGTGTTAGTGCCTGTTAGGTGGTTCGTTCAACCTGATAACGAGAATTGAAGATATTTCAACTGTTCATCAAAACGGCCAGAATACCGGCAGCAGCAGAAACACCAAAACCATGATGATCAGGGAAAAGGGGATGCCGATTTTGAGGTAATCGGAGAATTGATAACTGCCCGGCCCCATCACCAACAGGTTTGACGGGTGTGCCACAGGGCTGATAAAGCTTCCTGAAGCAGCAATGGCAATGGCGATCATAAAACTATGGGGGGATACACCCATCGATTCTGCGGTCTGTATTACTACGGGGGCCATGATCACAACCAGGGCGGCAGGATGGATGGCAAGGTTGGCCAACAAAGTGAGCAGGTACAACCCTGCAAGAACAAACCAGGGTCCCGAAGCACCCAACAGCGATTCTGTTTGCTGTGCAATAAGGCTGGCAGCACCGGTTTGCTCAAGGGCTACACCCAGGGGCAGCATACCAGCAATAAGAAATACCGAACGCCAGTCAATAGACCGATAGGCTTCTTCCATTTTTATGCAACCTGTTACTACCATAGCGATCACGCCCAGGATTACACTGATGGAAAGGGTGAGATAACCCAGCATCACCATCATAAGGGTTATGGCCAGGATCAGGGATGAGAGCAATGCTTTTCCGGTACGATAGGTTTGCTGAATGGTGTCCGTCAAAAGGATCAGATCATTGTCTTGGCCGAGCATGGTGATCTTTTCTTTCCTGCCATATAGCAGGAGGGCCTCGCCAAAGCGCAGGGGGAGCAGATGCAGGTTGGTTCTTACTGCTTTTCCTTCCCTCCATAGTGCTACTACGCTCACACCGTATTTTTTACGGAAATTTATTTCCTTAACGGTTTTGCCGGCAAGCATCGAGCGTGGTGCCAGCACCGCCTCTGCCATAATTACCTCTTCTGTTTCCAGCCGGTCGGTGTCCAGGGGGGCGTCGTCCTTTAAGGTAGCGTGTTCCATTTCTGATAAAAGAACGAGGTCTTCTTTCCTACCCGCTACAACCAGGCGATCGCCTTCGTGTATTGCTTTTATCTTCGATAATCCGGTAATATGCCCCAAACGATCCTCAACTCCCAACACAGTAAAGTGAAAGCCGGACTGCAACAGATTGATTGCCGGCAGATCATCTATTGTCGTTGCAGCCTGTGGCACATTCAGGATAAAAATGAGATCTTCGCACTCCAGTTCATGAGTTTGGGTAACAGGCTGAAAGCTAACCTGGTCATCAGCCCACTGCCCTTCAGAGAGAGGTTTTTCGACACCTGGTTCTTCAAACAGGATAATTTGATCCCCCTCTGCCAGGATCACCTTTCGCGGATCGCTGGTCATACTTTGTTCCGGGCGTTTTATGGCCAGAATGCTGATGCCGGATCCGGAGGGTTTAATGAGTTGTTCTGCCGGTTTTCCCACCCAGGAAGAAGAAGGCTCAATGGTGATACGGAAAAACCTGCCTCCCATTTCCAGTACCTTTTCACACAGTACACTCTGGTTACCGGGCTTTTCTACTTTCCATTTTTTCAGGGCCGATATTTCTTCCCAACGTCCCTGCACAAAAAGCTGATCGCCAGGTTTTAGGATGGTTTCAGGCCCGGGATTGCGAACGATACTGCCTGCTTTTCTTTGCAGCGAAAGCACATTGATTCCAAATACAGGTCTTAGCTTTGATTGCGCCAGGGTTTTGCCGGCAAAGTGCGAGGTATCGCCTATTGTCAGGGTGAAGGACCTTTCTTCAAGATGATATGACTCGGTAAGTTCCTTATGACGGTTTCGGCTGAGCTGGCTCATGGATTTTCCCCTGGGAAGCAGATGACGACCGATGACAACAATAAAAGCAATGCTTACCAGCATTACTATACCTCCCACGTAGCTGAAGTCAAGGATCTTAAGGGGTTCGTATCCGGCTTTCTCCAATTGGTAGCTCACCAGCAGGTTGGCAGGTGTGCCTATCAAAGTGGTCAGGCCACCCAGGTGCGTGGCAAAAGCCTGGGGAATGAGAAGCCGTGAGGGTGATCTTCCGGTACGTCGTGCAATATCCATAACCACCGGAAGCATGAGCGCAGTGACACCAATATTGCTCATGATGGTTGACAGCAACCCCGATGTAATCATAATGGCTAGAATGATGCGCCACTCTTGTGTTCCTGATAGTTTTAAAACCTGCCGCCCGATCATGCGGGTTACACCGGTGTGGTATATGGAAGCACTGAGAATAAACATGGCCCATACCACAATTACTGCAGGATTGCTGAATCCTGATATGGCCTCTTCGGGTGAAATGAGCCCAAACAAGGCAAGCAATGCCAATACCGATAATCCCACAATGTCCATCCTGAGCCATCCTGTCAAAAACATTGTTACAGCAAAAATCAGGATTGTGAAAACCAGGAAAATCTCAGTATCCGGCATCATATTTTTAAAATTAAGGTCAAAATTAAAGTTTGGATTTGCCTTGCTATCTCTTACTTTTATCTGCTGCCAAACAAAATGCTCCCTATCCTTACCATGGTGCTTCCCTCTTCAACTGCAACCTGGTAATCATCAGACATGCCCATAGATCTTTCGGAGAAGGTGTTGTCATCAGCAAAAAAGGTTTCCCTGGCTTTATGAAAATAGCTTGTTAACTGGCGGAACTCACGCCGTACCTGCTCATGATCGTCGGTAAAGGTGGCCATGCACATCAATCCTCTTATCCTTACGTTTTTCATTTTCTGAAAGGCTTCAGAAGAAAGCATCTCTGTAAGTTCATTATAATCCAGACCAAACTTGGTTTCTTCTTCGGCAATGTGCATCTGCAGCAGGCAGTCGATGACGCGGTTATTTTTTGCTGCCTCCTTGTTGATGGTTTTTAAAAGCTTAAGACTGTCAACCGAATGGATCATGGAAACAAATGGTGCAATATACTTCACTTTATTGGTTTGCAAATGACCTATCATATGCCATTGAATATCTGCCGGCAACTGTTCCTGTTTGGGCACCATTTCCTGCGCCTTGCTCTCTCCAAAGACCCTGTGTCCGCATTCATAAAGCTCCATAATGTCGCTGGTGGGCCTGGTTTTGCTCACCGCCACAAGCCTTACATGAGGGGGTAGGTGGTTTTTGATTTTTTTGTAGCTTTCTGATATCGATCCCATAACATTGGTTTGTTATATTATTGTCCACGTTATTTCCGGAAGAAGTGCGAAGATTCAACATTCAACCCACACCCGGAAACGGGCGGGGGAGCTCTCTTTTGCCTGGTATATCGGTTCGGCTCTTATGGCAAGCAATGCCTGCTTATATATACAATGGTTTATCCTCATTATTGTTTTGCAAAAATAATCATTCTCTTTACCGGAAACTCATTATCCAGTAAGATTGACAAACCCTTTTGCCCTGAATTTTGTTATACCCATAAACATCAGCCCATCTTTCTGTAGTGGCATAAAAATCAGTAACACATGCAAGCCAACATACCGGTAATAGTAATTCGCAAACTGGTACTTTCCTGGTTATTCCTGTTTTTTGTGGCCGTACATGCCCAGGAACAGGAGCAGTTCTTTACCTTGCCTGATTACAAGGCAATTATGGAGAGTTACTTTGGCCTCAGTGATAGTGTTTTGCGAGCAGAGATCGGTAGTTTTTCCTTTGTGGGCACCATGATGGGGAAAGATTCTGTTGCCGGATTGAAGGAGTTCGAGGTTGATGATATCTCCCTTGACAATGTCAGCCTTTTACTTGATGATGTTAGTGTTTCCATAGCAGTTTCCCGCTTCAAACCCCTGGAGCATACCCTTGGTTATGTGCCTGGTGAAGATTACCTTATCTATATTGATCACAAACCCTACTGGGGATACGACGGTCGGATACCCCAACGAAAAATAGATTCTGTAGTTGTTAATTATGAGGGTTTTTCAGCCATTCTTCCTCCGGAAAGTTTTTCTGACCTTTTCGAACCCAATCTTTGCCGCCGTTCCGGGTTTCTTTTCTTTCGCGGGCGCACAACCTGCCAGACCAGGGCATTTCTTTCTGCAGACAATAACAGGATTTACATTCATATGGTCAATGGCCGTTATCCTCATTACTATGAGGTAACCTGGATCATTCAAAATGGACGGTATGTGGGGCGGGTGCTCGATTATTCCCATTAATATTTAATGCATTGCGGCAAATCATTCGTTCCCTTGCCAGGCGGATTATCAATAACAAAAAATTAATTTGTGGGATAATCCTCCATATGTTTATCTTTGCAGCATGCAGGATATGATATTGATTTTAGACTTTGGCTCTCAGTACACACAGTTGATAGCCAGACGGGTAAGGGAATTGAATGTATATTGCGAAATACATCCGTACCACCATATGCCTCCCTCACTCAAAGGGGTAAAAGGTATAATTCTTTCGGGTAGTCCCTACAGTGTGCGAGATAATGAATCTCCCCGGATTGATCTTGACGTATTCTTTGGCAAAGTGCCCTTGCTGGGTATTTGCTACGGTGCCCAGTATATAGCGCGCGAAAAAGGCGGCGAGGTTGAAGCCTCCTCCACACGGGAATATGGGAGAGCCAACCTTGCCTTCATTGATAAACAGGAACAACTGCTCGACAGTATTGGCGACAACTCACAGGTATGGATGTCGCATGCCGATACCATCACCCGGATTCCGGAATCATTCCGTATCGTTGCCAGTTCGCATGACGTAAATATTGCTGCATACCGCGACACAGAAACTCCCACCTTTGGATTACAGTTTCACCCTGAGGTTTACCATTCTACCGATGGGCTGGCGCTGCTGAAAAACTTTGTGGTAGACATCTGTAAATGCCCCCAGACCTGGACTTCAGCCTCGTTTGTCTCATCATCGGTACAGGCATTGCGCGATAAGATCGGCAATGACAAGGTTGTGCTGGGTTTGTCGGGTGGTGTAGACTCTTCGGTAGCTGGAGTACTGCTGCACCAGGCTATAGGAACCCAATTGCACTGCATTTTTGTGGATAATGGCTTGCTGCGCAAAAACGAGTTTGAAGATGTGCTGGCATCTTATGAGCATATGGGCCTGAATGTAAAAGGCGTAAGAGCTGCCGATCGTTTTCTTGATGCCCTCAAAGGGGTTGTGGAACCTGAAGAAAAACGGAAGATCATAGGACGGGTATTTATTGAAGTTTTTGATGATGAAGCCCATAAGATTCAAGACGTAAAATGGCTGGGACAAGGCACCATCTACCCCGATGTGATAGAGTCTGTTTCTGTCAATGGCCCGTCGGCTACCATCAAGTCGCATCACAATGTGGGCGGCCTTCCCGACTTTATGAAGCTGAAGGTGGTTGAACCCCTCAATACCTTATTTAAGGATGAAGTGCGCAAAGTAGGGATGAGCCTTGGCATAAGCCCTGCATTGCTCAACAGGCATCCTTTTCCCGGCCCCGGGTTGGGAATAAGAATCCTCGGAGAAGTTACCGCAGAAAAAGTAGCCATTCTCCAGGAGGTAGACCACATCTTCATCAAAGGCTTGAAGGACTGGCACCTGTACGAGCAGGTATGGCAGGCCGCGGCTATCCTTTTGCCTGTGCAGAGTGTTGGAGTAATGGGCGACGAAAGAACATATGAAAATGCTGTATGCCTCAGGGCAGTAGGCTCTACCGATGGCATGACCGCCGACTGGTCGCACCTCCCCTATGAGTTCCTGGCCAGGGTAAGCAACGATATCATCAATAAAGTAAAAGGCATAAACCGAGTGGTGTACGACATAAGTTCCAAACCGCCGGCAACCATTGAATGGGAATAAATAAAAGCCTGCAGACAATAATTTAAGCTACCTTTCCGTAATGGTATTGGCTCTGTTTGCCAGGCGCCTTACTATTTTTTACAGGCTCTTTTATGAAATCAAATATTATGATTGTGGTGAAAAAAATCTTCCTTCTTATTGCCCTGTGGTTATCTGTTTCCCCCTATATGCTTATGGGGCAGGAATCTCCTGAAATTGTAAACCGTTCTACCACCGTGCAGGTTGTTGACGGGAAAGAATATTTTTTCCATGCAATATTGCAGGGACAAACCCTGTTCTCCATTGCCCGGGCTTATGGTGTAACGGTGGAAGAGATCCTTCGGGAAAATCCCGATGTAAACCCCGACCAGATCCCGGTAAACCAATTGATAAGGATACCGGTAAAAAAAGAACAACGACAGCAACCGCAGCGTAAGCAGCAAACCGAAACCCTTCTTGAAATTGCATACACAGAACATCTTGTAAAGCGCAGGGAAACAGTATACGGTATTTCACGTAAGTATGATATTAGTGAGGCCGAGCTTATTGAGCATAATCCTGAGATCAGGACCGGGCTGCACATAGGTATGATTCTTCAGATTCCCAGGTCCAGGAAAGTCCAGGTGGCTTTTGAAGAATATACCGTGCCTTCGGGACAAACCCTTTTTTCCATTTCACGCGAGTTTGATGTTTCTGTTGAAGAACTTGAAAAGTATAATCCCCAGCTGAAGGAAGGACTCAAAGCAGGACAGCTGCTGCGAATCCCTGTAGAACCGCAAATGCCCACCCAGCCCCCGTTTGCGTATGATCCTGAAGAGGAGGACATGCAAACAGATGAAGATTCTGTAATTGTAGATCCCTATTGTGATGATCCCAAAACCAAGTCTTCCTATAATGTTGCTTTACTTATCCCTCTTCACCTGGAAAATGTTTCTGACGGGGAAGAAATGAGCCAGCATGAACGCGAGCAATCTTTCCGGTTCCTGGAGTATTATGAAGGAATTGTACTTGCACTGGATTCCATAAGGGCGCTTGGTGCTGATATCAACCTCACCGTGATTGATGTAGATGACTCTGAAACAAAGGCCAGATCTGCCATATGGAACCATGACCTGGCATCTATGGATCTGATCATTGGTCCGTTTTTGCCCAATGTTTTTCCTATTGTAGCCGATTTTGCCCATCAACGCGATATTCCCATTGTTTCCCCAATTTATTCTGAAGATAGAAGTCTTCTCAGGAAATATCCCAATATGTTTCAGGCTACGCCAGGTTTTCAAACCCGCATGAACGATGTTGCTTCCTATATTGTGGAAAAATACCCCGGTGATAATATTATCCTTGTCCATAACAACCAGCAGGAAACCATTGACCTTATCTCTGGTTTCAAAGAAGACCTTAATGAAAGCCTCAATCGCTGGCATTATAAACGCGACAGCATAAACCTGGCGCACCTTGATGGTTATTTTTTTGATGGCGTGTATGTGGGAGAAAGAATAACCAATGTGTATGTGCTCAACGATTCACTGCTTGATGCCAAACAAAGTGGCAACCCTGACCTGGATCCGCGTTATGAAAAATACAGGCAGCGCGATCTTGTGCAGGAAGTAATTTATACCCTGAATGGTATTGATAGCCTGAAGGCAACATTGGATACAAACCGAAGAAATATTTTGATCAGCCTTATAGGGGGTGAACCACAGATTGCCAACTATACCCGGGAGCTTAACCAACTTCGCGATACGTTTGACCTGGTAGTCTTTGGTGTTCCCCAGTGGCGTAATTATCGTTCACTGGACAGCAGATACCTTATGAATCTCAAAGTGCATCTTTTTGACGCAGATTTTATCGATTATACCAATTCTGACAACATCAACTTCATTAAAAAATACAGGGATATCAATCATGTAGAGCCTGACAATATGGCTTTTATGGGGGTAAGAACGGGTATGTATTTCTTTTCCGCACTCATGCATTATGGTACCGAATTCCACAGATGCATCAGTTTTATTAATCATTCAAAGTCTTACGAAACACCCTTTTTGTTTCAAAGGCCCGACGATGAGAGTGGTTGGGAGAACAGATTCGTTTACATCTTTACTTACCGCGACTACAGATTGATTGATGTGCGCGACCCCAAAAACAAAATGATCACCCACCAGGATTAGTAAGTGATCATTTCTGCAAGTATTCTGGCAAACGCAATTACCAAAGAGTTTCCTTTTTATTTCTAAATCAGCGGCAAGGTAGAGTAAAACAATTTACATCTTGCCTATAAATGGCAACTACTCCCGAACAATAATTGGTTCTGGGATAATAATTGTCATCGTAAGTCAATCACATCAGCATCGGCGGGGAAGTCTTCCCTGTCGAAAACAAACATTGAATCAGGTATGGATGCGTTGGGTTTGAGGGAGTCAATGGAGTAGGTGTAGGTTCCTCCGTGACGGTCGTAGGCAATGGTATATACCAGCGAGTGATCCTGAGCGTTAAGAGCAACACGATATTTAAAGAATGATTGCGGTGTATTGGGTACCAGATCAATAATGTCCACCATTGTGCCTTCGTGGTTTTCCTGCCTGATGAATTTTGCCCGGTATTCCTGTTCAAAATTTTCCAGCAACGCAGTTGGGGTTAGTCCTCCTTCGCTGTTCTCTACAGTATTGATCTGAATTTCATAAAGTTCATCAATGAAGTTCCACACGGTCTCTCCATCAGAAATAAAAACATTTTCACCCATAACCATGCGATACTTATCTCCGCTGGAATAGATTTTACCCTCCATGGTTTCAGTGATATCCATTTCGGTGTTTTCCATGGTATAGGTAAATTCCACTTCCATAGAAGAGTATCCTTTTATTTTATCGCTGGCTTCCTGGAGAAGTTTTTTCCCCTGCTGTTCTGCCGCTGTTTCAGGATTGTTTTGGGCCTGGGCGAGAAAAGTAATGACAGCAAAGGCCATCATTAAAAATGCATATTTTTTCATTTCAATTTGTTTTAAGTTGGATTAAAAATATTTTTAGCTTCGCAGCAATCCTCATCCGTACAATATCACAAAAAAAGAGGATGGCAAAATACTACGCATTACCTTTCAAAATCTGTTCCAAAGTAACTTCGTCTTTTATTCTTACCTCTCTGGCTTTGCTTCCTTCAAACGGACCAACAATTCCGGCAGCTTCCAGCTGATCAATAATTCTTCCGGCACGGTTGTAGCCCAGCTTTAGTTTTCTTTGCAGCAAAGAGGTAGAACCTTGTTGAGTGGCAACAATTACCCTGGCGGCTTCTTCAAAGAGTTCATCTCTTTCTGCCGGGTCAAAGTCTTCCATTTCTCCTGCTTCATCATCAGCAACTTCGGGTAGCATAAAAGCATCGGGGTAAGCTCTTTGGGAGCCAATAAATTCGGTGATGCGGTCAATTTCGGGGGTATCGATAAATGCGCACTGCAACCTGAGCAGATCACTGCCGGTGCTGAGCAACATATCGCCGCGTCCGATGAGCTGGTCGGCTCCACCGGTATCCAGGATGGTGCGTGAATCGATCTTGGAGGTAACCCTGAAGGCTATCCGGGCGGGGAAGTTGGCCTTGATCATACCTGTAATGATATTGACCGAAGGACGTTGTGTGGCAATGATCAGGTGGATTCCCACTGCCCTGGCCAGCTGGGCAAGGCGTGCAATGGGAAGCTCTATTTCCTTGCCGGCGGTCATGATCAGGTCGGCAAACTCATCGATGAACAAGATGATGTAGGGCAAAAAGCGGTGCCCGTGATTGGGGTTGAGTTTCCGGCTGATAAATTTGGCATTGTATTCCTTGATGGTCCTTACCTGGGCGTCTTTGAGCAGATCATAACGGTTGTCCATTTCCACGCAAAGAGAGTTGAGGGTGCGCACCACTTTCCGGGTATCGGTGATGATGGCTTCCTCCGAGTCGGGCAACTTGGCCAGGTAGTGTCGTTCAATTTTGGAAAAGAGTGTGAGCTCTACTTTTTTGGGGTCTACCAGCACAAATTTTACATAGGCCGGATGTTTTTTGTAGAGTATGGAAGCCAGGATGGCATTGAGCCCTACCGACTTTCCCTGTCCTGTAGCACCGGCCATCAGCAGGTGAGGCATCTTGGTAAGGTCGGCAATATAGGTTTCGTTGGCAATGGTTTTGCCAAGCCCAATGGGCAGCTCAAATCCGGAGTTCTGGAACTTTTCGTGCCCCAGGATGGCTTTCATGGGGACGATTTCAGGCTTGCTGTTGGGCACTTCAATTCCAATGGTTCCTCTTCCCGGTATGGGTGCTATAATCCTTATACCCAGGGCAGAAAGGCTCAGGGCAATATCGTCTTCCAGGTTGCGTATCTTGGAAATCCTTACTCCGGCAGCCGGGATGATCTCATAAAGGGTTACGGTAGGCCCTATGGTAGCCTTGATCTTGTCGATCTCGATGGAGTAGTTGCGTAGGGTATCCAGGATACGTGTTTTGTTGGCTTCCAGTTCTTCCTTGTTTACCTTAATGGAGCTGTCTCCATGATCTTCCAGGATATCTACCGGGGGCAACTTGTAGTGAGGAAGATCCAGGGTGGGGTCATAATCCCCCAACTCTCTTTCTCCAGCAATGGCATCGCCTGCCGAAGGATCGTCGATAGGTTGGTAATTGCTGTTACTGATCTTTCTGTCGTCGGTGATCTCAATCTCCAGTTCCGGATCTTTGTCTACAGCACTTTCGCCAGATTTTTCATCTTTGGCTGAAGAGCGGCTTTCATCTTCACCCACATTGAATTCAAAAAACTCTTCTCCGCTGCCATTTCCGTTCTCCGATTTGTTGCGGATCTTTTCTATGATGGCAGATTCCGATTCAGAATTCCCGTCCCACTCTTGTTGCATAGCATAATCCCTCTCTTCATCTTCGTCCGGGAGATTTTCTGTCTCCTCATTCTTTCCCAGTGTTGGTTCTGCCGTAGTGTTTGCGGTTTCTTCCGCCTCCTGCAAGCCATCTTTTTTAAATTTACTCCACATAGCCCTGAAATGATCCATGTTGAGATTGAATACAATGATCAAAAAACTGGCCATGGCAAAAAGGAGGATCAATCCGGTGCCGATTTTTCCAAAAATACCGTTAAGTATTACGTTGGTTTCATAACCAAAGGTACCCCCCAGCAGGGTAAGGTTATCTGAGGTAAAAATGAAACCCAGGGCAATGGAGAACCAGATAAGGCTGAAAAAACTGTACCTTACCGTCTTCCACAGGGGCAGCAACGATCTTCGGGTAAGCAGTTTTACCCCGGCCACAAAACCTACCAGGGCGAAAAGAAACGAGGAAATACCAAACCATTTTTTAATAAACAGGTGCGCCGTAACGGCTCCCAACCTTCCCATCATGTTTTGAGCAATAACAGAGTGGTCGGCAAGGAGTGTAAAGTCAAAAGTTTTGTTGGAAAGGTATGAGTCATCATCCTGCCAGTTGAAAAGATAGGAAGTGAAGGAAAGGAAGAGGTACAGTGAAACAATAATCAGCAGCAACCCCAATATCTTTCTGTACCGGTTGTCTCTGAAGGAGCCGAAAAGATATTTCCATTTAAACTTCTCGCCTTTCAGGTCATTGTGTTTTGCTGTGTTACCGCCTTTTCCGTTTCCGTTGGTGGGTTTGTCTTTATAGGTATTTTTTGGAGGATTGGTCTTCTTCTTTCGCATGTGCCTGGCATTAGTATTTTCCAAACGCAAAAGTAGCAAAACTATTGCAAAAATTGATGATCGTGTCCAATTGGATTCATTGAAAAAGCCAGGTAGGCTGCATGTGTATTTTTGAGAGCTTAAGTGGTTAAGTTTCCTTATCTTTGCAGCGTTTTTATCAATCCGTTATGGGAAGAATCTTAGCCATCGATTACGGTCAAAAACGTGCCGGGATTGCTGTTACTGATGAGGGGCAGATCATTGCCAATGCATTAACCACCGTGCATGTAAAAGATCTTTTTGATTTTTTGCGCAATTATCTGCAACGCGAGAATGTAGAATGTATCGTAGTAGGTGAACCGCGCGACATGAAGAATCGCGCCTCAGATGCATCCCGGTTTATCGAACCCTTTGTAAAAAACCTGAGGAAACATTTCCCCACCATAACTGTTGAAAGGATAGATGAACGTTTTACCTCTCAAATGGCCTTTCAGACCATGATTGATGCCGGATTAAGCAAAAAACAACGGCAAAACAAAGAACTGGTTGATGCGATCAGTGCCACACTGATTCTTCAGTCATTTATGGAACACAAACGATTCAGGGAGCAGTAATACTGCACTGGAAAATGATTAAAAAGAAAAAAGAATGATTTTACCAATTGTGGGATACGGTAATTCCGTGTTGAAACAGAAAGCCGGGGAAATTGACGCATCTTACCCCGGACTAAAAACCCTTATAGAAGATATGTGGGAAACCATGTATAATGCCAATGGTGTAGGGCTTGCCGCACCACAAATTGGCAAACCCATACGACTATTCCTGATAGATGCCAGTCCTTTTGAAGAAGACGAAGCGCACCTGAAAGATTTTAAAAAGGTTTTCATCAATGCCCAAATGATTGAGGAATCGGGAGAGGAATGGTATTTTAACGAAGGCTGTTTGAGTTTTCCTGATCTGAGGGAAGATGTGGCCCGCAAACCCAAAATCAGGATCAGGTACCAGGATGAAAATTTCAACACCTTTGAAGAAGATTTTGAGGGGATTGCAGCCCGTATCATCCAGCATGAGTACGACCATATTGATGGAATTGTGTTTGTTGATCGCATCACACCCCTTAAAAGAAGGCTGATCCGCAACAAACTCACCAACATTGTAAAAGGGAATGTAAACCCTGCTTACAAAATGAGATTTGCACAAAAAAAATGACCCTTATCCACTCCAGAAATATTTTTGCAAAAGCTGATCCCGGTATTACCGGATCAAAAACAGTTAGTCCCTCGCCTTTGGCCATGATAGCCAGCCCCAACCGGGAAAACCTGCAGTATTCATTTCATACCCTACCCAATGGCATAAGGCTGGTACACAAACATGCCGACAGTTACGTGGCACATTGCGGGCTCACCATCAATGTCGGTTCCAGGGACGAACAAAAGCAGGAACAGGGACTCGCCCATTTTATAGAGCACCTTATTTTTAAAGGAACCCAAAAAAGAAAAGCCTACCAGATCCTCAGCCACATGGAAAATGTGGGGGGTGAGATCAATGCTTATACCAGCAAAGAAGATACCTGCATATATGCCACTTTTATGAATACGCATTATGCCCGGTGTCTTGATCTTATTTCCGATATTGTATTTGGCTCGGTGTTTCCCGAAAAGGAGATCAGCAAGGAGAAGGACGTGGTAATTGACGAGATCAATTCTTACAAAGACAGCCCGGGCGAACAGATCTTCGACGATTTTGACACTATCATTTTCGGGGATCATCCCATGGGAGCCAATATCCTGGGAACCCCGTCTCACCTGCGGCGCTTCAGGCAAAAACACATCCTTGATTTTGTACATAACAATTATGCCACCCACGAAATGGTGATCTCATCAGTGGGAAACATAGATTTTAAGAAGCTTGTGCGCCTGGCTGAGAGGTATTTTGGCCATATAGAACCCCGCAGCCGCTTGCTCGAACGGGTACCCTTCAGCGGTTATATTCCCGGAGAAAAAATCGTAAAGCGCCGCAACCACCAGGTGCACTGCATGATAGGTAATGAAGGTTACAGCGCCAATGATGACAGGAAAGCCACCCTTGTTTTACTGAATAATATTCTTGGCGGTCCGGGGCTCAACTCGCGCCTCAATATGGGTATCAGGGAAAAGTACGGCTTCTGCTACAACATCGAAAGCCACTACCAACCCTATTCCGACACCGGGATTTTCAGTATTTATATGGGTACCGACAATGATTCCATTGACCGCACAGTATCGCTGGT
Organism: uncultured Bacteroidales bacterium; assembly: GCA_964453995.1. GTDB lineage: Bacteria > Bacteroidota > Bacteroidia > Bacteroidales > UBA7960 > SKVR01. The sequence goes on along the minus strand of CAYVQC010000014.1, from coordinate 14,338 downwards.
ACAAAAAGAACTTACCCTGTTGCGCGATAAAAGGCTGGGTAGCCTGCAGCTGAAAAGGGCAAAACAGCAGTTGCAGGGCCAGGTGGCTATTTCTTTTGAATCCAATGTGAACGAGATGCTCTCCATTGGAAAAAGCCTTATTCTGTATGACCGTATTGACGATATTGTGCAGATCAATGAAAAAATCCAGCGTATCACCTCATCCGATCTGATGGAGGTGGCCAATGAAATCTTTGATCCGGCCAGGCTGAGCATGCTTATGTACCGGCCCAGGTAAAAGATAGAAGACTTTCAGGCAACAGGCAGTGTCTGCGAATAGACAATTTTTGTATTCTAAAAACACATAACCATGTTTGTAAACTCCGAAGCCGAAGAATATGCCAGCAGGCATACCACTGAAGAAACTGCCCTGCTAAAAAAACTCAACCGCGAAACCCATGCCCGGATATTGCGCCCACGAATGCTCTCGGGCCACATGCAGGGCAAACTGCTGGAGATGATCAGCTGTATGGTGCAGCCCTCAAGAGTTCTTGAAATCGGAACCTATACGGGCTACTCGGCCATTTGCCTTGCCCGGGGCCTGAAACCCGGCGGTGTGGTGCATACCATCGACCATAATGAAGAACTGGAAGACTTCACCCGGTCGTTCTTCAGTGAGGCTGGCCTGGAAGAGAGTATTGTTTATCACATAGGCGAGGCACTTGATATTTTGCCAGCTCTGGAAGGGCCCTTTGACCTGGTATTTATCGATGCTGACAAAGAAAACTACAATGCGTACTATGAACTGGCACTTGGCAAAATGCGGCAGGGAGGCATAATTCTGGCCGACAATGTGTTATGGAGTGGGAAAGTATTTTCGGCAGAAGCCGCCGGTAACGATCCGGAAGCCCATGCCATGATTGCCTTTAATGAAATGGTGCAGAAAGATGACCGGGTGGAAAACCTGGTGCTTCCCATACGCGATGGTCTTTCAGTGATCAGAAAGCTTTGATAACTTGGCTTTGGGTATAAACCTAATTGCCTGATAAGATTATTTTTATCTTGCGGGCAACTTCTTCAAGCAACCAGGCAGGAGTAGATGTGGCGCCACAAATACCTGTTGTGCGGGCATGATCAAACCATTCTTTTTTCAATTCTGAAGGGTCGGAAATGAAATGGGCCAAAGGATTGCTTTCACGGCATATACCGTAAAGGTACTTCCCGTTGGAGCTTTTCTTGCCGCTCACAAAGATCACCACATCATGTTGCCTTGCAAAACGAGCCATATGTGGGCCCCGGTTGGAGACCTGTCCACATATGGTATTGAAGGGCTGAAAGCGTATCTTCGTTCCCGAAGAACAATCGCACTGCTTAATCCTTTCCTTAATAATGTCGATCAGATTGATGTATGCCTTCTTGTCCATGGTAGTCTGGCTGTAGAGGGTTATGGGCCTTGTAAAATCAATCTGATTGATATTTTGCAGATCAGCGTCTATAATTATTGCATTGTTTTGGGTTTGTCCTGCCAGGCCTTCTACTTCGGCGTGCCCTTTTTTGCCAAATATTACCAGCTGTCCCTGCTGTTCTTCCATCTCCCGGTAACTTTCCTTTACGCGGCTTTGCAGCTTCAGTACGATGGGGCAGGTAGCATCAATGATCTCAATATTGTTTTTTTGTGCAGTAAGGTATGTTTCGGGTGGCTCGCCATGAGCCCTGATCAGTACACGGGTATTGCGCAGCTTTTGCAGATCCTTGCGGTCAATTACCTCCATGCCCATTTCACGTAGCCGTTCTACTTCTGTATTATTGTGCACAATATCGCCAAGGGTATAAAGATGCCCGTATTGTTTGAGGTATTTTTCAGCCTCCGCAACGGCATTTTTTACTCCAAAACAAAAGCCTGAACTTTTATCAATCGTGATTTTCATACTCAATCGGTTTGACGGACGGAGGGCGTGGATTCGGGCCTGAAGAAAAGATTCTCCAGATTGGTAGTAACAGAGAAATGATTGGGTGCACCTGCAAGGTGATAGTTGGAGCGACCATAATAAAAATTGAAGTAAGAAACTTTCACCCCTATGCCCCATGACAGGCCAACAGTAGAAATGCGTGTATCCACCTTCATCTCCTGACGGCGGCGGTAATTGTAGCCAATGCCGAGGAAGAAATTCTCAGAGGGCAGAAATTCAACGCCAAATACCATATGTCGCAAAAGCTGATCGCTGAATTCGTTGAATCTTTCCTGTGATGTTGTTTGTTCATTGTCTGCACCGATAGTGATCTGATCAGAGGGTACAGGGTCTTCGTATGTCAGGTCCCAGTTGTGCAGGTTGTGGGCCACAAATGAAAACCGCAGAGGAGCGTTGATGAGCTTTTTGCTTACTCCCAATACAATGTCAAAGGGCAACTGCTCGCGTTCGTTGCTGTGGTAGGTGGTAATCTGTCTTCCAATATTGCGGAAAACCAATGAAGAGGCAATCAACCGATCGGGATCGAAGTAAGAAACGGAAATATCTGCAGCAAGTCCGAAGGATGAATATTCTTCCATCGATGACATAATGGTTTTGATATTGCTACCAATGCTGAATTTTTCTGTCAGTCTGCGACCCCAGCCGATATTAACAGAATATTCTGCAGCAGAAAATTCGCCCAGGGTGTTACCAAATTCATCAGCATGAATAAAGCTCCCATAACTAATATACTGCACGGCCAGGGAGAAGTCTCCGGCTTTCCCGAATCCGTAGTTCATGGCAGCAGTACCGAAAGAGATGTCGCCAAAATAATCCACAAAATTCAATGATAATTGCCGTGGCAACTTCCTGCTCATGAGTGAAGGATAAAACAGGGCCATACCCAGGTCGTTGTCGAAGGCCGGTACGGCATATCCACCGAGGGCTGTAATACGGGCAGTGGAAGGCAGGTTGATAAATTCATAAACACGCCCGCTTTGTGTTTGTGCGTTTACATGGGTTGGATTGATAAACAAAGTACCCAGGAACAAGCCAAAGGCTGGAATGACGAAGTGAGAAAGTAGTTTTTTCACAAAGCGGGTGATTTAAATGTTAACTGTTGTAGTCGGTGCAATGGGCAATAATCTGGTTTATTACATGTAATACCATGGCAAAGATACAATATTTTGTCGGCGAATCTTTCAAGAATATATGTGTCAGACATGCCTTTTATAACCCTTTTACAACGGCTTTGTTCATGATTTATTGCTGCCCGGGGGGTGGTCTTTCTTTCGATCCTCATTGCCCGGTTTTTAGAAAAAACCGATGCACTTTTGGCGTTATGCCTCATTGTGCAAAGGTATATAGTGCCTTTGGGGGGTAAAGCTCAGTACAGGTATGGGACTTCTGTTAACAGTTTGCTCAGCATAACTGCCCATAAAAACTCTGTTGGAGGTATGCTCCTGCAGGGTCATTATACTAATAAGATCGGCATTGCGTCGAAGGCAATAATCAACGGTGGCTTTTGAAATGTTATCGCATCGGCTGTTTTCATTGATATAACGCAAACCGGTCTTTACTATGAGGTTCATTACCTCTTTAGTGTTTCGCTCTACGTTTTCCTCAACATTTTTTGCCCTGGAGCTGAATAACGACAGAACATTGATCTGGGCTTTAAAGTATTGTGCCAATTGCAGGGTGAAGGGAACTTTCTGGATGGTTTCCGGTGTGCTGTCTATGGGCAAAACAATTTTTTCAATGAGGGGGGTCTTGATCTGGAATGTGCGCTTTACGCTCAACACCGGCTTTTCTGAATGTGTGATGATTTTCAAGGCATTGTTACCCAGCCAGAATTCCTCAAAACCCGACATGCCATGGGCGCCGGCAACAATCATCCCGGCATCGGTATATTTGGCCTGGTTGCTGATCTCTTCATAAATTTTGCCGGTGAGGATCCTGTAGGTGATACCGCCTTTTACCTGGTTTTTATGTTCATCAATAAGCTTTTCCAGGCTATGACGTATGTTCATCTCCATTCCTTTATCATCTTTGATGAGTTGCATCTCTTTGTCACGAAGTTTGCTTACATAAACAAGCTTTAAACGGCAGCCACACTGCATGGCAATTCTTAAGGCATATTGAAAAGCCTGGATAGATGACCTGGAAAAATCGATTCCTGCAACAATTTCTTTCATGATACCTGGATTTAGGGTGGAAAACTGCCCTAAATTACAAAAAATATCTTAAAATCGAAAGCAGGGGAGGACAAGGAAACAGAACACCGTATATGAGAGTAAAACCACGGTGAAAGGTACCTGGAAAATACTGTGAAAGGGCAAATCAGAGGGTTACAGAATAATCATGTTTGCTAAGCTACCGAAAGTACAAATCCCAGTTTTCGCAGGAATGCCCTGAAGGATTCATTACAATTGTGTATAGTAAGATCAAAGGCATGGGGTTCGCGGCGTGCGGGGTATTGTTCCCGAAATGATTCAAAATTGGCAGGGTTTGCTTTTAACCTCTGCGAATCGGATGCAATATCGTAGGTATGGAGTGCAAGGTTGGTAAAGAGCTCGTCGGTTGTTGCGTTATTGCACTGCAGGGTGATATGGGGTTGCGATGGTGCCGGTATATTGGTGGGGAACCAACTGTCGAGACCCAGGTTGAAAAAGCGGCTTACGGCTCTAACGCACATGGCAGTGCCATTGGCTTTTCCATCGGCAGAATAGCCGGCAATGTGCGGGGTTGCCAGGGCCGACAATGTAACCAGCTGCCGATCAATGTTGGGTTCATTTTCCCATACGTCAAGCACTGTGCCCGAAAGTTTGCTGCTTTGCAGTGCCGTTATCAGTGCTTCTGTCTGGACCACCTCTCCCCGTGAAGTGTTGATCAGCCATGCCCCTTTCTTTAGCCGCGACAGCCCTGACTTTTTTACCAGGTGATAGGTTTTATGTCTGCCCGTAACTACCAGTGGTACATGCAGGGTTATGATATCTGATTCTTCCAGCAATACGGCAAGGGGAGTAAAATCTTTGCTACCCTCTCTTTCTTCCCGGGGAGGGTCGTTTACCAATACATTCATTCCCAATGCCTGGCCCATCTGCTGCACCCGCGAGCCGATATTGCCTGCGCCAATGATTCCCAGGGTGAGTTTATTCAATGGTGTTGAGGTTTGTTTTGCAATAAAAGCAAGTGCTGATGCAACATATTGTTTTACTGAGTCGGCATTGCTGGCCGGGGCATTGGTCCAGGCAATATTGTTTTTTTCGCACCAGGCAGTGTCAATATGATCATAGCCTATGGTAGCAGAAGCGATCAGTTTTACGGTTGTTCCATCCAGCAGATCACGGTCGCACCAGGTGCGTGTGCGGGTTATCAGGGCATCAGCTGTGGTAAGGTGCTCCCTGGTGATGCTCCTGCCTGGTAGAAATTTTATGCGGGCTTTTCCTTCAAAGGCTCCTGCTAAAAAGGGAATCTTGTCGTCGGCAACAATATTGATCATGGCTGAGTGGTTTGTTATTCCCGTATGGATGTTTCTGCATCATCAAGGTCAGGGATCTCTATTACCGGTATTCTTTCTCTCTTGAACAGATCAGCAAAGCTGTCAAATTCTCTTCTGAAGAAAATACCCACTCCCTGCGTATAGGGCGCATTGGTATTGAGCACATCAAATGTATTGGACCGGTTAAAGGCCTTTACCCTGAGTTTTCCTTCGGGTGTGAGTTTCACTTCTACATTCACATCACCAATAATATTACTGGTTCGTTGGGTTTGTGCGGGATTATCTCCTGCCACGCCAAAATTTCCATCAATCATCACCCTGTCGTTGAAAAGCTGGGTGGAAAGGGCTACCTCGATCTCCTGGCTGCTGATTTCATCGCCGGGACGGTAGTTGATACCAATATCAAAGTCGTTGCTGATTTGTGACAGCCAGTTGCTGAGCTGGTTGGAAAGCAGTTCAGACGATGTTGTTCCCATGCCATAGCTAAGGGCAGTATCGAAACCGCCTTCGGGTGGCACAAATGTATTGAGGATAAGCAGTGAAAATACCTGACGGTTGAGCTCCTGTTCTGTATTGATGATTCGCTCTATCATTTCACGGGTTGTTTCATCGCTGCCTGGTAGCTGTATTTCAAAGTCGATGGTCGGATTAAATAGTTTATCAGTAAGGTGTAGCACCGTTTCTACGGGCATCCGGCGGCGGTACATATCTGATGAGTCAACTTCGTTGATGGTAAGATCGTGTAGCGAGGTGCGGGTGCGGTAAACGGCCCTGATATCGATATCGGCATCGTAGGGATCTCCTGTCCAGCGGATGGTACCTCCCTGTTCAATGCGAAAGCGCTTGTTGATAAGGTTTTGCAGTGTGAAAAGGTAGTCTCCCTCCTGGATGGTATAGTCTCCGTACATATTAAAATCGCCCTGGTGGTTGAGATCAATTTGCAAATTGCCAAACCCATTGCCACGCATTATATCCCCGATCTGAGAATCGAAGATGATCTGGATTTCGGCTTCAGGGCTTACCTCCAGGTCGAAGTTGAGGGTGAAACCCAGCCCCTGTGTGGTGGGAGCAGTGAAGATGGGCGATTGTTGGGGGTTGTCGTCGGGCGGCACGAAAGTGATAAAGTTCGATTCAGAAACCTCCTCAGCGTAATCCAGGGGCAGAAAGATCCGGGTACCGCGCAATGCCGTTCCCGATACATCAATCCGGACATCCTGCACTGGTCCATGCACATGCACCAGCCCAGATGCGAAGCCTCTGCCATAGAACAACTCGTTTTGGTGCTGGCGGGTATTAAGTACCACCATGTTTTCAGGTAAGAGGGTAATATCTACGGCAAAATCCCTGAAATTATTATGTCGGATAATGCCTGAGGCTTTTGCCGAGTTGCCCAGGGTATCGTTGAGAACCAGGTTGTCGAACCGGAAATGGTCTTTGGCAACGGTAAGCTCGTGGGCAAAAGAGTAGGTAGTATTGAGATAATCAACGCGAAACCCTGTACGTACCAATCTTGCCGAGCCACTGAGCTCGGGAGAAGAAAGAGGCCCTTCCAGCCGCAAGCGACCCGATGCCAATCCGCGCACATTGCTGGCAAATGCTTTCATATACCTGCCGAAAACAGACATTTTGAAGTTTTCAATGACAATGTCAATGTCGAAATTATTGTTCTCCCTCTCCGGATAAAAATACCCGCTTGCCACCACGGGCTTGTTATAGCCCACATTGCCGTAATAGATTACTTCTGAATCAATCCGGAAGGCTTTCTCGCGGGCATCCCAATGGCTGTTGAGGGAAAGGTCGCCCAGGTGATCGCGATTAAAGGCAAAATCCCTTATGGTAAGTTCTGAGGTGATGTTGGGCGAGTTTTGCAAATTGGCCAACAGGAGCTCACCACTGGCAATTCCCGAAAAGTCAATCTTTTTCTTTCCCAGCAGGAATCGGAGATTTTCAATATTGAAGTTGCTGAGTTCTAATACCAGCTCATCTTCGGCAAGGGCACTCAGTTCGCCATTGATCAACAGAGACTCATGATTTTTGCTGAGGAAGAAATTGTCGATGGATACATACGACGAGTCAATGAAAATCCTGTTTTCAGGGTGTATGGTCCAAAGGGAATCATTGATATAGGCATAGGAAGGGCGAAAGGCAAAATTTGCCGAGTTGGGCCCTGTTAATACGCCACGTGCCTTTAGGCTGCCAAGATTTTGACGCGGTGAGTCATAATTTTCCCACTGGGTAAGCATGTTTATGGTGTCGCCGGCAAACCCTGCAGAGGAGAAAAACTGACCCATGTAAATAGTATCTGAGATGTAAAACTTTTCACCTCGCACGATCATTTCAAGGAATGTGGAGTCTGATGTAATGCTGATTTCAGGGGCCATAAGCCTTCTGCCGGCCAGGGAAATATAATCGAAACCACCCTGCATGTGCAAGTCGTATGTTTTGGTGTTGATATAACCTTCAAAATAGTTGTGTTGAGAAACCTTTACGGAGGGAATGAAAATTTGAGTTATTGCATCAATATTTTTTACATGGATCCGAAAATCCATTTCCTGGTCTGAGTTTCCGTTCCGGGCCAGGGGAGGAGTTTGGGCAAAGCGGGAGGGCACGTAATTATAAGCAAAGCGCTCCATGGAATTTATGATCTTATCGTAGTTGATGACCCCTTCTACCTGCACATCCAGGAAATCGGAATAAAACCGCAGGTGCTTCCTGCCATCATCCAGCAGCTCGCTTTCCAGGGCAATTACGTCGGTAGTGACAGAGGCAGGTTGCGGGTTTCGCATGTCTTTGACAGGTGTCTCGGTATAGCTGGTGGAGTAAGCGTTGATCTCACCCTGTATATTGCCCGGGGTATTGCCTGTGCCATCCACCCTGATCAATGTGGATACAATACTGTTATAAAGCGAGTCTCTCTGGTAGATATTGAGTTTTGTAAGATTTGCATTGTCAATGCGTGCGGTAAAATTCATCATGGGGACTTCCTCATTAAAATCTACCACACCTCCGAAATCCAGGTAGAGATTAGGATCATCCACCAGGAACTGCCCGCTGAATTTGCGGTTGATGAAGTTGCCGGAAATCTCCATCTTTTTGTAGTCATATCCCCTGAAATCAAGCGATGTTACCTCGCCGGAAATGTTCATGTCAAGGTCATTAAGTCTGATGCCACTGCCTTCTATCCTGGCTGCCAGCGATACATTGGTAAAGTCGTCAGGATCGTCAATCAGGGCCCCCAGGTTGAAGCGGGTAGTGGCTATATTACCCCGGTAGCTGATGGTATTGGTTTGATCGCTGCGGATGATGGCAAGGTCGGTATTTACTACTCCCAGTGCACTGTTGAAGCGACCATAGGCCACAAAATCGTGAAGGAACCCGGTAAAATTGCCACGGAAGGAAAGCAGCCCCAGCCTGGCAAAATCATCGGGTACCTGCAGGTAAGGATGGGGAAAGCTTTGGGGTAGCCTCACCGACTTCAAATCGGAATAGGAGGTTATGAAGTGGTTGACCGAGAAATTTACGAAAGTTTCTTCTATTGATGGAAGCCCGATAAGACTCATATTACCCGTAAAACGGGTATTATCGCCATACCTCAGGTTGATGTCGCTGGCCCCGAGATTACTTACCGGCCCGGACAGGTTTCCCTGCATATCCAGCTTTCCGTCAATACCATAAAGGGAAGGGATGAAGTATCCCATTTCAGACAGGTCCAATGCTGAAGGCTGAACCTGCACCTGCAAATCCACCTCATCTGCAATATTGGTAAAAGCACCATAACCATCATATTTCATGGCTACATCCAAAACAACATTGCTTTGCTGTGTTTCTACAATCAGATTGTTGAATCTGCTTTCCTGTGGTGTTATGAAAAGATCGGCAGTAACCGATTCAACAGAAAATCCCTTTGCCTCTTTCACCGAGAAATTCTTGAGTGAGGCCTGCAGGGTATCATTTTCCATAAAGATATCCTGAACATCGATATTGAGTGCAGAAAAATAGAAATTGTTGGGGTCAAAGCCGTACTCCAGGTGGGGGAAGTTTTCGTTTACCAGGCCAAGGGAGGCATCTCTGAATTCGAAGGACCGGACAATAACATCCCACAAGGGCCTTTCTGATGGTGGTTGTGATGATTCGGGAGCAAAATAGTCTGCCAGGAACTGAAAATTAAAGTGTTCCTCATCCCGGTATTTTGCCACGTGCACCCGGGCCTCATCAAACAGGATCCTGTTGATAAGCATAAACTGTGAAGATCTTGAAATATGGTTGAGATCAACCACCATACGCCGGGTATCCAGCAGAATGTTTTGCTGCTGGTCGAGCAGGATAACGTCTTCCAGCACGATGTTGAGGGAAGGGGTGATGTTGACCCCACCCACATCAATGGTGGTGTTGAGTTCCCGGGAAAGGAAGCCGGCTGCCTGGCGGGCAAGGTAAGTCTGCACCCCCGGCGAACGCAGGGTAAGAAACAGCAGCACAGGAATCAGGAGCATCACAAGTGCTGTGATCATTACTATAACAGGCGTTTTTTTTATACCTTTGCCTCCCAATTTGAATATGGATATTTAATTTACGAATTTACTACCTGAAAGTTACATGGATACCTACATATTGGGCATCGAATCTTCCTGCGACGACACCTCGGCAGCGGTGCTGAAAAATAACAAGATTCTTGCCAATATTATTGCCAATCAAGATGTTCACAAATTTTATGGTGGTGTGGTACCTGAACTTGCTTCACGCGCCCATCAGCAAAACATCATTCCGGTGGTGCACCGGGCGCTCAATGTTGCAAAGATAACTAAAAATCAGCTCCATGCCATCGCATTTACCAATGGCCCCGGACTTTTGGGCTCACTTCTTGTGGGTGCCTCTTTTGCCAAATCCCTTTCCCTGGCCCTTGATATTCCGCTGCTCGAAGTAAACCATATGCACGCCCACATCCTGGCCCATTTTATCGAGGATGAACAGCAACCTCAAAAACCGTCGTTTCCCTTTCTCTGCCTTACCGTTTCGGGTGGTCATACCCAGATCATGCTCATCAGGGACCATTTCCACATGGAGGTGATCGGCCAGACCATCGACGATGCCGCCGGAGAAGCGTTCGACAAGGCGGCCAAGATCATGGGACTGTCGTATCCCGGTGGGCCCCTCATAGACAAGTTTGCCCGCCAGGGAAATCCCCATGCCTTTAAGTTTCCCCATCCCAATATCCCCGGGCTCGACTTTTCCTTCAGCGGGCTCAAAACCTCCATCCTCTACTTTTTGCGCGACAGGCTGCGCGAAGATCCTGACTTCATCGAAAGAAACAAGGCCGACCTGAGTGCTTCGGTACAACATACCATCATCGGCATCCTTATGCACAAGTTGCGCAAGGCCGTCAGCCAAACAGGCATCAACCATGTGGCCATCGCCGGCGGTGTATCGGCCAACTCCGGCCTCAGGCAGGCTATGCTCAACGAACACCACACAGCGGGATGGAATGTGTACATCCCAAAATTTGAATACAGCACCGACAATGCCGCCATGATAGCCATTGCAGGCTATTTCAAATATAGCAAAGGCGATTTTGGCACCCAGGAAAGTACTCCCTTTACCCGGTACGGAGCAAATGTAAAGTAGGGGAGGAGCGTCGATCTTCTTTCAAACAATATTCGTGCTTGCGGCCTTTGGGCAGAAGTGATTCTCCAGCCGGGGCTTCAAGTCACTGCGCGGAGTGGGTGATAAAAAAACCGGATTTTTATTATTAGCAAAAAATGCATAGATCATCGAAAAAATATCGATTATCTGTGCAAATATTGATAACTTTGGTGAAAATATCAATCCAATGAATACGCTCGAAAAATTTGGAAATATACCTGTTGATTTTAATGCATTATCGAATGCCCTGAAAAAATATAGTTACCCGGCAGATAAATTATCTGCTTTGGAAAAAGCAGGAGAAATCTACCGGTTGAAAAAGGGGCTCTATGTTGTTTCTGAACAAATTAGCGGGAAGAAAATATCCAGGGAACTGATCGCAAACCATCTTTATGGCCCTTCCTATATTTCCTGCGAAACGGCCTTGTCATACTACGGACTTATACCCGAACGTGTTTATACCTTCCGATCTCTTACCACCAGGCGCTCCCGCATAATCTCTAATAAATTCGGTCATTATGAATATATCACAACTCCATCAGATTATTTTTATCTGGGTATAAGACAAATAGTTATGGAAGGTTCATATGCATTTATTATGGCCACACCGGAAAAAGCGCTCTGCGATTTGATTACAACCACACGTATGCTCAGGATTCAATCTGTTAAAGCCATGAGTGTATACCTTGAGGATGATTTGAGGTTTGAAATGACTGAACTTGAAAAATTTGACCGAAGTATCATTGAGCAATGTCTGAAATATGGAAAGAAGAAAACCGAATTAAAAAACCTGCTAAAACTCCTTCGCATATGAATATTTTTGACCAAATGCTTGCCAGGTACTCCCCTGGTACAGACGATGAAATGCGGAATGCTACCAGGGAAATAATGCAGCAAATTACACTTGCCGGACTTTACAGGGGAGGCTTTTTTAATAATGCAGCATTCTATGGAGGCACCTGTTTGAGGATCTTTTATGGTATTGAAAGGTTTTCTGAGGATATGGACTTTTCCCTTTTGGAAAGCAATCCTGATTTTGATCTCAGTGAATACTTTGGTTCAATTAAAAATGAATTTAAAATGGCTGGCAAGGAAGTGGTCATTGAAAAGAAACAAAAGAAAATAAATACCCAGATTGAATCTGCATTCCTGAAAGAGGAAACAGAAATATATAATCTCAGTTTTTCAGCCGGGCAAAAAATTAAGATAAAGATTGAAGTAGATGTAAACCCCCCTCCCGGATTTTCAACGGAATACAAATTACTGTTAATGCCATTTTCTTTTATGACAAGATGTTATTCATTACCTTCACTCTTTGCCGGAAAACTGCATGCTTTGCTTTACCGGGACTGGAAAACCCGAGTGAAAGGGCGTGATTGGTATGATCTGGTATGGTATGTCAGACAGGAAGTTGAGGTGGATGTGCCTCACTTTTTTGAAAGGGCCCGGCAATCAGGCCATATAGATGATTATCCCGTGGTTGAAAACATTAAGGATTTGCTGCGAAAAAAAATTCGCAGTACCAGTATGGATAGGGTTAAGGCTGATATACAGCCGTTTATAAGGAATCCTGCAGAAGTAGAAATATATTCAGCTGATTTTTTTATCCAATTGGTGGATATGATCAATTGGAAAACCAAATAAAATTCAATGGCATTTGGCTAATAAATCCAAACGTTAATTGCGCAGGTTTACAAACACTGATCTGGCAGATTAAATCTTAAAAAATCTGCGTTACTTTGTAACTGCGGTTTCAGCATTCTGTAAAAAAAGCTTTACCCAACGAAATTGGTTTAAAACTCCATTTTATAGTGAAATAATCGTTCAACATTGCAAAAGGGACCCAAACCCCAACTCATGAACATCGTCCGCCTTACTACCTGCGAAAATTCCTTCGAAGCCCATATGATCAAAGGCCGGCTGGAGAATGAAGGGATCGAAAGCTATCTTACCAACGAAAACTTCTCCGGTCTCATGCCCCACTACAACAGGATTTTTGGCAGCGGCGTACAGGTAATGATCTTCGAAAAAGACCTGCCACGGGCCACCCACATCCTGGGGCTCAATAACAAACCTGAACTCATCTGCCCTGCCTGCGGTTCCAAAAACATATCCTTTACCATGGGGAAAAACAAAATCCGTAAATTTTTTGTCATCATCCTGTCGATCTTCATGGCAACACCCTTCAATAATATCAACAGCACCACAGTATGCAAGGATTGCGGGGAAGAGGGGTTTTGAGGGGGGTGAAGATTTCCTGGTTCCTGCGGTGGTACTTCGACAAGGCTCGGTTCCTTCAGGGTGCTGTTTTGCCGGCCATATCATTTTCTTCAATGTGATTTTAGAGAATGAGCTCAGGGAATGAACCTGCCTTTCATCCGGCAGATCAGCATGGTGGTATAATAAGTTGTATTTTTGCTTTTTGTGATGCTGTCTTTTCGTAATGATAATATACAGAAATGCAGTGTTTTAAGTTAAATGACGTATAAATGTCACATCAAATACCGGCAATTTATTTGACTATTTTGCGGGTTCGTCTTAATCTTGCCATCGAAATCACTGAGCTATGAAACAACCGGAATTAGGAAGGAAAATTTCTGAATTAAGACTTGCCAAAGGGTTGACCCAAAGTGAGCTTGCCGAAAAGTGCAATGTAAGCCTTCGCACCATCCAACGGATCGAATCGGCTGATGTTATTCCCCGCAGCACTACGGTTAAGCTGATCTTCGCAAGCCTTGATTATGAGATTTACCCTGCCAACGGTACCGTTTCAGGTAAGCTGGATACCATGGCTTATCAGCTCCGATCCTGGCCGGGACGATTTTATTTGGTTGTACTCGATTTATTTAACTTAAAAACAAATCCTATGAAAAAAATAACAATTCTTTCAATCCTTTTATTCGCTGCCATTTTCGGGTTAACATCCTTGTTTACCGAGTCCAAAGCTCAGAGTGCCGAAAAAGTGCGTGAAATTATTGAGAAAAACAATGAAAGCTTTTTTGAATGGTTTAACAATGACCAGGTTGAAAAACTGATGCCACTGTATCATGCCAGCGCCTGTATCCTTGGCGAAGGGTGCGGAACCGAACTGATCAGGCAATCACTGGAATACAAAACGCAGATGTTTACCTTCCTCAAGTTGCAAACCACCAGCGTAAATGTAGATGGCGATATAGCCGTGGAGAAAGGCCATTGGGAAATAGTGCTCGACTCCGGCGAAAAGCTGACCGGCGAGTATCTCACCGAATGGCACCGGTACAATGGTGAGTGG
>CAYVQC010000013.1:33172-79229 GCA_964453995.1 uncultured Bacteroidales bacterium | reverse complement strand
AACAACCCGGAAGATTATTTTTTTAATCCCTCACGCAATCAATGGTACTTTTTATGGGAAATGTATTGGCAGCCAGAATCCTTGAACAATTTAGAATTTATGATAGCATTCGCTCTCGACAAGGGCCATTTATTTAACAATGAAGGCTTTATGTTAGGGGCCAGGTACAATTTGCTTTCCCTTTAACATGATTAAATGTTTAAACTAAAAATATTTTTTTGTCAAACTTATGACTTTTAATTCAAGGTAATAGAAAAACATATAACTTTGCCCTGAAAAAGGAAAACCAAACAAGCCAAGTCTAGCTGATAAGCAAACACACATATGTGTTTTTGCTTATTTTTTTTGTGCTTTTCGATGACTTGTTCAAATAATGAGTTTGCTGGTTTTATATTTGGCTTGTAAGAAAACTACACAGGTATTAATCCGTGCAAATATTATAGAATTTTGCGTGAAACTTGGTCTGATATTTGGGTGTTATACGGTTTTTTGGTGAGAAACAAACCACTAATATTGCACAAATACGAATACAATTATTCATGGGAAATGGAATTCAATAAATACCAATAAAAGGACTATGATCTCAAGTAAATCTCTACTCCAATCGCTGACCAAAAAAGCTCATAAATATAGTAAGGACATCCTGCCAAGCTGGTATGTATTTCTCTTTGACATTTCAGTGATCTTTACCGGATTTTTTATTGCTTATCTTCTCCGGTTCAATTTTATCGTTTCAAAAATCGACTTTTCGCTAACCCTGTTTCAGGCCTTTAGTGTTACATTCATTTATTCTCTTAGTATCTGGTTTTTTAAATCTTTTTATGGCATCATCCGCCATACCAGCTTCGAAGATGTTATGAAAGTTTCCAAAGCAACAGCAACAGGTCTTTTAATGGTGGGTGCGTTAATAACATTTGGACGCTTAACAGCATTTCAGGCATTGAGTAGTATTCCTCTATCAGTGGTCTTGATTCACTTTACGATAGTTTATTTTGTGTTGATTTTTGCCCGCATTCTGGTAAAAACAACATTCCATAACCTGGTCAATAATTACGGCAAGAATTGCAGACTCACAGTAATATATGGAGCAGGAGCTTCGGGAATGCTTACACTGAGGGCATTAGAACAGGACAACCAGCTGAATCATAAAGTAGTGGCTTTCATAGATGATGATCGGTCCAAACGCAATAAATATCTTGAGGGAGTTCCTGTATTTCATCCTTCTGACGTGTTAAATTCATCGTTTATCACAAAAAGAAAAATACATACGTTAGTCATATCTATACAGGACTTAAATAAGAATCGACGGAAAGAAATCATCGAAGCAGGATTAGAGCTGAACCTGGAAGTGAAATCAGTACCACGTATCCATAAATGGATCAACGGCCACCTGAGCTCAGGTCAGATTAAAAAAGTAAACATCGAGGATTTGCTTGAGCGTGATCCGATTCACATGGATGATAGTAATGTAAAAAGAGAATTGACGGGTAAAACAGTAATGATTACCGGAGCTGCAGGCTCTATCGGTTCAGGGATTGTTTTACAGGTGTTAAAATATAAGCCTGCTAAACTCATCTTGCTGGATCATGCTGAATCAGCTTTGTATGATTTGCAATCCGAAATCAATAATAGCCCTGAATTGAGGCAATTTGCCGATCTTACCAAACTCGTTATTGCAAGTATCAAAGACCGGTACCGTCTGGATCAAATCTTTGACAGATACCGCCCTGATATTCTTTATCATGCTGCGGCTTATAAACATGTTCCTTTAATGGAGAATAACCCCTATGAAGCACTTTTGGTGAATGTATTTGGAACCAAAGCGTTGGTTGATCTTTCCGTGAAGTACAAAGTGGGCAAATTCGTAATGGTTTCTACAGATAAGGCTGTGAACCCAACCAATGTAATGGGGGCTTCCAAGCGTATTGCAGAAATCTACGCCCAGAGTATGCCCAAAACCGTTACCCAATTTATAACTACACGATTTGGAAATGTGCTGGGCTCCAATGGTTCTGTCGTACCCCTGTTTCAAAAACAAATTGAGAAAGGGGGCCCGGTAACACTCACAGATAAAAATATTACCCGGTATTTCATGACCATCCCTGAGGCGTGCAGCCTGGTATTGGAAGCAGGTGCAATGGGCAATGGAGGCGAAATATTTGTCTTCGATATGGGAAAACCGGTTAAGATTTATGACCTTGCCAAAAAGATGATTCAACTATCGGGTTTAGAGCCTTATAAAGATATTGAAATCAAAGAAGTGGGCCTCAGAGAAGGAGAAAAATTATACGAAGAACTACTTAATAATGAAGAGAATACACTTCCTACCCACCACCCGAAAATTCTAAGAGCCAGTGTAAGAACATATCAATACCACGTAATTGAAGAACACCTCACGGAGCTCGCTTCTCTTATTCTTGACGGTGATGAATTAAACCTGGTACGAAAAATGAAACAAATTGTACCTGAATTTATCAGTAACAATTCTATTTACAATAGCCTCGACTACCAGAAGGTTGGATAGCATTATAATAATTTAGTTTTACTATCTTTACGATACCTAACAGATAGTAGTACACTGGATGCGATTCAATTATAAATTCCTTCTGATATTTATTATAATTAGCGGAACACTTTCGTCATGTTCCTACCTCCGCAACACCCCCTCCTATCGCGAAGAAGGTCGTGAGCGTTTTCCACGTGAAAACCAACATAAACCTGACCCCATCGCAGAGCCTGCTGAAATTACTACTACACCTGCACCGGATGCTGATTTTTACCACAGAAAATCGCAAAAGCTTGGTTACGCCTTGTCTGGCAACGAAAATCCGGCACTTTTACTGGAAATCTCCCGTTGGCTGGGAACCCCTTACCTGTATGGAGGAACCACCCAAAGGGGGATGGATTGCTCCGGATTTGCACTGGTTGTTTACAGAAACGTATATAATATTGATCTTGAAAGAGTTACTGTAAACATGGCCCAACATACCCAAAGGGTAAACCGGCGCAACCTCAGGGAGGGTGACCTGGTATTTTTCCGTATCAACAAAAGAAAAGTTTCCCATGTAGGAATTTACATCAGCAACAATAAGTTTGTTCATGCCTCTTCATCACGGGGGGTAGTGGTAAATGACCTGGATGAAGAATACTATGCAAAACGGTTTGCTTTTGGTGGTAGAGTAAGAAGGTAAGATTCAAATCAGAACAAATGCCTGAAAGGTACAAGCAAAGACTCAAACATGCGCTGTAATCGAGGCCGCTTTTGCCAGGTTAAATAATCAAAGGGTTGTGATTCTTTGATGCTGTTTTGAAAATGGAGCAACAACTGGCGGTTGAGGCTGCGGTGTTTCCCAAAAAGGCAAATCTCGTGCTGGTAGCGAAAACTGCGGTAGTCGAAATTGGCAGAGCCTACCATAAAGTATTTCCTGTCAACCAAAAATATTTTGGAATGCAATGCCTGGGGAAGGTAAAAAAAGATATTTACCTTGGCGCCCGCCAATTCGCCCAGATATTTGCCGGCCAGAACATCAACAATGTGTATGTCTGATTTTTTGGGAATAATCACATTCACCTTTACCCCCCGGGCCGAAGCCTCGGCCAATGCTTTGCGCAAATTGCTTCCAGGAAGAAAATAGGGGGTTTCCAGTAAGATCTCAGTGGTGGCATTTCGTATCAGTTCAAGAAATTTGCGCTGTACGGGTTGATGCTGAATACTGGGAACATCGCGAATGATCTGGAAACCGTTGTAATCGATCTTACGGGTATAGGCAAGCTTGTCGTAAAAATACTTGTTGTAGATCTTGATGTTGTCCAGAATCACATCCCTGAAGTTTCGCGCAATATCTCCTGTAATGCGAAAAACCGATTCGCGCCAGTTCAGTGCATAACCACTCACATTGGCCGATCCTATCCAGGTGATATGATCGTCAATAACAAGAATTTTCCTGTGGTCGCGTCGGTGGTTCTTGGTGAAGGCATCCCAGGTTATGCGTATTTTCTTGAAGAATTGAACCTCTCCACCCAAATCTATTAATTCTTTAAAAAATGCCATGTTGGAAGATGCCCCCCAGGAATCGATCAGAAGCTTTATTTTTACTCCTTCGCGACATTTTCTTATCAGATTGTCGCGAACCCTGATGCCGATGGGATCATTGCGAAAGCGGTAAACTTCGAAATATATGTAATTTGTTGCGGTTTTTATGTCGTCGAGCAGAGCTGGAAAAAACTGCAACGGGTCGGAATACATCTTAATTTTCAGTTCCTTGGCATCTGTCATGGGGAAGGAAAATTTATAAAAACTATGTTATCAAACCTAATTCTTTTTTGGGAATATTACAACAGCTGATCAAAATAAAAAATAATCAGGCATTTCTGGGTGAAAAGCTTTATTTTTATCCTCCAAAAAATGGTATGCTGATAATAGGAATTGCCGGTGGTTCCGGCTCAGGTAAATCTACAGTAGTAAAAAAAATCGTAAGCCGGTTGCCCAAAAACAGTGTTTCCGTTATATACCAGGACGCCTATTACCGGGACAATGGCCACCTCTCTCCTGAGGAAAGAGCGAAAATCAACTTCGACCATCCCAGTGCCATCGAATTTAACCTCCTCATAAAGCACCTGGACATGTTGCGCGAGGGCAAGCCCATACCCATGCCCATTTATTCTTACCTTACCTGTGCACGATCCAAAGAAGTAATACCCGTTGAACCCAAAGAGGTAGTTATTGTGGAGGGTATCCTCATCATGTCTAATCCACGCATGCGCGATCGCATGGATATAAAAATTTTTGTGGATGCTGAAGCCGATGACCGGCTCATGAGGGTGATCAAGCGAGATATTGAAGAAAGAGGGCGGTCCTTCATTGAAGTGCTGGACCATTACGAACGCTTTGTTAAGCCCATGCATCTTCAGTTTATTGAACCCAGCAAGCGATATGCCGAGATCATCGTACCCCAGGGAGGAGAAAATCATGTGGCCATCGATATGATCACTTCTCGCATAAGAATTGCACAACAGGTTAAACAAATACTCAAATAAGCGGTTATCAGAATATCAATCCAAATCTCTACTAAAACAATCTAAAATGATCCCCCTGTACAATTTCCACAGTCATTCGCAGCATTGCGACGGAAAAGAACAGATGGAAGACTATGTAAAGGCCGCCATCAAAAAAAATTTCAAGGCACTGGGCTTTTCTGCCCACTCTCCCCTACCCTTCCCCAATGAATGGAGCCTTACACCGGAAAGTTTCAGACAATACGTGAAAGATGCCCAATACCTGATCAAAAAATATAGCAATGAGATAGATCTTTACCTTGGCCTCGAAATTGACTATATCCCGGGCCATTCGGAAGACTTTAAAGGGTTCATGGAAAAGACTCCCCTGGATTATAACATTGGGTCAGTTCACCTGGTGCGCAACGAAGGTGATGGAAAAATATGGTTCATTGACGGACCTATGGAAGGGTATATCAATGGAGTGAATGAAATTTTCAACGGAGATTATCGTGCTGCTGTTACTGCTTTTTACCGTCAGACCATCCGTATGATAGAAACTCAACAACCACAGATTATTGGTCATATCGACAAGGTGAAAATGCATAACAAACAACGCTGGTTCTCAACCAGTGAGAAATGGTATACCGATCTGGTAGATGAAACACTTTATGCCGCAAAAAAACATGGTTGTATCATTGAAGTAAATACCCGTGGAATATACACTGGCAAAACCGATGAGTATTTCCCATCGGTAGAGATCATTAAAAAGTGTCACGATTTGGATATCCCGATGATGGTAAACTCAGATGCTCACCATCCCGATCAGCTGGATAACCTGTTTGTGGAAGCCCATGATATGCTGCGAAAAATAGGGTTTAAACGTTTGAAAACGCCTTTTTTCGAGTACGAAATATGACCGGCAATCATTCTTTGCTACGATACACCTGCAAGAATCCCTAAAGATTAATAATTCTGCGAACTGGTTTCTTAAAAAAACTTCCGTTTTGGATAGAAAGCCTCAATGCAAGGGCATTGCAGCACCTGTCAACTTAACCTGTGCCCTTGCATGCTTATACTGCACCTGCCACAATCCCAACCTTAAAAATTAGTACCTTTGCGCTTTAATAAAAGCACCCATGAGCGATCAGATCAAACATGAATGCGGCATCGTGCTGCTAAGGCTGTTAAAGCCCCTCGAATACTACCTTGCCAAATACGGTACCTCCTTTTATGGTACAGATAAAATGTACCTGTTGATGGAAAAACAACACAACCGCGGACAAGATGGTGCCGGAATTGGTTGTGTAAAATTCGATATGGAACCGGGTACGCGCTATATGCACCGCATCAGGAGCAACAAAAGCAATCCCATCCGGGATATCTTCAGTCAGTTGCACGACAACATCACCAGGGTGTATGATAATAAGCCCGAAAGGCTCAGGGATATTGACTGGCTCAAAAAAAATGTAGACCTCATGGGAGAGCTCTACATCGGCCATTTACGCTATGGTACCTTTGGCAAAAACGCCATAGAAAATACCCATCCTTTTTTGCGTGAGAACAATTGGATGTCGAAAAACCTTATGATTGCAGGGAATTTCAATCTTACCAATGTGGATGAACTTTTTACCAGCCTGGTAAATATTGGCCAGCATCCCAACAAAACAACAGATACCGTTACCATTCTTGAAAAACTGGGCCATTTCCTGGATGACGAAAATGAGGATATTTACCGCAATTTCAAAAGCCAGGGATATTCCAAAAAGGATATCAGCCCCCTCATTGCAAAGAATATTGACATCCGGTCTATTCTTTCCAATGCAAGCAAATACTGGGATGGAGGATATGTGCTGACAGGGCTGCTGGGCCATGGTGATGCCTTTATCATGCGCGATCCCTCAGGCATTCGACCGGCATTTTATTACCAGGATGATGAAGTAATAGTAGCAACTTCTGAAAGGCCGGTTATACAAACTGCCTTCCGGGTTCCCATTGAGTCTATTAAAGAACTCAAACCTGGCCATGCCCTTATCATTAAAAAAGACGGTAATTCAAGCGAGGTAGAATGCAAAAAACCATTGCCCCGCCGCTCCTGCAGCTTTGAACGGATTTATTTTTCAAGGGGAACCGATGCCGACATATACAAGGAAAGAAAGCAGCTGGGCAAACTGCTTGTTCCTGCCATTCTCAAAACCATCAACCATGACCTTGAGAACACCATCTTCTCCTACATTCCCAACACAGCAATTGCTGCTTACAAAGGTATGGTAGAAGGATTGCATGAGTTCTGCGATCAGGTAAAAAAAGACAGGCTCGTGCAGCTCAATGGAGATATGGATCCGGAAAAAATTGAAAAGATACTGAAGTTGCAACCCCGCATTGACCAAATTGCGGTTAAAGATGCCAAGTTGCGCACTTTCATTACCGAGGATAATGCCCGCGATGACCTGGTAACCCACGTTTATGATGTAACCTACGGTGTTGTGAAGGAATACCAGGACAGCCTGGTGGTGATCGACGATTCCATTGTAAGAGGAACAACCCTGAAAAAGAGTATCATCAGGATGCTCGACCGCCTGGGCCCCAAAAAGATCGTTATTGTTAGCTCCGCGCCACAAATCCGTTATCCCGACTGTTACGGTATCGATATGGCCAAGCTATCTGATTTTATTGCTTTCAGAGCCACCATAGAATTGCTCAAAGATACCCGCCAGGAATATATTATCAATGACGTTTACAAAAAATGCAAACAGTCAGAAGATCTGCCAAAAGAAGAGGTGGTCAACCATGTAAGGGAAATCTACAAGCCCTTCAAAGCTGAAGAGATATCTGCCAGGATTGCCGCCATGCTGCACACCCCTGATGTGAATGCCGAAGTTGAGATAGTATATCAGTCTATAGAAGACCTGCATGCAGCATGTCCCGGTCATAAAGGCGACTGGTATTTTACGGGTGAATATCCCACTCCCGGAGGAAACAAAGTAGCCAACCGCTCGTTTATAAACTATATTGAAGGAAAAAACGAAAGAGCCTACTGATCTACTGATGCCTTACAGGGTGCAGAAAATGAACCCAAACCATGAATGCCTACATACAAAAACTTATCCTGCAGGGAGAACACCAGAAACAGGATTTTAAATTCCAGGTAAATGATTCCCGTAAAATAGCACGTACCCTATCCGCCTTTGCCAATACCGACGGAGGTAAACTTCTTATCGGGGTAAAAGACAACGGTGTGGTTGCAGGGGTGCGTTCGGAGGAAGAATTTTACATGATTGAAGCAGCTGCCAATATGTACTGCAAGCCACAGGTCGATTTTGCACACCGCACCTGGAATGTAGATGGAAAAACCGTTTTGGAAATTGATATCCCGGCCATGGAAGAAAAACCCTGCTATGCCGAAAATGAACAGGGAAAGTGGATGGCCTACATTCGTGTGAAAGATCAGAACATACTGGCCACTACCCTTCAGCTAAAGCTCTGGAAAAGACAAAACAGCAACAATGGCACCTTCATCAGGTACTCAGATAAAGAAAAACTGTTACTTGAATACCTCAGTGAACATCCTTTCATTACTTTGGGAAAATTCTGCAAGCTGGCTTCCATACCCCGTTACCTGGCAGAAAACCTGATGGTAAATCTTATGATCACCGGTATTGTTGAAATGGGCCAGAATGAGAAGACGAGCTGGTTCAGGCTGAAAGATCCGGCAGAACCCGAGAATGGTGAAGATTGAAAAGACCAGAAAATAAAAAAACCGGCTTGTTTTGCAAACCGGTTTACTTTGTGGAGAATATCGGATTCGAACCGATGACCTCTTGGCTGCCAGCCAAGCGCTCTAGCCAACTGAGCTAATTCCCCAAAGCGGATTGCAAAAGTAGCAGCTTTTATCAAACTGGCAAAATATTTTTTTTCTTTTTGAAAATTTTCGATATTCGTTGCCGGCTTACCACCAGAAGGTTATAAGCCATAGCAAAAATAAGGGAAAATCATGAAAAGACTTTTTGTTGCCATTAAAGTAGTACCCGAACAAACTCTTTTAAAAGCACTGGAATCCATTCAGCAAAAGTTGTCTGCCGATTCTATCAACTGGGTTAAGCCCGATAACCTGCATATTACCTTGAAATTCCTTGGCGATACGCCGGAAAAAAAAATTCCTTCTATTATCGGGGCTCTGCACAAAAGTACTGATACCCTCTACCCTTTCGAGTTTTTTGTGGAAGGATTTGGATATTTTGGAAATCTGCGCTTTCCGCGGGTCTTATGGATGGGGATTATGGAAAGGGACCAGAATAACCTTGAAAAGGTTTACGCTGGTGTACAAAAAAACCTTGAACCGCTTGGCTTTCCGGCTGAAGAGCACTTTTTTAAACCCCACCTTACCATTGGCAGAATAAAAAATATCAGCGATACCAGGATACTGAGGGAACTGGAAGGTATTTTTTCTACCCTGCCTTTCCAAAAAGTACCTGTAGATTCTTTCAGCCTATATGAAAGTAAACTTACACCCTCTGGCCCGGTTTATTCTTTAGTAGAAAAATTTACATTCTCAAAAAAATAAAAGATATGATTGACAGCCAATATGAATCACTGTTTCTGGATATCCTTAATGATAATGTTTCTCCAAAAGCAAAGCTAATCTCTTCCCGCCCGGTTTCAGGGGGAGATATCAACCAGGCCGCCCGCATGGAAACCTCCACCGGCGTATGGTTTGCCAAGTGGAACCAAGCTGATGTTTTTCCGGGCATGTTTGAAGCCGAAGCCCGTGGCCTGCAATTGCTGAAACAGGCAGGAGTGTTATATGTCCCTGAAGTTAAAGGCTATGGGGAGAAGCAAAATGTGAGTATGCTGGTTCTGGAATTTGTGGAGCAGGGGAGAGAAAAGAAAAATTTCTGGCAGCATTTTGGGGCCGGTTTAGCAGCTTTGCATAAACATACCAACGATATGTTTGGTCTCGACCACGACAATTATATTGGAAGTTTACCTCAAATCAATAAAAGAACTGACAATTGGGAGGAATTTTTTACAGTTTACCGGCTCGAGCAACAAATACGGTTGGTTCGGGATAAATCTTTGATGGATTCGGCTACTTCAAGGCAATTTGAAAAGCTTTTTACCCGGCTGGGGGAGTTTTTCCCGCGCGAAAAGCCATCATTGTTGCATGGCGATCTGTGGAGTGGTAATTTTATGACCAACAGCAGGGGAGAGGCCTGCATCATAGATCCGGCCGTTTATTATGGCCACCGTTTGATGGATATTGGAATGAGCAAGCTTTTTGGAGGATTTGCGCCTGAGTTTTATCAGGCATATCATTCAGCCTTTCCTTTGGAAGACAATTGGCAACAGGCAGTGGAAATAGCTAATCTTTACCCGCTTTTGGTCCACGTAAATCTTTTTGCAGGCAGCTACATGGGTTCAGTAAAAAGCATTTTGAAAAGGTTTTGACGTTATCCTTTTCGTTCATTCCAGAGTTTACCGAAACTTTTTGGCGCTATTACCGGCATATCGCGTCTTTTGCCCCATGAGGAAGCAAATACCTTTTTGAGGAAAAAATTTTTCAGCCGTGGGCTGGCAAAATCCATGTATTTTCTTTTCAGCATTACTCGCTTCCACAAATGCATAGCCAGATTCTCCACCCTGGGGTTTAGCTGGCTTTTTACTGCAAAATTGCGGTTCTCAAGCAACAAATGGTGAAGGTCGATATTGACAGGGCATACTTCTGTACATTTTCCACAAAGGGAGGTGGCGTAGCTTAGATGCTTGTAATGCATGACTTCCCTGAGATGAGGAGTAATAACTGCACCAATAGGTCCCGAGTAAACACTACCATAGGTATGTCCGCCAATACTGTGATAAACCGGGCATCCGTTTAAACAGGATCCGCATCTGATACAGGTAAGAGCTCTCCTTTGTGGTGTACGCCCCAGCAAAGTGCTACGGCCGTTGTCCAGCAGGATAACATACATTTCCTCCGGGCCATCAACCTCATTTTTTTGCCTGGGACCGCTGATTATGCTGTTGTATACGGTTATGTTCTGCCCTGTTCCAAAAGTAGCCAGCAAAGGCCAGAAAAGGTGCAGGTCGCTGATATTCTCGATAACTTTCTCGATGCCTGCCACCACAATATGCAAGGGGGGCATAGAAGCTGATAATACGCCATTTCCTTCATTTTCGGTAAGGGCAATGGATCCTGACCCGGAAATGATAAAATTGGCTCCGGTAATTCCTGCCTGGGCATTGGCAAATTTCTCCCGCAACGTTTTTCTTACAAAAGAAGTAATCTGCTGTGGTGTGCTATTGGGGTCAAGCCCGAATTTTTCATGAAAGATTGCCGCCACATCAGCAGCCGATTTATGCATTACAGGAGTAACGATATGATAGGGTTTATCTCCCGAAATCTGGACAATATATTCACCAAGATCGGTTTCTACACTTTCAATGTTGTGGTTGTGAAGAAAATCATCCAATTGTAGTTCCTCGGTAACCATCGACTTAGATTTAACCACCAGCTCCACACCATGCTTTTTCAGAATTTCCAGGATATGTTTATTGGCTTCAGCCGCATCTTGTGCCCACAAGACTTTTCCCCCGTGTTTTATAAAATTCTGTTCAAATTCCTTCAGGGAATTCTCAAGGTTTTCTATACTTCTGTACTTTTTTAATGCCGCCTGCCGCCGGGCCATGGCCAGCTGGTGGTATTGCTGTTTTCCCCTGATCACTGCCGCATTGTACTTCGACATATTGTATGCAATGGTACGCCGGTGATTCAGGTCAAAAGATTTCTTTTCAGAATCAATAATAAATTTCTGATGAATATCTGGCATGTTATGATCTGGTTTTCTTTGGATCATTTGCAGGGAATTTTATTGACCCTGTTTTGATGTCTTCCTCCTTCGAAAGAGGATGACAGAAAGGATTGCGTAATTTGAAGTGCCAATGTATGATCGATGAACCGGGCCGGTAACGCAAGTACATTAGCATCGTTGTGTTGACGGGCCAATTCAGCAAGCTCTGGCAACCAGCATAAAGCAGAGCGTATCTGCGGATATTTGTTGGCAGTCATATTTACTCCATTTCCACTTCCACAAATAACGATGCCCAACGAAAACTCATCTTTACTTATCGATTGTGCCAAAGGATGTACATAATCGGGATAATCCGTACTTTCTGTCGAATGGGTTCCGAAATCATGATATGTAATACCCTGTTGATCAAAATATTGCTTGATAGTTTCTTTTAATTCAAATCCTGCATGATCAGATGCTATAGCAATTTTGATGGTTGTTTTTGCCATTGTTAAAAAGTTTATTTCAAATTGTATTCTTACAAAAGTACAGATAAATAGTACAGGATTTATTTATAGATATTTACAAATTTAAACACCTACAAATCTATATTTCATGATACTTTCATGTTTTTTGGTAATCAGTTTTTTACGTTTTATCAACAGTTTGTTGTTGAAATGTACTACCTGGCTATGGATAACTTATGATTACTTTTTATAGGAATTTTGCGAGAGGTGTTGCTATAAAAACAATCTTACAATATGCAAGCTTTTACATTGCATTTTTTAAAAATTTACTGACAAAAACCTAACAATTTTTTAATATAAAATCATGTTGATAAACCCCCTTTTTATCCATAGAAGCAGATACGAACCGATTGTTAACAATTTCTTAATTTGTTCATTTTCTGAAATAATGAGGGAAAAGTGTTGTTAGTAATTTGTTGATTTGTTTTTATAAATGAAAATTCCAAGAAAACACCGGTTTTTTTACTCACAATATTAACATCACTAATAATAATAATAGGATTTTTTAAAAATAAAATATTATTGATAATAAATAGATGTATAGTGTGCTTAAATTTCTGAAAAATACGAATTGATATTCTTGTGGGTTTCATTCGGGTTAAATTTCCTTAAATTATAGGTAATGAATGGAATACGATCAAACCAAAAATTATTAATCTAAGTATTTTTAAAAAATTGTTGTAAATTTGGAGATGGTAAATACATACCGCTAAATTTAACAGAAAAGTGCATAGCCTGGTTCAGGCTTCGGTTAGAAAGACTTTTAATTTAAATATTAAACATTAAGGAATATGGCAAAAGTAAAAATTTTAGTTGTTGAGGATGAAAGCATTGTAGCTAAGGATATTCAAAACAGCTTGAAAAAGATGGGATATCAGGTTCCTACAACTGTAAGCAGTGCCGAAAAGGCTATTGAAGAAATAGAAGAAAACCGCCCTGATCTTGTTTTAATGGACATCATGCTCAAGGGCCAAATGAGCGGTATCGACGCTGCTAATCTTATCAAGGAAAGATTTGGTATTCCTTTGATTTTCCTCACTGCATATGCCGATGATAATACCCTGAGTAAGGCTAAAATTACGGAGCCTTACGGTTACATTATCAAACCATTCAAGGAAAAAGAACTTCAAACTACCATAGAAATGGCGCTTTATAAGCACGAAAAGGATGAAGTTGTTAAAAAAGAACGCGATCTTTACCATTCAATTATTGAGAATAAAGAATCAAAAGATAGTATTTTCGTAAGAGCTGATTATCGTCTTAATAAAATCAATTTCGACGATATTTTTTATGTGGAAGCGTTGAAGGATTATGTTGTAATCAATACGTCGGATAACAGCTACACTACCCATACTACCATGAAAGAGATGGTGAGAATCCTTCCCCAGAAAGATTTTGTGAGGATCCACAGATCTTTTATCGTAAACCTGAACAAGATTTTCTCTATAAAATATCCTGATTTGGTTATTGAAGGAAAAATGAAAGTGTTGCCTATTGGTGGTTTGTACAGAAAAGAACTCTACGGAAGACTGAATCTTATTTAATCAGGATTTTATAAGTAAAATAGTTTACCGGTCATAGCAGGATAAAAGCCTGATGCTATGACCGGTATGTTTTTATTCTGCCATAACAAAATCTATTTCTTTTCGATGAACATTAACTCCTTTGATGGTAATATGAATTTCATCTCCTAATTTGTATTTTTGCCTGGTATTATGTCCAATTACCTGGTAATTATCCTCATCCAGGTAGTAGTAATCATCAGTCATATCATTAAGGCGAATCATTCCTTCGCACTTGTTTTCAATCAGTTCTACAAATAATCCCCATTTGCTTACTCCGGAAATCACACCCTTGTATGTTTCACCAATTTTATCAGAAAGAAACTCAACCTGTTTTAGTTTAATAGAATCTCTCTCAGCTATTTGTGCCAGTTTTTCCCTTTCAGTAGAATGCACGCACTTTTCTTCATATACTTCTGAGGGAAAACTGTTGGCATTATTTAAATAAGCATGTAAAAGGCGGTGTACCATCAGGTCAGGATAACGTCTGATGGGGGATGTAAAATGCGTGTAGTAATCAAAGGCCAATCCATAGTGACCTATATTTTGTGTTGAGTATTCTGCTTTAGCCATACTCCTGATGGCCAAGGTTTCGATAAGATTTTCTTCTCCTTTTCCCTCAGATTCTTTTAATAGAGAATTTAAAGATTTAGATATATTCTTTCTTGTATCTGTTTTTAATTTGTATCCAAGTTTGGAAACAAATTCAGATAAACTGTTTAGTTTTTCCGGGTTAGGAATATCGTGTATCCTGTAGACAAACGTTCTGGGTTGCGATTTACCCCTTATTTTGCCAATTCTTTCTGCCACAGCTTTGTTTGCCAATAGCATGTACTCTTCTATGAGTTTGTGTGCTTCTTTTTGCTCTTTATAATATACTGAAAGAGGTTTGCCCTTATCGTCAAGCCTGAATTTTACCTCTTTTTTATCGAAGGCTATGGCTCCGCTTTTCATTCTTTTATTGCGTATAACTCTTGCTATGGTATCAAGTATGTTGATTTCATCATACAATTCTCCTTCTTGATTTTCAATTATTTGCTGTACTTCTTCGTAACTAAACCGTCGGTTGGATCTGATAATTGTTTTACCAAACCAGGAAGAAAGAATTTTTCCATCGAGATTCAGATCAAATACTGCTGAAAAGGTTAATTTGTCTTCATCTGGCCTAAGAGAACAGATATTATTGGATAGTCTTTCAGGTAGCATTGGTACCACACGATCTACAAGGTATACTGATGTTCCGCGGAAGTAGGCTTCTTCCTCCAGCAAAGTTTTCTCTTTTACGTAGTGCGATACATCTGCAATATGAACCCCAATCCTGTATGTATCATTGTTAATTTTTTCAATGGATAAAGCATCATCGAAATCTTTTGCATCTTCAGGATCTATGGTAATGGTTGTAATATTTCTGAAATCTGTGCGCCTTTGAATTTCATCTGAAGGAATATCCGGGGAAATGTTATTTGCTTCTTGTTCAATTTTTTGATCAAAAGAATAGGGGAGATTATATTCTTCCAGGATTGCATGAATCTCTACCTCATTATCTCCTGGTTTACCAAGTATTTTTACAATTTTGCCAAATGGATTTTTTGCCTGAGGGGGCCAGTCTGTTAGTTCTGCTACAGCTTTTTGCCCTGGTTTAGCCCCTTGTAATTGGTCAAGGGGAATGAAAATATCTACTGGCGTGGCCTTATTATCAGGGATAAGAAAAGCAAAGTTGCGTTGCTTTTCTACAACACCTACAAAGCGAGTTTTCTTTCTTTTTATAATTTCGATGATTTCCCCTTCAATCTTGGCTCCTTTTCGTTGGGGGAAAAGCCTTACTTTAACTTCATCACCATGAAGAGCCTGGTTGGTATTATTAGCTAATATTTGAACGTCTTCAAGTAGTTGATCTGTAATTACATAAGCTTTACCTGTCTGTTTCATATCGACAGTGCCAGAAATTACTGCAGCTTTTTCACGGTGTTTTTCTCGCTCCTGCGGATTTAGAACAAATTTGCCTTTATAAACTTCGACAATAAATCCTTCTTTCGCAAGTTGATATAGCAAACCGTTAATATACTTTCGGTCTGACTCTTCAATACCCGAAAGACGTTTACTTATCTGCTTATGATTGTATTTTGATTTAGGGTTATTGATAAAAAATTTTTTAATCTGCTCAATTAATCCTTCTTTTAATTTTTCGCGGTTCTTTTTCATAATATATCAGAGCTAATTCTTTTTGGGTTCATATAAGCTAAATTAAAGTTTTTTGGATTAAGAAGGGTTGAATTATGTGTAATTTTAGAGATTAATTATAAGGTAGTTATATTTATTAAAAACAAGGAAGTGAATGTAAATGAATGATAATTTTTCCATATTAGTCGGTAAGCTTGATAAGTTCATTAAGAAATATTATTTAAATGAAATTATAAAGGGATTCCTCATTGCAATTGCCAGTGCGGGACTCTTATTTATGGTGTTCGTATTTCTTGAATATTTCGGGTATTTCGATGGAACGGTTAGAGCTGTTTTGTTTTACGGCTTTATATTGTTCAATGTTTTAATATTGGCTCGCTACATTATAAAACCCATAGCTGGTTTGCTGAAAATTGGTAAACGGATTGATTTTGAGCAGGCAGCTATTATTCTGGGAAAATTCTTTAAAAGCGATGTTGATGATAAGATACTCAATACACTTCAATTGAAAAAGTTTCTTGACGACCATCCTCAAAAGAATGATCTTATTATCGCCAGTATTGAGCAACGATCCAGGCATTTACATCCTGTTCCTTTCACTAATGCCGTTAATTTGCGGGAAAATGTAAGATATGTTCCAATTTCTCTTTTTGTTTTGACCATTCTTTCATTGGGTTTTATATTGTATCCGGTTTTATTCCGGGAACCAGCCAGTAGAATTATGTTGTATGGACAGGAATTTGAAAGGCCTGCCCCATTCCAGGTTAGAATGGTTAGCGAAACTACAGCCATTAAAAACCAACCCTATGTTTTGAAAATGAAGGTTGAAGGAGATGTTGTACCCGATCGCCTTGATTTGATTGTAGGTGAGGATGCTTTTAAAATGACCCCTGTTTCCAGGTATGATTTTGAATATGAGTTCAGAACGTTTAAGGAACCCCTAAATTTTAAGATCCGGGCTGCGAATTTTCTTTTCGGGCCTTTTGAAATCGAAATGCAGAGTAAGGCTGTAATAAAAAATTTCACTATTGTAGCCTCATATCCTTCCTATACGAATTTACCTACTGAAAAATTTGATAATATCGGAGATATCAGAATTCCGGAAGGAACAAATCTCGAATGGAATGTCTTTACTGAGGATGCAACCATAATGGGTCTGTCTATTGATAATGAAATGGATACCTTTAATAGGGAAAGACATAATGAATTCAATAAAATCATAACTGCGTTGAATAATTTTGAATATGCAGTTGTTGCTTACAATAGCGATAATATGAAAGGGGATTCGTTGAATTATTTTATAAATGTTATACCTGATGTTTATCCCACCATTAATGTAGAAGAGTTCCAGGACAGTGTGATGTTATCTCATCTTTATTTCAGGGGATTGATCATTGATGATTATGGTTTTTCTGATTTGAATCTTAGGTATAGGCTTATTACGAATGAAGAATCTGAAAATAGTAATACTCCTTTTGAATTAAAGGATTTGGATTTTGATGAACGAAAGCTTAACCAGGAATTTTATTATCATATTGATTTGAATGAGTATGAAATAAGTCCCGGCAGTTCATTTGAGTATTATTTTGAAGTGTCCGACAATGATGCTATCAACGGAGCAAAAACATCACAAACAAGGATTTTTTCTTATAGTATTCCTGATCATAATGAATTGATTGCCGAAACAATTGCTTCAGATGAAGAGGTTAAATCAGGATTAAATGAGAACAAGAACGAAGTTGATCAAATTCAAAAAGAAATTGATGAGCTGCGAAAGTCTATGTTGGAAAGCGAAAATATAAGCTGGGAACAGCAGGAAACACTAAAGAATCTTCTTGAGAAGCAAAAGCAGGCTCAGGAAAGCTACGAAAAGTTAAAAGAATTTACCCGGCAAAAACAGCAGAGAGATCAGCAGTTTAGAAAACAAGATGAAGAATTGTTTGAAAAGCAACAAGAACTGGAACAACTTTTTGAAGAAGTCCTCACAGATGAAATGAAAGAGTTGTATGATAAGATACAGGATGAATTAGAAAAACTAGACAGGGAAGAGGTTTTTGAAATGCTTGATCAGATGGAATTCGAAATGGAGGATTATGAAAACAGATTGGAGAGAGCTCTTGAATTGTTTAAGCAGCTGCAGGTAGAACGTATGTTGAATGAAAGCATTGAAAATCTGGAAAGAGTGAAAGAAGAACTTGACGATTTGAATGAGGATGTAAAGGAAGAAGGACTTGATGATAAGAAGATAGATCAACAGGATAATTTGAACCAGGAGTATGAAGAGATAAGCGATCTGATAGATGATATGAGGGAAAAGAATGAAGAATTAAGTCGCCCAAACGATTTTGAAGATACTTCAGATCTTCAAAATGAAATTGGAAGTGATTTGAATGAAGCGTTAAAAAACATGCAGGGTGGTGAGGCTGGAGAATCAGGTAAACAACAAAATAATGCTTCAGATAAAATGCAGGAGCTTAAAAATTCTTTACAAGCTATGCAGGCTGCAATGCAACAACAAAATCTTGCAGAAGATATTAGGACATTACGAGAAATTATGGATAATCTTATACGTTCTTCTGTCTCTCAGGAAAAATTGATGGAAGACGTTAGGATTGTTAATATTCGTGACCCGAAGTATGTAAATCTTATTCAGCAACAAAATAAGATCAGCAGTGATTTGGAGATGATAAAAGATAGTTTAACCGCTCTTGCCAAGCGGCAAATTCAAATTCAAAGCTATGTGAGTCGTGAGATTTCTCTTATTAATCTTAACATTACAGAGGCCATAGATCAATTGATAAATCGCAGAAAGCATACAGGGATAAGCAGACAACAGTTTGTTATGACTCATATTAATAATCTCGCTTTGCTCCTTAATGAAAGTATGGAGAATATGCAGAATCAGATGCAAATGCAGATGTCTGGCGAAGGCGGTGAACCACAAAAAGGTACGCCTTCTCCTGGGTTTCAGGATTTGCGTGAAATGCAGCAACAGATGAATCAAATGCTTGAAGAGTTGAGACAAGGTCATCAACAAAAACCGGGTGAATCTGGAGAGCAAGGAATGAGTATGAGTGAAAAGCTTGCGAGGATGGCAGCCGAACAAGAGAAAATAAGAAATAGCCTTAATGATATTTCCAATCAACTGCGGGGTGATGGAGAAAATACA
This sequence comes from uncultured Bacteroidales bacterium, assembly GCA_964453995.1. Classification (GTDB taxonomy): domain Bacteria; phylum Bacteroidota; class Bacteroidia; order Bacteroidales; family UBA7960; genus SKVR01. The sequence goes on along the minus strand of CAYVQC010000013.1, from coordinate 60,007 downwards.
AAAGAACTTGAACAATTGATGCGGGAAATGGAAAGGACTGAACTGGATATTGTGTCAGATAATATTACACGGCTTACCCAAATGAGGCAACAAAGAATTCTTACAAGATTATTAGAACATGAAAAGGCTGAAATGGAGCGGGAAAAAGAAGAACGAAGGGTAGGAGAGACTGCTAATTTTTATGATTTAAGTAACCCGGAGGATTTTTTTGAGTATAATAGAGAAAAGAACAGGAATCTTGAAATGTTGCAGAGTTTACCACCAGGTTTCCGCCCACATTACAAAAGTTTGGTAGAATTATATTTTCTTAATGTTCAAGAATAAAGAAATGGTTGAAAATAAAAGAGAAATCAGGATTAAAGCCACTGATGAGGGTATTCATCAGTTAGAAAGTTTTATCGAGGATATTTGCTATGAGTATAATATCATAAATACGTATTACAGTAATATCCAACTGGCCTTAAATGAAGCATATTTTAATGCTAAGGTTCATGGAAATCAGAATAATCCTGAATCTCATATAGATGTTTCCTTTTTTTCTGATGCAAAAGGATTACATTTTGTTGTAAAAGATGAGGGAGAAGGTTTTGATTATCAGAAGTATACAGAAATTGGTTTTGAAGATTTACCCGATGGAGAGGGAGAGGGCAATCGCGGTATACTTGTGATAAAACTTTTGGCAGATGAGATTAACTTTTATGATTTTGGCAGCACTATAGAACTAATTTTTTATATCAGTAGTATCAATTATTCACTTACTATTGAAAGAAAAAAACATCTTGAAAATTATTTTAAGAATGTATTGTTATTTAAAACACCATAAAAATTGAATACAGAAAATATAGACTTTGATATAGAATTCGTTTTCCTTGATGTTTCTGAGTTTCCATTCCCTGAGCAATATACCAGGGAATGGATTCTTGGTTTAATAAAGCAGGAAGGAAAAACTCCAGGTATGCTGAATTTCATATTTTGCACCGATGCCTACCTTATTGAAATTAATAAAAGATTTCTGAAACATGATGAGTTTACCGATATTGTTACGTTTGATTATTCAGAAGATTTTGATAACATAAGTGGCGATATTTATATTAGCATCGATAGGGTAAAAGAAAATGCAAAAAGATTTGAAGCATCTTTTGATATAGAATTGCATAGGGTTCTTGCACATGGGGTTTTACATATTGTTGGATTTAAAGACAAGGAGCTTAATGAAAAGAAAATTATGACGCAAAAAGAAAATCAATATTTAGAGTTAATAGACTTTTTGTAACTTTAAAATAAGGCTTCTTTTTAAGGTTAACGTTTTGCACGGACAAAGAATTTGCTTCCGTGCTTTTGTGGTTAAGAGGGGTATAAAATTAAATAGGTAATTTTGCAGGTTTTTAAATAAAAAGATAGAATGTTTCAGGAATATGATATTATTGTTGTAGGAGGAGGACATGCCGGTTGTGAAGCAGCAGCAGCAGCAGCACGTATGGGTTCTGAGGTTTTGCTTATTACAATGAATTTGTCCACTATTGCTCAGATGTCTTGCAATCCGGCCATGGGAGGTATTGCAAAGGGTCAAATCATTAGAGAGATTGATGCTCTTGGTGGTTTCTCCGGTATTGTTACTGATGAAACCATGATACAATTCCGGATGCTTAACAGGAGTAAGGGTCCCGCTATGTGGAGTCCCAGGGCGCAGAGTGATAGGGTTCTTTTTGCGCAAAAATGGAAAAGCGTTCTGGAATCTCTTGAAAATTTGCACCTTTGGCAGGATAGTGTAATTGAATTGATTGAAAAGGACAACCAGGTTAAAGGAGTAAAAACAGGGTACGGAATCAGCATTTTTGCAAAGGCCGTAATCATTACCAGTGGTACCTTTCTTAATGGAAATATCCATATTGGCAGAGACAGTTTTAAAGGTGGTAGATTAAGTGAAGCTCCGAGTACAGGTTTTACACAAAATCTTAATAAATATGGAATTGAAAGCGATCGCCTTAAAACAGGAACTCCTGTGCGGGTCGATGGTAGAACCATCGACTTTGCCTCGCTCATTCCGCAGCCTGGCGATGAAAATCCCGGTAAATTCTCCTTTTTGGATACAACCCCATTGAAAGAACAAAGAAGTTGTTATCTTGCCTATACTGATACGGAAGTACATGACACCTTACGCAAAGGATTTCATGAATCTCCCATGTTTAATGGAAGAATACAGGGTAGTGGGCCCAGGTATTGTCCGAGCATTGAAGATAAAATTGACCGATTCAGTGATAAGGACAGGCATCAATTGTTCATCGAACCCGAAGGATGGAATAGCATAGAATATTATGTAAATGGTTTTTCTTCTAGTCTGCCTTTGCAGGTTCAATTTGAAGCCTTGCGGAAAATCAAAGGCTTTCAAAAAGCCCGTATCCTCAAACCTGGATACGCCATCGAATATGATTATTTTCCGCCCACACAATTAGATTTCACCCTCGAAAGTAAAAAGATTGAAAATCTTTATTTAGCTGGCCAGGTGAATGGTACCACCGGATATGAAGAGGCCGCTTGCCAGGGACTTATGGCGGGGATCAATGCTCATTTAAAGATTCGCCACAAAGAACCTTTTATCCTTAAAAGGAGTGAAGCTTATATTGGAGTTCTCATTGATGATCTTATTACTAAAGGCACCAAAGAACCATACAGAATGTTTACCAGCAGGGCTGAATTCCGGATTCTTTTAAGACAGGATAATGCTGATAGCAGACTTACCAGGTATGGTTATGAACTTGGTTTGGCTACACAGGAAAGAATGGATAGGTTAAGAGAAAAGGAATTTTTAGTAGATCGGATTATATCCAATATTGAATCCCATAAGGTCGTCCCTGATGTAATCAATCCTTATCTTAGAGAACGCAACAGTTCTGAAATTTCTGTAAAAAGCTCTTTGAAGCAAATATTATTACGTCCACAGGTAGATTTAAAGGGATTATTCAGCCATGTTAATGAATTCAGGGAAGAGCTTAATGGATTTTTAAATCACCATATCTTCAGCGAAGCTTTGGAAGCCAGTGAAATTTTAGTGAAATACAAAGGCTATTTAGATCGCGAGAAAGAAATGGCTGAGAAAATTAATCGATTGGAAAACACAACCCTTCGCGAAGATTTTGATTACAGCCAGTTAAAAGCAATAAGTTGGGAGGGAAGGGAAAAACTACAAAAGATTAAACCCAGAACCATTGGTCAAGCTTCCCGCATCAGTGGTATTAACCCCAGTGACATCAGCGTGCTTTTGATCCATATTGGTGCGTAATAAATGTTTCACGTGAAACATAAAGATTGTTTTAAAATAAGTGTGGTTTTTAATAAGAGTGGTGGAATGTTTCACGTGAAACATTCCACCACTAATACTTTTGTTCTGCGCTTATGGTTTACTCTTGATAATTTTGTTTACCATATGCATAGGGAACTTGTGTCGTTAAGGGGGTAACCCCTCCAAAAATTTCAGCAAGTATTAATAACACTATAATGGAGATTATAACAGAATGTTTAATTTGTAGGGGAAAATCCTTAAAAGAGTATAGGAAGGCTAAGGATTATCTCGTAAGTAATAAGCAATTCACTATTACACAATGCAAACAATGTGGATTCGTTTTTACCAATCCAAGACCAGATGATCAAAACCTTGGGCAATACTATATTTCAGAAGAATACATCTCACATCACGATTCGGGATCCTCTCTCACGCAGCGGTTGTACCAGGCAGTTCGCAGGTACATGTTATCTTACAAGGTAAAACTGATACAAAAGCACCTGATGACGAATAGTACCCCATTTTTGTTCGATTACGGATGTGGAACCGGAGAGTTTTTAAGGAAAATTAGAAAAATGGGATGGCAAACCGGGGGATTGGAACCCAGTGAGCAGGGGAGAGAAAGAGCTGTTTCCAAAGGACTACACATATACGCCAATGAGGATGAAATGCGAAGTAATTTGCCAAACCAAAGTATTGACGTTATTACTCTCTGGCATGTCCTTGAACATATCAGTGATCCGGTGGCTAAAGCAAAATTCTTTTTTAGTCTTTTGAAAGAGGATGGTTTGATTGTTGTTGCTGTGCCGGAATATAAAAGTTACGATAGCAGGTATTATAATGAAGAATGGGCCGCTTTAGATGTTCCACGGCATTTGAACCATTTTGATGAAAATTCGATAACAAGCATATTTTCGCAGGTAGGATTTGTATTTGAGAAATCTTACCCTCTTATTTTTGATGCTTTTTATATTGCCTTACTTTCTGAAAAGCACCGGGGGCAAAAAGGCCTTCCAATCTTTAATGCATTCAGGATCGGGCTATTGTCAAATTATTATGCATGGAAAGGGAAATACCCTTATTCAAGTATGATTTATGTTTTCAGAAAGCCTGCTTAATAATACTTACGTGTAATTGCGAAATAAAACAGGAAAAGGAAATGTCATCCAAAAAGATTAATAAAGTTTTGATGGCCATTTTTATTGCAAGTACAATAATGGCTGTGGTACTTTCTTTTTTCAGAGAAAGGACGTATGCTCCTGAGAAGTTGGCAGAGCGGTTTCAACATACCTTTCTTTTGCGTGAAAAAAGTGCGAGGCTTTTATTGCAAAATGTTTTTGAATTGTTCAAAAAAGAAGGAACAGAACTTTTCAGCAATGAGGAATGGGTAAAAGATCTGAATGAAAGGTTCGATATGTCAGGAGAGATTATTATGGTTACCAGGGGCGATTCCATAGTTTTTATTTCACATAATTCGCTGCCTCTGGATCATAATTTCCTGCCACGTTATGATAAAGGAGCTGGCTTTTATCAAAATGGATGGTATTACAAAATCTCGAACAAATATGAAGATTACCAGCTGTGGGTTTTTTCACTTATCAAAAAGGAATATCGTTACAGAAATAAATTTCTTCCCAATGAATTCCATTCCGATTTTTGTATACCAGCTTTTGTAAGCATAACCGATGATTCGGCTGCTGAAGGTCAAATGATATTCAGTCAGGCTGAAGACTATGTTTTTACCCTTGTTTTTCCACCCCCTGAAAAACTGACTTACGTTGCCAGCGTTCCATCAAAACTTGCCGTTACCATGGCTTTTGTTTCCCTGCTGGTATTACTTGCGTTGTTTTTTCGGATTTTTTCAGCCTATTCCCGAAGGGGTAGTCCGTTACTTGCTACTCTGGGCTTTTTCGTTTCGTTGCTGGTTACCCGATTTGTGATGTTTTACTATCAGTTTCCGCAGATATTTTATCGTCAGGACATTTTTTCTGCATCACATTATGCAGCCAGTTATTGGTTGCCCTCTTTGGGGGAGCTTTTTCTTACGGTTTTGTTTATTCTGGTTTTCTCCTTTTTTCTGTTTTCACAAATGGGAAATGTAAATCCACAAAATAAAATCAGAAAAGGGCTGGGTGTTGTTGTTTCATTTATTCTTCTCTTGTTTAATGGATGGCTTACATACCTTCTACTCGAAGTCCTGAAAGGAATTGTAATTAATTCCAGTTTATATTTCGATGTTAATTTTATATTAAACATAGATATTTTTCATCTCACAGGGATACTCGTGATCACAGGGATGTTCTTTTCTTATCTTTTCCTTTCCTCTGCGCTTTGTGGTTATTTGTCAACGAATGTGAATGAAAAGGGGAGGCGATGGCAGGTAATTTTATTATCGCTTATTTCTGCTTCCCTTTTGTATTATTTCTTCATCAGTGACTATTTTTTGCTCTGGTTCCTCATATATGTTACTTCCTTTTTTTCATTGCTCAACAGACCAGTACATCATAAGAATTACTCTCTTGTAAAGCTTCTGTTTTCGTTTTTTGTCTTTGCCATACTTTCCACGTATGCATTATTCGTTTTTAATAAAGAGAAAGAAATTTCACACCGACAAAATGTAGCCCTACGAATTGCCAGTGAGCAGGATCCTTTGGCCGAATTCCTTTTTCATGAATTGGAAGATGATCTCTTTGACGACTATATGCTTACCGAAAAGGTCATGGCTGATCCATACAACCAGGAAGAAATTCTCACCTATCTGAAAACAGAGTATTTTACAGATTTCTGGGCCCGTTACGATATCCAGATTACCGTTTGTGCCCCGGGAGAGGTTTTGTTCTTCGAGCCTTTTGATGAAACCATGGTGTGCGATGAATATTTTGAATACTATGCCGAATATTTTGGTCGCCCTACATTAAGTGATCGCTTTCTTTATCTGGACAATAATACAGGAAGAAACAGTTACCTAACCATCCTTCCCATAGTAGATTACCAATCGGAAACATTGGCCTATACAGTGTATATAGAATTTGAGTCAAGGTTTATTCCCAAAGAACTTGGATTTCCGGAACTATTGGTGGATGAACAGATTGATATTACGCGCAATCTGGGAAACTATTCTTATGCTATTTACAAAAATAGCATGCTTACTCATAAATTCGGACCCTTTTTCTTTAGCATTGATGCAGGAATCTATGGTGAAACAAATGAACCCTTCATGATTTTCGAAAAAGATGGGTACAGTCACCTTCTTTACAATCGCGACAATGAAACCCGCATCATTGTGAGCAAACCCCGCGAAACCCTGCTCGAAAAGGTAGCACCATTTTCCTATCTCTTTATATTTTTCCTGATTGCCGCTATTATGTTTTGGTATTATTCACAGCGGTATTATAAAAACACCCGGTTCTCGCTCAATTTCAAAAAAAGACTCCAGCTCTCCGTAGTTGTTATTGTTCTTGTTTCCGTTGTTGCCATTGGAGGAGCCTCGGTATGGTTTATTTTCAATATCTACAAAAATAAAAATGAAGCGATCATAAATGAAAAGGCACACAGTATTTTGATTGAACTGGAAAATAACCTATCGGAAGAACCTTATCTTACCGTAGAATATGAAGAGTATCTCAACCAGTTATTGTTGTCATTTTCCAATATCTTCTTTACTGATATAAATATATTTATGCCTGATGGAAGCCTGCTTGCTTCTTCCAGACCCAGGATTTTCAATGAAGGTCTTATGGCGCCTCTAATGCACCCTGTTGCCTATAGCAATATGGTAACCAATGCCAAAAGTCTTTTTATTCACCGGGAAACCATCGGTAACCTTGAATACATAAGCGCCTACGTTCCCTTAAGAAATATCCAGGGTCAACTGATAGCATATATCAATCTTCCTTATTTTGCGCAGCAAAGTGAACTAAGGAGTGAAATATCCTTTTTCCTTGTAGCTTTTATCAATATTTATCTGTTATTGCTTCTCATTTCCATTCTGATTGCATTTTTCATTTCCAATTATGTTACCCGACCGTTGCAAATCATTCGAAATAGTATCTCCCGCCTGTCAATTGGTAAGACCAATGAAAAAATCAATTGGAATCGCAATGATGAAATCGGGCAGCTTGTTGGAGAATACAACCGGATGATCGATGAACTCAGCATCAGTGCTGATCTTCTTGCGCGCAGCGAAAGAGAATCGGCTTGGCGCGAAATGGCCAAACAGGTTGCGCATGAAATCAAAAATCCGCTTACGCCCATGCGCCTTAACGTACAGTACCTGCAAAAAGCCTGGCACGATAAGGCCGATGACTGGGAAGAGCGCCTGGATCGGTTCACAAAAACAATGGTAGAGCAAATTGATAATCTAACGGTTATTGCTTCTGAATTTTCGGATTTTGCCAAAATGCCAACCGCAAAAAATGAAATTATTGACCTTGAAAAATTCATACCGGAGGTCATAGACCTCTATAAAGGATTTGAAAAGGTGATATTTGATTTTGAGGGGCCCAAAGAAAATGGCTCTGTTTTGGTTTATGCCGACCGCAAACAGTTGCTCAGGGTGTTCAATAACCTGATAAAAAATGCCATCCAGGCCTATGATAAAACGGAAATATCCCGTATCGAACTTTCAGCCCTGCAGGAAGACAATTACTGTCGTATTGAAGTAAGGGATTTTGGGATAGGTATAGACGAAGATCTCAAGAAAAACATATTCCAGCCCTACTTTACAACAAAAACCGCCGGAATGGGCCTTGGATTGGCTATGGTGAAAAGTATTATTCAAAGTCTCAATGGTCATATTTCGTTCGAATCGCAAAAGGGAAAAGGTACCAGTTTTATCATAAGACTTCCCAGGGTTAGTGAATAAAAAACGCATCCCCGGTTTTACACAACCGGAAATAATGATTGTTAAGTAAGGCAATCTTTCAATTCTAGGTATTTTGAATCGCTGCAAACACCACATATTGATAAAAACTCTGGTCTGGCTTTTCCTCCTGGTAATAGCTCAGTTGGGTTTTTCGCAGAAAGTTTGTGTAACGGATTGGAAAGCAGAGGCAGATTATATCATATATGTTACAGAGTGGAAATCGGAGGCCCATGTAATTGCTTATGTAACAGAATGGAAATCAGAAGCAAGGCCGGATTCGGGCTTATGGTACTATACCCAATGGAAAAGTGAAGCTGATATTAAGATTTACTTCACCGATTGGAAAAGCGAAGCAGATATTATTGTATTTTTCACCCAATGGAAATGGGAAGCCAGTTGGGCTCCTCCACCTTAGCTCGTGGGCAGAATGGAGCGTAATCAGCTTTTCCCCATTGCAGTATGAAAAAAGTGTCCCTGCCGCTTTTACCCATAAAAATAAGCCAGGGCTGAAACAACAGGGACATGCTGGTTTTAAAAAAATCCGGAAACTCTACTTAAGTATCAGGTTTATTATTCATAAACCAAGGGTTCAGTTTCACCCTTAAGAACCATTAGTCCATTCATGGCCAATGCTTTCATTTCATCCTCACCAGGATACACATAAACTGGTGAAATGTGTCTTATTCTTTCCGTAAGGGTTTCAATAAAGGGTTTTCCGTAAGCAATACCACCGGTAAGCAGAATTGCATCCACCTTTCCCTTCAATACTGTAGACATAGCACCTATTTCCTTGGCAACCTGGTATGCCATGGCATCATGTATAAGCCTTGCTTTCTCATCTCCTGAAAGGGCTCTTTTCTCCACCTCATAGGCATCGTTGGTACCCAGGTAGGCAACAAGGCCACCTTTGCCGGTTATCATCCGCAAAATCTCCTTTTCGGAATATTTGCCGCTGAAGCAAAGCTTAACAAGAGCTCCTACAGGCAGGGTGCCGCTACGTTCTGGTGAAAAGGGACCTTCTCCATCAAGGGCCTGGTTTACATCTATTACCTTTCCCCTGCAGTGTGCACCCACACTTATACCACCTCCAAGGTGGGCTACAATAAGATTAAGGGCTTCATAGGTTTGAGCAACAGCACGTGCATGTTGCCTGGCAATGGCTTTTTGATTAAGAGCATGAAAAACAGAAACTCTTTCAAATTCAGGATGACCGGATATGCGGGCAATATCTTCCAGTTCGTCAACCACCACAGGATCGGCAATATATGCCCTGGCTTTAGGCAGAGAACGCGCAATATCGTTGGCAATCAGTCCGCCCAGGTTGCTGGCATGCTGACCCAAAATACCGATTTTCAGGTCTTTCATCAGCGCTTCATTTACCTCATAAACCCCTGATTTAATAGGTTTTACAAGGCCTCCTCTTCCCATTACGATCTGGATGTTATTCACATTAATGTCTGCATCCTTCAATTCCTGCAGAATGATATTTTTCCGAAACTCATACTGATCGGTGATGCGTTCGAATGATTCGATCTCTTCGCAACTGTGTCTTATATTTTTAAGGAATATCTCCTTGGTATTGCGAAAAACCGCAATTTTGGTAGATGTTGAACCGGGATTAATGGCCAGTAATAATTCTTCTTCCATGGAAAATTATATTTTACGGTGTGAGGATTATAATTATTGAATAGCAGCTGCCAGTGCGATGCTGTTGAGTTTGGTTTCATCGCTGTCGGCACGACTGGTAAGTACTACGGGAGCTGTAGCACCTACAATAACTGCCGCACATTTTGCCTGCGCAAAATAGATAAATGCTTTATACAACGCATTGGATGCATCCAGATCGTCCCCCAGAACCAAATCAGCATCACCGGCTACCGGGCTATCGATCTTTTTGAGTTGTGCACTTTTTTTGCTAATGGCATTGTCGAATGCAAACGGTCCATCTACAATACAATCTGTAATTTGACCCCGGTCAGCCATTTTTGCCAAAACAGCTGCCTCCATGGAAGATTTCATATCGGGGTTTACGGTTTCCACTGCACTCAGAAGCGCCACTTTTGGCTGATCAATACCCAGCTTTCTCAGGTAGCCTACCGCATTATTAAGAATTGATATCTTGCCCTTAAGATCGGGAGCAATATTCATGGCAGCATCGGTTAGGGCAAGTAATTTATGGTAAGCAGGGATTTCGAAAAGCGCCAGGTGTGAAAGGAGTTCACCGCTTCGCAAACCCCATTCCTTGTTCAATACTGCCTTTAACAGGCTGGAAGTACTCAGTTGGCCTTTCATTACAATATCAGCCTTCTTTTCAGAAACCATTTTTACTGAAATTGCAGCGGCCTTGTTATTGTCGGGCTCATGGATCAGCTGGAAGCCTGAAATATTTAGCCCTGCTTTGTCGCTGATCTCTTTAATTTTTATTTCATCGCCAACCAGTATGGCATCCACAATTCCATTTTCAGATGCATGAATGACAGCTTCCAGTGCATTCTGATCATGAGCGGCGGCAAGTACAATTTTCTTTTTTTTGTGTATTCTCGCCAGATCATGCAATTCAGAGAGTCTTTTCAACATTTTTTTGTGTTTTGAGGGTGATTAGAATTTTCACCGGCAAAAATACAAACTTACTATGAATAAACGGCCCGGCTTATGACAATTCGAAAGCGATTTGAATAAAAGAGAGGCTATCTCATAAGCAGGGTTTAATCTGGACACATTTTTTGTCGAAGCAATTAACTTGCTGAAATTCAGCAGTAGTTTCGATTGCCCGAAGACCAGAACACTTATGAGACAGCCTCTCTTACTTTTTGATTTTACAAGGATATCAGTTTACATTGATGTTTCTGATAGAAGCCGAGGCATTTTCCTTGTTTATGGGAATGTGAATGCTTAATATTCCATCCTCGTATTTCGCCGAAATCTTTTCTTTGTCGATGGTTTCGGGAAGGGTAAATTGCCTGGAAAAATTGCCGGTTTCAAATTCTAAACGAAGGTAACGCTCGTTTTCATTTACCGCTGCTTCTGTTTCTTTTTTGTTGAAAGCAATGGTTAAGATGTCTTTTTCAAGATTGATACTGAAATCTTCCTTGTTTCTTCCCGGAGCAGCCATATCTATACGATAATGGTCATCATATTTTCTGATGTTGGTGGCTGCGTGGTTTGAGGATGCGCTGTTATACCTGGTAGCTTCAGGGTGCATTTTCCATTTGATAATTGTCATAATTTAGATCTCCTTTAGTTTGAATGATTGAATTTGGTTTTGGTTATCAAATGGTATTCCATTACCCAGGAAGTGTCCCAAGGGGTATTTTAGATGACAAAATGGCGTAATCATATTTGTTTTTTTCCAAAAAAAAGACATTATGGCGCTTATCGGAAAAAAACATGCGAAGCCGCGGACAAAACCAATGCTCTGTACATTATTTTATATCTATCCAACAATTTGTGCTAAAGGTAGTTTATTGTGCATATTTTCAAATGTTTTAAAATGGTTTTGGTAAAGTGATCTGCAGATTTTTTATTGTTTGGTGTTAATCATAATTTTGCGGTTGCATTGAAAAAGAACCTCCCAAAGTCAATTTTAAGATTATCCTCATAAACAATATGGACAAGCAGCATAAAAAAATTCTATCTTATTTCCGGTTTCGGCGTATTATTATTCCCATCGTACTCGGCTTGGGAGTGGCTACTGTTTTGCTGATCAGGAATTTCGACCGCGAAGCATTTGCCAATGTTAACTGGGCAGGGCAAACTTTCTTTTTCCTTTTCATGGCCTTATTGATGATGGTATTGCGAGATCTGGGATATATGTATAGGATTCGTGTACTTACTGACGGGCAACTGAGTTGGAGACGAAGCTTTGATGTAATTATGCTATGGGAGTTTGCAAGTGCTATTACACCATCAGTTATTGGAGGATCGGCCATTGCGTTGTATATTGTGAATAAGGAGGGAATAAGCATGGGGCGCACAACAGCCATTGTACTTATTACTGCTTTTCTGGATGAATTGTTTTATATTCTCATGGTACCACTGGTAATCATATTGGTAGGTACGCAATATTTATTTACAACAGGTGGAGAGTATGTTTTTCTCAACACCCGTTTTGGAACACAGGGTATTTTTGTGTTGGGATACGGATTTATCCTCGTGCTCACAACGATCATCATTTACGGAGTATTTATTAATCCAAGGGGATTTAAGCTTTTACTGCTTACAATATTTAAAATCCCGTTTTTGAGACGCTGGAGAGCAAAAGCTGCCGAAACAGGAAACGAAATTATCATCACTTCACGCGAAATGAAAGGAAAACCGATGATCTTTTGGATCAAAGCTTTTGCTGGTACTTTTGTGTCATGGTCGGGTAGATTCCTGGTAGTAAATTTTCTTATCATGGCATTTGTTTCGGGTGGGGATCAATTGTTGATATATGCACGCCAGCTTGTTATGTGGGTAATTCTTCTTATTAGCCCCACACCGGGGGGAAGTGGTATTGCAGAGTTTGTTTTCTCAGGGTTCCTGGGAGAGTTTATCCCGCCAGGGTTAACCGCCGCCCTGGGGTTAATGTGGAGGCTCATCAGTTATTATCCTTATCTTTTTATTGGTGTTATCATTTTGCCGCATTGGTTAAGGAGGGTCTACGTAAAGAAAGGCTAAGCCCACGGTAACTGCTTGTGCCCGTACCACTGCAATTTTCTCTGTGCCCTCTCCGGCAGTTTCTTCGAAAAGGACTATTTTTGCCTCCACAACTCTGTAATATGTCCTGGGAAAATATTGTATTGGTATTTGTAACCGGAATAGTTTGTGGGGTGATCAATACTCTTGCCGGCAGCGGATCCCTGATCAGTCTACCTATTCTCATGTTTATTGGTTTACCCCCCAATGTGGCCAATGGTACCAATCGTATCGGTATTCTTTTCCAGAATATTGTGAGCACGTGGAACTTTAAAAAGCAAAATGTTCTCGATGTTAAGATGGGAATAAAGGTTGCTGCACCCAGCATTCTTGGCTCAATAGCCGGAGCATTTATTGTTCTGGAATTGAATGAACGTGCTGTAGAAATTACAGTAGGGGTAGTTTTGATCATCATGCTGATTCCCCTTTACATGAAACCCTCACGATGGCTTAAAGGAGCAGCACATGGCGAAATTCATACCCATGAAGCGCTGCAGTTTATCATTTTCTTTTTTATAGGTGCTTATGGTGGCTTTATCCAGGCTGGGGTGGGCATTTTCCTTTTAAGTGCACTGGTATTAAGCTCTGGATACGATCTGGTGAGGGCTAATGCTTTAAAAGTTTTTATCAATCTTATTTTTACCCCTTTTGCCCTTGCCGTATTTGTTATTAAAGGACAGATAGACATTGCTGCCGGTTTTTTTCTTGCAGCAGGAAATGCTACAGGTGCCTATTTTGCAAGCAAATACGCAGTTTCATGGGGCAGCTCATTTGTGAGATACATTCTTATTGCTGTTATCATCCTGGCGGGAACAAAACTCCTCTTTTTCCCCGATCTATAATCGATCCCGGTAGAATATGATAACGGATTTATTTGCTTCGGGCATTACGAAAAACAATATTTACAAATGCCCTGATGAAATACCGTACATCGGTTAAAATGGGACTTTTCCGGTACGATTCGAGGTATCTTTTTTCAGATTCCAGAATTTCTTCAAAGCTTTGCGGAAGATCGGCATAGTAGGGAGGTACAAGCCCGGGTTTAAAATTGCTCCTGAGCTTAAGAAGGTCTTCAGGATAGAGACTTTGATATTGTTGGCTCAGGGGTCTTACGCCCACAAGTTTTAGTTCCATTTTGAAAAAGTTGATAAGCATAGGTAATTCATCGATCCAGAACTTTCGCATGAACTTACCAAAAGCAGTAATCCTGAAATCGTCACGAAACTTTCCCCCATTATCCAGCTTATTTTTTTGGTACACATAATGCTGAAGATATTCAGAAAAGGGGTACATGGTACGAAATTTATAAACCCTTATTTTTTTACCATTTTTACCTGTTCTCTCCATTGCAAACACAGGCCCATAAGAGGGTGAGCTGTCATAGGCCGGGGGATTGATCTTACGGGCAACAAAATAGAATAAATATCCGTGGGTTTCTTCATGCAGCACTTCAAAGCCGCATGAATAGAGTCTGCCCAGTGTTTCTGCTCGGCTGATTATTCGATTTCTTCCCCCGGTAAGGGCAAAATAGGCTTGTTTGGTAATGGGTAATTTCGGAAAAACGCGCTTAAAAATATAATCTCCGGCCAGATAAAGACGATTTACAAGCCCGGGAAACTTATCTAACAGTCTTTTTTTTCTTAGCTCAAGGGTCTCGGCACATCCAATGAATATGGTTCCGTAGGCAATATTTTCATTGATGGCTTCAAAGAACTTGTTGATTCTTCTTAAGTCATTGATTCGTTTCAGGTTGACAACAGAAGAAATGCTTTTCTTTTCAAACTTTTCAATATTGAAAGCAGTGGATGTACTGAAAACCTGCGTATTGGGATGGTTTACATTTACATAGGAGGAAATAAGTTGTAATACCTGGGTGCCGGCCTCGTTAATGATTTTATTTTCAAGATGGCTTAAATAACCAGAGCCATTTACTTTAATTTGTAGCGAATACTTTTTTTGTTGCAATAGTAACTTATCTGTCATAGCCGGCTCTGTTTTTTCCTTCATCCTGTAATTCACTTTTCATCCATTAGCTTAAGACTCTCTGGAAAGGGTACTAAAACTATTTCCTTTAAAAAGAACTAACAATTCAGGTATTCGCCAAAAATATCAATTAACCCCGAGAAAACCATTAAGCGTTTCACGTATTTTTTTTGACAACCCATACGTTTTTCATCGTACTTAAATCAGTTTAACATGGCTGCGGGGTATCTGAATCTCTAATGATCTTTCCAGTTGCTCTATTCGAATAATGATCCGGTTTTTATTATTGTAGTGGACCATCTCTGCCATAAGCCCATTGAGTGGACCTTTGGTGATCATTACTTTACTTCCAGTAGGAATTTGCTCTTCAAAAGGTTCTGTTTGTATGTCAGTAGACAAAATCCATTTGATATTTTCTATTTCTTTTTCAGGGATTTCAATAACTTTCCCTTCAAATCGAACGATACGAATAACGCCGGGAATCTTCAATACTTCAAGATAATCCGATTCCAAAGCATTTACAAAAATATAGGAGCTGAACAAAGGCATTTCTACCCACTTTTTTCTGTCACTCCACTGGCGTAATGTTTTGATTAAGGGCAGATAACAGGGAATATCCTTCTCCTTCAGCGCTTTGTCAACTTTTTTTTCATATCGGGGACGTGTATATGCTGCTACCCACTTTCGCTTGCTCATGAATTTAATGTCAATTGCAAAAGTATAAGAAATAATTTAGATATACTAATCGAATTTTCATCCGTAATGTAAAGTTAATTTGTCAGACTCCTGACATATCTGGTTTTTAAACCTGCAAAGATATTGGTTTTGTGATAAATCTTGGTGTAAATTTGTACTTTTGCGGCCCTGTGCTTAAGCACATAATGATTTTCAGCAAGATATTCCTAAGGGATCAGATCAAACAGGCGGTTTGGGAAAGCAGCCAGAAATCTATCCGGCCGGACGTTGTAAAAAACAAAAAACTAATATTTCATAGACCCTTATTTCTAAAACCATGAAAAGTCCTTTGCAATTTGGTTTAATAGGAGCCGCCGGATATATTGCTCCCCGGCACATGAAAGCAATTAAAGAAACAGGCAATAACCTTATTGCTGCCCTTGATCCCTTCGATAGTGTGGGTATCATTGACAGCTTTTTTCCTGCTGCCGATTTTTTTACTGAACCTGAGCGTTTTGACAGGCATATGGATAAGCTGCGGAAAAAAGGAGAGGTTGCCATGGATTATGTGAGCATTTGCTCGCCCAATTATTTGCATGACTCTCACATCAGGATGTCATTGCGTAACCAGGCTGATGCCATTTGTGAAAAGCCGCTGGTGCTTAATCCCTGGAATGTTGACGCACTTGCACAAATAGAGCAGGAAACAGGGAAAAGAATATTCAATATCCTCCAGTTAAGACATCATCCGGCCGTAATAGGACTTAAAGAGAGGATTGACAATGATCCCCCAGAAACAGTGTATGACATCGACCTCACCTACATTACATCGAGAGGCTCCTGGTATTTCTATTCATGGAAGGGAAAAACCGAAAAATCAGGAGGAGTAGGAACCAATATAGGTATACATTTTTTTGATATGCTCACCTGGATCTTTGGCGAAGAAAAGCAAAACATTGTTCATCTCAACCAGCCAAACAAAGCAGCAGGGTTTCTGCAGTTGAAAAAAGCCAGGGTAAGATGGTTCCTTAGTGTGGATCAAAACGACCTCCCGCAATCTATAAAAGAGAACAATCAATCTACATACAGATGCCTTACGCTTAATACCGATGAATTTGAATTCAGCGGTGGATTTACCGATTTGCATACCGATAGTTACAGAGCCATTCTGGAAGGAAATGGTTTTGGTTTAAATGAGGTGCGACCGAGCATTTCAATAGCATACGAAATAAGGAATGCTGTTCCGGTAGGTCTTAGGGGAGATTATCACCCGTTGGCAAAGCAGTAGCAGGGAAGACAGGTTTTAAAAACAAATCATAAGGGACTGAGAGAGGCCTCGATTTCACTCCTTTTGCCTTCAAGCCAATGAGGCAGCATCAGTGATTCGCCAAGGTTATCCTCACTTTCATCTATCAAAAAGCCAGGACCTGAAGAGGTAATTGCCACAAGTACTCCGCCTGGCTCTCTGAAGTAAACAGACTTAAAGTACTTCCTGTCTATAATTGTGGAGGGCCCAAATCCCGCCCGGTAGAGGTGTGCTCTCATTTGCTCCATACTTTTATCATCCTTTATCAGGAATGCGGTATGATGCACGGTACCGGTTCCCGGAACCTGGTTGGGCAAGGAGGGGCGCGATAGAAGATCAACGTATTTGCCGGGCTGGTTTTCACCGGAAAAGATTCTTACCCTTTCTTCAGATTCATAGGCTATGGAATGACTCATGTGCCTGGTCATAAAATCAAGCGTTGGCTCGGCTGACGCATAACTCATTGCCACCGAAAATAAACCCTTTATCGCATGCTCTGCCGGTATTCCGGCTGTTACACATCCCGTGCGCAGATCATTGGAATTGGCAATCAACTCAATATGCAAACCGTCATAATCTTCAAAATATATGTATTCTTCTTCGAAGCGGGTGAAAGGACCCCGGAAGTCTACCTGGTGGGTTTTTAATCTTTTACTCCAGAAGTCAATGGAATCTATTCCAATGGAATACATTGTTGATGTTACTGATTTATTGCCGGGTTTCCCTCTTGTAATGCCTACAAAAGGAAAAAAAGTAGTGATACTTCCTGCACTGCCGGTCTTATCTCCGTAGTAAAGGTGCCATGTATCAGGACTGTCGAAGTTTACCGTTTTTTTAACAAGGCGCAGGCCCAGTATTTCTGTATAAAACCTGGCATTATTCCTTGCACTGCCCGAAAGGCCAGTAATATGATGTAGTCCGGTTACCAGATCTTTAATCATATTGCGATGGATTTTATGTGATGATCTGTTCTCCCTGCTAAACAAGCTTTTGAGCGCTAATGTTCAAATTTTTTGCTGCATTTTCCTTTTCGAAAACCATCTTGAAAGTGATGGCATTGCAAAGCCATATGGAAATGATTTTACTACCATGGTGAAAATGATAGGGAAAAATGCCGGATGATAAGCCTGTGGTATCCAAGGCCATAAAACCAGGAGTAGAATGCCCAGGATTGTTGTAAGTTGAAAATAGAGGCTTACCGTTTTGCGGGTGCCTGTTCTGCCCGCATACCATATAAAGTACAAGTGGGTGGGCAAAGCCCATAGTATATTCAAATTGCCCTTGGTGGAAATATGATCGGTGAAAAACCACAGGAAAACGATTACAAGACCTGTAATACCCAGAAGGGTAAAAAACACCCGGTCAAAGATTTTTGAAAACCTGGGATGAATAAAACTAAGAACAGCGATGGCAAATACAAACCACGCTACCATCTGTGGGTTTATGGGAAACGATGGTGAAAGCTCCACGGTTTTCGACAGCAATACACGATGCTCTGATACCAGGGGGGATCCATTGGCGTGGCGGGCAAGGGCAAAAGCGATTAGCATTTCATCGGGCAGGTACATGTAATGCCACGGGGTGGCAATTTTATCGGCCGGAAGTCCCAGGGCCAGGTCTATGCCAAAAGCACTCCAGGTCTTGGTTAACAGAAAAGGCTGCAACAAGTCGCGAAAACTGCGCCCCCCGGTGTTTAGCACGGGCTGGTATTCATATTCGTAGTTCAAATTGCTCTTGATAACAGCAAGCGATTCATCAGTTATTTCCTGGTTAGATGGCCAGTTGGGCTCCAAAATATAATGCACCAAATCTCTTATCCGGGTAGCACAATTGTCATAAAAAAAGTCATAATGATAATATGCATTTTCAGGACGACTGTTTACCATCAGAAAATCATAAATGTCCTGTCTTTGACTGGCATCAAGGTTTAGTACCTGTTCGAAAACAGCCCTTCCGGCAAATCGGTATTCAGGCAGAAAATATTCGGTAGGTACTACAGAAAGCTTATAGAGAAGTTTTCCCCTGACGAACTTCATGTAAAAATTTGGGGTATCAAAATCGAAAGTACCATAATTATAAACAAGATCAATCTTGTTTTCAGGGTCATATACCCTCAAGGCACTGTGCCCGAATACCGAATACAACTCATCGCCAGGGCTAGCAGTAAGCAGGCTGATTTCGGCATTGTTTGACAATTGGACCTGTTGAGCCCTTAAAGGCGCAACCAACAACAGAAGAATAATTAAGAGGAATACAACCGGGCTAAAAATTTTTTTCATCGAATGGGTTTATCAGTTAAATCCTAAATGATCGAAAAACATGCACAGCTGCAAAATTAATCAATTGAAAGCTTTAAGGTTAAGCACCGGATTAAATATGTGTTAAATTGAATTTGTCCGGCCCGACTTTTTTTTACAATTTGTTGAAAAACAAAAAGAAATAATTTCTAACTTTGCAGCCTGAAAATTTGAACCGTTTTGTCAACCATTTTATAATAAACTTATCAACAATAAGCTGTTGATAAATTTGCCTGAATTAAAAATTAGTTTTAGCTTTGCACCCCCTTTAGCCGGGGGAGTTTTGTCTTTTAAAAAAATCAAATACAGCAAATTAAGCAAATAATGGATACATTAAGCTATAAAACAATTTCTGCAAACAAGGATACTGTAAGCAAAGAGTGGCTTTTGATCGATGCAGAAAATGAAGTTTTGGGCCGTCTTGCCAGCAAGGTAGCCAATCTTGTACGCGGAAAACACAAACCCAATTTTACCCCCCATGTTGACTGCGGCGACAATGTGATTATTATCAATGCCGAAAAAATTGATCTTACCGGAAACAAGTGGGATCAAAAGGAATATGTACATCATACCGGCTATCCCGGTGGCCAGCGCATTACTTCTGTGAAGCAAATGCTCGACAAAAAGCCCACTGAAATCGTCAGGAAAGCGTTGAGGGGAATGCTACCCAAAACCAAGCTGGGCCGCGCTCTGATAAAGAATGTTTATATTTATACTGGTAGTGAGCACCCACATCAGGCTCAGCAACCTCAAAAAGTCAACCTTAATACAATCAAGTAAGCATGGAAGTTATCAACACTATAGGAAGAAGAAAAACTGCCGTTGCAAGAGTATATCTCAAACCCGGCAATGGACAAATCACCGTAAATAAAAGAGATGTAAAAGATTATTTTGCTACATCTATTTTGCAGTATGTTGTCAATCAACCTTTCCAGATTACTGGTAACGAAGGAAAGTACGACCTTAAGGTGAACCTTGATGGTGGTGGGATTAAAGGTCAGGCTGAAGCTCTCAGGTTGGCTATTGCCCGTGCTTTGGTTGAAATCAATGGTGAATGGCGCCCCGCCCTTAAAGCCAAAGGTCTTCTGCGTCGCGATCCAAGAATGGTAGAAAGGAAAAAACCCGGCCAGAAAAAGGCCAGGAAGAAATTCCAATTCAGCAAACGTTAATTTCATCTCTGGAAAAATATTTATAACATGGCAAGAACCAATTATAACGAACTCTTAGAAGCTGGCGTACACTTCGGACACCTTAAACGTAAGTGGAACCCCAATATGGCCCCCTATATCTTCATGGAAAGAAATGGTATTCATATCATCGATCTGAATAAAACCATTGCCAAAATTGACGAGGCCGCAGCAGCAATGAAGCAGATTGCAAAATCTGGAAAGAAAATCCTCTTCGTCGCTACCAAGAAACAAGCAAAAGATGTAGTGGCAGAACAGGTGAAAAAAGTAAATATGCCCTACGTTACCGAAAGGTGGCCCGGGGGTATGCTTACCAATTTTGCCACCATCCGCAAAGCGGTTAAAAAAATGTCTACCATCGACAAAATGAGTACCGATGGAACATTTGAGAACATTTCCAAAAAAGAAAGACTGCAGATTACCCGTGAAAGAGCAAAACTGGAAAAACAGTTTGGTTCCATCGCCGACCTTACCCGGTTGCCTGCTGCCATTTTTATTGTGGATATCATGAAAGAACATATTGCTGTTGCTGAAGCTCAAAAACTCAATATTCCTACTTTCGCCATTGTGGATACCAATTCCAACCCCAATGAGGTAGATTTCCCCATTCCTGCCAATGACGACGCTTCCAAGTCAATCTCAGTTATCGTTAAAACCATGATTGAGGCCATTCAGGAAGGTATGGCAGAAAGAAAACTGGAAAAAGACAAAGCCGCTGAAGAGGACGAGAGAGATTCTGACAGCGATACCGATCAGAAAATCAAAGCTTCTTCCCTGGAAGATATGGAAGATATGGACGAAGATGAAAAAGAAGCTGCCAGGAAAGCCAGAAAGCTTAAACTCAAGGAAGAAGAGGAAGAAGATAGCATGAAGAAACCTTCCAAAGCCCCCAGAGGAACAACCAGTAAAAAAATCAAAAAGTAATCAGACTAATCATTTTTAATATTAGATAATATGGCTAACATTACAGCTGCAGAAGTTAATCAACTGCGCAAACAAACCGGTGCCGGAATGATGGACTGCAAAAAAGCACTGGTGGAATCTGATGGTGATTTCGAAAAAGCTATTGATATTCTCCGCAAAAAAGGGCAAAAACTTGCCTCTAACCGCGCTGACCGCGACGCCAACGAAGGTGTAGTACTGGCCAAAACAAGCCAGGATAATAAATCTGCCGCAATCATTATGTTCAATTGCGAAACAGATTTTGTGGCAAAAAACCAGGAAGTTATTGATTTTACCCAAAAACTTCTTGACCATGGGCTGGCCAGCCAGTCTAAAAGTGCTGAAGAACTCAACGAGTCAGTACTTGATGGCAGAACCGTTAAAGAACATGTTACCGATATGATTGGTAAAACCGGTGAAAAACTTGAACTTTCGAGGTTTGCTTTCATTACCGGCGAAACTACCTTTGCCTATATTCACCCCGGAAACAGGGTAGCCTCTGTTGCTGCTTTCAACCAGGAAATTCAGGACGAGCAAACCGGTAAAGACCTGGTTATGCAAATCGCTGCTATGGCTCCTGTTGCTCTTGATAAGGACAGCGTTCCGGCTGATGTTATTGAGAAAGAAATTGAAATTGGCAAGGACATTGCCCGTCAGGAAGGCAAACCCGAAGAAATGCTCGAGAAAATTGCTATGGGTAAACTCAACAAATTCTTTAAGGAAAGCACTCTGCTGAACCAGGATTTTTACAAAGATGGTAAGAAAACTGTTCGGCAAATGCTTGATGAAGCCCAAAAAGGTCTCACCGTGATTGATTTTAAAAGATTTGCTCTCGCTTAATCAGAGAATACACATAAACTAAAAAGGGGCCTTGAGCCCCTTTTTTTGCATTTCCCGGCAATACAAAGCCGATTTCTGACTTTTTTCTGCCCCAGCTAGCAAAAAAAGAAGTAAACTTGCAGGATCATTTTTGCTTTTCAAATATACCCGCCGCGGTTTTGCAATGCATCTTTCAATCGATTCTGATTTTCTATTCATACCTGTCGGGCAGTTAAAAATATTTCATGTATGAAAACACAAGTAAACAACTATAAAAGAATACTGCTAAAATTAAGTGGTGAATCACTGGCCTCGCACCAGGGACACGGAATTGATGCGGCCATGCTCAACCAGTATATTCATGAAATCCGGTCCGTTTTCGATCTGGGAATACAGGTTGCTGTAGTCTTGGGAGGAGGAAATATTTTCAGGGGAATGACAGGTGCCGGCAAAGGTTTTGACCGTGTACAGGGTGATTATATGGGTATGCTGGCAACTGTAATCAATTCTCTTGCTCTGCAATCAGCGCTCGATACCGTGGGTGTTCCTTCTGTTGTGCTTTCCGGTGTGGCTATTGATCCGGTTTGTGAAAGAATGAGCCGCCGCAGAGCTATTGACTACCTGCAAAAAGGACACGTGGTAATTATCAGCGGAGGCACAGGAAATCCGTTCTTTACTACTGACTCAGCCGCAGCATTGAGGGCTGTTGAAATCAAAGCCGATGTCCTTCTCAAAGGCACCCGTGTTGATGGTGTATACACCGCCGATCCGGAAAAAGACCCCGATGCCGTTAAATTCGATGAGATCACCTTTGCCGAAGCCTACAATCGCAATTTAAAGATCATGGATCTTACTGCATTTACCCTTTGCAGCGAAAACAATATCCCCATAATTGTTTTTGATGTCAATAAAAAAGGAAATCTGCGTGAAATTATTATTGATGGAAGGAACAACGGGACTCTTGTAAAAAATTGAGGCTTTTAACTGTTTTTATTCCAAAAACGTTATTTTTGCACACAATAATCCAATATCTAATCTATAAGCAACCTTGTCATGAGCGAAGAAATTGCCTTTTTATACGAAGAAGCTGAGGAAAAGATGGGCAACGCCATTAAACACTTTGAGCGCGAGCTAGTAAAGATCAGGGCAGGAAAAGCCAGCCCTCAGATGCTTGAAGGTGTTAAGGTAGACTATTATGGCACAATGAGTCCATTGTCGCAGGTGTCAAACATCAATACACCCGACCCCCGCAGTATCGTTGTTCAACCCTGGGAGAAAAGCATGCTTGCCCCCATTGAAAAAGCCATTATGGCCGCTAATCTGGGATTCAACCCGCAAAATGATGGTACAATTATTCGTATTGTAGTGCCACCCCTTACCGAGGAAAGACGCAGGGACCTGGTAAAGAAATCAAAATCAGAAGCTGAAAACTGCAAGGTTAGTATTAGGAATGCACGAAGGGAAGCCATAGATGCCGGTAAAAAACTGGAAAAGGAAGGGGTACCGGAAGACGATGTGAAGAAATTTGAATCCGACATGCAGGACCTCACTGACAAGTTCATTCAAAAGGTTGACAAAATGCTGGAGGCCAAAGAAAAAGATATTATGACAATATAAAAATCAAATAACCGGCCAGGGCCGGTTTTTTTATAGATCTTTACGGCAAACAGTTACTACATATTTCAGGAAGAACTTCCCCTCTTATCAACTTTTTTCTGAAGAGCTGAAGACGATCTGATTTCCATTGCCCTTCAAGATTATTCCCAATGCCTGATATTCCATGCTGGGGTATTTTGTCATAACAACAGGGTACAAGAACTCCATCGCTGGTATAAACCATATGGCTCCACAGCCGAAAACACCGGGTAACTTTTTTGGTCTCGTTTTGCGGGCTGTATCGGTTGTATTTTGTGTTGACAGGCAGCAACGATTCGTGCCCCGCTGAAGTGTATACCTGCATGCTTTTAAACTTCACCGCATCAGCTCCAAGTTTTTTGATAAACCCGGGGGCCTTCTTCACTTCATGTTCATTGGTTTTATTCACCAAAAACTGTATTTCCAGGTAAGGATACGAAACCTTTCTTTCTGCTTTGATCCTGGCCAGAGTCTCTATGCCTTGCACTACTTTTTCAAATAAACCATTTACCCTGTAACGGGAATAGGTAGTATTTTCTATTCCATCAAGAGAAACTATAAGCCTGGAAAGACGATTGTCAATGATCCTGTGGCATGTGTTATCATCCAGAAAATGTCCATTGGTAGAAATGACTGTATAAAAACCTTCACGATGAGCAGCTCCGATCATTTCATAGATCTGAGGGTGAAGAAATGGTTCTCCCTGGAAATAAAGATTGCAATAGAATGCACTGGCGCTGTGCAACCTTAATTTCTGAAGGAAAAACTCCTGCGGCATAACTTTATTATTTCTCTGCGTTTGGCCAATGCCGGTCAGACATTCCGGACATTTCAGATTGCAAACAGCAGCAGTTTCAAAATTTACTGAAAAAGGACTGCCCCAAACCAATGGCCGTTTCAGCAAAAAGGAAAATTGCCATGAAAGATGATTCAGAACGTAGTTCAAAAGTTTCCCTGGAGTTATCTTTCCCAGCATGCGCAGATTGTCACAGATATATGCCTTGGTACTGAAGATCATTAAGGAAGTAAAATAAACATAAGTAAAATTGGTAATGCTTAATCAGTGCTATTGAACGATTCTTTTATACTATGCACCAGCCGGGATTTGGTTAAGAATTGCTTTACAAATATCCGTACTACACTGTAAGTAGGAATGGCGATAATCATCCCGAATACTCCGCCAATCATACCTGCAACCATAAATACAATAAATATTTCAAGAGGATGTGCTTTTACACTTTTCGAATAGATCATGGGCTGCAATACCCCTACATCTATTGTGTTTACAATAATAAAAGAGCCCACAATACCCAAAACCATAGGCACAATTTGGGTGTAAAAATCCATATGAAGATTTACGGAAATTCCCAGGAATACACCTATAAATGTTGCAATAACAGGTCCCACATAGGGAATAATATTCAGAATACCGGCAAAAAAACCAATGACAAGTGCATTGGGCAACCCCACAATCCACATTGCAACACTAATCATAATAAATACGGCTATCAGATCAGTGATAAGACCTGCCAGGTATCTTCTCAGTAGTACCTTACTCTCGCCAAGTATTTCGCGTGCTTCTTCTTTATGTGGGCCGGGTGTGAAATATACTATGATGCTGGAAAAAAGGTTTTTCTCCTTCAAAAAGAAAAATGTTATAAAGCTAATGGCCAGAAAACCAAAAAAAACCTCGACAGCGAAGTTGATTAAAGAGTTAAAAATCAGTGAAAACCTTTCAAAAGTGGCAATAGCAACAAGCTCAGAGATGATCTTACTCCCAATGGTTTCTTCGGGGCTTAAAAGTGTCCAGTCCCTAAGCATTCCCTCAATCCGGAGCAGAGGTTCTTCCAGATTACGGGTAATAGTGGCCATGTCGAGCTCCGAAATAAATACTGCCTGCGATGCAAGCAGGGGAAAGAAAAAGGATACTAAACTCATAAAAAGAACGATAATGACCAATAAGGTTATGAAGGCACTCATCCCCGCAGAAAACCTTACAGAGCCGATGTGCAGCCGTTGCAGAAAATCTACCACTGGCTGGCCCAGCAAGGATAAAACTACCGCAATAATAATGTAGAGAACTATGCGAAAAAAATACCACACAAACAATCCTGATAAGATCAGAACGATAATGATAATGAGGTTTTTCAGTGCATTTTTCATGTTACTGACCTGGCTGAAAAAGACGCCTAAACAGTAAGGATAAAACTATCCTCCTCGTGGGGATGTATATTGAGTGCACTCAACTGGCTGAGTGCTTTCTGGCGATCTGTATCGAGCTGTGTTTTTAAACTTTCAAGAGAAGGAAAGCGCAGCTCATCGCGTATACGACCTGTAAAATGAAGGAATACTTCATGGTCATAAATTTCCTGGTCAAAATCAAATATATGTGCTTCGATGGTTACTCTGCTCATATCCAGGGTTGGCCTGATGCCAATGTTTACCATCGATCTGTGCCAGGCTCCCTGGTATTTCAACATGGCAGTATAAACCCCCATGGGCGGGATGATCTTTCGCGGGTCAGAAGGTTTTACATTGATGGTGGGATAACCAATTTTTCTACCGATCTGATTTCCATAAACTACTGTGCCATGCAGAGGGAATTGATAGCCCAAAATATCTGACCAGTTAAACAGGGCAGGATCGCTGAAAGCGCTTGCAAGAAACTGCTTCAGCAGAGTAAAATCAATACTTGTTTCTGTAAGTCCGCTCAGAAAAAACGGACCCTTGTAAATATCGTTACTGTTGTTGCTTTCACCTTTAAGTTTTTTTACTGCCTCTGGCCATTCGTCAGACGATACAAGTATATAGTGCCCGGCTCCCAGTTGTTTCAGCAGCAACTCCCTCTCATCTTTGCTGAGAAGTACCTGTTGGGTGGTATCAACCGGAAACACATCTACGTACAAAATATCACCATTGATCAATGTATTGATCTCAGGAAGCCTTTTAATGCACTTTTTTTGCATCTGAAAAAATGCCCCTGCCACAATATGCCTGAACGGCATCTTACTAACCTCTTCTATTGAATTGTATTTGTTCAAATTGCTGACTTTATCTTAACAATTTATTTCAAGGAATGAAAACCATATACAAAGCTAAAAAATTATATGGTAATGGTAGTGTTTTATATTTGGCCCTTTCCACTTGTTAATAACGCTTTTTCCCATTCA